>JAOTXT010000007.1 GCA_029862205.1 Paracoccaceae bacterium
GTTCCGGGCGGACGGACAATTGCTCTACATGCTTGCCTCGGTGGTCGATGACATCGATTTCGGGGTTACCCATGTCGTGCGCGGGGCCGACCACATTACCAATTCCGGGGCGCAGATTCAGATATTCGCGGCGCTCGGCGGGCATCCGCCGTCATTTGCTCACCACTCGCTTCTGACCGGGCCGGGTGGCGAGGCGCTGTCGAAACGGCTGGGGACCCTTGCCTTGGCCGATCTGCGCGAGGCCGGCATCGAGCCGGTGGCACTTGTCAGCTTCATGGCACGGCTTGGATCGCGCAAGCCGATCGAGGTGATGGGCTCGCTGGACGAGGTGCTCGCGGGGTTCGACATTCATGGGTTCGGCAAGTCGCCAACCAAGTTCGATCCTGGAGAGCTGCAAAACCACAGTGCTAAGACACTGCGGGCCCTGCCGTATGAATCCGTGAAAGAACGGCTGAAAGATATCGGGATACCGGAAGAAATCTCGCCCGGTTTTTGGGAAGCCGTTGGCCCCAATCTCGATCGATTCGAGGAAACCGGGGATTGGTGGGCGATCTGCCGTGACGGGGCCGAGCCGGCCGTCGCGACGGAGGATAGGGAGTTCGTCGCGCAGGCAATGGCGCTGTTGCCGCCGCGCCCCTGGGGGCCGGAGACCTGGAAGGAATGGACCGGCGCGGTCAAGCAGGCGTCGGGCCGCAAGGGCCGCGACCTGTTCCGTCCGCTGCGCCGTGCGCTGACCGGCCGGGACCACGGGCCCGAGATGGCGGCGCTGATGCCGTTTTTGCGGAAACCTTGACTTTGCGGCCTAGCAGGCGCATCAGAGCCCCCATGAACATCGCGATCTGCATCTGCCGGATTTGCATTACCCGCTGACATAGTCTGCGGCGGTGTTTTCTGTTTCCATGATCTGAACCGGATGTTAGGCCCGCCGCGGGACCAAACGCGCGCGAGCCAGACATGACGGAAATCCAGCTCTACAACACCCGCACCCGGTCGAAGGAGCCGTTCGAGCCCATCGATCCGAAAAACGTGCGCATGTATGTCTGCGGTCCCACGGTCTATGACCGCGCCCATATCGGCAACGCGCGACCGGTGGTGGTGTTCGACGTGCTTTACCGGCTGTTGCGCCATGTCTATGGACCCGAGCACGTCACCTATGCCCGGAACTTCACCGATGTGGACGACCGGATCATCGACCGGGCGGTCCAGACCAAGGGCGCGGACGAGACCCTGGAGGCGGCGACCCGCCGGATCACCGACGAGACAATCGGCTGGTATCACGAGGACATGGGCGCCTATCCCGAAGTTGTAGGCGGATTGGGCGCTCTGAAACCGGATCACGAGCCCCGCTGCACCGAGATGATCCCGGAAATGGTCGCGATGACCCAGACCCTGATCGACAAGGGCTGCGCCTATGCGGCCGAGGGGCATGTTCTGTTCGAGGTCGAGAAATATCCCGATTACGGCAAGCTGGCGCGCCGCTCGCTGGACGACATGATGGCCGGCGCCCGAGTCGAGGTGGCGCCCTACAAGCGCAGCCCCATGGACTTCGTCCTGTGGAAGCCCTCAACCGATGAGCAGCCGGGTTGGCCGAGCCCCTGGGGGCGCGGCCGCCCGGGCTGGCACGTTGAATGCTCGGCCATGGCCGGGACCCTGTTCGGCCCCGTATTCGACATCCATGGCGGCGGCATCGACTTGGCTTTCCCCCACCACGAGAACGAGGTTGCGCAGAGCTGCTGTGCCAACGAGACCGACCTGATGGCCAATGTCTGGATGCATAACGGCTTCCTGCAGGTCGAAGGCGAGAAAATGGCCAAATCCTTAGGCAATTTCTTCACAGTTAAGGACCTGCGGGACCGGGGGATCCCAGGGGAAGTGATCCGGTTTGTGCTACTCTCGGCACATTATCGGCAGCCGATAGACTGGACCGAGAAGCGGGTAGAGGAAGCAACCGCTACCCTCAAGCGTTGGAGAGGCATAGTCGCGGAATCCGACACATCCGATAGGCCAAATGGCCGCGTTATCGATGCCTTGTCTGATGATCTCAATACTCCCCAAGCTATCGCGGAATTGCATGTTCTGGCCAGTAATGGCGATACGGGTGGGTTGGTTGCGAGTGCGAATCTGCTTGGCCTACTTACGATTGATTTGGGTGCTTGGGTTGTATCAACGATCTCTGAGGATGCTCCGTTCAGGAGCGTTCCGGCTGGATATGAGGAGTTGTTTGAGGGTGTTGAGAGATTTGCGGTCAAGCGTCCCGACGGGGTTCCAACGAACATTGCTCAATACATTGCCTTGCTAGTGAGCGTCCGCTTCGCCGCAAGGCAGAAGAAGCGCTACGATCTTGCTGATCTGATCCGAAATGGCTTGGACGAGGCAGGAATTCAACTGAAGGAGTCAAAGACAGACGTCGAGTGGGAGCCGAGGAACAATTTCGATCCCGACAAGTTGCCGGAGCTTCCGAATGTCTAAGGATCGCCTCTCCCTCTTCGACACCACGCTGCGCGACGGTCAACAAACCCAGGGCGTCGACTTCTCCGCCGCCGATAAGGTGAAGATCGCCCGCGCGCTCGACGAGCTCGGCCTCGACTATGTCGAGGGCGGCTGGCCCGGGGCGAACCCCACTGACAGCGACTTCTTCCACTCGGCGCCGCAGCTCAAGACCGCCACTTTCACGGCCTTCGGGATGACCAAGCGGGCCGGGCGCTCGGCCGCAAATGACGAGGTGCTGGCGGAGGTTGTCAATGCGGGTACGCCCGCCGTTTGTCTGGTCGGCAAAAGCCATGACTTCCATGTGGAGACCGCGCTTGGCATCACGCTGGATGAGAACCTGGCCAATATCCGCGAATCCATCGCCCATCTCGTTGCCCGGGGCCGCGAGGCGCTGTTCGATGCGGAACACTTCTTTGATGGCTACAAGGGCAACCCGGACTACGCACTCGCCTGCCTCGATGCCGCGATGAAGGGCGGTGCCCGCTGGGTCGTCCTCTGCGACACCAATGGCGGCGCCCTGCCAACGGAGGTGGGCGAGATTGTTCACGCCGTCTGCCAGCGCATCCCCGGCACGAATGTGGGCATCCACACCCACAACGATACCGAGCAGGCGGTGGCTAACTCGTTCGCCGCCATCGAGGCCGGTGCGCGGCAGATCCAGGGCACGCTGAACGGCCTCGGTGAGCGCTGCGGCAACGCCAACCTGGTCTCGATCATCCCGACGCTGCTGTTGAAGCAGCAATATGCCGAGCGGTTCCAGACCGGCATCGCGGTCGATGCGCTGCCCAGCCTCCGGTCGCTCTCGCTGATGCTGGACGAAATCCTGAACCGCCAGCCGAACCGACACGCCGCTTATGTGGGCTCGGCGGCCTTCGCCCATAAGGCGGGGCTCCATGCCTCGGCCATCGTCAAGGACCCCGCGACCTACGAGCATGTGGAACCCGAAGCGGTCGGCAACGAGCGGGTGATCCCGATGTCGAACCAGGCCGGCCGCTCGAACCTGATCGAGCGCCTGAACAAGGCGGGCATCGAGGCCGACCCGAAGGACAAGCGTCTGGCGCGCCTGCTGGCGCTGGTGAAGGAGCGCGAGGATCAAGGCTTCTCCTACGACTCGGCCCAGGCCAGTTTTGAGCTGCTGGCACGGCGCAGCCTCGATCAATTGCCGCGTTATTTCGATGTCGACCGCTACCGGGTCTCGATCGAGCGGCGCGAGGAGCCAGACGGGCCGGTCACTGTCTCCGAGGCCGTCGTCGTGGTCCATGTGGACGGTGAGCGGATGATCTCGGCCTCCGAGTCGGTCGACCCGGAGACCCATGCGGACCAGGGGCCGGTCAACGCGCTGGCGCGCGCGCTCCGCAAGGATCTGGGGCGTTATCAGAGCTATATCGACGACCTGCACCTGGTGGACTTCAAGGTCCGCATTATCGGAGCGGGGACCGAGGCGGTGACGCGCGTGCTGATCGACAGCGCGGATGCCGCTGGCAATTCCTGGTCGACTGTCGGGGTCTCGCCCAACATCGTCGATGCCTCATTCCAGGCGTTGGAGGACGCGGTCATCACCAAGCTGATGCTGGCGGGCGCTCCCGCCGCGCGCTAGGGGCCAGGGCATGCCAGTGTTCCAACTCAGCCCCGTGGCCGATCTGGTCCGGCGGCTGGACCCGGAACTGTTCCATACCGCGTTGTTCGCGTCCGAGCCGGGCCGCGACCGGCTGATGGTGCTCTATGCCTTCGATATCGAGCTGTCGCGCGCCGCGGCGCAAACCTCCGAGCCGATGATCGCGCGGATGCGCCTGCAATGGTGGCGCGATGCGCTGGCCGAGGCCGATGCAGGCGCGCCGGCGCGACAGCATGAGATCGCCGAGCCGATGCATGGGCTGTTGCGCAATCACCGCCTGGACCGCGCGGACCTGGACTCGCTGATCGAGGCGCGCGAGGCCGAATTAGAGGGGTCCTTCGACGAAGCCCAGTTCCTGGCCTGGGCGGACGGGCGGTTCGGTGCCCTCACGCGGCTCGCCTGCGCGCTTCTTTGCGAGGAGGACGAGTTCGCCCGGCGCGCGGCCACGGCGGCGGGGCAGGTGCTGGCGGTCGCATATCTGCTGCGCCAGGGGATGCGGCTGGCGGCCGAGGCGAATTGCTTTCTGCTGCCGGGGCTCGGGCCCGAGGACCGCGCCGCACTCGCCCGGGGTAAGGTCACGTCCCACGCGGAAGCCACGGCGCGGCAGCACGCGGCTCAGGCGGAGGCGGTGTTGCACGCCGCCCGGGCCGAAACCGGCGTGGTGCCGAAGGCGGCGCTGCCCGCGTTGCTGCCACTGGCGCGGGCCGAGCGGGTCCTGAGCCAGGCAAGGTTCCTATTCCCGCACGAGGACGCGCCTGCGAGACGCGGTCCGCTGCTTTTCTGGCGCGCGCTCAGGGGGCGGTGGTGATCAGCGCTTGCGCAGGACGTAGACCGTGGATTTGAGGTCGATCCCGGGCAGGTGGTCGCCGTATTCCTTGAAAACCAGCTCCGCCGCACCGCAATCCACCAGGCAATTGATCCGCCCGACGATCGTGCCGTCCCGGGCCGAATGGTCGTTCACCGAGAACGAGAGGCACCCGCCGACGGGAAGTTTCGACAGGATTTCGTCCAACACCGTGGGAGGCATGTATTCCGGTGTGATGCAGCCGATGGCGGCGGCGTTCTGGTAGACGCCCTCGGCGATCTCCAACGGTTTCGAGAGGTCCGCGATGGCCAGGTTTCGGTAAATGCCCTTCGGCCGTGCCTGGTCCAGCATCGCCTGACTGAAGTCAAAGCCGTCGATGCACTCGAACCCAGCCGCCTTCAGCGCCGCGCCGGATACGCCGGTGCCGCAGCCCAGATCCATGACCGGCGCCCAAATGGCCTCGGCATGAGCGGCCAAGGCCTCGGCGCAACGCCGTGGCGTCGCATAGCCGTTCTCGGCGATTTCAGCGTCATAGCCCTCGGCCCAGCCGTCGTAAAATTGCTGGGATTCCTCCGGCGTAGAGACCGTATAGGCGTTGGATAGCTGGCCCGATTTGTCAGTCATGCGTTTCTCCCCCGACCAACCTAAATGGGCGGGGGGAGAGGGTCAAACCGCGGGTAGCGCCTGACTTTTTGGGATTACAATTCCGACGGACGCTGCATTCGAGCAAGGCCCGCTTCCAAGGCCGAGTTCGGCGCATCGAACGGCAGCTCCGCCTTAAGCAGGGTCAGGGCATAGGCCAGGCGGCCCATGCGTTTATTGCCGTCCGTATAGCCCTGCACGGTGATCACCGACCCCAGGTAGAAAAGCGCCACATCGCGCCAGATTTCCTCACCGGGGCCGGGCCAGATGATGCGCGAGGTCCATTTGAACACGTGGTTCAACAGAAACCGACCGCCAATCGACGAGGGATAGGCGGTGTTCGGATTGGGGCCACGCACCCGCGGCGCATCGAGAACGATCTCGCTATGTATCTTGTCCAAGATTTCCGCCGGTGTCTTGCCGAGTGCGATGCCGCGAGGCTCGTCGAGGACATGTTTGTTCAGGCAATCCAGTATCTGCGCGCGACCGTCATCCCCGTGCATCGAAGCGGCGATCCAATCCGCCGCCTTGGCGATCTCGCGCCGCCGGCCTCCGGGCGGCAATTGGCTGGGCGAGGTATAGTTCTTCTCGGCCTCGATGGCGCCGTCCAGATGCTCGCGCAGATCGCCGGCCATCGTCGCCTTCAAGAGCGTCGTCAGATAAGTCAGCTTTTCGTCGATCTGCTCGCATTCGGTGCCCAGAACCGCTTCCACCTTGTCGGTGTAGAACGGCAATTCGCTGGGACTGATCATCAGATAGCGGTCGTTCGGACTGTGCTCGCGCACCAGGTTGTCGAAGACCAGGTCTACAATCGAGTCCGAGTGCTCGGCGCCGATCTCGGTAGCCAAGTGCTTGTAACCGTTCGTTTCCTTCGCAAGCCACGCAAACTGCTGACGATTGATCTGCTGCGTATCCGGTTGAAGGCCGCTAATCATGACTATCCCCCACCACTTAGAGGTGAATCCCCTCAAACTTTACAACCTACACGAGAAGTGCGGTCGATGCGTTTGATTGTCCAAGGGAAATCAGGCGGGAGTTTGTTCCGCTTTGGGTCGTCTCTGGGCATTTTCCCAAGATTCGAATGCAGCTTTCGCTCGCTCTGTGTAAGCGAGGGCACGGTCCCGCTTGCCCTTGCGGCCCTTGCGGATGTCACCGGTCAGAGGCGGAAATAGGCCGAAATTCACGTTCATGGGCTGGAAGGTCTCGGCTTCGGCACCCCCGGTGATGTGGTTGATCAGTGCGCCCATCGCGGTTGTGGGCGGCGGCGGTGGTGCGTCCTGGCAAAGCGCCTGGGCCGCCGCCATGCGGCCCGCCACGATGCCCATTGCGCCGGATTCAACATATCCCTCAACCCCGGTAATCTGGCCGGCGAAGCGCAGCCGGGGATCGGCCTTGAGCCGCATCTGGCCATCGAGCAGGCGGGGGGAGTTCAGGAACGTGTTGCGGTGGATGCCGCCCAGGCGCGCGAACCGGGCGTTTTCCAACCCCGGGATCAGTCCGAACACTTCGGGCTGTGCGCCGTATTTCAGCTTGGTCTGAAAGCCGACCAGGTTGAAGAGCGTGCCAAGCGCGTTCTCGCGGCGAAGCTGGACCACCGCGTGGGCCTTGATCTCCGGCGCATGGGGATTGGTCAGGCCGACCGGTTTCAGCGGCCCGAACCGCAGGGTCTCGCGCCCGCGTTCGGCCATCACCTCGATCGGCAGGCAGCCCTCGAAATAGGGGGTGTCGCGTTCCCAATCCTTGAACTCGGTCTTCGGCGCGGCGAGCAGCGCGTCGATGAAGGCCTCGTATTGATCGCGGTCCATGGGGCAGTTGAGATAGGCTGTGCGCTCGGCCTCCGTCTCGCCCTTGTCATAGCGCGACTGGAACCACGCCTGTTCCATGTCCACGCTCTCCGCATAGACGATCGGTGCGATGGCGTCGAAGAAGGCAAGCGAGGTCTCGCCGGTCAGGTCGCGGATTGCCTGGGCCAGGGCAGGAGAGGTCAGGGGACCGGTGGCGATGATGACATTGCGCCAATCCCCGGGCGGGAGGCCAGCGATCTCGCCGCGCTCGACCGTAATCAGGGGGTGACTGAAAATCCGGGCCGTGACGTCCTGAGAGAAGAGCTCGCGGTCCACCGCCAGGGCGCTGCCCGCGGGCAATTGGGCGGGGCCGGCCGCGGACATCATGATCGAGCCTGCCTGGCGCATCTCCCAATGCAACAGGCCCACCGCGTTGCTCTCGTTATCGTCCGAGCGGAACGAGTTCGAGCAGACCAGCTCGGCCAGCCCATCGGTCTGATGCGCCTCGGTCCCGCGCTGAGGCCGCATCTCGTGCAACACCACCGGGACGCCCGCATTGGCCGCTGCCCAGGCAGCCTCGGACCCGGCCATGCCGCCGCCGATGACGTGGATTTGTTCCAAGCTCATGGCCTCGTCCCTACGCCCATGCGGCGGGGCAGGTCAAACGGGGATGTTTCAAACTCTTCACCAATCGCTGATAGAGGCTCGACGAAGGTTTATCCCATTCCCATTTGGGGTGTTGTATGATCCTGGCCGAGCGCGGACTTAAAGCTGCGGCCGAGATGATTTGGGAGCAGACGCCATGATCGCAACGCAGACCTCTAGGAATAGCTCGGGCACCACGGATTGGCGCGGCGTCCCTGTCTCATATTCAGACCCGTCCGCGATCGATGGGCTAGAACGCGCTCATGAGTGCGCGCTGGGTTTCCGGGGCGACGCGATTGCGGAGATCGACAAGGTTTTGGCCGAGCATCCGCAATTCGTCATGGGGCACCTCTTCAAGGCCGGCTGGCTAAGTCAGGCGATGGAGACCCGGATCTACGGCGACATGGTGGCCGCGGTAAAGGCGGCGGAGGCGCTGGAGAGTAAGGCGAATGACCGCGAGCGGGGGCATCTGGAGGCGATGCAGCTCTGGATTCGCGGCGACTTCTATGGCGCCGTGCAGAAGTGGGAGGCGGTGCTGACCCACTATCCGCGCGACCTCTTCGCACTGCAGCTCATCCATCTGACCGATGTGCTGTTGGGTGACGTGGTTGGCCAGCGCGACGTGGTGGCCCGCGTCTTCAACCTGTGGGACGAGACGATCCCCGGCTACGAATTCGTCCTCGGCTTCTACTCCTTCGGGCTCGAGGAGAACCGCGACTACTTCAAGGCCGAGGAGTTCGGCCGCATGGCCTTGGCGCTTCGGCCCGACAATCCCTACGCGGTCCACGCGGTCGGCCATGTGATGGAGATGAACGGGCGCCAATCAGGCGGCATCCGCTTCATGGCCGAGCACGAGAAGAGCTGGGGCAGCTCGAACTTCGCGAACCATCTGTGGTGGCATACGGCGCTCTACCACCTGGACGTCAACGACGTCGAGGCGGTGTTGTCGATCTATGACAACCATCTGCGTTCTGGCGAGCAGCATGGCGATAAATACGAGGAACTGGATGCCTCGGCCCTTCTTTGGCGCCTGAAGCTCTTGGATATCGATACTGGCACGCGCTGGCACGACCTGGCTGACAAGTGGGAGCCCTCGTCGCAGGACACGCTTTACGCCTTCAATGACGTCCACGCGATGATGACATTTGTCTCGGACGAGCGCGAGGATGCCCAGAAGGCGCTGCTGACCGCCAATGAACGCTATGTGGAGAGCGCGTCGGACGCCAACGTGGCGATGAGCCGCGAGATCGGCATCCCCTTCTGCCTGGCCATGCAGGACTTCCACAAGGGGCGTTACGGGGCCTGCGTCGACCGGCTGCTGCCGGTGCGTTACATGTCCCACCGCCTGGGCGGCAGCTTCGCGCAGCGCGACGTGATCGGATGGACGCTGCTGGAGGCCGCTCTGCGCGCCCGTCAGTTCGATCTTGCACTGGCTCTGGCCAACGAACGTACGGCCTTGAAGTCCACCAGCCCGCAGAACTGGTTCTATGTCTCGCGGGCGTTCAAGGGATTGGGTGATCGCGACGGGGCCGAGCGCGCGAACGCCAAGGCGCACGCTCTGCTGGCGGCTTAGGCGCGCCAGCGACCGCTGCCGCCACAAGTTGATAGTAGAGACATGACGACCCAAAAATCTGAGAAGAAGAAATCCTCGCTGCGCGAACGTGCCGATCGGATAAAGAATTTCCGCTGCAAAAATCTCATAGCGGTAATTGAAGATCCGAAGGATATAAAAAACATTGGAACCGTTGTGAGGAACGTCAATGCCTTGGGCGTTGAAAAAACCTACATCGTCGATCCGAAAAACTCGCTTCCAAACGATTGGCAGGAAATGAGGGAAAGGAGTTCGCTGTCAAGAACCTCCGTTTCGGCTGTCAAATGGAGCTTCGTCAGACGCTTTGACAGTACGAAAGATTGCATTGCGCACCTCCGGAAAAATCGGTTCGTTTCGATCGTCACGTCGCCTCACATTAAAGGAAAAAGAAACGCAGTTTTCGATGATGTGGATTACACCGCTCATACCAAACTGGCGATATGGTTTGGGAGCGAGAGCCGAGGCATCAGCGAAGAAGCAATTGAGCATGCAGAGTTGTGCGTGAGCATTCCGATGTTTGGAATGATCGAGAGCCTGAATCTGGGGACGACTTCGGGCATAGTCCTGTATGAGGTCGCCAAGCAACGCAGAGCTTATCAAGCACAACACAGAAAAAGAAATAGACGAGGTCCCTATTCAAGATGACGACAAATCGCGTCAATAGGGCCTTGTCAGCCCTATCGTGCCCACCACAAAACGTACTCAGAACAGCCATCGGCCATGTCAGGTCGGCGATCCAGCTTTAAGAGTGAACCAGCCCAATTCCCGCCCTGTGAGTTGGCTGACGCGGAGCATATAAGATAGCGTCCGAGCATCGTTTCGCAGGAGCATGTCCCATGGCCCGGATCAACATTCAGTTCACCCTTTTCTCCGCCTTCTACTCGCCACTGATCTCTTTGATGTCCGGCGGTTTCTTGAAGCAAGAGGGGCTCGAGGCGGATTGGTCGGTTTCGGCGCCTGGTGTCTCGGCCCTGGCGGCGGTCGAGGCGGGCGAGGTGCAGGTGGCGCAGTCGGCGCTCAGCCAAGGATTTTCCACATTGGCCAAGGGCGAGACGCCGAAAGTCATGCACTTCGCCCAGATCAACGAGATGGACGGGTTCTTCCTGACCGGGCGCGAGGCCGATCCGGATTTCACCTGGGACAAGCTAGAAGGCGCCGAGGTGGTGATGTTCAAGGGCGGCCAGCCCTTGGCGATGTTCAAATATGCCTGCCACAAGGCCGGGATTGACTTCGACAAGATCAACGCCGTCACGCCCGGCGGCGCGGCGGATATCGACCGGGCCTTCCGCGAGGGTCAGGGCCAGTATGTCCAGCAGCAGGGACCGTTCCCGCAGCAATTGGAGGCCGATGGGGTGGGCCACGTAGTCGCCCAGGTTGGCCCGCAGATCGGCCCCTGCGGCTTCTCCAGCCTAGCCGCGACACCGGAATGGCTGGCGACCGACGAGGCCCGCGCCTTCACCCGGGCCTATGCCAAGACCCGGCGCTACATGGTCGATACCCCGGCGGCCGAGATAGCCCGGGCCGAGAAGGACTATTTCCTGCAGATCGACGAGGATGTCCTGGCGCGCTGCATCCAGACCTATCAGCAGCTTGGCTGCTGGACACCGCATATCGAGATTACCCGGTCGGCCTACGAAGTCACTCTGGACGTGTTCGAGCATTTCGGGACGCTCAAGCAGCGCTACCCCTACGAAGCCGTCTGCTGCGCGCCGCCGGCGGTGGCGTAGAGTTGGAATCCCGCCCTACCGGTGTTCCCACGCCCGGCGGAGAACCGCGATCAGGCCCAGTAGTATGACGCATACGACCGTCACGGATGCGATCGGCACCGAGAACCCGCCGGTCGATTGCGATAGGATTCCAATCGTCAACGGCCCCATGACCCCGCCGATCTCGGCCGCCGTGAAGAACAGCCCGCCGGCAAGCCCCAGCCTTTCTTTCGGCACGCCGGGCGTCTCCATAAGCAGCAGGATCGCCACAGTCATCATCGAACTACGCGCGATGCCTTGCAGGAACAGCCCGGTTGCCAGCCCAGCCCCTGGATCGAGTTGCAGCAGCAGCGAGGCCGCGAGCGCGCACAAGAAAAGCAGTTTCATCACACCCAGCCGCCGGTCGGGCGTTGCCAGGCGCGGGATGATCAGCGCACCGATGACGCCGACAATCGTGGGGATCGAGGCCCAATAGCCGGCCTCGGCTGCACTCATTCCGCGGCTCTGCAGGATCTCGGGCAGCCAGTTGTTGAGCCCGTGGTTGATGAAGAAGATCCCGATGCTCATGGCCAGGACCAGGCGAACCGCGCGCACGGACAGGATCTCGCCGAAGGCTGCCAGGTTGAACTTCTTGCCGCCATCCTCGTCGGACAGCCGCGTCCGCGCTGCCGGGTGATTTGCAATCCCGAGCCAAACGATGCTGCAAAGCGCGACAAAGCCCGCATAGAGGAACAGCACCATGCGCCAGTCGCCGCCGGTCAGCGGCATCATAACCGCGTGTGTCAGCGACAGCGCCGCGATGCCGCCCAACGACGGTCCGGTGATGTAGATTCCCATCGCGGTGCCGCGGCTAGGGCCCTCGAACCGCTGGGCGATCAGCTTCGGCGCGCCGATCGAGACCAACGGCCCACCAATGCCGAAGAGGGCGACCGCCAGGAACAGGGTCGTCGGATCAGTGGCTAAACCGCGGGCGACGCCCGAGGCCGCCATGAGCAAGGCCGCGAGCGTTAGCGAGACACGTGTCCCCAGCCGATCGAGCAGGATGCCGCAGGGAATTGCCGCCGCGATATAGACCAGCGGCCAGGCGCCAAGGATTGCGCCCATCGTCGAGTGCCCGATCTGAAGCTCGGCGGTGATCTGCCCGACCAGCGGCGCCAGCGAGGCGATCATCAGCCCGAAGCTGAAATAGATCAGCCAGACGCCCGCCAGCAGAATCCAGCGGTAAGCGCCCGGTTGATCGGAAGCTGTTACTGCCCCGCTCATTCCTCCTGTTAGCGGGCGGCAGCCCCTCGGCCAAGCGGCACAAGGCTCCACCGTGATCACGCCCTGGGCATCGCGGGCACGAATCCCTCGACAAGCCGCCCCTCTGACCCGCACTCTGAGGTATGCGCGCTTTCTTAATGATCCTTTGCGCGGCGTTAACCTGGCCGGCACGGGCCGAGCCAGAGATCGCGGTCGATGTGGAACTGGTCCTGGCGGTCGATGTCTCGCGCTCGATGACCGTCCGCGAACTGGAGATCCAGCGCCGGGGCTATGCCGAAGCGCTGGTCAGCGACGCGGTAATCGAAGCAATCGGGCGTGGGGGCTTGGGCCGCGTGGCCATCACTTACCTCGAATGGGCTGGCGCGAGCTCGCAGCAGGTCATCGTCGATTGGACGCTGATCACGAACAGGTCCGATGCGCAGGCCTTCGCGGACCGGCTTACGGCCCATTTCGTCGATAACATGCGCCGAACCTCGATCTCAGGCGCGCTCGACTATGCAGCCGGGCTTTTCCAAGGGAACGACTTCAAGGGCGACCGCTGGGTGATCGATGTCTCCGGCGATGGGCCGAATAACCAGGGCCGGCCGGTAAATATTGCCCGCGACGACGCGCTGGCGCAGGGGATCATCATCAACGGCCTGCCGCTGATGACCCGCGAGGGAATGGGCGCGCAGTGGCACTTGGACGACCTGGACCGGTATTACCAGGACTGCGTGATCGGCGGGCCGGGTGCCTTCGTGATCCCGGTCCTTGAATGGGATCACTTCCCCGCCGCCGTGCAGCGAAAGCTGGTGCTGGATTTGGTCGAGGCGCCGCGCCGGCCCGGACCACTAAGGATCCCGGCGCAATCCGAGCACTATGATTGCCTGATCGGAGAGAAAATCTGGGACAACATTCAGGGTGATTGGAACTGACCGCGCAGCCCCATGAGACTTGCAATTTTTGCAATCCCGCATTGCCTTTGTGACGCTTTTCTACAGATGGGGTGCGCCCTACCTCTCCGGGCAGAGAGATACCTCGACTAAAGGAGACCAAGCCATGATCAGTGCAATCATCAATGCCATCGGGCGCCGCAATGCCCGTGCCCGGGCGGTCGAAACGCTGAGCCACTACGACGATCATCGCCTGCGCGATATCGGCATCACGCGGGACCAGATCGAGCTTTTCGTCGCCGGCCGCATCTGAGTGCCGCGCCGCACGGATTATCCGCCAGAGCAGCCCCCGGGCCCGTCAGGGCCCGGGGGTTCGCATTTTCAGCTCTGGAACGCGTCGGGCCGCGCTTCGCGGGCCATATGATCCAGCACCGCGTTGACGAACTTCGCCTCGCGTCCGGATTCAAAGAACGCTTTAGCGACGTCGACATATTCCCCAATCGAGACCTTGGGCGGAATGTCGGGCCTTGCGGTCAATTCATGCCCGGCGGCCCGGAAGACCGCGCGCAACGTCGCGTCGATCCGGCCGAGCGGCCAGCGCTCGACCAGGGCGCGGTCGGTCAGCCGGTCGATGGCGGATTGATGGTCGACCACGCCCTTCAGGATATCGCGGAACAGCTCCACATCGGCATCGCGGTATTGGGCACCCTCGATCTCGGCGCCCAGACGATGGTCTTCGAACTCTTTTTGCACCGCCTGCCAGCCAGCGCCCGAGATTTCCATCTGATAGAGCGCCTGGACCGCAGCCAACCGGGCCGCTGATCGGGCCAGCCGGGCTTCCTGATGCGCGGTTGACGGCATATCAGGCGGTCCGGGGTTGGGCCGCTTGCGCGGCGAGCAGAATGTCGGCGTCGTCCGGAACCGCCTCGCCGCGCCCGGGTAGGCCACGGAAGCGCCGTTTGAGTGCCACTAGGTGCAGCGCCGCCTCCGCCGCGCCGCCGCCCTTGTCCATTTCTTCCGGATCCGCGCGCGCCTCTGCCTGGGCCATGGTCTCGCAAGTCAGAATGCCATTGCCGACGGCGATCCGGTTCTGCACGCCCAGCAGCATCAGCCCACGCGAGCTGTCGTTGCAGACGGTTTCGTAATGGGTGGTCTCACCTCTGATCACACAGCCAAGCGCGACAAAGCCCTCCCATGCGCCGGACTCGGCCGCGAGCCGGATCGCGACCGGGATCTCGAGGGCACCCGGAACCTCGATCACCTCGTGGGCGGCGCTGGCGCGGTCCAGCACGGCGGTCGCCCCCGCGAGCAGGCCGTCGGCGATATTGCGGTAGAACGGGGCCGCGACGATCAGCATCTTCGGTGCGGGGTTCAAACCGGGCAGGGGCAGGGTGCCGTGTTGTTCCTCGGTCGCCATCTCAATCTCCGCGCTTCGGGATCGGCCGGGCGCCGGTGATGGTGATGCCGTAGCCGTCGAGCCCCACGACCTTTGGCGCGGGCGAGTTCGTCAGCATGATCATCTCTGAGACCCCAAGCGCACCCAGGATTTGCGCGCCGACACCGTATTGGCGCAACTCCTTCGGCGAGGCGCCGCTGCCGCCCAGCTTGGCGGTCAGCGCGTTCGGCGACATGTCGCGCAAAATGACGATCACTCCGCGCCCCTCGGCGGCGATGGCGGCCATCGAGTCGGGCACTTGCTGCCAGCGCTCGGGGTTCAGTGCCAGCAGGTCCTCCAGCGGATCGAGCACATGCATCCGTACCAACACCGGATCGCCATTGGCGATGTCGCCCTTGACCAGCGCGATATGCTCGGCGTGCTCGGGTTCGTCGTTGAAGATCGAGACCTCCCACTCGCCGCCGATGGTTGACGAAATGGTCCTCGACGTTGTCTCGCGTACCAGGTTGTCGTGGCGTCGGCGGTAGGCGATCAGGTCCGAGATGGTGCCGATTCTTAGTGCATGGCGCTGGGCGAATGCCACCAGGTCCGGCAACCGTGCCATGGTGCCATCCTCGTTCATGATCTCGCAGATCACGCCGGCCGGGCTCATGCCCGCGAGCCGGGCCACATCAACTGCGGCTTCTGTATGGCCCGCGCGGACCAGGACGCCGCCCTCGCGGGCGCGCACGGGAAAGACATGGCCCGGTGTCGCGATATCCGCCGGTCCGGAACTCGGGTCGATTGCCACCGCGACGGTTCGCGCGCGGTCATGGGCTGAAATGCCGGTGGTGACCCCCTCGCGCGCCTCGATCGATACCGTGAAGGCGGTCTCGTGGCGCGACTGGTTGGTGGGCGACATCAACGGCAGGCCCAGTGCGTCGAGCCGTTCGGGCTCCATCGCCAGGCAGATCAAGCCGCGCCCGTGAGTCGCCATGAAGTTCACTATGTCCGGCGTCGCCATCTGGGCGGGAATGACCAGATCACCCTCGTTCTCACGGTCTTCGTGATCGACCAGGATGAACATGCGCCCATTGCGCGCCTCATCGATGATCTCGGCAACGGTGGAGATGGCGTCGGTATATTCTGTCTTGTTCATGGTCTTCTGCCGTGGGGGCGATCTGTTCGGGCACATAACAAGGCGGGCGCGGAGTTTCCACCCTGCAAGCGTCGTCGCGGACCAGGTTGGCGTCGCAAGAAGAGTCGGGCCAGTCCGGCTCAGGCGCGGATTTCGCTCTCCACATCCGCAAGTCTCGCCACATAGCGGGCCAATAGATCGATCTCGATATTCACCTTCGATCCGGGTTCAGCACCCGCCAGGCTGGTTACGGCCCAGGTGTGCGGGATGATGTTGACGCCGAAGCTGGGGCCGCCATCTGAATCTGCGACTTCGTTCACGGTCAGCGAGATGCCATCGACCGCAACCGAGCCCTTGGGAGCGATGAACCGCGCCAGATCGGCCGGCACCTCGATGGTGATCCGATGACTATCTCCCTCAGGCCGGATGCCGCTGATCCGGCCGACCCCGTCCACATGGCCCGAGACGATGTGCCCGCCCATCTCGTCGCCCAGGCGCAGGGCTGGTTCGAGGTTGATCCGCTGCCCGCGCTGCCAAGTGCCCAGCGTGGTCTTGGTCTTGGTCTCGGCCGAGGCGGAGACCTCGAACCAGGGCTGGCCATCCGCCGTGCCGGTCTCCAGCACGGTCAGGCAGATGCCATTGCAGGCGATCGAGGCGCCGGTTTCGATCGTCTCGGGCGCGCGGGCGCACCCGATCCGTAGATAGGTGTCGCCGCTTTCACGCCGTTCCAGCAAGGTTCCGACCTCGCGGACAATTCCGGTGAACATGGCCGCTCTCCGACTTGGCTCTTTGGCGCACAGCGTTACAAGGCCCGCCGTGCCACGGCAAGGATGCCCCGTAAGCCTTCGTTAACCGTGATCGTGCCAGCCTGCCCTAAATCGAGAGGCAAATGCGAGATACCGGGAGGGGTTGGGCAGTGGATCGAGCAGCGGGCCGCGTCTTCCTATTCCTGCAAGGACCGCACGGGCCATTTGTCCGGCGTCTCGCCCGGCGCCTGGCCAGTGAGGGCGGCGAGGTTCGCCGTGTCGCCTTCAACCCGGCGGACGAGGCGGAATGGCGGCGCGCCGGTCCGATCAGGCGCTATCAGGGTCCGGCCGACGCCTATGAAAGCTGGATCGAGTATCAACTGGTCCGGTATCGCGTCACCGACATCATTCTCTACGGCGACAGCCGCCCCGAGCATGCCGCAGCAATCCATGTCGCGCGTCGGCGCGGTGTGCTTTGCCACTGTCTCGAGGAAGGGTATCTGCGACCAGAATTCGTCACATACGAGCGCTGGGGTTCGAACGGCAACTCGCGGCTGCGCCATATCTCGGCCAGCGACATCGAGCGCGCCATCGGAGAAGCCGAACGCCCGGCGGCGCTTCCCAGCGATGGATGGGGCGCTCACCGGGCACATATTTGGCACTCGGCGCGCTACCATGGGCGGCTGTTATTGCCGTCGCGCCATTTTGGGCGCCCGCCGAGGCGGCGTGACATCGGCCTCTGGCACGAGTTTTCCCACTACACGCGCCGCACGCTGGGGCTGCCCTGGCGCCGGTTCCAGCAAGGCCGCGTGGCGGCATCCCTGCTGGACGAGGGGTGTCCCTATCACTTGGCGTTGCTGCAATTGTCGTTCGACGCCTCGATGCAGGCCTACTCAGACTACAAGAACTCGGCCAGCTTCATCGGCGACTGCATCCGCGCCTTTGCCGAGGGGGCATCGCCGGATGACCGCCTGGTCTTCAAGTCGCATCCGTTCGAGGACGGGCGCGAGCGCCTGCGCCGGGTGATCCGCCGCCGGGCCGCCGAGGCGGGCGTCGCGCGGCGGGTTTTGTTCCTGGATGGTGTGGCGGTGCTGGGGACGCTGTTGGACAACGCGCTCAGCACGGTGACGATCAATTCGACCGCGGCGCAACAGGCCCTGTGGCGCGGTTTGCCGGTCGCGGCACGCGGCCGCGCGGTCTATGCCCGGCCGGGCCTGGTCTCGGACCAGCCGCTTGAGGAATTCTTCGCCGCCCCAAGGCCGCCGGACATGCGCCGCTACTGGCAATTCCGCAGCTTCCTGACCCGCACCTCCCAGATCCGCGGCTCGTTCTACTCTGGCTCGGGCATCCGTGAGGCGCTCGAAGCGCTGCCGGCCGCGATTCTGGCACCGGAAGACCCCTATGACCGCGTGCTTGGCCCGCGCGTCCGGGCGGAGCCCGCAACACCAAGACTGCCCGCGCAGAAAATTCCAGAAAGGATCGCCGTTTGACCCGGTTCGTCTTCCCGCCGTCCCGCACGCTTGCCGCGCTTTTCGTGCTGGCCCTGACATCGGCCTGCGCCGTGCCGCGCAGCGGTCCGGACTACTCCGAGATCACGGCCGAGGCACCGGCGGCGCTGCCCTATGACGTGGTCCGGGTGACGCCTGCAATTGTCCGCGCCACCCGGATCGACGAGCGCATGGGCTTTCCGCCGAGCTTCGTGTCGGCCCGGGCGGAAGACACAGCGACCGTCGCGCCGGGCGACGTGATGGCGATCACGGTCTGGGAGAACATCGATCAGGGGCTGCTGAACCCGCAAGGAATTGGCGCGACGCCCTTGCCTCATGTGAAGGTGGACGAGCGCGGGCTGATCTTCGTACCCTATATTGGGATGATCCGCGCTGCCGGCCGCACGCTGGGTCAGATCCGCGAGGCGATCCGCAAGAGGCTGTCCGAGAAGACACTCAATCCACAAGTCGATGTGTTCCCGATCGATGCGCGGGGCCGGCTGATAAGCGTCCAGGGCCGGGTGCGTGCGCCAGGGCTCTACGCGATCGAGCCGGGGACCGAGCGCCTACTGCCGATGCTGGCCCGTGCCGGTGGCGTGACCGAGGAGCCGGAAGTGGTGCGCCTGAAATTGCGCCGCGGTGTGGAGACCGGCGAGGTTTGGGTCCAGGACCTATACGATAACCCGACGACCAATGTGGCCTTGAAGGGCGGTGACGCGGTGATCGCCGAGCGAGACCGGCGGATTTTCACCGCGCTCGGCGCGGTCGGGCGTCAATCGACTGTGCCCTTCCCGGTGCGCGATCTCTCGGCCGAGCGGGCCATGGGTGTGGTCGGCGGGCTGCTGGATCAGCGCGCCGATCCGACAGGCGTCTTCGTCTTCCGCAGCGAGCCGGCCGAGATCGCAGGCAAGGTTTTACGGAGCGGAGCCACAACCGGCCCCAGCCGGATCGTCTACCTGCTGGATCTGACCAAGCCCGGTGGGATGTTCTTGGCTCGGGAGTTCGTCATGCGAGATGGCGACACGCTTTACGCGACCTCGGCGCCATTCACGAAATGGATGAAGATGCTGCAATCGATCGCGCCGCTGGTGACCTTCGGCGGGTCGACGCGCGCATTGACGGGTTACTAGCGAGACGGCGAGGGCCGGGCGGGGGGCGGACGCGGGATCGGCAATCAAGCGCGTCCGCCCCGAATAGGGGGCGGATCAGGCTCGGCGGTGCCAAACCGTCATCACGTCGCCGCCGACAGCCTCTTCGTGCTCGAGCGCGAAATCGGGCGCATCCGCCAAGCGATCTAGGCCAAGCGACGCCAGAGCCGCCAATCCATCGCCGCCGATTGCGCGGCCGGCGGTGAAGATCACGATCTCGTCCGCCAAGCCAGCGGCCAGCAACCCCGCCGCCAACCTGCCGCCACCTTCGCAAAGAACACGGGTTAACCCAACCATGGCCAACGCGTGTATCGCCGCTGTCAGATCAAGGAGCCCAGCCTCATCTGCTGGCGTCTCCGCCAGGGTCACGCCAAGCTCGCCGAGCGCCGCGCGCCGTTCAGTCGTGGCTCGGGCGTGATGCAAGACATGCACTGGCTGGGTTTGCGCCGTCCGCGCCAGTCGGCCTGCCTCGGGCAGTGAGAGAGAGCCGTCCGCCACCACTCGCACCGGCTGGGTCACGTCCGGGCCCAGCCCGCGCACATCCAGCATTGGGTCGTCGGCGCGCGCCGTGCCCGCCCCGACCAGGATAGCGTCCGCCTTGGCGCGCATCAGGTGCACGCGCCGCCGCGCTTCATGACCGGTGATCCAGCGGCTGTCGCCTTGCCGGGTCGCGATCCGGCCGTCCAGTGTCACCGCCAGCTTCAGGGTCAGGAAAGGGCGCCCCAGTTCGATCGCGGTCAAGAACCCTGCATTGAGCCGGCGTGCCTCGGCGGCCATTAGACCCGTCTCGACCGCGATCCCGGCCTGGCGCAGCGCGGCGAAACCGCGTCCGCTGACCCTGGGGTCCGGGTCCTCGATCGGGCTGACCACCCGCGAGATGGCGGCTGCCGTCAGCGCCTCGGCGCATGGCGGGGTCTGGCCGTGATGGGCGCAGGGCTCCAGCGAGACGAAGGCAGTCGCTCCGGCCAACGCGGCCTCGCCATAGCGCTCGCGCGCCTGGGCCAATGCCAGGGCTTCCGCATGGGGTCGCCCGCCGGGCGCGGTCGCGCCTCGGCCCAGAACCCGCCCGTCGCGTACGATCACCGCGCCGACCGCAGGGTTGGGGGCGACCCGGCCGAGGCTCCGCGCCGCCAAACCCAACGCCATGCGCATCCAGCGGGCGTCGCCCGCTGGGGTCGCGGCGTTGGCCACGGGCTCAGGCTCCTGTTTTTTCTTCAGCCGGTTCCTCGCTGGGAGGACGCAGCTCGGCGACGAATTCCTCGAAATCGTTCGCTTCCTGGAAATTCTTGTAGACGCTGGCAAAGCGCACATAGGCAACCGTGTCGATCCGCGCCAGGGTCTCCATCACGATCTCGCCGATCCGGTCGGAGGGAATATCCGTGTCGCCCATGCTTTCGAGGCGCCGCACGATCCCTGAGATCATCTGTTCAATGCGTTCGGGCTCGACGGGGCGCTTCTGCATCGCGATGCGGATCGAGCGCGAGAGCTTGTCGCGGTCGAAATCCTCGCGCCGGTTGTTCTTCTTGACCACGACCAGGTCGCGCAGCTGCACCCGCTCGTATGTGGTGAACCGGCCACCGCAGCCCGGACAGCTCCGCCGCCGGCGGATCGCCACATGGTCTTCGGCGGGCCGGGAGTCCTTCACTTGGGTATCGACACTTCCGCAAAATGGGCAACGCATCTGGCTCTCCCTCGGCTGCGCACACAATGACTATAGGGCGCCGCCAATCGATTGTGTAGGGGGTGATGATCGGCGCAATATCTGGCCGGAACGCCGACGCGATCTGACCACGGCGCCCAAAGTCGCCCCCAGACAGTTTCAGGGGGTCACAAGCCCGTGTTGGCGGCTACACTTTCGAGGCCCCGCATACATCTGCCGACTGGACCCCGGCACGGGTTCGGGACAGGAATTGGAGATTGAACAGATGAAACTCTTCGCCCCTTTCTTGCTGATCGCCGCCATGGCGGTTGCGCTTCCGCAAATCGCGCTTGCCGGCGCGGGTTCCGGCAGTTTCACCGGTGCCAGCGGGCACGTCACCTCGGGCAGCGTAGAAGTGATCCAGACCGGCGATGGTTGGGAGGTCCACCTCAAAGACGATTTCGCCTTCGACGGCGCCCCCGATCCACGGGTCGGCTTCGGCCAGGGTGGGAAGTTCGCCAAGGGCACCGACTTCGAGCCCCTGCGCCAGAATGCGGGCGCCCAGGTCTACAAGGTGCCGGCCGAGATCAACCCCGATGATTTCGACACCGTCTTCATCTGGTGCCGGAAGTTCTCAGTGCCTCTGGGTAGCGCGGCGTTGGGGAACTAAACGCATCGAGGGCAGACATGCTTGTCCGCCCCGTTTCTTACGCCGCCTCGTAGATCGGGAACCGGTCGCACAGCACCTTGACCTTAGCCTTAACCGCCTGCTCGACGGCGCCGTTGCCTTCTTCGCCATTCGCGGCCAGGCCATCAACCACCTCGACGATCAGGCGGCCGATCTCGGCAAACTCGACCTCGGCGAAGCCCCGTGTCGTGCCCGCGGGCGAGCCCAGACGAAGGCCCGAGGTGACCATCGGCTTCTCCGGATCCCAGGGAATGCCGTTCTTGTTGCAGGTGATATGCGCGCGGCCCAGTGCCCGTTCGGCGGCCACTCCCGTCACACCCTTGGGGCGCAGGTCGACCAGCATGACGTGGGTATCAGTGCCGCCGGTGACCAGTGCCAGCCCGCCCTCGATCAGCGCGTTCGCCAGCGCCTGGGCATTGGCCACGACCTGCGCCGAATAGGCCCGGAACTCGGGCCGCTGTGCCTCGCCGAAGGCCACCGACTTGGCGGCGATCACATGCATCAGGGGTCCGCCTTGAAGCTGGGGGAAGACGGCCGAGTTGATCTTCTTGGCGATCGCCTCATCATTGGTCAGCACCATGCCGCCGCGCGGTCCGCGCAGGGTCTTGTGCGTGGTGGTGGTGGCCACGTGGGCATATTCCAGCGGGTTCGGATGCACGCCGCCCGCCACGAGTCCGGCAAAGTGCGCCATGTCTGTGTGGAACCAGGCGCCTACGGAATCTGCAATTTCGCGGAATCGCTTGAAGTCTATTTGGCGCGGGATCGCCGAGCCGCCGGCGATGATCAGCTTGGGCTTGTGCTCGTCGGCCAGCTCGGCCAACTGATCGTAGTCGATATTGTTGTCGGTCCGGGTCACCCCGTATTGGATCGCGTTGAACCATTTGCCGGACTGATTGACCCGCGAGCCGTGAGTCAGGTGCCCGCCCGAGGCAAGGTCCATCCCCATGATCGTGTCGCCCGGGGTCAGCAACGCCATGTTGACCGCCTGGTTCGCCTGGGCGCCGGAATGGGGCTGCACATTGGCGAAGCTGCAATCGAACAGCTTGCAGGCCCGGTCGATCGCCAGCTGCTCGGCCACGTCCACATATTGACAGCCGCCATAGTAGCGCCGGCCCGGATAGCCCTCGGCATATTTGTTGGTCAGGACCGACCCTTGAGCCTGCATCACCGCGCGGCTGACGATGTTCTCGGACGCGATGAGTTCGATCTCGTCCTGCTGGCGGTGCAATTCGTCGGCAATCGAGGCGAAGAGCTCGGGATCACGAGAGTCGAGGCTCTCGGAAAAGAATCCGGCGTCACGGGTAGTGGCGTCCATCGGGTCGTCTCCTTGAAAGGCGCTGTATTTTGCGCCAAGCGGCGCGCGCCATTGCGGCGGTGCAAAAACTAGCCGCGGCGCTAAACCAGGCGCTTGGGGTCTTCTATATCAAAAGCGACACTCCAGGACAGGAAGTTTCCCAAGCGAGAAATTGACGCACCATGTGCCCGGCCCCATTCGGCGTCCGATTTCAGGCTCGCGATTGCCGCAGGCCCACGCCGCCGGTATGGTGCCGCGACGATGGTGCCGCGCCCGGGGAATAGGCACTGGAACTGGCACTGGGGAGCCGGCCTGGACATCCAGCGGACTGAGGACACGGTTGAGTTTCGATAAGATCTGTTTCCTGGCCAGCGATGCCGAGGAGGCGCAAGAGGCCTTGCGCAGCCTGCGTCACAGTTATGGCCACGTAGCGGCCGCCGACGCGGACGTAATCGTGGCACTTGGCGGCGATGGTTTTATGCTGCACACGCTGCACGACAATATGGATCTGGCGGCGCCGGTTTACGGGATGAACCGGGGCACGGTCGGTTTCCTGTTGAACGACTACAATCCCGACGATCTGCCCGAACGGCTGTCGCACGCCCGCAAGGCGGCGATCAATCCCCTGCGCATGGAGGCGGTGGATGCCGCTGGCGTCCAGCACGATGCCCTGGCGATCAACGAGGTGGCATTGCTGCGCGAGACCCGCCAAGCCGCGAAGATCCGCATCCTCTTGGACGGCGAGGTGCAGATGGAGGAGCTGATCTGCGATGGGATCATGGTGGCGACGCCTGCTGGCTCGACCGCCTATAACCTGTCCGCTCACGGACCGATCCTGCCGATCGGCGCGCGTCTCATGGCGCTGACCCCGATCTCGGTGTTCCGCCCGCGCCGCTGGCGCGGCGCGATCCTGCCTTGGGAGGCAAAGGTCACCTTCGACGTGCTGAGCTACAAGAAGCGCCCGGTCTCTGCCACCGCCGACTATATCGAGGTGCGCGACGTCCGCGAGGTGCGCATCGCAGCGGCGCCCGAGATCGAGATTGACCTGCTATACGATCCCGGCCACGGGCTGGAGGAGCGCCTGTTGCGCGAGCAGTTCGCCTCATGAGGGTTGCCGAGCAGGTCCGGTGGTGGGGGGCAGGCCTGGTCGCCTTCGTCGTGGCGATGTGGATTCTGGGGGACGTGTTGCTGCCCTTCATCCTCGGCGCCGCGATCGCCTATTTTACCGATCCCATAGCGGACGCGTTGGAACGCATGGGGTTTTCGCGTTTGATGGCGACAGTGCTGATCACCGCCGCTTCGCTCGCGGTCGCCTTTGTTACCGTCGTGCTGCTGCTTCCACCGCTGCTCCAGCAGATCGCCAGTGCGATTATCGCGCTGCCGGACAATTTGGACGCGCTGCGCAATTTTGCGCAGACGCATCTGCCGTCGCTTTCCGAGAACGACTCGGCATTGCGCCGTGCAGCCGACAGGCTGCGCGACAATGCGGACGAATGGAGCGTTTCGATCCTGAAGGGGCTCTGGACCGGTGGCCTGGCGATCGTGGATTTCGTGTCGCTTGCCGTCATCACGCCGGTCGTCGCGTTCTACCTGCTCTATGATTGGGACCGGATGATCGCTTGGATCGATGACGCCCTGCCGCGCCAGCATCGGCCGGTCATCCACGATTTGATGGGTGAGCTTGACAGAGTGCTGGCCGGCTTCGTGCGCGGGCAGTTCAGCGTCTGCGCGATCCTTGGGGCGTTCTATGCAGTCGCGCTGACCGTGATCGGGCTGCAATTCGGGCTGCTGATCGGGGCATTCGCCGGGCTGATCAGCTTTATCCCCTTTGTCGGTTCGATTGTTGGCGGGATCATGTCGATCGGCGTTGCGGTGGTTCAGTTCTGGGAGACGCCTGGCATGATCGTCGCCGTGGCTGGGGTTTTTCTGGCCGGACAAGCTGCGGAAGGCAACGTTCTTACACCGAAACTGGTGGGCGGAAGCGTGGGGCTGCATCCGGTCTGGCTGCTGTTCGCTCTTTCGGCCTTCGGCACGCTCTTCGGGTTTGCCGGGCTCCTGGTCGCGGTTCCGGCGGCTGCGGCGATCGGCGTCTTTGGGCGCTTCTTCCTGGACCGCTACAAAGAGGGGCGCCTCTATCTCGGTAGCGAAGAGGCCGAGCGGGAGGAGGAGACCCAGTGACCGCCCCGCCGCGGCAGATGTCGTTTCAGCTCGATCACCGCCCGGCGCTCGGCAGGGCCGCGTTCCTGATCGCGCCGTCCAACCAAAGTGCGGTCCAGGCGATCTCGGCCTGGCGCGACTGGCCCGGCCGCCGCATGGCGCTTTGCGGTCCGGCGCGATCAGGTAAGACCCATCTGGCCCATGTTTGGATGCAGGAGACCGGTGCCGCCCGGATCGATGCCGCAGCGCTTGACGATTTGGCAGTCCGAGGCACCATAGCGGCGGGAAATGCCGTCATCGAAGATGTCGACCGGATCGCCGATCTCGATCAAAAAAAGCGCGACAGCGCCGAGAAGGCGCTTTTTCACTTGCTGAACCTCGCCGGCGACGAAGGGGCTTGGGTCCTGCTCACCGGCCGTGAAGGCCCCGCGCGGTGGACGGTCCGGATACCTGATTTGGCTTCGCGTCTGGCCGCATTGCCGGTGACCGCTCTCGACAAGCCCGATGACATGCTGTTGTCATCATTGTTGGTGAAACTGTTTGCCGACAGGCAGTTGCAGGTAGGTCCCGACGTGATCCGGTTTCTTGCCCGAAGGATCGAGCGTTCATGCGCGGCCGCGGAAGAGGCGGTCGACGCGCTCGACCGCCTTTCGCTGGAGCGCAAGCGCCCGGTCACGCAGCACCTGGCCGCCCAGATGCTGGGCGCGGGAGCAGGCGAATGAGAGCGGACTTCCTGAACACCAAGCCGTCGCCGTTGCCCAGTGAGCATCTGAGCGAATTTGACCCGGAAACGCCCGAGCGGTTTCAGAACCGCGAGCTCTCGTGGCTCGCCTTCAATTGGCGCGTGCTGGAAGAGGCGGACAACCCGAAACAGCCGCTGTTGGAACGGGTGCGTTTTCTGTCGATCTCGGGCACCAATCTGGACGAGTTCTACACGGTGCGCGTGGCCGGCCTGCGCGCGCAGATGCGCGCGGGCGTCGAGCGCAGCTCGGTCGATGGGCGCAGCCCGGCGCGGCAACTGGATTTAATCAATCAGAATTCGCGTGCCCTGCAGCGGGCCCAGGAGAAGACCTGGTCCGATTTGCGCAAGCACATGGCGGACGAGGGCATCCACGTGGTCGAAGCCGCGAAGCTGACCGCTGACGATTTAGCCCAACTCGAGGATTATTTCCTGAGCCAGGTGTTTCCGGTCCTGACCCCGCTGGCACTCGACCCCGCCCATCCATTCCCGTTCATCGCGAACGAGGGTCTGGCCCTGGTGCTCGAGCTTCGCCGCACTGATGGCGAACAGATGCGGGCACTGATCCCGGTCCCTGCCCAGCTCGACCGGTTCGTGCGGCTTGCGAATGGGCCGGGCGGCGAGATCCGGTTCCTGCTCCTCGAGAGCTTGCTTGAATTGTTCCTCGGTCAGCTGTTCCCAGGCTACTCGGCGGTTGGCCGCTGTGTCTTCCGGGTGTTGCGCGACAGTGACCTGGAGGTCGAGGAAGAGGCCGAGGATCTGGTGCGCGAGTTCGAGACCGCGCTCAAGCGCCGGCGCCGGGGCATGGCGATACGGCTTAAACTTACCATCGACTCGCCCGAGCCGCTGAAGCAGTTGATCTCGCGGCAGTTGGGCGTAGAGCGCACCGAGATGATCGAGGTCGCTGGGATCGTTGGTATCGCGGATACCGCGGAGTTGATCGTCGAGGACCGGCCGGATCTGCGCTGGCCCCCCTATCAGCCTCGCCTGCCGGAACGCGTGCGCGACCATGACGGCGATATCTTCGCCGCCGTCCGCCAGAAGGACATGCTGCTGCACCACCCCTACGAGAGCTTCGAGATCGTCGTCCAATTCCTGCAACAGGCCGCACGCGACCCGAATGTCGTGGCGATCAAGCAGACCCTCTACCGCACCTCAAAGGACAGCCCGATCGTCCAGGCACTTTGCGAGGCGGCCGAGGAAGGCAAGATGGTCACCGCCCTGGTCGAGCTGAAGGCGCGGTTCGACGAGGCGGCGAATATCCGGCTTGCGCGCCAGCTCGAGCGGGCAGGGGCCCAAGTGGTCTTCGGTTTCCTCGATCTGAAAACCCACGCCAAAATCTCAACGGTCGTGCGGCGCGAGGGGGGCGAGCTGGTCACCTATTCGCATTTCGGCACCGGCAATTACCACCCGATTACCGCGCGTATCTATACGGACCTCTCTCTGTTTACCTGTTCGGAGGTTCACGCCCGCGACGCGGCGAAGATCTTCAATTTCACCACCGGTTATGCCGAGCCGCGCAGCCTGGAAAAGGTCCAGGTCGCGCCCCTGACGCTGAAGCAGACCCTGCTGACGCGGCTCGACGAGGAGGTCGCCCATGCCCGCGCTGGCCGACCGGCCCATGTTTGGGTCAAGCTCAACTCTCTCATCGAGGACGAGGTCGCCGACGCGCTCTACCGTGCCTCGCGGGAAGGGGTGCGGATCGATATGGTGATACGGGGCATTTGCGGGCTCCGGCCCGGCGTGCCGGGCTTGTCCGAGAATATCCGCGTCAAATCAGTGGTTGGGCGGTTCCTGGAACACAGCCGGATCGTTTGCTTCGGTAATGGTCACGGGCTGCCGTCGCGCCAGGCGCGCGTCTACATCTCGTCGGCCGACTGGATGGACCGCAACCTGAACCGCCGGGTCGAGACCCTGGTCGAGATTGACAATCCGACCGTTCATTCGCAGATCATCGACCAGGTGATGGCGGCGAACCTGCGCGACGAGGCGCAGAGCTGGGTGCTGATGCCCGACGGGCGCTACGTGCGCGCCACCGGCGAGCCCGGCGAGGAACTTTTCAGTTGCCATGATTTCTTCATGAAGTATCCCTCTCTCTCGGGACGTGGGCGCAGCGGCGCCGCGGATGCGCCCAGGCTGACCAAGGCCGTGGGCGAGAGGGAGAAGGAAGAGGCAACTGGCTGACACCAGGGGCAGTGCGTACGGATCGCGGCCGCCGCCCGGATGGTTTGGCGGGCAGGGCGACTTCTTCCCGGAATATCCGCCGTCATTTCCAGGCCTCGATAGCGCCGCCGAGCGGATCGGCGTGATCGACGTGGGCTCGAACTCGGTGCGTTTGGTGGTCTATGAGGGCGGGCGGCGCAGCCCGGCGATCGTTTTCAACGAAAAGGTCATGTGCGGCTTGGGCGCCAGGCTGTCCGAGTCCGGCGCACTGGACCCTAAGGGGAAGGAGCGGGCGCTTGTCGCGATCCGGCGCTTTACCGCCGTCGCGGGTATCCTGCATGTGGGTGCCTTGGCGGCAGTGGCGACCGCGGCTGTTCGCGATGCCAGCGATGGCCAGGCGTTCTGCACCCAGGTCGCCGCCGAGACCGGGGTGCGCCCCGTCATCACAAGTGGCGCCGAGGAGGCGCGTTTCGCGGCGCTGGGTGTGCTGTTCGGCGAGCCGAGGGCCGATGGTGTCGTGGTCGATCTCGGCGGTGCCTCGCTCGAGCTTTGCCGGATTTCCGATGGTGTGCCTGGCCTGGGCGTGACCACGCCGCTCGGCCCGCTGCGCCTGGCCGCGGCGAAGCGCAAGAAGGCTTTCGAAGCCGAAATCTCGAAATGCCTCGACGGCCTGCGCGGTGACTTTTCTTTGGACGGCGGTTGTCTGTACCTGGTCGGCGGATCATGGCGGGCACTGGCGCGGGCCCAGATCCAGCGCACCAACTATCCACTGCGCGTCCTGCACGAATTCACCCTGACAGCGAAGGAGGCCCTGGCCCTGGCAGACTGGGCCGCCGGCGCATCCACTGACGAGATCGCGGCGCTGCCTGGCGTGCCCAGCGGTCGCGTCGCGCTGATGCCCCAGGTCGGTGTCTTGCTGCGCCACCTGATCAAGGCCTTGAGCCCGGGCGAGATCAAGGTCTCGGGCTTTGGCCTGCGCGAGGGGGTCTGCCTGGAACACATGCCGGCGCCGGTGCGGTTGCGCGATCCGCTGATCGCGGCCTGCGATGCACAAGAGGTGCTCCACGCCCGGAACCCGGGCCTGGGGCCGGAATTGGCGGCATGGACCAAGACCGTGATCGCACCGATCAATCAGGCCGAGGAGCGCTTGATCGACGCGGCGGCGCGGTTGGTGGACGTGAATTGGCGCAATCACCCGGACTATCGCGTTCCGGGCGTCTGGGAGACCGTGACCCGTGCCACGCTTACCGATCTCGGCCATCGCGGCCGTGCCTTCGTCGGGACAATCCTCTCGATCCGCTACAAGCGCGCGCGAAAACTGCTCGATCAATCGCGGTTGCCCGAGCTTTTGGATGCCGAGACGATCGAGCGCGCGATCCGCTATGGATTGGTGTTCCGCCTGGGCACAGTGCTATCCGGCGCGGCGCCCGGGATGCTGGGGCATTGCCGCGTGGTCTACGGCAGCGATCAACTAGAACTGGTATTGCGTGGGCCGGCGGCGGAGCTTGCGGGCGAGGAGGTCGAAAAGCGCCTTCGTCAGTTGACTGTCGATCTAGGTGTAGAGGGCAATTTACGTGTAATATCAGAATGATCCATGAGTAACTTAAATCAGAAAATGAAAACGGCCTGTGAAACACAGGCCGCTTCCTCCCCCAGACTTGGACCGGAGATCAGTGACCTTCCGTCCTTATATGCGCGGATTCCTAATGCATCTTCTGGTTGTTGTCACTTGTTTTAAATACGTGTTCCGCCTGTTGGAAATGCAGTCCAAATCCGTTTTGGCCGGTAATTCGTGGTGCGCTTGCCCAAATTGCCTTGGTCGCCTACACCGGCACCTGACTCCACTATCCGTGGCCGGGAAGTTTTCGGGACGAGGGAAAAAAGATGCGCCTGACCAGATACTTTCTGCCGGTTCTTAAAGAGACTCCGGCCGAGGCGCAGATCGTGTCGCATCGACTGATGCTGCGCGCTGGAATGGTGCGCCAGGCGAGCGCCGGGATCTATTCCTGGTTGCCGCTCGGCTACAAGGTTCTGCGCCGGATCGAGGAGATCGTGCATCAGGAGCAGCAGCGGGCCGGCGCCATCCCAGTTTTGATGCCGACGATCCAATCGGCGGATCTTTGGCGTCAGAGTGGGCGCTATGACGACTACGGACCCGAGATGCTGCGCATCACGGACAGGCACGACCGCGACATGCTTTACGGGCCGACCAACGAGGAGCAGATCACCGAGATCTTCCAGGCCTATTGCAGTTCCTACAGGGATGTCCCGAAGAACCTCTACCACATCCAGTGGAAGTTCCGTGACGAGGTCAGGCCCCGGTTCGGCGTGATGCGCGGGCGCGAGTTTTTGATGAAGGACGCCTATTCGTTCGATCTGGATAAGGCGAGCGCAATTCACAGCTACAACCAGATGATGGTCAGCTATCTGCGCACCTTTGGCCGGATGGGGCTGAAGGCGGTGCCAATGCGCGCCGAAAGCGGCCCGATCGGCGGCGACTATGCGCATGAGTTTCTGATCCTGGCCGAGACCGGCGAGACCCAGGTATTCGTCGATAGCGAACTTCTGGACCTCAATTTCCAGGACCGCGAAATCGACTATCACGACCAGGCCCAGATCCAGGCGATCTGCGACGAGTGGACAGGCGCCTATGCCCGGACAGACGATACCCACGATCAGGCAGTCTTCGAGGTTGAGGTGCCGAAAGAGCGCCAGGTCACTGCGCGCGGCATCGAGGTCGGCCATATCTTCTATTTCGGCACCAAGTATTCCGAACCGCTCGGCGCGATGATCGCCACGCCCGAGGGTGAGCGCGTGGCGGTCCACAGCGGCAGCTACGGGATTGGCGTCAGCCGACTGGTCGGCGGCATCATCGAGGCGAGCCACGACGACAAGGGCATTATTTGGCCCGAGAGTGTGACACCTTTCGATGTTGGTCTGGTGAACCTCAAACAGGGAGACGCCGAGACCGATGCGGCCTGCGAGGCGCTCTATGGCCAGTTGAAGGCGGCGGGCCTCGACGTGCTCTATGACGACCGCGACGAGCGGGCAGGGGCCAAGTTCGCCACCATGGAGCTGATTGGCTTGCCTTGGAGGGTGACCATCGGCCCGCGCGGTCTTCAATCCGGCACGGCTGAGTTGACCTGGCGCCGCACGGGCGAGACGCACGAGGTGTCACCCGAGGATGCGGTCTCGCGGCTTGCCGAAACCTATAGGGGGCTCTGACCCCGTGAGCGAGACAGCGCCCTCAAGTCCGCCTTCCTCTGCGCCGAGCGCGTTTTCGCGGTTGGAGTGGATGATCGCCTGGCGCTATCTGCGCGCCCGGCGCAAGGAGGGGGCGATCTCGGTCATCGCCGGGTTCTCGCTGGCCGGCATCCTGCTGGGCGTCGGCACGCTGATCGTGGTGATGTCGGTGATGAACGGGTTCCGCGCCGAGCTGGTCGGCCGCATCCTCGGTGCCCAGGCCCATATCATCGTGCTGCCGTCGAACCAGGAGGGCCTGACCGACTATGACGCCATCGCTGGCCGGGTTGGCGAGCATCCGGACGTCACCCGCGTCGCGCCGATGGTCGAGGGTCAGGTCATGGCCTCGTCGGAAGCGGGCAATGCGGGCGCGCTGATCCGGGGGATGCGCAAAGAAGACATTATGACCCTTCCAGGGGTTGCCGATCCCGAGGAGGCGCTCGGCAGTTTGGACGATTACGAAGATGGCGTCGCGATTGGGGCGGGGCTCGCGCGCAAGCTGGGTCTCGCCGTTGGTGACCGGATTACGCTGATCAGTCCTCGCGGCTTGACCACTGTCCTTGGCACGGTTCCGCGAACGAAGACATATACGGTGACTTACATCTTCCGCATCGGCATGAGCGAGTACGACAAGGTCTTCGTCTTCATGCCGCTGGAGGAAGCGCAGAAGTATTTCAATAAGCCCGATCGCGCCGACGGGGTCGAGATCATGGTGGGCGACCCTGACCGGGTCGAGGAGATCGGGACCGAGCTTCAACCGAAGATCGGCAGCGACGCATACCTCTGGAATTGGCAGAGGGCCAACGGCGCCTTTATCTCGGCGCTCAAGGTCGAGGCCAATGTGATGTTCATCATCCTGTCGCTGATCTTCGTGATCGTGGCGCTGAACATCGTCTCGGGGCTGATCATGCTGGTCAAGGAGAAGGGCCGGCAGGTGGCGATCATGCGGACCTTTGGGATGACGCGGGGCGCGATCCTGCGCATCTTCTTCATCTGCGGTGCGGCGATCGGGGTGACGGGCACTTTGCTGGGCGTCATCGCGGGGGTCCTGTTCACCACCTATATCCACGAGATCCAGACGGTGGTCGAGGCGATCACCGGCACGTCGGTCTGGGACCCGGAGATCCGGTTCCTGACCCGGGTGCCCGCGGTGCTGATGTGGCGCGACGTGGCGTTGACCTGCGCGGTTTCACTGCTTTTCGCCTTCCTGGCGACGCTTTACCCGGCGCGGCGGGCGGCCAGGCTCGATCCGGTCGAGGCGCTGCGATATGAGTGATGCTCTCAGCCTGGATGACGTGACCCGGCACTTCGACCAGGGGCCGCGCCGGGTCGAGGTGCTGACGGGCGCGAGCATGAACGTCGCCGCGGGCGAGGTCGTGGCGCTGGTGGCGCCTTCGGGCGCTGGCAAGTCGACCCTGCTGCAGATCGCGGGGCTGCTGGATACGCCCAATTCGGGCACGGTCGCAATCGAGGGCCGGGTGTATTCCGGCCTGGATGACCAGACCCGCACCGCTGCCCGGCGGCGGCTTCTGGGATTTGTCTACCAATTCCACCATCTGCTGCCGGAGTTTTCGGCCCGCGAGAACCTGGCGATCCCGCTGATGACCGCGGGCGCGAGCGAGCGGGGCGCGATGAAGCGCGCCGACGAATTGCTGGCCCGGGTCGGGCTGGCCGAGCGGGGCAGCCACCGTCCGGCCGAGCTTTCCGGCGGCGAGCAGCAGCGCGTCGCGATTTGCCGGGCGCTGGCCAACCGGCCACGTGTTTTGTTGGCCGACGAGCCCACGGGCAACCTGGATCCCGAGACCGCCAGCCGGGTCTTCGACATGCTGCTGGAGGTCGTCCGCGAGACGGGCCTGGCGGCCCTGATCGCCACTCACAACCACGACCTGGCATCCCGGATGGACCGGACGGTCAGGTTGGAAGGCGGGGTAGTGGCGTCGTGAGCGGGGGGCCGGCGTAGCGGAAGCTTGATGGTCGCTTGATGCCTGCGAAGCCCCGGGTCAAACTGGGGTCAAACCCGGGGAATGGGTGTGGGACAGGCCGAAGTCTCACAGTGAGAATTCTGGTTAGGCGATTGTAATCGTTGAAGATTGTCAGGAAAATTTACCTGAAATTAAGGTGTTGCCGTCGCATAACGCGGTCATGGTCGATGGGCTACCCATTCCTCTTGAGCGGCGGTTTGCAGAAGTCTGGACTTACCAAGCTGTGAATGGCCGGGATGCGGACGATGCGGCCATCCGAGAAAATTGTTCAGATGAACGTTTCTGACCCGCGTAGACATCGCTTAAAGTGACGGCGAGCCGTCGATAGCCGATGACTGGCTTGAACGTGTAATGCTTGTAGAAAAAATTGATTCTTCTCAACCACTCGTTGGGAGCGGATCAGATCAACTGGCGAAACTCAGGAAGCCGGATCTTGGGCAACGTATCGAAATTCGAATACAGGCAAAAGTCATTGCGATCCGAAGTTGCTAACTGCAATTTTTATTGCCGTATTGTTTCTATCTAAGAATTAAAACGCTTGACCTAGAAGCTTGCTAAGAAAGACAATTTTTCTCAAATATTATAACACTTTTTCGCCGAAATGTTGTCAAACTAATATAGGTTAATCTTTCGTTGGGGCGTCCTCGGAGCTACGAGAACGGCCTGGCCGCGCCGAGGGGTTCGATGCGGTTTGCACTGTAGAGTGCCGGGAGCCTGTTTTAGGAGAGTTGGCAGGTGACCGGATCTGTAAATCTTTGGAGGGTTCTATGACCAACTTCACCAAGTTTCTCGCCGACGATGCCGGCGCTGTGACGATCGACTGGGTCGCTCTGACGGCTGGCATCCTGCTGCTCGGCATCATGGTCGTTTACGCGATCTTCAACAACGGCGTGTCCACGCTGGTCTCGAGCGTCAACTCGACGCTGGAGTCTGCCGGCGCGGGCGTGAACATCGGCACTCTGGAAAACCAGAACCCGTAATCGCCGACGCAATACAGAGACATTTATGGAGGCCTGCGGTGCGGGCCTCCTTTATTTTAAGGAGCTCGCCGAAGCGGATTTTTTGCGCATTCGGCCGGCCCGCTTGCTCTGCCATGAACTTAATGTGGCCACCGCCGCTCTAAAAAGCAGCGATCTAGCTTACTGTGACTTTGCCGACCTCCACTGCCTAGGAAGCGGCGCGGGAACTAGGCCGTGAATGCATCTTGCCCGAAAGGCAGGTCTGATAGCCGAGCATGCGCAGGTAGTGGGCGAAGCTGGGGATCGTCGCGGGGTATTCCGTTCCGTTATCGAAAAACCCTCCCTGGAACGGCATCAGACCCGACATCATCGACGCCCGCGAGGGGCCGCAAAGCGGGTAGTTGGCATAGGCGTTCCGGAACACTGTTCCGCTCTCGACCACGCGATCCAGGGCCGGTGTCTTGCACACCGGGTTGCCATATGCGGCCAAGGCGCGGGCGGTAACCTGGTCGGCCTGGAAGACAAGGAAATCCATCGGTTTGTCGGACATGATCCCCTCTGACTGAAATTGGTTGGTCTCAGGCACGTTCTGGCGTCAGCTGTAGATCGGGAAATCCCTGCAGATCTTGGCTACTTTCGCCTTGGCGTCAGTCAGGGTCGCATCGGCGGTGCCGGAGGCTTCGGCTTCAATCAGATCAGCGATGATGTCGCCCAGGCTTTGGCATTGAACCTCTTTCAGCCCGCGCGTCGTGGCAGCACCGGTGCCAAGCCGGAGGCCAACCCATTCAGGCGGACGCGGGCTATCGTTCGGGATAGCGTTTTTGTTCGACGTGATATCGGCGCGGTCCAGGATCGCTTCCGCCCTTTTGCCTGTCAGGTTCTTGGAGCTGAGATCCAGAAGCACGATATGCGTGTCTGTGCCGCCCGACACGACGCGGATGCCCCGCGATTGCAGACTATCGGCCAGCGCCCTGGCGTTGGCCTTGACCTGCGCCGCATAGATCCGGAAGGAAAGCTGCAGCGCTTCGCCCAGACAGATCGCCTTGGCCGCGATCACCTGGGTGTGGATCGATCCTTGAACGCCCGGGAACACCGCCGATTGCAGGCGGCGGAACCAATCTTCATTATTGGTCAGGATGACCCCGCCGCGCGGGCCACGCAGGGTCTTGGTGGTCGTGCAGGTGACGATGTCGGCATGGGGAAACGGCGAGGGGTGGACACCGCCTGCAACAAGTCCCGCAATATGGGCAATATCGACGTGAAACCAGGCCCCCACCTTTCTCGCGATGCGGCCCATACGCTCGAAATCAATCTCACGTGGGTAGGCGGAGCCGCCAGCGATCAGCAGTTTCGGTTTGACCTCTTCGGCCTGCTTTTCCAATGCATCGTAGTTGATCACTTCCGTCTCGGGGTCGACGCTGTAATGGCTTGGGGTGAACCACCGGCCCGACAGGTTCGCGGTCAAACCGTGGCTGAGATGCCCCCCGGCAGCCAAGTCAAGCGAGAGCACCGGATCACCGGGTTTCAACAGCAGGAAGAACACCGCAAGATTGGCCTGCGATCCAGAATGCGGCTGTACGTTGGCGTAGTCACAGGCGAACAGCTCCTTCGCCCGGTCGATGGCGGCCTGTTCCAACACATCCACATATTGGCCACCGCCGTGGAACCGGTTGCCCGGGTACCCCTCCAGGGTCTTGTTCGTGATCTCGTGGCCAAGAGCGTCCAGCACCGCGCGGCTGACGATGTTTTCCGATGCGATGAGTTCGATCTGGTCCTGCTGGCGCGCCAGTTCATTCGCCAAAGCTTCGGCGATCAGCGGGTCCGCCTGGGCGGCGCTTGCATGAAAATGGGATGACATTTGAGTCTCCGGCTCGGTGAGGGGAGTGCCCCCGCGGCGCGTTTGCATCGGGCGACGTTACTGCGGATAGACTGGCCACAGCAAACCAGATTTGCGGATATCTACCCGCAGAAGAACTGGCCCTCACATATCCGTCTCGACCCGGTTCCGCCCCTGCCTCTTGGCCTGGTAGAGCAAATCGTCGGTACGGCCCATCAGGTGCGACATGGTCTCGCCCGGCAGAAACTGAGTCACCCCGAACGAGACCGACAGGCGCCCGATCGATGAGCGGTCGCGGCTGAGCACGAAATCGGTCTCGTGGAAGAGCTTGCGGATGTTGTCCGTCGCGCGGGCCGCGCCGTAGAGCGCAGTCTTCGGGAAGATCACCGCGAATTCCTCGCCGCCATAACGGGCCGGCGTGTCCTGGCCTTTGAGGTTCTTGCGCAAAAGCGCCGCGAAGTGTTTCAGCACCGCGTCGCCGATCGCATGGCCATGGTCATCGTTCAGCCGCTTGAAGAGGTCGAGATCGGCGAGCGCGAAGCTGAGCGGGTCGCCGTTCACTTCGGCCAGCGCGATCTCGCGCGCCAAGACCTCGTCCATGTGCCGGCGGTTCGAGATCTGGGTCAAGTGGTCCAGATAGGCACTGTCGCGCAGCCGGTGCAGCTCGCGCTGTAGGGCCAGGACCTGGGCGCGCGCCTTGTTCAGCTCGTCGCTGACCACCTCTGTCTGGTTGGCATGTTCGCGGCCAAGCTCGAGCAGGTCCATCACCGTGCGCTTGGTGTCCTGGTCGCGGGGCGTTGTCGCGATCTTGTCGCGCGCCATCTGCAGCGACGTGAGGAAGCGTTTCGACGAACCCAACCCCTCGCGCACCACGCTCAGCGTGTCGCGCAGGCCCGCGTCCAACTCGTCGCCGATCCGGGTCATGCCGGTCGAGAGGCGCCGCTGCAGGAAATGATCGGCGTATATCTCGTCGATCGTGTCCAGATCGACTTCGTTCGATTTGACGATCTCGCTCTCGATCCGGGCCGAGAGCGCGGGATCCTCGCCGGTTAGGTAGGTAAACCACACCTCGTAGGCGCGCGGCTTGGGCGGGCTGCGATATCGGTGGGCGTAGTCCAGGACCTTGTTGGCGATCCGGGCGGCCTGGTCGAACTCGCTTTCATCGGCAAGCTTCTCTTTCGGTCCCGGCATCGAGCACCCACCCGTTCGCCCCAGAAGATCGCGGCGCCGATGCACGATAAAATGCCACGGTTATCAAAACCCTATCTGAGTGGTAACAGAGCGGCCGCCAAGTGGCGGGGCGTCCCGATTTGGGACACTAACAATGTGATTGGCTAGCTGGGCAACGCCGTCTCGTGTACGTAACGCCAGATGAGCCTTTCTTCCAGGCGCTCGAAAAGCACGGTGGAGCGGCGCAGGTTGTCGGCCGGGGTCGTATTCCGGGCGCCGAATTGGGCTTCGACATAGCCTGCCAGGATCAGGCCCGCATCGGGCCAATGGCCCAGCAGACGCGGCTCGCGGATCCCGATCCGGAAGTCCGGGTTGGTGCCGTGTGCTTTGGCGATCGCGCCGAGCAGCACGGCACGGGTCAGCACTGTCCCGGCGGGCTGGATGTTCTCAAAATCCGGGTGCAGCACCGGGGCCAGACTCGTGTCGAGGGCGTTCTGGGGCAGTGTGCCCTGGAACCAGCCCTCGAAGAAGTCGTGCAGACGGACGATCTCGGCTGTGACCTCGTCCAGCAGGGCTGTCATCCCGCCGCCATGACGCAGAGGAGTTCATACATCACCGTCGCGCCATTCAACGCCGTAATCCCGCCCACGTCGAAGGGCGGCGAGACCTCGACCGTGTCGGCGCCCCTGATATCGAGCCCCGCGAGCCGCCGGATCATGCCCTGAGCCTCGCGCATGGTGATGCCGCCTGCCTCGGGCGTTCCGGTGCCTGGCGCCAGCGACGGGTCGAGGCTGTCGATATCGAAGCTCACATAGATCGGCGTCTGGCCCACGATCTCACGCGCCTCTTCGATGCAGGCACGCCAGCCGCGTTCCTCGACCTCCTCCATCATCATGACGCGCATGCCGCTCTCGAAGCTGAACTTCCACATATCCGCCTGGTAGAGCGAGCCGCGGATGCCAATCTGAACCACCTTCTTTGGGTCCAACAGTCCCTCGTCTACCGCCACCTTGAAAGGCGCGCCGTGGTGGAAACGCGAGCCACCATAATCATCGCCCGTATCCGCGTGGGCATCGATATGGATCATTCCGAGCGGCGCGCCGTCCTTGGCCAACGCGCGCAGGATCGGCAGGCTGACCGAGTGGTCGCCGCCACAGGCCAGCGCCCTTGTGCCAGCGGCTTTCACCCGGGCGAAATAGTCCTCGATTTCCTTGTGCGCCCCCTCCAGTTCGTAGGGCTTCCTGATCCAGGCATCGCCGATATCGGCCACCTTGGCAGCATCGAACGGGTTGACGCCGGTCGCCTGGTTGACCCGGCGCATCAGCGAGGACTGGTTGCGCACCTCGCGCGGCCCGTGACGGGGGCCGGGGCGGTTGGTGACGCCGCCGTCATAGGGCACGCCGCAGACGCCGATTTGGGGCGGGTCGGCCTCGAAATCCTCCCGGTATGGCAGGCGGAAGAAGGTGGCGAGCCCGGTGAAGCGCGGGCGCTGCATCGGGTCGGTGAAATCGAGCGTTTCGCGATCGGACATTTTTGGCTCCCTGCGGTCCACCGCAGACTGCGCGATGCGGAAAGTTGGGGCAAGCATGGATCGGGGCATTCCGCCTCTCAGGCGTCTGCTCTAGTCTCGCCCCATGGCCGATTCTCCCCGCTTCATCCATCTCCGCGTCCACTCCGCCTATTCGCTGCGCGAGGGCGCGGTGCATGTGAAGAAGCTGCCGGGGCTTTGTGCCGGGATGGGCTTCCCGGCGGTAGCGGTGACGGACACCAATAACCTCTTCGGGGGGCTGGAATTTTCGGAGAGTTGCGCGGGCGCCGGCGTGCAGCCGATCATGGGGTTGCAGCTTGCCGTCGCCTATGCGGAAGGCGCGCCGGGCGAGAAGCCGGTCGAGCCGGCGCCGATTGCGCTCTACGCGCAAAACGAAACCGGGTGGCGGAACCTAATGGCGCTTTCGTCGGCTGCGTTCCTGGACACCGACGTCACGCAACTGCCCCATGTCAGCCTGGAGACATTGTCGGCCCACGCTGACGGGGTGATTTGCCTGACCGGTGGAGCCGAGGGGCCGGTGGGACGGCTGCTGCAGGCCAACCGGCGCCCAGTGGCCGAACTGCTGACGCGGCAATTGGCTGAGATGTTCCCGCATCGGCTTTATGTGGAGATTCAGCGTCATGGCTCCGGCAATAGCCGCCGAACGATGTCCGAGGAGGCCACCGAACCCGGGTTGATCGAGGTTGCATACGATCAGGCGCTTCCTCTGGTCGCCACGAACGACGTTTATTTCCAGGCGCCGGAGCTCTTCCAGGCGCATGACGCATTCCTCTGCATCGGCGAGGGGCGCTACGTGAACGAATCGAACCGGCGGCAGCTAACGCCAGAACACTACCTGAAAACCGAAGCCGAGATGGTTGAGCGTTTCGCCGACCTGCCGGAGGCGATCGAGAACACGGTCGAGATCGCCCGGCGTTGCGCCTACCGGCCGCGCACCCATGACCCGATCCTGCCGCGTTTCGCGGATGACGAGGTGGACGAGCTGAAACGTGAGGCGCACGAGGGGTTGAAGGAACGCCTGGCGGTCATTCCGCACGCGGCCGAGGTCAAGGACTACGAAGGCCGGCTGGAATTCGAGCTGGGTGTCATCGAGCAGATGGGCTTCCCTGGCTACTTCCTGATCGTTGCCGATTTCATCAAATGGGCGAAGTCCCATGACATTCCGGTGGGGCCTGGACGCGGCTCGGGTGCTGGGTCTTTGGTTGCCTACGCATTGACGATTACTGACCTTGATCCATTGCGTTATGGCCTTTTGTTCGAGCGGTTTCTGAACCCCGAGCGCATCTCGATGCCGGATTTCGACATCGATTTCTGCCAGGACCGGCGAGAGGAAGTGATCGCCTATGTGCAGCAGAAATACGGCCGCGACCGGGTCGCGCAGATCATCACCTTCGGTACACTGCTGTCGAAGATGGCGGTGCGCGATGTCGCCCGGGTCATGCAGATGTCCTACAGCCAAGGCGACCGCCTGTCGAAGCTGATCCCAGTCGAAGGGGTCAAGCCGCTGTCGGTCAAGCAAGCGCGCAAAGAGGAACCCCGGCTGGAGGAGGAGGCGGCGCGGGACGAGAACGTCGCGGTGCTGCTGAATATCGCCGAAAAGATCGAGGGGCTGCTCAGGAACGCATCGACCCATGCGGCAGGGATCGTGATCGGTGACCGGCCGTTGGCCGAACTGGTCCCGCTCTACCGCGACCCGCGCTCTGAGATGCCGGCAACCCAATACAACATGAAATGGGTCGAGCCGGCTGGCCTGGTGAAGTTCGATTTCCTGGGGCTGAAGACGCTGACGGTCATCCAAAACGCGGTCGACCTGCTGCGCGAGCGGGGGATCGAAATCGACATCTCCGCGATCCCGCTGGATGACGCCAAGACTTACGAGCTATATGGCCGGGCCGACACGGTTGGGGTCTTCCAGGTGGAAGGCCAGGGGATGCGTGATGCGCTGCGCCAGCTTCACCCCACCTGTATCGAGGATATCGTGGCTCTGGTGGCGCTTTACCGCCCTGGTCCGATGGAAAACATCCCGAAGTTCTGCAACGTCAAGAACGGCCGCGAGCCGCGCGAGAGCCTGCATCCCTCGATCGACCCGATCCTGGACGAAACCCAGGGCATCATCGTCTACCAGGAGCAGGTGATGGAGATCGCCCGCAAGATGGCGGGTTACTCGCTGGGCGGCGCCGATCTGCTGCGCCGGGCCATGGGCAAGAAGATCCAGGAGGCGATGGATGCCGAGCGGCCCAAGTTCCTGGCCGGCGCTGCTGAGAACGGGGTCAAGAAGGCCAAGGCCCAGCAAGTCTGGGACCTGCTGAACAAGTTCGCCAATTACGGCTTCAACAAGTCCCACGCCGCGGCATATGCAGTGGTCAGCTACCAGACCGCCTGGCTGAAGGCGAACCATCCGGTCGAGTTCATGGCGGCGGTCATGAACCTGGACCTGCACTTGACCGACAAGCTGAATACCTACGTGCAGGAATGCCGCCGGGCGGAGCTGCCGGTCGAGGCGCCGTCGGTCAACGGATCACACGCCAAGTTCTCGGTCGAGGAGGGACGCATTCTTTATGCGCTGGGGGCGCTCAAGAATGTAGGCGTCGAAGCGATGCGGCTGATCGAGATCGCGCGCAAGGACGGGGGGCCGTTCGCGGATGTCTTTGATCTGGCGCGGCGGGTGGACCTGAGGGCGCTGGGCAAGCGCGCGCTCGAAAGCCTGGTGCGCGCGGGCGCGCTCGACTGCCTAGACCGGAACCGTCACCGGCTGCTGCTGAGCATCGACGCCCTGACCGATTTTTCCTCGGCCTGTCACGATGACCGCAGCTCGGCGCAAACCTCGCTGTTCGGCGATGGCGGCGAGGACTTGCCGCCGCCGCGCCTGACCGGCTGCGACGATTGGCTGCCCGCCGAGCGGCTGCGCGAGGAGCATGGGGCGGTCGGTTTCTACCTCAGTGGCCACCCGCTCGAGGATTATATGGGTGCCTTGAAGCGCCAGGAGGTTCTGACCTTCGCCGAGTTCTCGGCCGGCAAGGCGCGGACAGGGGGCGCGGCACGGATCGCCGGCACGCTGGCCGCGGTGCAGATCCGCAAATCCGCACGCGGAAATCGGTTCGCCTTCATTGCCTTCTCCGATCCCACGGGCGGCTATGAGGTGATGGCGTTTTCGGATGTGCTGGCCGAGGCTGAAGCTTTGCTGGAGACGGGCCGGAACCTGGTGCTTCGGGTCGAAACCGATCCGGGCGACGACGCTTCGCGCATGATGCTGCGCGGCGTGCAGCCGATCGAGGAAGTCGTGGCCGGGGCCGCTGCGGCGGGGCTCGAAATCTATGTGGAAGATCCCGCCGCCATGGCCTCGATCCGTGCGCGGCTCGATCAGGTGACCAAGTTAAAACGCACCGGGGGCAGGGGCCCTGTGCACTTGATCCTGCCGATCCCCGACGAGAAACGCGAGGTCGAGATCGCGCTGGCCGAACCCTATCCGGTGGGCCCCGAGGTTAGAGGCGCGCTGAAGGACATCCCGGGTGTCGCTGAGGTGGTGGAGTTCTGAGCGTTACTCGACCTGGAACGTGTAGAGCCGGGATTTCTTCCCTTGGTCGGTGACAATATAGATCCGTCCTCGCGCGGGATCGAACGCAATTCCTTCGGCGTTCTTGACCCTCTTGGACTCGCCATCCTTCTGGAAGATCAACGGCGCGCTGCTCGCATTGCCCAAGCGTGGATCGAAACGGAAGACAGACTTGCCCCTATCGCTGACGATCCACAAATGGCCGTCGCGCGGATCGTGCTCTAGGCCAGAGATGTCGAGTTCCGCGTCGCTCAGCCCCTTGATACGGAAGCCCGCATCCGAGGTCAGTTCCCAATAGTTCGTGATCCGGTCCAGGTCGGGCGTGAGCCGGAGCAACAGGCGTGGATCGGTCTCGACGGCCACGAAGACCATACCGGTTGCGCGATCGATCGTGACGCCTTCGAGACCGTTCTCCTTGTCGATTGTGCTCAGCTTCGCCTTCAGCTCGGCATCGATTGGGAGATCGGTGATCCGCGCGCTGATCTGCAGCTCGCGCGTCGCACTGTCGATCAATTGCACCAGGTTGCCATTCTCGGCGACGGTGACGAAAACACCCTCGCCGACGGCGATGCCTTCCAGGTCACTGCTGTTGAGGTCGAAGGACGTGTCGATATCGCCATCCAGGCTAAGGCCAAAGACCTTCTTGGTGTCGTCGCTGACAACCCACAACCGGTCGCCCGCGGCGGACAGAGTCACCCCCGACGCCTCGGTCAGGCCGGCATCGCGGTTATAGACCTTGGTGCGGTCGATAAACCGCAGGGAAAATCCCTGTGGGTCGGCCAAGGCAGGAACTCCGATCGGCATCAACGCGGCTAAAAGTGCCGTGACGCGCAGAGTAATCGCCATCGAACCACCTTTGTCTAGCGGAGGTCCGCGACTCCCCGCCGCTTGTCCGCCTTTGCCCGGCAGTCTACATCCAGGTCTGAGACTTTCCAAAGAGGCTCCGATGATCGGACGACTGAACCATGTGGCCATAGCGGTGCCTGATCTCGAGGCCGCATCCGACCAGTACCGCGATACGCTCGGCGCCAAGGTGGGGGCGCCGCAGGACGAGCCGGATCACGGCGTCACGGTCGTTTTCATCGAGTTGCCCAACACCAAGATCGAACTGCTTTACCCGTTGGGCGACAATTCACCCATCCAGGGGTTCCTCGACAAAAACCCGTCGGGCGGCATCCATCATGTCTGCTATGAGGTCGACGACATTCTGGCGGCGCGTGACCGGCTAAAAGCCGCCGGCGCCCGGGTGCTGGGCGATGGCGAGCCCAAGACCGGCGCGCATGGCAAGCCGGTGCTGTTCCTGCACCCAAAGGATTTTACCGGAACGCTCGTTGAGCTGGAGCAGGTCTGAGATGGTCATCACCTCGGCGATTGTCCTCTACTGCGTGATCTGGGCGATCACGTTCTTCATCGTGAACCCGCTCTGGCAGACCAGCCAATCCGAGGATGGCAAGGTGGTGCCAGGCACGCCAGCCAGCGCGCCGGTGGACGCGATGATCAGAAAGAAAGTGATCCTGACCACGGTCGTGGCGACGGCCGGGTTCGTGGGCGCTTACCTGGCCATCATCGACCGGTGGGTGACGATTGACGATATCGGGTTTCTGAAACTGCCCTCGCAGAGGGAGTGAGGCTAGCCCCTTGAGGCCGTCGGCCCAGTGTCCGGATCAAGCCCGGCGCATCGGTCGGTTCCCCGAAAGCCGGTGATACATGTGCGTATAGGTGGCGACCCCGATCACTGGCACCACCAGGTTGACGATGGGCACGCTGAGCGGCACCGCCATCAGCGCGCCCGAGAGCCAGATCTGAAACCCGTTCTTACGCCGCAGCGCGCGCATTTCGGGCGGCTGAAGCCGCCTGAGGGCCACCAGCTCAAAATACTCCCGCCCGAACAGATACCCGTTGACCGTCCAGAAAATCAGCGGCGCGAGAGGACCGGAGATCAGATAGAAGATCAGGCCGACCAAATTGACCGCGATCACGATGCACATGAACCAGAGCGCGCCGCGCATTGCCTCGCCTATGGGCATCGGGCGCGCGGGGGGCTGGTCCGGATAGTGGCGCGCCTCGACCGCCTCGGCGATCCGGTCGAGGTAGAGGCCGACGAAAAGCGCGGCCACCGGAAACATCAGAAACGCCGACAGCAGCAGCATCGCGCCAATCGCCAGACCGCGGGCGGCGGCGAAGGGCGTCTCGATCTCACCGATCAGCGGCAGGTCGAAACTCGCCGGCAGGAAACCGGTCAGGAACACAGCACCGGCGGTGACGGCGGCAAGAAGCGCGACGGTCAGCCCGACGCTGCGCAGCAGGACGCCGGTGAACCGCCCGTCGAAGACCTGGCTGACGGCGCGCAGGAAATCGCCGATCATGCCCATGTCGTGATCGCGGATAGATTGGGCCGGGGCCGGTCCTGTGGCATGACTGTCTCGGTGCCGATATGGATGAATCCGGCCACCGCCTCGCCGTCCGTGCAGCGCAGGAAATCCATAATGAAGACCGGGTCATAGGCCATCTTGCCGGTCAGCCAATTGGCGCCCCAGCCGCTGGCGAGCGCCGCGTTCAGAAGCGCCAGGCAAACCGCCCCGGCGGAGAGATGCTGCTCCCAAAGCGGAACTTTCTCCGATGGCTTGGGGCTCGAGATCACAGCGACGATCACCTCGCCTTGGCCGAAGGCTGCGACCGTCTTCGCGGCCGTCGACTCGTCTAGCTCCAATGCCTGGGCACGATCCGCGGCCAGCGCCTGCGCCTGTTCGCGGGACGCGCCCTCGATCACGATGAACCGCCATGGTTCCAGCTTACCGTGATCGGGCGAGCGGGCGGCGGCCGCCAACATTTGCTCGAGCGCTGACCGGTCCGGCCCGCCGGGCCCCAGCGTCTTGGCTGGGCGCGAGCGGCGGCTGAGCAGAAACTCCATCACCTCGGGGCGGGGCTGGGGCATGGGATCAGCCTGTGTTGACCAGAATCGGGTGGGTCAGGTCGCTCAAGCGTCGCTGCTGGCGGCTTTCGCTGTCGAAATTCGCCGGGTCGAGCCAGGTCTGAAAGGCCGCATCGAGCGCCGGCCATTCGCTGTCGATCGCCGCATACCAAGCAGTGTCGCGGTTGCGTCGCTTCGAGACGGTGGCCTGGCGGAAGACCCCCTCATAACTCAATCCCAGCCGCATGGCCGCGCCGCGCGAGGGCTGGTTCAGCGCGTTGCATTTCCACTCATAACGCCGGTAGCCCGCCTCGAAGGCCCATTTCATCATCAGATACATGGCCTCGGTCGCACCCGGCTTGCGCTGAAGAAGGGGTGAGAAATTGATATGCCCGACCTCGATCGAGCCCGAACCAGGATTGATGCGCAGATAGCTGGCGACGCCGACCGCCTTGCCAGTCGCCTTGTCGATGATCGCGTAGAACATCGGGTCGCCGTCGCGGGTCATCTCGCCGACCCAAGCGGCATAGTCGGCTTCGGTCTCGTAAGGCCCATAGGGCAGGTAGTCCCAGTTCCGCGCGCCGCCCGGCTGGGTATTCGCCGCATGAAGGTCCGGCGCATGGGCGACAACCAGCGGCTCGAGCCGGATCAGCCGGCCCTCCATCACCGCGCGGACGGGCTTGGGCGGCGGCGTCCAGCTATCGGGCAGGGGGGTGCCGAGGTCGGGTCGGTCGGTCATCGGAGCCTCGCGGGTTACGGACAGCGATATCTGGCAAGCGGCGCAGCCCAGGGCAAGCCCTTAGGTTCTGGTCGCGTCTCGCAAGGTCTCGATCAGCGCCGATTTCAGCTCGAAGCCGATGCCGGGGCAGTCGGGCAGCGTGACCTGGCTGTCCTCGACCGCGATCCCATCGGCGAAACCGCCGAAGGGGTGGAAGACATCCGGGTAGCTTTCGTTCCCACCCAGGCCCAACCCGGCGGCTATGTTGAGCGCCATCTGGTGACCTCCATGGGGGATGCAGTTCGCACGTGAAAAGCCGTGCTCGGGCAAAAGGTCTAAGACCCGCTTGTATTCGACCAGGCCGTAGGAGAGCGCCGGGTCGAATTGCAGCCAGTCCCGATCTGCCCGCATGCCGCTATAGCGCAGCAGATTGCGCGCATCCTGATGGCTGAACAGGTTCTCGCCGGTCGCCATTGGCCCGTCATAGTGGCGCGCCAGTTCGGCCTGGAGCGCATAATCCAGCGGGTCGCCCGCCTCCTCGTACCAGAAGAGGCCATAGGGTTTCAGCGCCTCGCCATAGGCGATGGCGGTCTGCAGATCAAAGCACCCGTTCGCATCGACTGCTAGGTTCCGGCCTTCGCCGACCACCTCCAACGCCGCCTCGATGCGGGCGATATCCTGGTCCAGCGGTGCCCCGCCGATCTTCATTTTGCAGACACGATAGCCTCGGTCGAGGTAGCCCTGCATCTCGACTTGGAGTTCGGCCAGGGCCTTGCCTGGATAGTAGTAACCGCCGGCGGCATAGACGAAGACGGTGTCCTTCGCCGCGCCACCATTCCACTTGTCGGCGATCAACCGCCAGAGGGGCACGTCGGCGACCTTCGCCGCAAGGTCCCAGAGCGCCATGTCCAGGACGCCGACGGCGACCGAGCGTTCCCCATGCCCGCCGGGTTTCTCGTTGGCCATCATCGCGTCCCAGGCGCGCGACGGGTCGATTTCGCCGCCCAGATCCGCTCGCTGAAGGCGGGGGATGAACCGTTCTTCCAGCAGGCCTTTGCAGGCGTATCGGCCGTTCGAGTTGAAGCCATAGCCGATCAATGGCTTGCCGTCGCGGACCACGTCCGAGACCAAGGCCACCACGCTGGCGGTCATCTTCGAGAAGTCGATATAGGCGTTCGCGATCTCTGACGAGATCGGGACGACCGCGTTTCGGATATCGGTGATGACGGGCATGGGGTTCGGCTTCCTGGTGAGCGGAGGACACGTCATGGCGCCGATCGGCATCCGGATCAAGACCCGGAGGGCGTTAGGTCCACCCGCATTAGGATCGAGTTGTCGGAATTTCCGGCCTCTGCGTCCTTGGGCGTCCGTACCGTGTGAATTTCGACCATGGCAGCACGTCACTTCGCGGGCTGAAGCCGACATTCGTATACTTTCGGTCAAGCGCATCTTAAAGTCTAAGCGATTGTTCCGGAAGCGGTGCTACGAATGACCACGCCCCGAACCCAGCGCCGCCTGGCCGCAATCCTGGCAGCCGACATCGTTGGCTATTCCCGGCTTGTCGCGTCGGACGAAGCGGGCACGCTGGCGGTTCTGCGTGAGGTCTGGGATCAGCGGTTCGATCCCGCGGTCGCTGCCCATGGCGGGCGGATCGTCAAGAAGATGGGTGACGGCGCATTGGTCGAATTCGCCAGCGCCGTTGATGCGGTCGACTGCGCGGTCGCGGTTCAGCGCGCCATGACAGGCTTCAACGAAGCGCGTCAGGACCAGCCGATCGAGTTCCGGATCGGCATCAATCTGGGTGACATCGTCATCGACGGCGAGGACATCCTGGGCGATGGGGTCAACGTGGCGGCCCGTCTGGAGGCCGAGGCGCCCCGGGGCGGCGTTCTGGTCTCGGACTCGATCCATGCGCAGGTCGCTGGCAAGAGCGCGATTTCGTTTGCCGACCGTGGCCCTCTGACGCTCAAGAACATCGCGGCGCCGGTGCGCGCTTGGTCTTGGCGTGACGGCAAAGAACCGCACGCGGAAATGCCGCAGGAACCCGCCACGCCCACCGATCAACCATCGATCGCGGTACTGCCGTTCGACGCCATGTCGGGCGATCCCGACCAGGAATTCTTCGCCGATGGCCTGGTCGAGGACATTATCACAACGCTCTCGAAGCTTTCCGGCCTCAGGGTGATCGCGCGCAATTCGACGTTCGCCTACAAGGGCCAGTCGGTGGACGTGCGCAACGTGGCGCGCGATTTGGGCGTGCGCTTTGTCATGGAAGGCAGCGTCCGGCAGAGCGGGAACCGCATCCGGATTACCGTTCAGTTGATCGACGCCACCACGGGCAGCCATGTCTGGGCCGAGCGTTATGACCGATCGTTCGACGACATTTTCGCGGTTCAGGACGAGATCACCCTAGTGCTGGCGACCGAGATGCAGGTCAAGCTGACCGAGGGCGAGCAGGCGCGCCTGCGTTATCAGACGACGACCAATGTCGAGGCCTGGACCTATTGGGTGAAGGGCCTTGCCTATTTCCGAAAGCCCGTCACCAAGGAAAATGCCGCCCTAGTGCTGGAGAATTGGAAAAAGGCGCTGGAGCTCGATCCGGACTCGGCGACGCTTAATGCGATGGCCAGCATCAAGCATTGGTCTGATGCCCGGTTCGGCTGGTGGGACGACCGCGAGACCGCCCTGGCGAAGGCGCGTGTCTATGTCGACCGGGCACTGGAGATCGACGCGGAGAGCCCGGACGCGAGCATCATGCACAGCCTGATCCTTCTGGTCGAAGGCGCCTACGACGACGCGGTGACCTATGCCCGCAAGGCCGCCAGGCTCGCGCCCGGCTCGGCGGATGTGGCCACGTTTGCCTGCTTCGTTCTCGCCTTCGCTGGCCATGCAAGCGAGGCGGTGGGCCACGGGAAACAGGCGATGGATCTGAGTCCGCACCATCCGGACTACTATCTTGGCATTCTCGGCAACGCCTACCGGCTGTCCGGCAGGCTGTCCGACGCAATTCCGACCTTCCAAGCCTTTCATCAGCGTGCGCCAGGATTCGGGTTGACGGACCTGGTGCTGATCCATCAGCAGAACGGCAACCCGGATCAAGCGCAGGAATTGGCGGGTGAACTTCTGTCAATCCGTCAGGATTTCACGATATCAGATTGGGAAAAAACGCAATTCCGCGCCGATAAAGCCGGGTTGGCGGACGACGTTGCTGCGCTCTCCGCCGCTGGCCTGCCAATGGACTAGGAAGTTGCGCCTGCGCCATGGCGCATGGGATCAGACATACTGGTTGATCTCCAGCATGTTGGCCGAGGGGTCCAGGCAATAGATCTGATGCATCCCCGGCATCGCGTAGACCCCGGCATCGGAATAGGGCCAGCCAGCGGCGTCGAGGCGAGCCATGACCGTTCTTAAATCCTTGACCCAGAAGGCCGGGTGTCCGCCGAGCGAGGGGTTGTGAGCAAATCCGTTCCTCTGGGCAAAGCCCGCATCGGGTTCGATCAGATGGACACCCCTATTGCCCTCGCCCAGCGCCAGAATGGCCAGTTTCGCCGGGTCGATCGAAAAATCGCCCATCTGCTTTGGCGCGTCCCAGCGCCCCTCGCTCATCCCGGCCATCTCGGTGAAGAAGCCGACGGATTCGCGCACGTCGATCGCCTGCAGGTTCACATGGTGGATACCCCAGCCCCAATTACGCTCCCAGGGGTGAACCCCTTTGGGCCAGTCTTCTGTTTCCAGCACCTGGTTGAACTCGACCACGTTCCACGAGGGGTCGTAGCAGTAGATTTGGTGCACCCCACGCATCGCGTAGGTGCCCGCGTCGGACCAGGGGATGCCGGCCTTGCCGAGGTTCGAGGCGACCTGGTGCACGTCCGGCACGGTGATCGCCACATGGCCGCCCAGGGTGGGGTTGTGCAGAAATCCGTTGTCGCGCGGGAAGGTGGCGATCGGCAGAACAACATGGATGCCGCGGTTGCCCGACCCGAAATAGCCCACGTGGTCCGCGTCGTGGCCGATTTCACCCATCTCGTCGGCGGGCGGATAGACCCATTCGCCTTCGCTCAACCCGATCATGTCGCGCAAGAAGGCGGTGGTGTGCCGCACGTTATGGGCCTGCAGGTTGACGTGATGGATCGACCAGGACATGCGCGCTCCCCTCGGGTTTCGCCCGACCATATAGCGGGGTTACGCCCCGGTCAGCGGAATTTGAACGGCATGTTCAGAAATTCCCATGTTGATCGGCAGGTCCGCCAGGCCCAGATTATGGCAAGGAGAAAAATCATGCCGAGCAGCAGCCAAGACGACCTGGTGCGCCGGGCAATGGCCCGGGCAACAGGCGAAATCACCGACGCGATGACCGTGGACCAGAAGGCGGATGCCCTGGAGGATGCGCTGAGCGAGGAACTCGATTCCCTTGCCGTGCCGCCGAGCGCCCTCGCCAACCCGCAATTCCCGGTCCAGGTCGACGACAACCCGGAGGGCACGGTGCTGATGCACCGCGAGCCGCGCCTGCCCGAAATGCCCCAGAAGCCGACCCTGATCGACTTCTTCAAACTCCGTTGGGCACCGGCCAGCCATGTTTTGCAAAGCGCCGCGCTGGCGCGCCGGAACGGGTTTTCGGACCGGATTGTGCTGGCCTGCCTGTTGCACGATGTCTCGGTCCACGGGCTGATCCGCACCGATCACGGCTATTGGGCAGCGCAGATGGTCGAGCCATACGTGCATCCGCAGGTCGCCTTCGCAATCCGCTATCACCAGGCGCTCAGGTTCTTCCCGAACCCGGATGTGGGCTACGAATACCCGGAGAAATACCTCAAATGGTTCGGCGAGGATTATGTGCCGCCAGCCTATATCAAGGCGGATTACGAATACGCCAAGGGCCATGAATGGTATATGGCGGCGCGCCAGGTGACGATGAACGACCTCTATGCGTTCGATCCGAACGCCAATCCGAAAATCGAGGAATTCGAGGACGTCATCGCGCGTGAATTCCGCCGGCCCGAGGAGGGATTGGGCTTCGACCGCAGCCCGGTCGCCCATATGTGGCGCACGATGATCTGGCCGAACAATTTCCTCTGACGGCCGCAGGCGCGTCACGCATCGCGCAGCAGCAATTCGTCCAACCATTCGTTGTCTTGCCCCAGTGGCGGGGCAGGGGCCACACGCGCCGGGCGGGTGCCATCGAGGCTGATCGGCAAGCCAAATGACTGGATCGGGCCGTCGGTCCGGGTCATTCCGGAGGCCTCGGTTTGAGCATGCGCCGCGACTTGGGCGGTGTCATGGACCGGGGCGTTTGGCACCCCTGCACTGTCCAGGCGCTCGGCAATCTGGGCCGTTGGCAATTGCCGAGTCACATCCGAGATCAGGGCCACCAGCGCCGGCTTGTTCTCGACCCGCGAGCCATTCGACAGAAAGCGGGGATCGTCCGCCCATTCCTGGTGCCCTAGAGCCTCGGCCAGACGGCGGAAGAGGTTGTCATTGCCCGCCGCGATGATCAGCTCGCCATCGGCGGTCGGGAAGCCCTGATAGGGCGCGATCATCACCGTGCCCGAGCCCGCCTTGCCGGGCGATTTGCCTGAGATGCTCCAGGTCGCCAGGAAATAGGTCATCCAACCGAGCGCCGTCTCGAAAAGCGCGGTATCGACGACCCCGCCTTTGCCGTTGATGCCGCGCCGCAGGAGTGCCGCCAGAACCCCGATCGCCACCCACATACCGGTACCCATATCGATGATCGAGGTGCCGGTGCGCACCGCGGGCTGGCCCGGATGGGCAGTCACGCTCATCAATCCGCCGAAGGCCTGCATCAGGGGATCGTAGCCCGGCCGGTCCTTCAACGGGCCTTCCTTACCGAAAGCGTGGATCGACACATAGACCAGCCGGTCGTTCTCGGCAATCAACGGCTCCGGTCCGAACCCCAGGCGCTCCGCAAGCCCGGGCTTTTGGTTCTGGATCACCACGTCCGAGAGCCGCGCGAGGCGCTTGAGCTTGTCCAGGCCTTCCGGCGACTTTAGATCCAGCGTCACTGAGCGTTTCAACCGATTCAGCGCATGGAAAACGGCCGCCATGTCGTCATGAAAGGGCGGTCCCCAGCCGCGTGCGTCGTCACCCGCGCCGGGACGCTCGATCTTGATGACCTCGGCGCCCAGCTCGGCCAGGATCAGCGCGCCATAGGGCGCGGCGACCGAATGGCCAATCTCGATGACACGAATGCCCGCGAGAGGAAGATCTTCGTTACGCATCTCCGCCCGAACCGTTGAACAGCCAATCGATATAGGCGGCCGGATATTTCGCCGTCACCTGCTCCAACAGCGCCAGGCTGTCGCTGTCGAGCACGCCCTGCCACTGACCCGACGTTCCCTTGTTGAAGAACTGGGAGTTGTCCTTCCACATGTTCATGTCGGTGTCGGGTGCCGTCCGGTCGGCGTTCTTCTTCATGTTCTCGAACCGGGCCGCCTCGACCAGGCGCGGCCAGGTCCCGTCGGGCACCTCGATCTCCAGGAATTCGGCGATCCGGCGCATGCCCGCCTCCAGATTGCGCTTCAGATCGGCGTAATGCACCAGTTCGATATTCGGCCGGTCGCGGTGCAGCCAATAGGTCAGCCCGTGCCGGAAGACCGACCAATAGGGGGCGCCGTCCTCTTCCCAGTCGAAGCTGCCATCGGTAAGCCATTCGCGAAAAAACGCATTCGGGTCGTCTGGTACAGTCGGCTTTTCGGCCCCCGAATCGCGCATCGCCTGCGCGAACAGGGCGCGCGACTCCGGGTTCCAGTTTTGTAAATGGTTCAGCAGCGACATGAAGACGTCGCGCGGATCGCGCTGGACGCAGATATAGCGCGCTTGCGGGTACCAGGGCAGGCCGTCGAGCGGCGTGTGGGTCTTGATGAAGCGCCGGTGTGTCTGGGCCGCATAGGTGGCATGGACATCCGCCGCATCGTGCCCCTTGAGGTCCATCCAGGGCGAGATCTCGGCCAGCGGGTGGTCGATTTCGGTCCGCTGGAAGATCAGCAGGGCGCAGATCATCTGCATCCAGGTAGTGCCGGCCTTGTAGGGCGTGCAGACCAGAATGTCGCCCGGCCTCGGCTCGAAGCCCGCCCAGCGGCCGCTGTCCCAGACCGGATGCTGGTAGTGCCTGAGCGGCAAGTCCTCCAGACTGAATTGCTCCAACGCTTTCCCCCCTGATCGAAGTTTTGACCACGGAGCGTAGCGCGCCACCAGGCACGATGCATCCCACTTGTAATAATCCGCTTCCGGCAATGCACCTGCGCGCGGTAGACTGGTTAGAGCAAGCGTGGCCCCAGATCGCCGCCAGACTACCGGAAGCGCGCCCCATGGATTTAACCTTTGAGACCATTCAACTCGAGCTTCGCGACCCGGGCGTCCTGGTCGTGACCTTGAACCGCCCCGATCGCTTGAACGCGATGAACACGGCCATGATGACCGAGATGCGGTCGTTGTTCACCCAGCTCTATGTCGAACCTGACCTCGCCAATTGCGTGATCCTGACCGGGGCGGGAGAGCGGGGCTTTTGCCCTGGCGCGGACCTGAAGGAACGCGATGGGATGAGCGACGCCGTCTGGCGCCGCCAGCATGCCATCGTCGAGCAATTCATCCGCGCCATGCATCAATGCCCGGTGCCGATCGTCGCGGCGGTCAACGGGGTCGCCATGGGCGGCGGGCTGGAAATCGCGCTGGCCTGTGATTTCATCTATACCGCCGATCACGCGCGCTTCGCCTTCCCCGAGGTGACCCGTGGCATCATGCCAGGTGCCGCCGGTCCGCAAAACCTGCCGCGCGCCTGCGGGGTGCGCCGGGCGAAGGAGATCGTGCTGACCGGCCAGCCGTTCTCGGCCCAGGAGGCGCTGCGCTGGGGCATCGTCAATTTTGTCTGTCCGGTCGACGAGTTGATGGACACGGCGATGGAGACCGCGACGGTCATTGCCGGTAACGCGCCCATCGGCGTGCGCGCGGCCAAGAAGGCGCTCGACAAGGCGACCGAACTCGACCGGGCCACCGGTTACGATTTCGAGATCGCCGCCTATAACCTGACCGTGCCGACCGAGGACCGGCTGGAGGGCGTGCGCGCCTTCAACGAAAAGCGCAGACCCGAATTCAAGGGGCGTTGAGACATGCGGATCGGCCTCGCGCTCTTCCCCGGGCTCTGCCAGCTTGACATGACCGGGCCGCATGAGGTGCTGGTGCGCTTGCCGGGTGCCGAGGTCGATGTGGTCGCGACCGGGCGGGAACCGGTGACGACCGACCGGGGGCTGACCATCGCGCCGGATGTAGCGCTGACCGAGGCCCCGCAATACGACGTCTTCGTCATGCCCGGAGGGCCGGGCCAGCAGGATTTGATGGCGGATCAGGCCTGGCTGGGATTTCTGCGCGACCAGGCCCAGGGTGCCCAGGTGATGATGGGGGTCTGCACCGGCTCGCTGGTGATGGGCGCGGCGGGCCTGTTGCGCGGCTACGAGGCGACGACCCATTGGAGCTGTCATGACCTGCTGGCGATTCTGGGTGCGACGCCCGTCGACCGCCGGGTGGTAATCGACCGCGACCGGGTGACGGCGGCCGGTGTGACCTCGGGCATCGACGGAGCGCTGGCCCTGGCTGAATTGCTGCACGGCCGCGAACTGGCCGAGCGCATCCAGTTGGGTATGGAATATCAACCTGAACCGCCGACGCGTGCCGGCTCGCCCCATACCGCGCCGCCGGGCCTTCTAAGCGACATGCGCGCGAAAGGCGCCGCGCTCTACCATGCGCGCCGCGCCGCTTGCGAGGCCGCAGCACAGAGCCTTTCCAGCCATTGACGTTCCAAACGGAGAAACTGATGACCCGAGACGTGACTGTCCGCGATGTCGGCCCCCGTGACGGGTTGCAACTGGTCAAGGCAGTGGTGCCGACCCAGGTCAAGCTCGACTGGATCGCGGCAGACCGCGGGGCGGGTTTGCCCGAGGTCGAGGTCTGCTCGTTCGTGCCCGCCAAGGTGATCCCGCAATTCGCCGATGCGATCGAGGTGGCGACCGAGGCTGCGGGCATAGGCGGCCTCATCGCATCCGCCCTGACGCCCAATCTCAAGGGCGCCGAAATCGGTTTCAAGACCGGGATTCAGAAGATCAACTACGTCATGTCGGTCTCCGAGACCCACAACCAGTCGAATGTGCGCCGCACGCGCGAAGAATCGCTCGAAGGGTTCAAGGCGATCATCGCGCTCCGCGATGCGGAATATCCCGGCGTCTCGATCGGGATCGGTCTCGCCACGGCGCTCGGCTGCACGTTCGAGGGCCGGGTGCCGGAGGCGGAATCGCTGAAATGGCTGGGAAAGGTGCTGGAGGCGGGCGCGGACGAGGTGGCGCTGCCCGACACGGTCGGCTACGCACACCCGGCGCAGGTGCGTTCGATCTTCGCCAAGGCGGCCGATATTTGCGGCGATGTACCGCTCTGGTCGCATTTCCACGACACGAGGGGCCTGGGGATCGCGAACGCCCTGGCCGCGCTCGAGGCGGGCTGCACACGGTTCGACGCCTCGCTCGCGGGACTGGGCGGCTGCCCCTTCGCGCCGGGGGCCACCGGGAACATCGCGCTCGAGGACCTGGTGTTCCTGCTCGAGGCCGAGGGGCTGAAGACCGGTATCGACATCGCGGCACTGGCCAAGCCCCGCGCCATCGTCGAGGCGGCGCTGGCGGACGAGCCGAAGCACGGCCACGTGCTGCAGGCCGGGTTACCGAAGGGCTTTGTTCCGTCTTCGGCGATCGCGGCGGAGTAACCTATTTGGCCGAGTTGAGCGTACCTCTCACTGACCAATGGACCGATATCCGCGAGGGCGTCGCGCAAATTTGCGCGGGCTTCGACAACGATTACTGGACGCGGCTCGACAAGGATGCCGAATACCCACACGCATTTGTCGATGCCCTGACGGAAGCTGGTTACCTTGCCGCTCTGATCCCAGAGGAATATGGCGGCGCGGGCCTGCCCGTTGCCGCCGGCGGCGCGATCCTCGAGACCATCCATGTTTCCGGCTGCAATGCCGCGGCCTGCCACGCGCAGATGTATACGATGGGCACGCTGTTGCGGCATGGATCGGAAGAGCAGAAGCGCCGCTACCTGCCCGGTATCGCCTCGGGCGAGATCAGGATGCAGGCCTTCGGGGTAACCGAGCCGACCACGGGCTCGGACACGACCCAGCTCAAGACCCGCGCCGTGCGCGAGGGCAACCAGTATGTGGCGAACGGCCAAAAGGTCTGGATCTCGCGCGCCCAGCAATCGGACCTGATGCTGCTTCTGGCGCGCACCACGCCCGCTGATCAGGTGCAGCGCCGCTCGGATGGCATTTCGGTCTTTCTGGTGGATCTGCGCGAGGCGGTCGGCAACGGGGTCGAGATCCGCAAGCTGGATGCGGCGATCAACCACAACACCAACGAGATCTTCATTGATAACCTGAAGATCCCGCCGGAAAATCTTATCGGAGAAGAAGGAAAAGGTTTCCGTTACATTCTGGACGGCATGAATGCCGAGCGCATCCTGATCGCCCATGAGTCGATCGGGGACGGCAAGTATTTCATCGAGCGTGCGACCGGCTATGCCCGGGAACGGGTCGTGTTCGGTCAGCCGATCGGCCGGAACCAGGGAGTGCAGTTCCCAATCGCGCGGGTTCACGCTGAATTGCAGGCGGCCGAGCTGATGGTGCAGAAGGCCGCGGCGCTCTTCGACGCGGGCCAGGACTGCGGCGCCGAGGCTAATATGGGCAAGATGCTGGCCTCGGAAGCCGCGTGGAAGGCCGCCGAGGCCGCCATGCAGACCTTCGGCGGCTTCGCCTTTGCCCGCGAATACGGGATCGAGCGGAAATGGCGGGAGTGCCGCCTCTACCAGACGGCACCGATCTCGACCAACATGATCCTAGCCTATATCGGCCAGCATGTGCTTGGCCTGCCGAGGTCTTACTGATGATCACCCTGAACGCCCTCGCAGATTTCACGCTGGATGCCGCCCGCCAGGTTGCCTGGGAGGGGGAGGCAGTGGAATTGGGTCCGCGTTCCAAGTCCGCCATCGGTGAGGCGCATGCGCGGTTCGAGCGGCTGATCGAAGACCCGGAGATCACCATCTACGGGGTGACCAGCGGATATGGCCAGAATGCGAAGGTCCGCCTCAGCCCGGAAGAGCGTAAGACCCACGCCAACCGTCCGCCCTTGCCCGCCGCGGCGTCGTGGGGCGACCCGCTGCCCGACCGGGTGACCCGGGCGATCCTGTTCGCGCGGCTCGCCAATATCGTCGAGGGTCACGGGGGGATCAGCCTCGATCTGGCCGAGGCGGTGACCCAAATGCTGGACGGCCGTCCCCTGCCGGTGATCCCGGCGCGAGGACAGGGGGGTGCGGGCGAAATCCTCTCGCTGTCACACCTTTTCATGGACCTCGCCGCCAGCCGCGAGATGGCGGAGAAGGAGACGGTGACGCTGATCAACGGCTCGCCGTCGGCCACCGGTCTGGCGGTGGATGCGGCCCTGGCCGCCGCGCGCCGGATCGAGATTGCGGCCGAGGTGCTGGCGCTGGCCGCCGAGGGGTTTAACGCGCCACGCGGCCACTATGCCGAGGAGCTCGACGACTACTGGAACAACCCCTATGACGCCTGGGCGCTGGAGCGCATCCGGGTGCTGATCGATGGCGGACATGGGGGCGAGCGCCGGCCATATCAGGCGCCGGTCAGTTTCCGCATCATTCCACGCATCCTGGGCCAGGCGCGGCTGGCAGCCGACACGCTGCTTCATTGCGCCGAGGAATCGTTGGCGGCCGTCAGTGACAACCCAGTCCTGCTGCCGCCCGATCAGGACAACCCCAATGGCCGCGCGGTCTCGACCGGCGGCTTTCACAACGCCCAGGCGCCGATGGTGATGGATATGGTGACGGCGGCCTACGCCAATCTTTGCTGCCTGGCCGGGCGGCTGGCGGACAAGTCCATGGACGGCGCGATTTCGCTGTTGCCGCCGCAGCTTGGGGCCGGAGAAGGACGACCCTATCTCGGCTGCCTGCCGATGGCGATCACGGGCTATGAGGAGGAGGCGCGCAGCCTGGCCACCGCGACCCTGATCCCGGGCAGCGAGTCGGGGGGATTCGGCCAGAACGACGTCGCCTCGCCGGTCTTCCTCGCCTGGTCGAAGCAGGAGCGTGCGGGAGGGTTGCTCGAGCAGTCGCTCGCGGCGCTGACGCCGATCGCACTGGCCGCGCTCGAAATCACCGAGCGCCCGGTCCCGGCGCCCTTGGAGCGACTGGCCGAGGCGAACGGCGTGCACGTGCCGAGGGATCGGGAGAACCTGATGCTGGGCCCAGCGACCGGCGCGCTGGCGCAATGGCTGCGCGCGCGGATCTATGAACCGGTCGCGAAGCCGTAAAGCGCGCGACTCCTCCGGTCGAGGGCTGCCAGGCTCTCGGGATCGCCCGCAAGCCACGTGTCGAGTTCACCAAGACACCCCCGGTAATCCGTCTCGGCCTCATGCTGCGTCCAGGGCCAGTCGCTGCCCCAGAGCATATGCTGCGGCCCGAAATGGTCGAGGAAGGCAGCGGCGTAGGGCGCCGGGTCGATGCCGGAGAGGCGATAGGCCGCCGACAACTTGATGAAGACCGGATCGCCAGGCGCGAGCCGCATCAGCCGCTGGAAGCCCGGGTCGTCGACGGGCCGCGCGGCATCGGGCCGGCCGAAATGGTGGACGACGATCCGGTTTGCGTCCTGGACCAGAATATCCAGCACGTCTGGCAGGGCAGGGCCCGGCGCATGAAGCTCGATCAGCCAGTCGCGCGCCGCCGCGCGGGCGGTCAGTGCGCGCATCTGGGGCCGGGCAATAAAATCTGGATCCAGCCCGAAGAGGTTGTAGCGGATGCCGCGCACGCCGGCCGCCGCCATGGCGTCGAGTTGCGCGTCCGTCACCTCGGGTGCCACTACGGCAATGCCGCGCAGCCGGTCCGGGTGGCGTGCGAGCGCCGCCAGCAGGTAGCTGTTGTCGATGCCCAGAAACGACGGCTGCACCAGCACCCCATGGGCGACGCCCGCCCGGTCGAGTTCGGCCAGATAAGCCGCGGTCGGCGCCTCGTAGTCCGGCGTATAGCGCCGGGGCTCGATCAGGCGGCAGGTCCGGTCGAAGACATGGGCATGGGTATCGACGGCAGGGATCATGGCGTCCGAGCCTAGCCGGTGCCAGGGGTAGGGCAATCCCGCCCCTTTCCAGCAGGCGGCAAGCCCTGCCTTGCCTCTGCTCCGCCGCCATAGCATCTTCTACTCGACCGAATTCCAACGGGAGACCGGCCATGACCCTCACCCCCAGGCAGTGGTTCGCCCAGGCATTGGCCAGTGGCGACTTGATCCAGGCACCGGGCGTCTATGACGGCATCATGGCCCGGCTGGTGCAACAGGCGGGCTTCAAGGCCGCTTACATGACGGGCGCCGGCACGGCGATCAGCAATGGCCTGCCTGATTACGGCCTGATGACCATGACCGAGATGGTCGCAAACGCGGCCCGGATCGCCCAGGCGGCCGAGATCGCGGTGATCGCCGACGCGGATACCGGCTTCGGCAACGAGTTGAACGTCACCCGTGCGGTGCGAGAATACGAGCGGGCTGGCGTGGTCGCGATCCATATCGAGGACCAGGGGTTCCCGAAGAAATGCGGGCACCTGGACGACAAGGAGATCGTGCCGATGCCCGATTTCACCGCCAAGATCCGCGCGGCGGTCGCGGCACGGAAAGACCCGGATTTCAAGATCATCGCGCGCACCGATGCCCGCGCACCCGTCGGCTTCGACGAAGCGATCAAGCGGGCCAACGCGGCCATGGCAGCGGGCGCCGACATCGCCTTCGTCGAGGCGCCCCAGACCATGGAGGAGTTGGCGGCGGTGCCCAAGCTGGTTGACGGCCCCTGCGTCTTCAATCTGGTCTATGGCGGCAAGACCCCGGTGGTTAGCCTGGATCAGATCGCCGAAATGGGGTTCCGGCTGGCCATCATGCCCGATGTGCTGTGGCGCGAGATCGTCATGGTTTGTGAGAAAACGCTGGCCGTGATCGCCCAGGGCGAATTGCCGGACCAGACGACGGGGCTGAAGGTCAAGGATCTGTTCGCCCGCGCCGGGGCGGATGAGTGGGATGCGCTGAGAACCCGTTTCGCCGATCCGAACCAACAGGCGGCCGAATGAGCACTGGCGCGCGCACGGCGCTGATCACCGGATCGGGTCAGAATATCGGCCGGGCGATCGCGCTCGCCCTGGCCGCGGACGGATTCAACATCATGGTGAACGGTCTGACCAAACGGGTCGCTTGCGAGGAGACCGCCGAGGCTTGCCGCGCTCATGGGGTCGAGGCGGTTGTGACCATGGGCGATGCGGGCACGGCCGAAGGCTGCAACGAGGTGGCTGGCATCGGGATTTCGCGCTTTGGCGCCGTCGATGTCATGGTCCACAACGCGGCGATCCGGCCGTCCTCGGCCTTCCTTGAAATGGACGAGGCCGAATGGCGCCGGGTCATGGACATCAACCTCTCCGGCAGCTTCTGGCTGGCGCGCGCGTGCCTGCCGGGGATGGTCAGGAAGGGCTGGGGGCGGATCGTCACGCTGGCCGGAATGAACGCGATCCATGGCTACAAGGGTCGGGCCCATGTCTCGGTCTCGAAGCACGGCAATTGGGGGCTGGCCAAGTCATTGGCCAAGGAATTCGGACCAAAAGGCATCACCGCGAATTGCGTCTCGCCTGGCCCTATCCGGTCGGATCATGACGACCCGGCAATGACTACCCATATCGCCGAGATGGCCGCCCGGGTGCCAAGGGGCACGCTCGGCGAGCCCGACGAAGTGGCGGCGGCGGTCTCGCTTCTCGCCTCCGACAAAGGCGCCTTCATCAACGGTCAACTGATCCAGGTGAACGGCGGGGCCGAGACGTAAACGACTCTCTCGGAATTGACTGTCGCGCATCGAGTGGAGCTCGTGCCGGTCGAATTCGGGAACCGGATCCCTTCAAATTGGCACGACGCCGATCGTCATTCCGCCACAGACATAGAGCGTCTGGCCGGTCACAAAGCCGGCTTTCAGGCTGAGGAAATGATCGACCGAATGGGCAATATCCTCTGGCGTGCCCAAGCGGCCGACTGGGATGCCCTCCATGATCTGGCGGGTCACTGGGCTGTCGAGCGGGTTCACGCGATGGAATAGCTCGGTCCCAATAGGCCCCGGTGCGATGCAGTTCACCGTGATGCCATCCCGCGCGAGCTCGAGCGCCCAGACGCGGGTTGCCGAGATCAGAGCGCCTTTCGAGCCCGCATACGAGGTTCGCAACCCCTTCCCCAACGCGGCACGGCTGGCGATATTGACAATCCGCCCGAAGCCACGCGCCTTCATGGCCGGCAGACAATGCTTCACGATCAGCGCGGGCGCACAAACGTTGACCGCCATCGTCGTGTCGAAGTCCTCCGCGTTGAATTCGTCGATCGGGGACAGGAGTGCCACCCCGGCATTGTTGACGACGCGCGTGATGTCATGGCCGGCTGTGGCCTCGGCCAGCGTCTCCTCCAACGCCGCGCGGTCCGATAGATCAAGACGCATGGCTGTCCCCGGCGCGTCTGCTGGCGGCTCGTCGCGGTCGAGGTTGATGACGGTGTCGCCGGCCGCGGCGCGCACCCCGACGATCGCCGCGCCAATGCCGTTCGAGCCGCCCGTGACGATGGTGGCTTCAGGTTTCATGGCACGCTGTTCTCCCGGTTTCTCTCGAAAAGAGATACTACACGTAACTTGAAATCTATGAGCCAGGGCGTTCAGGAGGTCTTCACGTCAGGAAGCGGGGTTCGCCCTATGGTGGGAATCCAGATAAGGCCGGGAGTTTTCGAGAGCCCAACGCGGCCCGCGAGGTCGGTCACCGTGATCCGACCATCGAAGGAGAGTTCGCGCAGGATCTTGACGTTGAAGCGGCCCAGATCACTGCCGGGTAGCAACCGGGCAGCCATTTCGTCTGCTGCGTGATCTGAAAAAGGCCGATACGTCTACTGCAGCCTCTTGTAATGACGGATCGCCGCGGGAAAGCTGGTAGAGAAAGGCCGTTCCCCTTTTCGCGGAGTGCTGCCATGCCCGATCTGCTCGATGATATCCGCGCCCTGATGCGCGCCGATTACCTGCCGGACGAAGCCGCGGTAGTCGCCCGGCTGGTGCGCTCGGGCGGGCCGGACCGTGCCACCCGTGACGCGATCTCCGCGCGCGCTGCGGGGTTGGTGCGCCGGGTGCGTGGCAATACCGACCCCAACCTGATGGAAAGCTTCCTGGCGGAGTACGGCCTCTCCACGAACGAGGGCGTGGCGCTGATGTGCCTGGCCGAGGCGCTGTTGCGGGTGCCGGACGCCGAAACTATCGACGCCCTGATCGAGGACAAGATCGCGCCCTCGGACTGGGGCAAGCATCTGGGGCATTCCTCGTCCCCGCTGGTCAATGCTTCGACCTGGGCACTGATGCTGACCGGCAAGGTGCTGGCCGAGCCGGAAGGCCTGGCCGGCGTTCTGAGGGGCGCGGTCAAACGGTTGGGAGAGCCGGTAATCCGCACCGCGGTTGGGCAGGCCATGAAGGAACTTGGGCGCAATTTCGTGTTGGGCCGGAGCATCGAGGAGGCGCAGAAGAACGCCCAGGCCTACATGAAAAAGGGCTACACCTATTCCTACGACATGCTGGGCGAAGCCGCGCGCACGGAAGCGGATGCGCGCCAGTATCATCTGGCCTATTCGGACGCGATCACCGCGCTGGCAGGGGCCTGTAAATCGGCGGATATTCGCGAGAACCCAGGCATTTCAGTCAAGCTGAGCGCGCTGCACCCGCGCTATGAATTCGGTCAGCGCGACCGGGTGATGGCCGAGCTGACCGCGCGCACCCGCTCGCTGGCACTGCTGGCGAAGTCCGCCAATATGGGCTTCAACATCGACGCCGAGGAGGCGGACCGGCTGGACCTGTCGCTGGACGTCATCGAGGCGGTGCTCGGCGACCCGGCGCTGAAGGGCTGGGACGGGTTTGGGGTGGTGGTCCAGGCATATGGTCCACGCGCGGGCCATGTGCTCGACTGGCTTCATGCGCTGGCGGAAAGCCTCGACCACCGGATTATGGTGCGCTTGGTCAAGGGCGCTTACTGGGACACCGAGATCAAACGCGCCCAGGTTCTGGGGCTGGACGGGTTCCCGGTTTTTACCCGCAAGATCTCGACTGACATCAGCTACATCGCCAATGCGGAAAAGCTGCTGGGGATGACCGATCGCATCTACCCGCAATTTGCGACTCACAACGCTCACACGGTTGCCGCGGTGCTGGGGATGGCGGATGACAGGAGCGTCTTCGAGTTCCAGCGTCTGCATGGGATGGGCGAATCGCTGCACGAGGCGGTTCACGCCGAGGAGGGTACGCGGTGCCGCATCTATGCGCCGGTGGGGGCACACCGGGACCTGCTTGCATACCTGGTGCGACGGCTATTGGAGAACGGAGCCAACTCGTCCTTCGTCAACCAGATCGTCGATGAGAGTATTCCCGCCTCGGTGATCGCGCAGGATCCTTTCGACGCTGTGGCCGGGCTGGACGGCGCGATTCCGAACCCGGGCATCCGGCGCCCAGCCGAGATCTTCGGCGCGGGACGCAAGAATGCGAAGGGGTGGGACATCACCGATCCGGTGGCCATAGAAGGCGTTGACGCGGGGCGAGACCTGTTCCGCGGCCACCAGTGGCAGGCGGGCCCTACGATTGCGGGTGCCGGGGCGGCGGGCCCGCGGCGCGAGATCACGAACCCCGCGCGGCCCAGTGACGTCGTGGGCCACGTCATCGATGCGGCGCCCCAGGACGTCGAAGCGGCACTCGCGGCGGCGGCGGGCGGTTTCGCCGAATGGTCGGCAATGACCGCGCATGACCGAGCCTCGGTCCTGCGCGACGCCGCTGATCTCTATGAGGCGCACGCGCACGAGTTCTTCGCCCTGGCGTCGCGCGAGGCGGGCAAGACAATGCTGGATGCCGTGGGCGAGGTGCGCGAGGCGGTGGACTTCCTGCGCTTCTACGCTTCCGAAGCGGAGCGGCTGGAGGGCACCGGCGCGCCGCGCGGGCTGATCGCCTGCATCAGCCCCTGGAACTTCCCTCTGGCGATCTTCACCGGGCAGATCTCGGCCGCGCTTGCGGCGGGCAACGCGGTCATCGCCAAGCCCGCCGAGCAGACCCCGTTGATTGCCGCCCGCGCCGTGGCGCTGATGCACGAGGCCGGGGTGCCGGCCGCCGCGATCCAGCTTCTGCCCGGTGACGGGCCGGCCGCGGGCGCGCCCCTGACCGCCGACCCGCGCGTGGGCGGGGTTTGTTTCACCGGTTCCACCGAGGTTGCACAGATTATCAACCGTGCCATGGCCGAGCACTTGGACCCCCGCGCGCCGCTGATCGCCGAGACCGGAGGGCTGAACGCGATGATCGTGGACTCGACCGCGCTGCCGGAACAGGCCGTGCGCGACATCATTGCGTCCAGCTTCCAAAGCGCCGGCCAGCGCTGCTCGGCCTTGCGGATGCTCTACGTGCAGGCCGATGTAGCCGAACGGGTGCTGGAAATGCTCCACGGCGCCATGGACGAGCTACGGCTGGGCGACCCTTGGGAACTGGCGACCGATGTGGGACCGGTGATCGACGCCGAGGCGCGGGACGGCATCCTGGCCCATATCGCGGCGCACGAGGCGGCGGGCCGCGTGGTCAAGAAGCTGCCTGTACCGGATGAAGGTTTGTTTGTGCCCCCGGCGGTGATCCGGCTGAATGGGATCGAGGACCTGGAGCGGGAAATCTTTGGCCCGGTCCTGCATGTGGCGACCTTCGAGGCGGACGAGATCGATGCGGTGGTCGATGCGGTCAACGGGCGCGGCTACGGCCTGACCTTCGGGCTGCACACCCGGATCGACGACCGGGTGCAGCACATCGTCGAGCGGGTGCGCTGCGGCAATGTCTATGTCAATCGCAACCAGATCGGCGCAGTGGTGGGTTCGCAGCCCTTCGGCGGCGAAGGTCTCAGCGGCACCGGACCGAAGGCGGGCGGACCACATTACGTCGCGCGGTTCCTCGCGGACAGCGCGACGGAAGAGATGGCCGAGGGCGATGCGGTGGACACGAAGGCCGTGCAGGCGCTGCTTGACAGCCTGGCCGTGCCGGAGGCGGTGCCCGAGGCGGACAGCTTGCCGGGCCCGACCGGCGAGTCGAACCGGCTGGCGACGCATCCCCGCGGCAAGGTGCTTTGTCTCGGCCCCAGCTTGACCACTGCCATGACCCAGGCGGACGCAGCTTTGGAGGCAGGCAACGCCGCGCTGATCGTCGCGCCCGGTGCCTCCGCTTGGGCGCTGGCACCGGGTGGTGCGGTGGCGGCGCTCAACGGCGTTCTGGCGCCCAAGGCGCTGGCGAACCTGACCGGCATCGATGCGGTCGCGAGCCAAGCCGGCGCCGCGACGCTTCGCCAAATGCGCGCGGCCCTTGCCGTCCGTGAAGGACTGATCGTGCCCTTGATCACCGAATCCAGTTGCCCCGACCGGTATTGCCTGGAGCGTCACGTCTGCGTCGATACCACCGCTGCCGGCGGTAATGCGGCGCTGCTGAGCCAAGCGGGGGCGGCGTGAGCTGACGCTTTCGGTTTGATCCGGGTTTGTGTGATCTGTTGGATGTCAGGAGACGCTCCACCCGGAAACACGCAGATCGGTGGCCCAAGAAATGGTGGCCCTTGGGAATTGGCCCGTTGCCATCTTATCGGGACCAGGTCACTGGCTGCCAGATTGGCTCAGCGCCGGAACTGCCCGGTCCGCTTCATATGAAGTGCAGCCTTCCCCACAGGCGTGTCGCCAATGCCGGTATCGCCGTACTGCAAATTGTCGATGTGCCAGAGGCTGTTCGCCTCGATCAGAACCGGACCGTCCGGCGTCACCGCCACATCCCAGCCGAGCGTTGGCAATTCCGGCAGTGCGAAGGCGGCACGACAGACAATCGTGCGCAGCTCTGACCAGAATGGTATCTGTGTCCCGGCGAAGCTGGCACCGGTATCGGGATGCACTGAAAATGCCTCGGGACCGAAGCGTGCCTTCTGTTTTGCGAGCCGCGTCAGCCGGCCGGTTTCAAGATCTATTTGGACGACCAGACCGCCGTGCCCGCCGTTATCGACCGGTGCATCGCCCTGGCCCAGCTTTTGAACCGCTGCGCTGTTCACACACCGCCCGTCGGTCAAAAGCGTGTCGATGCGGACTGAGTTGATCACACCAGGCTTGATCGCGGCAATTGTGGGGTGCTGTTGGAGAACGGGTTGCACCAAAACGCCGGAGGTGGATTGAAAGATCTCGTCCACATCGTCTCCCGGCGCCGAGATGAAAGCTCCCTTTCCACGCGTGCCAAACGTCGGCTTGACGAAAACCGGCGCATTGTGCGCGGCAAGGATATTGCGCGCGGCGTTCTTATCGATCGCGCGGTCCTCCGCATCACGAATCTCGCCACATTGCAGTATCCGGAAGAGCTCGCGGATCACCGGTAATCCATGCGCCTCGAGCGTCACGCGAAAGAGATGCTTGTCAAAGACGAGATCCCGCGCGGCGGGGTCGTTCACACGCTCTTGAAAATTTCTTAATAGGCTCGACGGCATGAAGGACATGACGTCGCGTGTTGCCTCATTTTGGTAGAGCGAGCTGACCATATACTGAGTCGGCAAGGACTCGTACTTGCGGTAAAGGCTCCACATTTCTTTTGCTTGAGCAAAGGGCGACTTCTTGCCTGAAACCTTGAAATAAGGAACGATATAATGATCAATTTTTTTTAGTGCTTGAGCAACCATTTGAACAAACCCACTTTCGCTGGGCCACGCAAAGCAAATCAATCAAAGGTGCAACTCGCAGCACCCTAACCATTGGTCAGTGCGCCGAGAGCAATCTGCGCCTCTAGCACTTTGGCGACCAATTCCCCCCTAATAGTTAGATGCATCGAAAATATTGCAGATTCTCCCCTTTGACAAACACAATCTGTGGTTGAGTCGAAAATCCGGCCCAATTGTGGCGATTTAGGGGGGAGAGCCAGCGCCACGAGGCATGATCCACGGATTGTCGGACGACGGGGGTGTGATATTTGGCGAGCTATAAGCGCGCCTAATAAAGCGGTCCTTGGAGTTGTAATTCATGGGAACTCTGCGGCGCCGATCGGGGGGTAAAGTCCTTGTGCAACATCAGGTACTGACCCCCACAGCATGCGCCGATCGCGGCCATTCAGCGTGCATCACGACTGATCGGTTCTGCGCATCAGGCCGGCCGCTCGGGGGACGTAGACTAGCGTCTGTTCGGTGCCGATGTCCAGCTATTCGCCGGAATCGCGGATGCCGACTTGGATGACCAATATGTCGATGTCAGAGACTGAATCGTTCACCAACTCGTGCTCCCCGAAGGCTGGATTGAGGATCATGTCACCTTTTTTCACGGCAACGGGTACATTCGCCACGGTCATCGTTCCCTGGCCTTCCAGGACAATATACATCTCTTCATTATTGCCATGCCGATGGCGCCCAATTGTCGAGTTGGGCGGGACGACAACGCGATCCACAAAATCGACGCTGCTCCTGAAATCGGACGCTCCCCAGACTTCGTGGAGACTGACGTTGCCGCGCCCACCATGCGAATTTTCTTGGGTCTGCTTCGGCGCGGTTAGAAAGTTTCTTATCACTGTCATTTTCCCTTTGAATCGGTGCTCGCTCCCGCCGGACCGTCTAGCCAATCGCGGCGGCGATCTGCACCGATAGATCGCGCCGCGCTTCAGATTGTCAAATTGACGGACCGTGCCGGGAGCCTGAGCCCCCGGGGCCTCGCGCCCGACTTACAGTTCGGCCGCTGCGGTGTGCTCGATCCGTTTCCAGTTCTCGGCGGCCTTCGCGATGGTTCCGGCGCGATCCTTCTGGAACATGCGGAAAATGTCCTCGTTCAGGAAAACGTAGAGCTTTCCATCCATGACCTCGGCGTATTGCGGGTCGCCGTCGAACTTCTTTCCAACCGATACGCCGAACGTGCAGAAGCCGCCGTTCTCGGGAACGTAGGCAGCTGGCTTAGCCGCGAATGCGTCCATGTTGGCCTGCGTATCGAAGTAGTAGGCGACACCGTCATGAACGGCGGTATAGCGCGCCGTGCCCTCGATCCGGTTGCCGAGCTCGATAAACGCCACGGGATCGACGCCGTGCAGTCCGAGCGCGGCGCCGGCGGCTGTCAGGCCAGCGGAGACGTTGTTCTCTTCGGCGGCGAAAGCGCCAGGGGCCGTCGCGACGAAGCTGGCCAAAGCGATCGCGGCGAATGTGATTTTATGGGTCATTGCATGTCCTTTCTGGTGTCGGTGAATTAACGCTTGTTCGAGGCTGCGAGTTATTTTCTCGCTGATACAATTTGCTGGCGGGATTTATATAAATCCAATACCAATGATTTATCGATCAATGCATGGGAGATAGTGATAGTACTTAATTCACTTATCATTTAGGTGGATGCAATATAGAATAGCACGGCAACTGTGTAGTTACCGTGCTATTTCCTCTGGGGTACTTAACGCGAGTCTTGAAGACTCGGCTATTCTGGCTTTGCCGCGCGCAGCACGGGATAGAACTGGGTGAAAACGAAATCGTCGGCGGCGATGGCTTCATGGCACGCGCTACATGCCTCGTAAGGCTGCTTCATCGCCGTCACGTTGTAGGGCTCCGGCTTGTGACCGAAGCTGAAATACGCCCAGTTCCCGGGGTCGTCCGGAAATTGCGCCTTGCTCTTGATGGTGATTTCAAAGCCCGAATAGTCGCCCATGAAGTATCCGGTGCCGCTCACTTCATCGGTCGATCCGTCTTCATTTGCCCCATCGGGCGCGCGAATGAATGTCAGCTCCTTGGCGATGACCGTTCCTTCACGAAATTCGCCAGTCTGTTTGAAATGCGCCCAGCTCGCCGGATCGATGTAGACGATGTGATGCTCGGGGAACGGTGCCTCACCGTCGTTGAGCGCATTCGGCGTAACCAAGCTGCCCACGAACGGCCATTCACGCCAGATCTTGCCCTCGGGAAGTTTCAGCATGTTGTCGGCGGTGAACTCCGGCGAATAGGTCGCCTCCTGGGCGTCAGCCGCGACCAAGGAAAGCGCGACGGCGACGGCGCTTTGAAGCAGGGTCGCGCGCAGCTTTGGGTGCCGTGGGTCGATGCGATGAGACATTGCTTGCTCCTACGTTTGCTACCGCAATGGCGACCATCGGGTCGCGCCTTTGAGCGGAGAATCTGTTTCGTGATTTGAATTTGCGGTCTAGGCGTGCGCCGCGTCCAATACCGATGACGCATGTCTCAATGCATCGAGGATAGTGTGAATTTTTTCAGTTTTGGGGGCGCTGAGAACGAAATGGAAGTTCATTGCCGCAATCGAGAATTGTCACAGGGCGATTGCTTCTTCCGAACCTCATGGCGCCGGCTTTTGCTTGGAGACCAAGCAAGAAACTTCAATCGGAGATAATTCATCTGTTCGCTGTGGTCCTCGCGTAGTTCGACCCGAAGTGTCGCGCGGCCTTCTTGGTGCCATTCGAAACCGACAACCCTGCCCGCGGGTTCCATCTTTCGCCGCAGGAGCTGGCGATCGTAGGAACCGTATTGCCGTTCGAGCCGGTCTACGACTGCCTGGATATCGAATGTCTGGGGATCGACAGGACGATCGAATTCGATGCGGGAAAGCCTTCCGCCGTCGACAGGTGGATCGAAGTGCATGCGCAGGGCTCCCGATAGAGCCTTACCACGAAGGATGCGCGGTGTCTGTTGAGGCAGCTTGATTGCCTGGCCAAAACGATAGCAATTGGGCGCCGCGTATTCTAGCTGGGCGTCCGGATAAATCACGAGAGCAGCTTTGAAGTCCGTTCCCAGCGTCAGACCTGCGATTGTAAAATCGCGCTGCAAATCGGCATCGTTGACGTTCGTCACGTTCGCATTTGATGTTCCAAGCGCTGAAAAGCATAGAAGCAGCAGCGTGGCCGACAACCTGGCCTGCAGCAGCGGGCGGGCGTGCATTTCAGACGTCTCTCTCATGTATGACCTCACTCGCCAGGAGCGTACGTGATCTGGTGTCGGCAATTGGGTCAGGACAGGCCGGTCAGCCCTCTAGGTAGACCCTCGGAATCTCAACTGTCCAATACCGATCGTTTATGGTTCAATGCGCGCCGTATGGTCTGGGGATAGGCGATGGAATTCCATCAGATACGCTATTTTTTAAAGGCTGCGGAGAACCTCAATTTCACACGTGCCGCGGAGCAGTGCCATGTGTCTCAGCCCGCCCTGACGCGCGCCATTCAGAAACTTGAGGACGAGTTCGGCGGTGATTTATTCGTCCGAAACGGTCGAGCCGTGACGTTGTCACCGCTAGGCGACCTGATGCGCGAGCATCTTCAGCGCATACAGGCCACAAGGGAGTTGGCGCGCGCCGCCGCGAAAACCTTCCTGGATGAAGGTGTGGCCGAGTTGAACGTGGGCGTCATGTGCACGATCGGGCCGGACCTATTGACGGCTTTCATCGATGATTTCAGAAACCGCCATCTTGACGTTTTACTCATTCTGCACGATGTCGAACCGAAAGCTTTGTCAAAGCTGTTGCTGTCGGGCTTTCTGGACCTGGCCTTCATCGCGCAATATCGCGATCAGGAACGCGACGGAGTTTCCGCCCAAGTTCTGTTCGAGGAGACGATGGGAGTTGCCTTCGGCGAGACGCATCGTTTCGCCGCGATGGATGACATAACTTTGTTCGACATCGCCGAGGAACCTTATCTCGACCGTCTGAACTGTGAGCTCAGGCAGCCATTTTGCGAGTTCATGAGCGATAACGGCCTTGAGCTCCGCATCGCTTGCAGCAGCGCCAGAGAAGATTGGATCCAGGCGATGATCATGCGCGGTCTTGGCGTGAGCATTATGCCGCGCTTTTCGGTTATCAGCCGGAGACTCGGATGGCGTAAGCTTTCCGGGCCACTATCCGGTCGCCGGAAGATCACGATTGCGCGCGCCGATGCCGTGTCGTCTCAACCCGCGGCCACGGCATTCTTTTCGGATGCCGTTGGTTTTTCCTGGGACAACGCTCTTCAGGCGAATGGAGGCGATACCCGATAATCGACCGCTTGAACGTTGTTATCGCGTGAGAGACTCTGCTCTCCTCACATCTGTTCCCGCCGCGCTTCGACCAGTTGCTTGAGCATTCTGACCGCATAGGCCGGTCCGGTGATGGCCGGACGGCGCGATTGCCGTTCGACCAATCCGGCGGCGCGCGCCATCGAGTATTGGCCGAGAACGATCACCGGCTCGCCGGCCCGTTCGGCGGCCGCCGCGATCAGCCAGTCGTGGCGCCCGGTGTCGCCGGTCCTTAGCGCGTCCATGGCGCCCTCAACGAGCTCGAAGGCAACCGGCTGGTCCGGATCCTCGCGGAACTCGTCGACCAGCTTTTTCACGACCCGGACCGTTGGCGCGAAGGTGCAGAGGATGCGCACCGGCTTGCCGAGCCCCAGTGCCTGTTCGATAGCCGCCTCATCCGGCCGAAGCACCGGCACGTCCAGCGCACGACCGGCGGCCTTGATCGCATCCGAGAAGGCGGAGCAGGTGAAGAGCAGTCCCTCGGCCCCGCAAGCGGCCTGGTATTTGGCCAGGGTCACGATCCGCTCGGAAAACGCCGGGCCGTCATAGGCCGTGTTCGCGGCGTCCGATTGCAGGGATTCATCCAGAAGGCTGACGATCCGCGCCTCGGGCCAGTGCGCCTCGAAGGCCGCCCGCGCGGGTTCGACCGCCAGGGGCGTCGCGTGGACCAAACCGATGCGCGGGGCTTCGCGATACAATCCCGCCTCCCGAAACGGAAACCGGCCGCCCCTGGGCGGGACGGCCGGACTACTCTAGCGGATCGGTCCTCCTACTGCGAGCGCAGCTTCGGGTCCAGCGCGTCGCGGACCGCGTCGCCAAATAGGTTGAAGCCAAAGACCCCCAGCGTGATCGCCACGCCAGGCCAGATTGCGATCCAGGGCTCGGTGCGGATGAACTCCTGCGCGTTCCTAAGCATCAGGCCCCACGCGGGAACCGGGTCCTGCACGCCCAGGCCCAGGAATGACAGCGACGCTTCCAGCAGGATCGCCTGACCGACAAACGCGGTGATCATGATCAGATAGGGGGCCATCACGTTCGGAACCATATGGCGCAGGATGATCCTGGTGTCCGAGAACCCATTAGCCCGAGCCGCGTCCACATACGGGATCTCGCGGATCGCCAGCGCCGAGGAGCGCACGACCCGTGCACAATTCGGGATCAGCGGCAGGGTAATCGCAATGATCACGAAATAGACCGAGCTTTCCGGCGAGACTTGCAGTGATTGGGTGATCGAGACGATCGCCAGCGCCATGATGATCAGCGGGAAAGCCATGAAGACGTCCATGATCCGCTGAAAGATCAGATCGACAATGCCACCGAAATAGGCGCTGCCCACGCCCAGAACCAATCCCACTGTCGAGCCGACGATCGCACAGGTGAAACCGACGAAGAGCGCGGTGCGTGAACCATAGAGCACCCGGGTCAGGATATCCCGGCCCCATTCGTCGGTACCCATCGGGAACTGCGCGTTCGGCGCGACGAATTGAGAATCGTAACTGTTCGCGGTCGGATCAAACGCGGTCAGATACGGGGCGAAGATTGCCATCAGCACGTAGAGGATCACGACGACGGCGCCGCCCGTTCCCAAAGGTTGTTTGCGCGCGAAGGTCGCGATCTGCGACAGCAGGCCGGGCCGATCTCGGATTTCTTCCAGTTGTTCCGTCGTTACGTCACTCATCGGTTCGGTCCTAGCTGTAGCGAATGCGCGGATCGAGCCACGCATAGAGGATATCCACCAGGAAGTTGGTGAAGACGAAGATCAATACGATCAACATCACGATCCCCTGGGTCATGGTGTAGTCGACCTGCGTCACTGAATCGACCAGCAGACGCCCGAGGCCGTTCAGGTTGAAGACCTGTTCGGTCACCACGAGCCCGCCCATCAGGAATGCGAACTCGATGCCGATCACGGTGACCACCGGCAGCAACGCGTTCTTCAGCGCATGGCGATTGACGATCAGAGTCTCGGTCAGACCCTTGGCGCGAGCGGTGCGGACATAATCTTCCCGCAGCACTTCGAGCAGGGCCGAGCGCATCATGCGGGTTGCAACCGCCGAGTATCGGTATCCGGTCGCTAGAGCCGGCCAGATCAGCATCGATAGGTTGTAGGCCGGATCCTTCCATAGCGGTACGTAATCTATCGGCGGTGTCCATCGGGTTCCGGTGAGTGCGTCCGAGACACTAAGCAGCGCGAGCAAAATAAGGATTCCGAGCCAGAACGACGGCACGGCAATTCCGGCAACTGCAATCGAGCGAACGAAATAGTCGATCCAAGAGTTCTGGTAGACCGCGGAGAGCGTCCCCAACGGGATTGCGATCACAATTGATACGATGGTGGCCATGATCGCCACCTGGAGGCTCAACTCGAACCGCAGGCCCATCTCGTAGGCGACTTTGCGGCCTGTCCACATCGAGGTGCCAAAGTCAAGCACGGCCAGACCGCCGACGAAATTGGTGAACTGGACAACCAGCGGATCGTTGAGCCCCTGCTGTTCGCGGCAAAGTTCGATTTGCGCCTCGTCCACATAGGCGCCTTCACCGCCCAGTTTCAGTTCGCAAACGTCGCCCGGCATGGCCCGCAGCATGAAGAAGATCACGAAGGCGGCGCCAAGCACCGTCGGGATCATCAAGAGGAGGCGCTTGAAAACGTATTGCCACATCAGCCCATATCCACTTGCTGCTACCGCCGGTCACACCGCCCCAGCAGGGCCGGGCAGAGACGGCCCCCGGAGGGGCCGTCCCATTTCAGGTTTAGGTGCTTACTTGTCCAGCCAGATTTGGTCGAGTTGCTGGCCCAGATAGTGGCTAGGCGCGATTTTCCAGCCCTTCACGTATGAGCGGTACGGGTTGATCTTGTACCACCACAGCGTGATCGCCTGGGTCGCCTTGTCGTTCAGCACCATCGTCTCGTATTCGCGCATCAGAGCGCGCTGTTCCTCGAAGGTGCCGGCACGAGCCAGCTTGTCGTAGAGTGCCTCGATCTCGGCGTCCTCAAAATTGGCGTAGTTGTTGCCCGCCGACGGCAGGAACTTTGAGACGTCCGCAATCGGATTGATCACCGACTGGCAGTTGAAGTCGATCGACACGTCGAACTCGCCGGTCTTGCGCAGGATGTCGTAGAACACCGGCGACGGATTGACCTGCTGGTCCACTTCAAGGCCGACCTGCTTCCACTGATCCACCAGCCAGGTGCCGACAACGCGGTAGGGCTGATCAACGCCGCGGTTGTTGAAGGTGAATTTCAGACCTTCAGCCCCAGCTTCCTTCAGCAAGCGGCGGGCTTCTTCGCGGCTCGCTTCCAAATCCTTGCTGTAGCCGGCAATCTGCACCAATTCTTCTTCAGTTGCCGCCAGCGGATGGTTGGGGAACACAATTCCGCCCACCGTCTTCACGATCGCGATCTTCGAGAGGTACTCAGAGCCGCCCCAGCGATCGATCGCCAGGGTAAGTGCCTTGCGAACTCTCGGATCATCGAACGGCGGACGCTCGTGGTTCGGTGTAGCCATCAGCACACAGTTCCAGTCGCTTTCCTGCACGGTGATCTTGTCACCAAGTGCCGCGACCAGGTCGTCACGCTGCTTCGGCGGGAAGGCGCGGAACTCGATCGATGCGCGGTCGCCCTCGATGGCCTGCACGCGGGCGGACATCTTCGGCGCCGAGATCGCCTTGAAACCGTCGAGATACGGACGGCCTTCATGGTGGTAGCCATCATACTTCACGCCTTCGACGAAGGCGCCAGGCTGGTGCTGGACGAACTTGAACGGCCCAGAGCCGTTGACGTTCTTTTGGTGCCAGTTCATCCCATGCTCGTCGAGGTCCTTCTTCGAGTAGATGTAGTTGAAGGGCGACGCCATGGCGGGAAGGTAAGCACCCGACGGATATTCGAGGTTCATGACGAACGTCGTATCGTCCGGCGCGCTCATCGACTTGACCATCTTGTAGAAGGCCTTGCGCGACGAGGCGACGCCTTCCGGCGGGAAGACGATCTTGTTGTAGGTCGCCAGCACGTCCTGCGCCGTCATCGGCGTTCCGTCATGGAACTTGACGTCGTCGCGGATCTTGTAGGTGTAGGTCAGGCCGTCTGCTGAGGCATCCCAGCTCGAACACACATCGCATTGGAAGTCATTCTCGGACGGATTGTCCGGATTGACCCGGATCAGCAGGCTGTAGAACGGAGAGATCGGATGGATCATGCCGAATGTCGTCTCGATATGACCGTCATAGGACGGGATCTTCGAGCCGACGACAAAATTCAGAGTGCCGCCGCTTTTTGGCGTCTCGGCGACAGCGCCGGTGGTCATGGCTGCGGCCGCCACGGCACCCAGCGCAAATTTCCACATCTTGGTTCGCATCAGTTCCTCCCTGGTTTGCTCACCGTTGATTTCAGGACAAATTCACTCGGTCCTGCCTTTTCGTCCCCCTTGTGCCCGGGGGTTCAATCACTGTCTCTCAGACCTCTGTGCAGGCCACCCAGTGGCCCGGTGTTGCCTCGCGGAATGCTGGCATGTTCACACTACATCCATCAACCGACATTGGGCAACGCGGGTGGAACACGCAGCCGGGCGGTGGATTAATGGGGCTGGGGATCTCGCCCTTGATGATTTGATGCGCCCGGGCCTTCTCGACCGTCGGATCGGGGATCGGCACCGCCTCGAGCAGCGCCTGCGTGTAGGGGTGCAACGGATTGCGGAACAGTTCCTCGGTTTCGGCGAGTTCCACGATATGGCCCAGATACATCACGGCCACCCGATGGCAGAGGTGATGGACGACGCTGAGATCGTGGCTGATGAAGAGGTAGGTCAGATCGAACTCGTCGCGCAGATCCTCGAGCAGGTTGATCACCTGGGCCTGAATTGACACGTCGAGGGCCGAGACCGCCTCGTCGCAGATTATGAATTCAGGATTCACCGCCAGGGCCCGCGCAATGCCGACGCGCTGGCGCTGACCGCCGGACATCTCATGCGGATAGCGATCGGCGAATTTCGGATTGAGGCCACACAGATCAAGTAACTCGCGTACACGCGCGTCGCGCTCATCCGCTTCGTCGATGATTCCGTGGACCATCATCGGCTCGGCGATGATCTGACCGATCTTCATGCGCGGATTGAGCGAGGAATAGGGATCCTGGAAGATTACCTGAATGCGCTGTCGGAGCGGACGCATTTCGACCTTATTGAGCCGGTTCAGGTCTTGGCCATCGAACCAAATCTCGCCGTCGGTAGCATTCTCCAATTGCAGGATGCAGCGCCCGGTCGTGGTCTTGCCGCAGCCGGATTCACCGACCAAGCCCAGCGTTTCGCCCCGGCGAATGTCGAAGTCGATCCCGTCGACCGCCTTCACATGGGCCACGACGCGGCTGACGAACGCGCCCTCGGTAACAGGAAAATGCATCTTGAGGTCGCGCACCCGGACCAGGGCATCCGTTCCCTCGACTCTCGGAGGCGGTGGAGCGTCGGTCGTCGAAATTGATGTCGCCTCGTTCATGCGGCGCTCTCCTCAAGGCCGACATTGCTCTTCTCCCAGCAGGCAGAGATGTGCCCTTCTTGGACCGCCTCCAGCGGCGGCTTGGCCTGGGCACACTGTTCGGTCGCGAATGCGCAACGCGGCCGGAACGAGCAACCATCATCCAGTTTGGTAAGATCAGGTGGTTGGCCTATGACAGGTTTAAGCTTTTCTCCGCGCGTGTGATCGAAGCGCGGCACCGATTGCAGCAGCGCCAGCGTATAGGGATGCTTCGGGTCGTGATAGATTTGCTCGGCACTACCACTCTCGATGATCCGGCCCGCATACATCACGTTTACCCGGTCCGCATAGCGTGCGACCACGCCCAGATTGTGGGTAATGATGATCATCGCCACGCCCAGCTTGCGGGTCAGATCCTTCATCAGTTCCAGGATCTGGGCCTGGATCGTGACGTCCAGTGCCGTCGTCGGCTCGTCAGCGATGATCAGCTTCGGTTCGCAGGCCAGCGCCATGGCAATCATGACGCGCTGGCGCATGCCGCCCGAGAGATGATGGGGGTATTGCTTCAAGCGCCGCTCGGGTTCGGAAATGCCGACGAGATTTAGAAGTTCCAGCGCTCTGGCGCGGGCCGCCTCGCGGGTGACATCCAGATGTTCCTCAAGCGTCTCGGTCAACTGGCGTTCGACCGTCAGCACAGGGTTCAGCGAAGTCATCGGCTCCTGGAAGATCATGCCGATGTCACGGCCGCGGATCTCGCGCATTTCCGCATCCGAGAGCGACAGCAGGTCCTTGCCGTCGAACATGATCGAGCCATCGACGATCTTGCCCGGCGGATCGGGGATCAGCCGCAAGATCGACATCGCGCTGACCGACTTGCCACAGCCGGACTCACCGACCACGGCGACCGTCTCACCCGGCGCCACGTCATAGGTGATGCCGTCCACGGCCTGGACGACGCCGGCCGAGGTGAAGAATTGCGTCTTGAGGTTGTTGATCTCGAGTAGCTTCGTCACCGCTTCCCGATCAGCATCGCGATGCTGGCTCCCATGCGTTCCCTCCCATGCCCCTGACCGGACGGTGCTTGTGTGCGTTTGCCGCTCATTCTTACCGGTTCGGCTGGCTGTTACCATCCGGGCTTCGGCGGACATTTGCCGATAACGGGGTGTTAAGCAAGTGAAATTGCATACTGGTATGCCAGCGGAGAGGCGGTGATGGTACCGGATGTCTGCTGTGATCCTCTCGTTTTCCAGCAGGCGAAAAACCTGCGCAGTTTGGGCTCAGTCCGGCCGGTCTGGATCGCCGAACTTGGCGGAATGCAGAAGGACGCCGCCCGCCGTAGCCAGGTGCGGAAGTCCGGTCCCGCGCTGGCGTGGGGCCGCGCGCTTCTGGCAAGTGGATTTTGAGCGCGTGCCTGCATAGGCTTGCCACACTCATTTCCGTGACGAACTGGGAGGGCGGCGGATGGCAGGTTCGGTGACGAAAGTTGAGCGCGACTCTCGCGGGATCGCCACCATCTGGTTGGCCCGGTCCGAGCGGAACAACGCCTACAACGCCCAAATGATCGCCGAGCTGACCGAGGGCGCCGCAGCGCTTGCCGAGGATCCAGACGTCCGGGTCGCGGTGATCCGCGGAGAAGGGCGGCACTTTCAGGCGGGCGCAGACCTTGCCTGGATCGACTCGCTGCGCGGCCTCTCGCCGGAGGACAGCATCGCGGTTTCGCGGCGCACGACGGACGCGGTCTTCGGCCTGACCAAGATGCCCAAACCCGTTATAGCGCTCGTCCATGGCGGTTGTTTCGGGGGCGGGACCGGCATTGTCGCCGCCTGCGATATCGTGATCGCGGACGAGGCCGCGATATTCTCGATCACCGAGGCACGCTGGGGGCTGACCGCCTTGCCTATCATGCCGCAGCTTCTTTCCCGGATTGGACCTGGGCACCTGCGCCGCTACGCGCTGACCTGCGAGCGGTTCGACGCCCGGCGCGCCCTCGAGATTGGGCTGGTGGACGAGGTTTGCGGCGAAGGCAGCCTGGACGAGGCCTCGGCCCCGGTGATCGATGCCCTCCTGCATTGCCCTCCGCAAGCCTTGGCAGACAGCAAGGCGGGAATTCTGAGCCTTTCCGGTCTCGATTTTGAGGACGCGAGATTGGACGACCTTGCCCGCCCGCACGGTCTGAAACGTCTCGATGATGAGGCGGGGGAGGGGCTTAAGAGCTTTCTCGAAAAGCGCAAACCGGCCTGGTATCCGGGCGGTTGATGACGCCAGTTGCGTGTGCTGTCGAAAACTGAGACCATGATCCCGGAGAAGACGGGACCCGAATGACGTATCTCGCCGATGCCTGGACCGCGCCCTGGCCAGCGATCGTCACGCTGGGTGTGGTTCTGGCGATGTTCGCCGCCTTCATCCGCGAGGATCACCCGCCGGAGGTGGTGGCGATCTGCGGCGCTGCGCTGCTTTTGGCGCTAGGAATTCTGCCGGTCGACGACCTGCTGAGGGTTTTTGCAAACCCGGCCCCGATCACAATCGGCGCGATGTTCATCCTGACCGGCGCCCTGATCCGAACGGGCGCGCTGGATGCCGCCACCCGGCGCTTGACCGCCGGTGTCGACAAGAACCCGCGCCGGGTCCTGGCGGGGTTCGCGGGGTTCACTGCCGTCTCGTCGGCCTTCATGAACAACACACCGGTCGTCGTAATGATGATGCCGGTTGCGGTGCGGCTGGGGAAAATGCTGCACGTGCCAGCCTCGCAGCTGCTGATCCCGCTCTCTTACACGGCCATATTGGGGGGCATGTGCACCCTGATCGGCACCTCGACAAACCTGCTGGTGGACGGCGTCGCCCGGGCACATGGCCTGGCGCCGTTTTCACTCTTCGAGATCACGCCGATCGCGCTGGTGATCCTGGCCGTGGCCTTGACCTTCATCTCGCTGGTCGCGCGCCGGGTGCTGCCCGTGCGCCGCGCGATGGTTGATTTTTTGACCGGCAGGAAGAAGCTGAAATTCTTCACCGAGGTCGTAATCCCCGATGGCTCGGACCTGATTGGCCGACCGGTGCTGGAGGTCGCGCATCTGACCCGCGACGGCATGACGGTGATCGACGTGATCCGGGGGGATCTGTCGCTTCGGCGCAAGATGGACGAGGTCAAGCTGGCCGCGGGGGATCATGTGGTCATCCGCACCGCGGTCGGCGAGCTGTTATCGCTGCGCGAGAATACCGAGCTCAAGATGACCGGCCAGATCGACGCGGTGGGTCAGAAGACCACGACCACCGTCGAGGCCCTGATATCTCCCGGTTGCCGGATGGTCGGCCGGTTCCTGGGCGATTTGCGGCTTCGGCGACGCTATGGCGTCTATCCCTTGGCGGTCCATCGTCGGACCGAGCGGGTGGGTGCGGTGCTGGACGAGGCGCGGATCCAGGTCGGCGACACGCTTCTGCTGGAAGGGGACCCTGACGATATCCATCGCCTGGCCGAGGAGCAGGGGTTGGCCGAACTGACCCAGCCGTCTGAGCGGCCCTACCGGCGCACGCGGGCGCCATTCGTCCTGGCAGTGCTGGGATTGGTTGTGTTGGGGGGCGCCCTGGGGCTGGCACCGATCGCGACCCTGGCGGTGATCGGCGTGGCGCTGGTTCTGCTAACGCGATGCATTGATGCCGAGGAGGCCTTCCAGCTGGTCGAGGTGCGGTTGCTGACGCTGATCTTCGCCATGCTGGCGATCGGGCTGACCTTGGAACATACCGGTGCGGTGCAACTGATCGTCGACGCATTCGCGCCCTGGTTGATGTCGCTGCCGCCGCAATTGGTGCTGTGGATCGTGTTCCTGATGGCCTCTTGCCTGACGGAATTGGTCTCGAACAACGCGGTTGCGGTGGTGGTGACGCCCGTCGCCATCTCGCTGGCGCAGGAATTGGGGGTCGATCCGCGACCCTTCGTGGTGGCGGTGATGATCGCCGCCTCGGCCAGTTTTGCAACACCGATCGGGTATCAGACCAATACGCTGATCTATGCGCCAGGGGGCTACAGGTTCACCGATTTCATGCGGCTGGGGATTCCCCTGAACCTGGGTGTCGGCATCCTGGCGACGCTGCTGATCCCGCTTTTCTGGTCGTTCTGAGGATTATTCCCACGAGGGAAAATCCCCCTCTGCGGCCAGCGCAGCCATCGATGCTTCGGTGCGGGCCATGAAACCTTGGATCGTGCCTTCCCATTGATAGGCCTGGCCCACGTAGACGTCCACGTTGAAGGGCACGAGGAGAAGCGAGCCCTTGGGCATCGCCTTGCCTAGCCCGTGCATAAAGACCGGCGTGAACGGTGTCCCGGGCCGGGCGCGTGCCAGATGTGCGATGCCTTTCTTGAATTCCTGCAACATCTCAGGTTCCCCGCGCGAGCCTTCCGGGAAGATGATCACGATCTCGCCCTGGTCGAGCGCGTCGTAGCAGCCGGTGAGGGGGTCGCGGCCCGCCCGGGCGCCGCCGCGCTCGACTGGAAGGATGCGGATGATCCGTTGGGCGACGAAACGGCGGACCGGATCGGTCAGGAAATAGTCGACTGCCGCGGCTGGCCGCAGAAACTTCAGTTTTGCCAGCGGATAGAGCGCCATCAGCAAAAGCGCATCCAGGTTCGAATTGTGGTTTGCGACGATCACCGCCGGTCCTTGCATTGGCAGCAGTTCGCGACGGCGAACGTGCACGCCGAGGCCCAGCAGAAGAACCGGCCGGACGATCAGCGCGAAAAACAGCCAGCGCAGGACACTGCTCATCCGGCGAATCCGTAGAAGAAGAAAAAGAAGTAGAAGTGGAAGAAAACCGGGGCCGCATAGGTCAGGCTGTCGACCCGGTCGAGAATGCCGCCGTGACCGGGGATCAGGTGGCTTGCGTCCTTGACGCCAAGATCGCGTTTCACCGCCGAGATGGTAATGTCTCCGCAAAAGCCCGCGACCGCGATCATCGTGCCGGCGAGCGCAGACCAGAGCGGCACCATGTCGGTCAGATAGGGGCCCATTAGGGCGGCCAGGACTGCGGTCGCGATCACGCCGCCCAGGAAACCTTCCCAGGTTTTTTTCGGGCTGACCGAGGGCACAATACCCCGGTTCCCAAACAACCTGCGGCCCATCAACTTGCCGCACGTGAACTGCGCCACGTCGTTGAACTGCGTCGCGATGACCAGGAACAGCAGTAATCCCGCGCCGCCGGCAGAGAACGACAGCGCCGGGTCGAGCCCCAGCAGCATCGCGGTGTGGCTGAGGCCGAAGACGGTCATCATCAGCCCCCAGCTCAAGGTTCCGATTGCGGTCAGATAGCCTTTGGTGTCGCCCATCAGGGCCATAAGCACTGGCAGGAAGAGGAACATCCAAACCGGCACCCAGACGATGAACATCCCGTAATAGCTGGTATGGGCCCAGTAGAACTGCACCGGCAGCGCCAAATACGCCCATAGCAGGACGAACCGGTCGATCCGCCGTGTCGGGATCAACGACAGATACTCCTTGAGCGCCAGGTAGGAGACCAAGCCAAGCAGGATCGTCGAGGCAACGCGGTCAATTACGATAGCGAGCGTGAAAATGCCGATCATGATCCACCAGGACCAGACGCGCTGGCGGAGCTCGCCCTGCGGATCGGGCTCGATCAGGCGCACCAGGACGGTCGCGCCGATCAGCGCCGCGAATAGCGCGCCCAGCGTCGTGGTCACCTCGGGCGCTAATCCCAGCGTGTTGCTCATGGTGCCGCCTCCACCAGTGCGTGGCGCACACGGTTGACGATGGTCCAAACCGCGAGCGCCACCATGATGGGCAGGGTCCAGTTGATCAGGCCGGGGCTCGCGATCCCGGTGGCCAGCAGCACGGCGACCAGCCCGAAGACCACCGCGCGGTCGGATTTCCCGAACGGCCCATCATAGCGCCGTGACGCGCCGATCATCGGCCCCAAGATCCCCGCGGCTTCCACGATCATCGCGAGGACGATCACGGCGACGATCCAGCCGGGCCAGAGGATCAGGGCGAAGGGAAGATAGAGCGCCGCGTCCGATGCCATGTCGGCCAATTCGTTGAAGAGCGCGCCAAGCGGACTGGCTTGTCCATGCTCGCGTGCCAGCATTCCATCGATCGCATTCAGCCCCATGCGCAGGAAGAGGACGACTGGCACCAGCCAAAGTGCCGATTTTGCCGCGCCGGTAAGCGTCAGCAGTGCCCCAGCGGCAGCGCTAACTGCCAGCCCCACCGCCGTAACCTGGTTCGCGGTCACTCCAGCCCCGGCCAGCCGATTGGCGAGCGGGCGCAGCAAATCCTGAAAAGCCGGCTTCAGGTCGTAGACGCTGGGCAAGGGTAACTCCGGAGGTGGCGCGCGAGCAGCCGCCAAGGCTGGCTGATGTGCCCGCGCCGGTCAATCCTTGCCCAAGCAGCGAAACTTGCGCAATTCCATCATTCATACTACACTCACAAAGGTTCTAACGGCATGGAAACAACCAGAAAATGTATGATTTGTTTTTGATATACGCTGTGGTTGTATTGACCCTGCTGGGCATCTCTCTGGTGGCCCGGCAGCGGGCGATCGCGACGCTTCGGGATGTTGATCCGGCGCTTTACCAGACCGCCGCGAGCGAACTTTCCCCGGTGCGGGTGCTATCATCGCGTCGCAAGCTGGGGCCCGACACGGTCCGCCGCCACCGCGCGTTGCGACGCTGGGTCTTCGCCCATGATGCCGCAGTCTCGGGGATCGTTATTTTTGTTGGTTCCTACATCCTGGTCTGGCTCGACTATTGAAACGCGGCTGACCGCTCTCCTATAAGACCGCCGGAGACGAACCGACGGAGAGCGTGCCATGGCCGGCCATTCCAAATGGGCCAATATCCAACACCGCAAGGGGCGTCAGGACGCGGCGCGCTCGAAGCTGTTCTCGAAGCTTGCGAAGGAGGTCACAGTCGCCGCCAAGATGGGCGATCCGGACCCTGACAAGAATCCGCGACTGCGCCTGGCGGTAAAAGAGGCGAAGTCGAACTCGGTCCCCAAGGACGTGATCGACCGCGCGATCAAGAAATCCCAGGGCGGGGATGCCGAGAACTACGAGGAGATCCGCTACGAGGGCTATGGCCCGAACGGCGTCGCGGTGATCGTCGAGGCGCTGAGCGATAACCGCAACCGCACCGCCTCGACCGTGCGGTCCCTGTTCTCGAAATTTGGCGGCAACCTGGCCGAGACCGGAGCGGTCTCGTTCATGTTCGACCGCAAGGGCCAGGTGGTCTATCCGCCCGAGGCGGGGGACGCGGACATGATCTTCGAAGCAGCGATCGAGGCCGGGGCGGAGGACGTGGAGTCGGGTGACGATGGCCACACCATCTGGTGCGAGGCCGGGGATCTGAACGAAGTTTCCAGCTCGCTGGAAGCGGCGCTTGGCGAGGCAGAATCCACCAAGCTGGTCTGGAAGCCGCAGACGCTGACCGAGGTGGACGAGAATTCCGGCGCGACGCTGATGAAATTGCTTGCGGCGCTGGACGACGATGACGACGTTCAGACCGTGACCGCTAATTTCGACATGTCGGACGAAGTGATGGCGCTGTTGTCTGCGTGACCTCTCCGAAGGAAAAGCTGAAAGCGCTGATCGGCCGCGAGACGGCACGTTGCATCTGGCTCGACATCCCCTCGGCGATGACCGCCGAGATCGCCGGTCAAGCCGGGGCCGAGCTTTGCGTCGTCGATGCGGAGCACGGGCAGATCGGGCCGGAGACCATTGTCCAGATGCTCCGCGCACTGGAGCTTTCGGGCACACCCGGAATCGTTCGAGTCGGCGATGCGACCCCTGGGCCAATCAAACACGCGCTCGATGGCGGGGCGGCGGGGGTGATCGTGCCTTACGTGGAAAGCGTTGCGGAAGCTCAGACCGCGATCGACGCCTTCTATCTGCCGCCGCTTGGCAGGCGCGGCACGGCGACGATCGTCACCAGGGCAGGGGGGTTCGGCGCCGATCCGGGCTATGGGCCGCGCTGGAATAGCACCGGCCTGCTGGCGCTGATGATCGAGACCGGCAGGGGCCTGGCCGCGGCTCCGGATATCGCCGCGCTGGAGGGGACCGATATCCTGTTCTTCGGTCCCTACGATTTTGCGACCGATCAGGGTCTCGATCCAATCGGCGACAGTGAGGCGATATTGCAGGCCTATCGTTTGGTGGCCGATGCGGCCCATCAAGCGGGCAAGCTGGCCGCAGCATTTCCCTGGCCTGGCGCCGACGCAGTGCGCTTGCTGTCCGAGGGCGCGGACCTTGTAGCGATCGGCGCGGATGTGATCGCGCTGAGGCAAGGGCTCGCCGGCGCGCTCGCCGCCTGCGCGGTGCCGGACTAGCCGAGGGCGCTTTCAACCTCGGATGTGTCGATCCCCATGCGTTCCAGGCCTTCTTCCAGGTAATCCCCCAGCAGCGGCGACCCCAGCAGGTAGCGTGCCGTGCCCTTGGATTGCTCTCTGAGTGCCTGCTCCACGAGTTCGGCAAAATCCGCCGTGTCGCCGTCATCGCGGCCCAGCCAGAACAGGGCGACCAGCTCGGCCTGTTGCCGGTTGGTCATGTCGTTGATCCAGCTTGTCAGCTCTTCCTCGGTCGGGTCGTCGGCACGATCCTCGAGCACACCGAGCGGGTTCTCGGTATCCTCATGCTCGTCGTCCGTGTCCACGTCTTTGACGTCGAACTCGCGCGCCTTCACGATGATCCAGCCAAGTGTCGAAAGCGGGATGGACAGCATGTCTGGCCTCCAATCCGGGGTTCATGTCTGGCATTGATAGGGCGCGCCAAACCGGGTCGCCTTGATCTAGAGCAAGCCGCAACGCGCCTGCGTGAGGACACGGATTGTCTGGACAAGCGCACCCACGCCCTTGCAGGTTCGTGCCCATGAGAGGCACTGGCAAACATCCCTGCGATCCGCGCGATCTGATCCATGAGGCTTATCGCATCGAAGGTATCGGGCCGGAAGAGTGCCGGGCGATTTTCTTCGATTGGGCCATGGGCCTGGAGTTGGGGATCGACCCGGTCGGGGCCGCCAAGCAGTTGCATGACGAACTGGCGGCAGCCAGGCCCGACCATCCGATGAGCGCGCTGCTGGCGGAGGCCGCGGCCGGAATGGCCCCAGCGAGAGGCCGGGCCCGGCGGCGCCAGACGCGGTCGTGAGTGACAACCGATGAACCTGTGGGTACTGCTGCCGGACGAGCCGATCCCCGATGACCGGGCATATCTGATCGGCTATTTGCAGACGGTCTTCGATCGGATCACGGTTAGCTTCCTCGACCGGAAAGCGGTCGCGATCCCCAATCCGGAACCGCGCCCGGATCTGATCCTCAATCTGCTATCGGCCAAACGGCGCGAGACGCTCGAGGCGATTGACGCTGTCGCCGGGCGCCTGGGCATCCCGGTTTCACCGCCGGGGGACAAGGCTTGGCGGTCCGAGGACAAGCGCAGCTATATCGACGATTTCCCCGAGGCCATTCCGCCCACCCGTATCGCGCGAAACCGAGTGGAACTCGCCGATGCTTTCACGGAATTCGGCGGCGACATTGTCGTGAAGGATCCGCTCAATCACGCGGGCGACGGGGTCGAGCGTGTCGCTGACGCGTCTGACTTAGATCTGGGCGAAGCTCTGTTGGAGCGTGATATCGGGGGCCTGGGTGAGGTAATTGTGCAACCCTATTTGTCCGGGTTCACGGTCGGTGACAAACGGATTCTGCTCCAGCGCAAGGCCAATGGCGGATACAAGATCATCGGTCACTATCTGCGTGTTCCACCCGCCGGAGGTTGGAAGAGCAATATCAAAAGCGGCGGTCGGATCCTACCCGCCGACTTGACGGAGGCCGAGGCAGAGTTCGCGCAGCAGGTCGCCGGGAAGGCCGGGCTCGACAACCTCTCGCTGGATATTGGAACACATGAAGGCACGATCTATCTGATTGAAACAAATATGAATTATGGAGGCTTGGTGGATGTCGATCTTGGGAACGGCAGCGCTTTTGTGCACGATTGCGGCGCCTTTCTCGTCCACCTCGCCATGACTGGGCACAGGGAATAGATCACGCCGTTCCGTCACCGGTTGATCAACCGCCGGTTGATATGAAAGACAGCGGGAACCGCCGCGCCAATGCCACACTTCGATTTCTTCGAACCTGGCTGATCGTCACGCTCTTTTCAGCGATTAGCGCTTCGAATTATTTCTTTTTCCCGATGGGATAACGTTGTATCTTAATATGAATAGAGAGCAGTTGGGGTGGGTCTAATGAAACCAGTTCTTTGTGCATGCGCTTCGGCGGTTGCGATCTCGAGTGCTGCGAATGCGCAGCAGTTGGAGACTCAAGTGGTGGTTGATCTGGGGGCAAGCTTTGCGATCCTCGACACTTACCATGTGGATGAGGACGACCTACGTTTCGGAGTGCCCCGCGTTGACGGCGGAGTTCGAGCTAATTTCGGGATCGATGAGAACATTTCGGTCCAATTTGACCTTGATGGCGAGGTCAATCTTCTGCGTGACGAGAAGGACGGAACCGGTGCTGGAACTGCCAGCTACGATGGTGCGCTTCAAGGTGCGGTCCATGTCAGTTACCGCGAACCTGGTGACTATTTGATCGGTCTATTTGGTGGTGTTGGACAAGCGGCGTTGAATGATGGAGACGACGAGATCGGCGTCCTAGGCGGTCTCGAAGGCCAGTATCACTTTGGCGACACCACACTCTATGGCCAAATTGGCGGATTTAAATCGTCCGAGCGCGACGCTGAAACGCTGACTGACGCTTATTTCGTGCGCGGTATGTTGCGCCACTTCCTATCCCCAGATTCCTCGGTCTCGATTGAGGCGCTCTACGGTGACGGCGAAAGCACCGAAGTGGATCCGATCGATATCGATCTTTACGGTTGGGGATTGAAATATACGCGCGGCTTCCAGACGTCGATGCCGATTTACGGGTATCTCGGCTACAACGGCCACCTCATGTCCAGTGACGGGGAGAGTGTTACTGAGCACGTGATTTCCGTCGGCATCAGCATTCCTTTCGGCGGGCCGACGACCCTGCAAACTCAGAACACGCACGGTGTTACCCTGGACGCGCCCTTGGACCTCTTGCGTACCGCCGGATATTCAGCCGATATCATCGACTGATCGCCTACCGATCCTTTTGACGGCGACTGAGACTCGGGACGCAGGCTCAGGCAGCCCCGCCGACCGTCAAACCGTCGATCAACAGCGTAGGCTGGCCGACACCGACCGGCACACCTTGACCGTTCTTCCCGCAGGTGCCAATGCCTGGATCCATGGCCATGTCGTTGCTGATGGCGCGAATTTGCTTGAGCGCGGACGGGCCGTCGCCGATCAGCGTGGCACCCTTCACGGGATGTAGGATCTTGCCGTTCCGCACCCGGTAAGCCTCGGTGCAGGAGAACACGAACTTCCCGTTGGTGATGTCCACCTGACCACCGCCGAAGTTGACGGCATAAACACCGTCCTTGACCGAGGCGACCACGTCTTGAGGCGCGGCCTCGCCACCCAACATGATCGTGTTGGTCATCCGAGGCATCGGGATATGAGCGTAGGATTGACGCCGTCCGTTCCCGGTCGGCGTGACGCCCATCAGACGCGCGTTCTGACGGTCTTGCATATAGCCCGTGAGAATCCCATCCTCGATAAGCACGGTCCGGTTCGTCGGTGTCCCCTCGTCGTCGATGCTCAATGACCCACGCCGGTCGGGGATCGTTCCGTCATCGACAACTGTGACGCCCGACGCAGCAATCCGCTTGCCCATCAGCTCGGTAAAGGCGGATGTGCCTTTGCGGTTGAAGTCGCCCTCGAGCCCGTGTCCAATCGCCTCGTGCAAGAGAATGCCTGGCCAGCCTGGGCCCAGTGCAACTTCCATCGCACCGCTTGGCGCGTCCTGCGCCTCGAGATTGACCAGCGCGATGCGCAGGGCCTCATCTGCCATGGTCTGCCAATTTTCGCGCGTGATCAGCCGGTCATAGCCGTGGCGTCCGCCGGCACCGGACGAGCCGCTCTCGCGCCGGCCGTCACTCTCGACGATCGCCGCGATGTTCAACCGGCTGAGTGGTCGGTGATCGCGGAGCTGCCCGCCCTCAGGACGCAGGATCTCAACCTCCTGCACGCCGCCGGTCAGCGAGGCCGAGACCTGGACCACGCGCGGATCCTTCTGGCGCAGATAGGCATCGATTTCCTTTAGGAGATCGATCTTCATCTCAAGCGGATGCTCGGAGACCGGATCGACCGGTTGATAAAGTTGCCTGTTGGTGCCCGGGGGTGGAGGGGCCATCACGCCGCCCCCATCGCGTGCCGCCAGCCGGGCGGTCTCGGCGGCGCGCGCCAAGGCCGCTTCTGTCAGCTCGCTGGCATGGGCATAGCCGGCCTGACCGCCCGCGACGGCACGGAGGCCAAGCCCGGTCCCCGAATCATAGGAGGCGTTTCTGAGACGCCCGTCGTCGAAGGCGAGCGACTCGGAACGCCGCCGCTCGAGAAAAAGCTCACCGTCCTCGCCTCCGGCAACAGCTTCGCGCAGGATGCCCAGCGCGCGCTCGCGGTCCAGGTCGGTCTCGAAGGGGTGAAACCCATCAAATTCCCCGGCCATCGCCGTCATCCTTTCCTTCACGCGAACGCAAGAGCGGCGTCATGCCGCAAACACCTTGCTTGCCCTTAGGCCGTCATTATGGTGTTAGACAGACTGTGAAAAGGCAAATCGCGAGGGCGCCCTGCGGGATGGGCGGCGGACCGGTCGGCTACTGGGGAAATGGACAGGAAGACAATCATGCGGATCGCGAACATCTGCGCTTATTCGTTGGCTGGACTGATGGCGCTTTCGGGTAACCTGGCCAGCGCAGCCGAGGAGGTTGCCGGGAAACCAATTCCTGACGGTACCGGCTTCCAGCGAGGCGTCACCGAGGTCGCCCGCGACATTCAGTGGCTGGACAATTTCCTGCTGGTGATCATCACGGTGATCTCGCTTTTCGTCATGGCGCTGCTGCTGATCGTGATCGTGCGGTATAACCGGAAGGCCAATCCGAACCCGGCGAGCTTTACCCACAATGTGGGACTCGAGATCGCCTGGACCGCGATTCCGGTCGTGATCCTGGTCGTGATCGCGATCCCGTCGCTGCGACTGCTGTTCCTTCAGCTCGACGTGCCCGAGCCTGATCTGACGATTAAGGCGACCGGCAGCCAGTGGTATTGGAGCTACGAATACCCGGATTCAGGGATCAGCTTCGACGCGGTGATGCTGCAGAAGGACGAACTCGCGGATGCTGGCTATCAGCCCGACGAATACCTGCTCGCCACCGACACTCAGGTGGTCGTGCCGGTCAACGCGGTCGTTCATGTGCTGGTGACCGGGTCGGATGTGATCCATGCCTGGGCCATTCCGTCGTTCGGTTCGAAGATCGACGCGGTTCCTGGCCGGATCAACGAGACCTGGTTCAAGGCCGAGGAAGTGGGCCGGTATTTCGGCCAGTGTTCCGAGCTTTGCGGCAAGGACCACTCTTACATGCCAATCGTCGTCGATGTCGTGAGCCAAGCGGATTACGACGCCTGGGTCGCCCAACAGACCGCAGCCAACGACGGCGGGCAGTCGAAATTGGCATCGACCGAATAGGGCCGAGCCGCGATCGTGACCGATATCTCGACATCCAGCCTGGTCAGAGGCGCCGAGCCTGAGTTCCAGGACTATGTGGCGCTACTGAAACCGCGGGTCATGTCGCTGGTGATTTTCACCGCGATGGCGGCGATGGTGGCGGCTCCGGTGTCGGTCCATCCGGTCGTGGCCTTGGCCAGCCTGCTTTGCATCGCGGTTGGGGCAGGGGCCTCGGGCGCGCTGAATATGTGGTATGACGCGGATATCGACGCGGTCATGTCGCGCACCCGGGAACGCCCGATCCCCAGCGGCCTGATCGCGCCGGGCGAAGCGCTCGGCCTCGGGCTTGGCCTGTCGCTGATTTCGGTCTTGATGCTCTCGGTCTTCGCCAATCCGATGGCCGCCGCTCTGTTGGCGTTCACCATCTTTTTCTATGCGGTGATCTACACGATGTGGCTTAAGCGGTCGACGCCGCTAAACATCGTCATCGGTGGCGCGGCGGGGGCGTTCCCGCCGATGATCGCATGGGTCGCTGCGACCGGCGAGATAGGCAGCGCGGCGATCCTGATGTTCCTGGTCATCTTCATCTGGACGCCCCCTCATTTCTGGTCTCTGGCGCTATTCCGGAACGACGATTATGCGGATGTCGGAGTTCCGATGATGCCGGTAGTTGCGGGCGAGACGTCGACCAGGCGGCAAATCCTGGCTTATGCCGCATTGCTGGTGCCGCTTTCGATTGCGCCCGCTTTTACCGAAGCGGGTGGTCCGGTCTATCTGGCGGTGTCGCTGATCGCCAATGCCGCCTTCTTGAGCGGTGCGCTTCGGGTTGCCGGGCGCGACGCCGCGATGGCAACGGCCGACCGATACCGGGCAGAGAAAAAGCTCTTCGGCGTCTCGATCGTCTATCTCTTCGCGCTTTTCTCGGCCTTCGTTGTCGATGCAGCGCTGAAGATTGCGTTCGGGCCGTCATGGCCGGTGTGGTTCTGAGATAAAGATGGGCATGCGCAAAGATCACGAGCTTCACGGGCGCCGGCGCAGCCGGAATATCGGCGTCTTTCTGGCGCTGGCCGCCTTCGTGGCGCTGCTTTACTGGGTGACCATCGTCAAGATGGCGAATGTAGGCAACCCATGGGGCTGAGGAGGCGGGATGACTGACCATCGTAAGCGTCCTGACCTGCGCCGGAAGGCGATCCCGCTGGTTGCCGTAGGCCTGGGGATGGCCGCGCTCGGATGGGCTTCAGTGCCGCTCTACGATTTGTTTTGCCGGGTTACGGGGTATGGGGGCACCATTCAGGTCGCGGCCGAGGGCTCCGATCGGGTGCTGGACCAGACCGTGACGGTGCGCTTCGACGCCTCGCTGAGCCGTGGGATGCCGTGGGAGTTTCGTCCAGCTCAGCCGACAATGGATGTCCGGATCGGCGAGACCGCGCTCGCCTTCTACGAGGCACACAACCCGACCGACCGGCCGGTGGCTGGCACGGCAAGCTTCAACGTGTCGCCATTCTCGGTCGGGGGTTACTTCGCCAAGATCGATTGCTTCTGCTTCACCGAGCAGGTTCTGCAGCCGGGCGAGACCGTGATGATGCCGGTCACCTTCTACGTAGACCCGGAGATGGTCGAGGATGCCGAGACCCGGGGACTGACCACAATCACGCTTTCCTACACTTTCTACGAGACCGAACTGGACAGCCAGGCCGAGCTGAGACAAGAAAACGCGACCGCTGCCGTTCAGTGACGGCGCCGGGGGGACGGAGGACCTGATGGCCCACGAGAAAAGACACGACTATCACATCATCGACCCCAGCCTATGGCCGTTCCTGGGTGCGGTGGCAGCCTTTACCATGCTAGTTGGCTCAGTGCTGATGTTCCACGATGTGACGCCGTGGATCGCGGTGATCGGCCTGATCATGGTGCTCTACACCATGTATGCCTGGTGGTCCGACGTGATCGCCGAGGCGCATGTGGGGGACCATACGCCGGTGGTGCGGATCGGGCTGAGGATGGGTTTCATCCTGTTCATCATGTCCGAGGTCATGTTCTTCTCGGCTTGGTTCTGGACCTTCTTCAAGCACGCGATCTTTCCGCCCATTCCGGATATCAGCACGCTGACGATGATCACCGCGGATGCTGCTGATGGTGTTTGGCCGCCCGAAGGGATTGTCACTTTCGATGCTTGGGACCTGCCCCTGATCAATACCCTCATCCTGCTGCTCTCGGGCTGCACGGTGACCTGGGCGCACCACGCCCTGATCGAGGGCAAACGGTCATCGCTGCTCTGGGGACTGATCTTGACGGTAGGGTTGGGAGCCACGTTCACGATTTTCCAGGCCTATGAATACAGCCACGCGGAATTCCCGTTCTCGGGTAACATTTATGGCGCCTCGTTCTTCATGGCCACGGGCTTCCACGGATTCCACGTGCTGGTTGGCACGATCTTCCTGGCGGTCTGCCTGTTGCGCTCCTCGAGGGGGCATTTCACGCCGCAGCAGCATATCGGGTTCGAGGCCGCGGCCTGGTACTGGCACTTCGTCGACGTGGTCTGGTTGTTCCTATTCGCCGGCATCTACATATGGGGCGGTTGAGTAACGTCCCTTTGGTGAAATCGACCGCCGCCTTCCGGGGCGGCGGTTCGCTTTGAAGAGCATCTCAATGCGGCTCGGCCCTACCGCCGCCATCCTCTTCGGGGTTGCGGGCATCGCGGTGCTGGTCGGGTTGGGCATTTGGCAGGTTCAGCGGCTTGCCTGGAAAGAGGGCCTGATCGCGCAACTCGAAGAGCGGTTTGCGGCGGACCCGGTGGGGCTGCCTGATTCTCCAGACCCCGGGCGGGACTCCTATCTTCGGGTTCAGGTGACTGGGTGGGCGGGCGTGCCGACGCTGCATGTGCTGACCTCGGTCAAACCGTTCGGCCCGGGCTTCCGGGTGATCGCGCCCTTCTCCCAGGTCAGCGGCCGCCGCATTCTCGTCGACCTTGGCTATATCCGGCAAGAGCGCAAGGATCGCGGCGATCTTCCTGGCGGCGAGATAAGGGTGATCGGGGCGCTCTACTGGCCCAATGAAACCGATGGCTTCACCCCCCAACCCGACCGCGCCGACAATCTCTGGTTCGCCCGCGATCTCGAGGCCATGGCGGCGGAGCTGGACACAGAACCCCTGATGATCATCGCCGAGAGCCACGGGGCGGGCGACTGGCCGCGCCCTAGGCGTCTTGGCATCAATCTCCCGAATAACCATTTCCAATATGCAATCATCTGGTTTTCGCTGGCGCTGATTTGGGCGGTGATGAGTGTTCTTTTAGTGCGGCGCGAGTGGCGCAAAGGTGCCTGAAGCCCTGTCGCCCACGACATGATTTTGCCCTTTCTTTCGTGGACATTGTTCCCCGCGCGCTGCTGCGGTATGAGCGCTGACGCACAAGGGAAATCCAGACGGCGATGAGGTATGTGAGTACCAGGGGCCAGGCGCCCGTCTTGTCCTTCGAGGACGCGATGCTGAGCGGCCTGGCGCGCGACGGTGGCCTCTATCTGCCCGAGGCTTTCCCGCAGATCGCCACGCCGGAAATCGCCGAGATGGCGGGTTTGTCCTACGAGGAAACCGCCTTCCGCGTCATGTATACCTTCATCGGCGATTGCTTCGAGGAGGATGAGTTTCGCGCGATCATCGAGCGCGCCTATTCCAGCTTCGATCATCCCGCGCGCTGCCCGCTGAACCAGATTGGACCCAACGAGTGGGTCCAGGAATTGCATCACGGGCCCACGCTTGCCTTCAAGGACGTGGCGATGCAGCTGATCGGCCAGATGTTCGAGACCGTGCTCAAGCTGCGCGGCCAGCGGCTGACGA
>JAOTXT010000064.1 GCA_029862205.1 Paracoccaceae bacterium
GATGTGCCGCCTAACTCCGCGACCGTTGGCGCGGCAGCAATGATTGCTCTGCTATCCGCGACCTGTTGTGTCCTGCCCATTGGTCTCGCGCGCCTCGGAGCCGGAGGCAGCTGGCTTACGATTTTGGAACCTTTCGTGGCTTATCGCACGCCGATTCAGCTCGCGATCGGGGGGCTGATCCTCTGGGCGTGGCTACGTCTCTTGGGTCTGCCCGGCGAAGCTCGACCGCTTGCACTCGGCGTCACGGTTTTCGCGACAGCCTCGCTCGCCCTAGCCGTATCCACGCCGCTTTGGGAAGTTGAGACCCCCCGCACCATGTTTGCGAACTGGGCCCCGAACCGATGAGCGATCGACTTCTACGCACGGGCCTCATCGGGACCGTGGTTGCGGCGATATGCTGCTTTACGCCGGCGCTCGTCATTCTCGTGAGCGCTGTTGGCCTCTCAGCATTGGTCGGCTACTTGGACTTTGTCCTGTTTCCGGCCCTCGCGCTCTTCATCGCAATAACGGGGTACGCATTATGGCGCCGCAAGCGGACGGGGTAATCCTCGAATCCACAATCACTTGTCCAATGTGCGGGCATATCGAGGCCGAGACGATGCCGACCGATGCGTGTCAGTGGTTCTATGACTGCAAAGGTTGCGGCGAAGTGCTTAAGCCGCTGCCAGGCGACTGTTGTGTCTTCTGCTCATATGCGACCGTTCCCTGCCCACCGATCCAGGTGGGTGACGGGTGTTGCGACTAAATGAGTACCGCTGGACGGGATAGCGCGCCGTATTCCTTCGAAATTACTTCTGGAGGCACTTTTCCGGACTCGACGTTCCTGAGGTCGGACCAGACCCGCCATGCCTTCGTCGCGCTATTGCGCGAAGACCGGATGCGCGCACGGTGGGAAGGTATCTCCACCCGGGAGCGCCAATTGCACCTCGCTATCTTAGAATGGTTTGCTGGCCGCGGGTCCGCGCCCTCGACCGAAGATTTGGTGGGTAAGCTATCAGTCTCGGCGGATCGGGTCTGGCGACACCTCGATTCACTCAATGCCCGCGATTTGATCGTCCTTCGGGACCGTGCGATCGACGTCGCCTATCCGTTTACGACGCGCAAGACCCCACACGTCGTCGAGGCGAACGGCGTGAAGAACCGCGCGATGTGCGCGATCGACGCGTTGGGCATTGCCGCTATGCTTGGGACCAGAACGCGGATCCGGTCGAAGTGTCATCTATGTTGTGAGGAAATTGACTTGTCGGTGGCCGCAGAGCCTGAACCCGTTGTGGACACGCAACCGGACTCGGCGTTGGTCTGGGCAGGCGTTCAGTCGATCGACGGCTGTGCAGCTGACACGCAATGCTCTCAGATGGTTTTCTTTTGCATGAGCGATCACCTTGATCGGTGGGTCGCGGAAGTCTCGGCCCAAACGGCAGGTTTTGAACTGACGCCGCTAGAAGCAGCCAATGTCGGCTCAGCCATTTTCAAACCCTTCCTCCCACGCTCCGCGTAGATGATGCGTGACTGCGCTCTAAGTCCGCTTAGGGTCAAAACGCGCCCCTACCCGTGACTTTGCGGTTCGACGGGAATGCGTCGGTGGGCCGGCATTCCGCGTCCTCGTCCACGCAGGGATGCCGGGAGCGAGAACTCAAAAATGGCTCACATGGCCTCCGTCCACCACCAGCACATGGCCGGTGACGAACGAGGCGGCGTCGGAAGCCAGAAAGACCGCCGCGCCGCCGATCTCGTCGGCCCGGCCCCAGCGGCCGAGCGAGGTGCGGGTCTTCAGCCAGGCACCGATCGCCGGATCCTCGACCATCTGCGTGTTCGACTCGGTGGCGAAGAAGCCGGGCGCGATAGCGTTGACGGTGATCCCGCCCGACCCCAGCTCGGCAGCCAGCGCCCGGGTCAGGCCGATCAGCCCCGCCTTCGCCGCCGTATAGGCCGCGTCCCCGCCGCGCGCGATAGGTCCCGCGATCGAAGCGATGTTGATGATCCGGCCCCGAGCGCTATCCCGCCCGCGCGCGCGCATCATCGGCGCGGCCAGGCGGCAAAGCTCGAAGGGGGCGAAGACGTTGCCTTCCGTCACCCGCTCCAGATCCCCCGGCGCAAAATCTTCGAGAGGCCTGCGTGCCCGGGCACCAGCATTGTTGATCAGGATGTCGAGGCCGCCGTGCTCGGCCTCGATCCGGGCGAACAGGGCGTCGCGGCTGGCCGCATCAGTGATGTCGGCCACCGCCGAATGGCCACCGACGGATCTGGCCGCCTCGTCCAGCGCGGCTTGCGAACGGCCGTTGATCAGGACAGTTGCCCCATGCGCCGCCAGCGCCGCCGCCATTGCGCGCCCCAGCCCGCGCGCGCCGCCGGTCACCAGCGCCACCCTGCTGCTCAGATCGAAGCTCGCCATCCCGTTCCCCGAAAATTGTCCGGAAAATTGCCGGCCCGATTTGATCCGAAACTGGACGGGGTTGCAAACTTCATGGGATGAAGGCCGGAACCAGCAACGACCAATGGGGAGAGCGCCATGGATATGGGCATCAGGGGCCGCAAGGCGATCGTCTGCGCCGCGTCAAAGGGGCTTGGCCGGGGATGTGCGGAAGCACTGGCGGCGGAAGGCGTCGACTTGGTCATATGTTCGCGCACCAATGCGGAGATCGAGAAGACCGCCAGCGAGATCGCCGCCGAATACGGTGTCAGCGTCACGCCGGTCGCCTGTGACATCACCACCGGGGAGGGCCGCGCCGCGGTGCTGGCCGCCTGCCCCGATCCGGATATCCTGGTCAACAATGCTGGCGGTCCGCCACCGGGCGATTTCAAGGATTTCGGCCTGGACGATTGGCGCCAGGCGGTCGAGGGCAACATGATCACGCCGATCGCGCTGATCCATGAAACGGTCTACGGCATGATGGGCCGGGGCTTCGGGCGGATCATCAACATCACCTCGTTCTCGGTGAAGGCGCCGATCCCGACGCTGGAACTTTCGAACGGGGCCCGGGCCGGGCTGACCGGGGCGGTCGCGGCCCTCGCGCGCAAGGTCTCGCCGAAGAACGTCACCATCAACAACATGCTGCCGGGGCCGTTCGACACCGACCGGCTGCGCAACACGTCGAAGGCGATCGCCGAGAAGACCGGCAAGACCATGGAAGAGGTCCAGGCGGCCCGCGCCGCCGAAAACCCCACGGGCCGGTTCGGCACCACGGAAGAATTCGGCGCAGCCTGCGCGTTCCTCAGCTCGCAATACGCGGGCTACATAACCGGCCAGAACATCGTCCTGGACGGCGGTGCCCTGAACGCAACGATCTAACGCGAATGGCCAGCGGCGGGTGCCGTGCGCCCGCCGCACCGGCGAAGCCAGATCCCAGTCTCGGCGGAGGCCTCGCAAAAGCTTGAATTGTCTATTCCGGGCTGTGCCGGTTCTCTCGGATCGGCAGCGCCCTACTTCGCTCGGCAAGTCAATTGATGCCCCGGCTTGCGGAGACACCCCCATGAATCAGATCTCGCCCGCCTTTGCACCCGCCATCGCGCCCGCCATCGCACCCGGCGAAACCTTCGACGGCGCGTGGCCATTCCGCGCCAGGTATTCCGGCGCACCCGGCTTCCAGATGCACTACGTCGACGAAGGCTCCGGGCCCGAGACACTCCTGCTACTGCATGGCGAGCCGACTTGGGGGTATTTGTTCCGCCACCAGATCGTCGGCTGGGCCGAGCAAAATCGAGTGATCGCCATCGATCACATGGGCTTCGGCAAAAGCGAAACGCCGCGGCACCGCACTTACTGGCTGCAGGACCATATCGACAATCTCGAGCGCTTCGTCCTGGCCCGGGATCTGCGCGGCCTGACGCTGGTCATGCACGATTTCGGCGGCCCGGTCGGGATGGGGCTGGCGATCCGGCATCCGGACCGGATCAAGCGGATCGTTTCAGTCGACGGCCCAACGCCGCTGGGACAGCCGGACCTGATCGACCGGCTGATGGCCAACGCCGCCATCGCCCCATGGTTCCAGTGGATATTGCAGGCCGAGGCGGAGCGATCGCTGGAGGAAGTGCTGGGCCACCTCGGCTACAACATCCTGTCGACGCTCAAGCTCAACGGCTTCGAGAGGAACGAGATCATCAGCGACAACTGGCTGGCGGCTTATCGCGCGCCATTCCCAACGCCTGGGCAAGCGGCTGGCGCGATCGGCTGGGCGAAGGGTTTCGCGACGGGCGCGCACAGGTTCGAGATACCCTATGCCGCTGCCGCCCGGGATCTGGCGCGCAAACCGGCACTCGCGCTTTGGGGCGCGGCCGACCGGACCCTGCACGCGGATCACTTCCTGCCGCTCTTCCGCCAGGCTTTCCCGGACGGAGAAGTGCGCCTCCTGGCCGGCGCCGGGCACTATAGCCCGGAGGACGCGCCGGCCGAGGTCACGAGCGCCGTCTCGCATTTCGTCGCCCGATCCGTCGCCTGATCCGTGGATGCGTCCGCGCCACCGGCGAGGTCGAACTGACCCAAATCAACCCTCCGCACATCCAATCGGCACTCTTTGTTGTCCCGACGCGGATGTGAGGGCGGCGGTGATTGGAGGCGGGAATGAGAGCATTGATCCGACTTCGCGCACGGCGCATGCAGACGATCACGGCAATCCTCGGCGCATTCGCCTTGCTCCTGTTTGCCGCTGCGTCCGGCCCCGCACAGGCGCAGGACTGCAAGATCAGGGACATCGACCGCGGCGCATCCATCGACCGGATCCGCCTGCGCTCGGAGGCAAATTTCAAATGTCTCGAGATCCACATCGACGCCCTGCGCGCTGCGCAGCGTGAGCTGCGCGCCGAGATCAAAACGCTCAAGGCCGGGGCGACGCCAGCAAAGTCCATGACGGCGTTTCGTGACGTCGACGGAGCGCCCGACCAGGATGGCCGCCTCGTCGGACCCGTGACCTTCGTTCTGTCGGGGGACCGTGGCGGCAAGCCGACGAGCCTCGAGATTGAGGATCGCCAACTAGAAGGCCTTTGCGCCGACGAGGACGGGTGCCTGGGGACCCTTGGCCTCGAAGGCGTCGTGATCGATGGCGAGCAAATTCAAACCCGCTTCGCTCGCGGCCCATGCAACTTCCATATCGACGCGAAAACCGGAACCTGGGCGCTGTCCGGATTATGCGCCACAGAGGACCTGCCAAGCACGGGCGTTGAGCCGGAGCCCGCCAACCAGGGTGCCGCCTGGGGGCGCGACGGTGACGCCGTTCCCCTTGGCAATGCGCGTCAGGACGGCCGGATCATCCTCGCCTTCGCCAATGCGTGCTTCCTCGCCGAGTCGCTGCCCCAGCGGCCAAGCCTAGCGCGGCGCGAGGCCAGGCTCCAGCCCGACGCCAGGCGTGACCTTTACCTGGTGACGACGGGATCGGAGTGGGCTCTACTTGACGGCTTTCCGCGCGAAGCCCTTGCCTTGGGACTGACCGACCTGCCGTTCCGGTGCCGCCTGACGATCCGGGACTGAGCGGCATTCGAGCGGCGGCACTGGTTGTGCGGTGGGTGTGAAGCACCCACCCTACGGCTCTGAACGCAACGATTTGAGGCTATGAATCTCGGGAAAGGTTGGCGATCTGCGCTTTCGGGCCGAATATGGCTCGGCAGGTAAGTCTGATTCACCCAGCAGAGGAGAATGACGTGACTGGCGGTTCTTCCACGGATTACCCGGATATGGCCATCGATCTTGTCGATCTGGATCGATATCCGATCGAGGACCTCGATCGTGGAAGGGGGGCCGAGTTTCTGCGTGCCTGTCAGGAGCATATGGAGGAACACGGCTGGTGCAATTTCGATGGGTTTATCCGGCCTGGCGCCCTCGCAGCCCTGACGGCAGAAACAAACGAATTGCTCCCAACCGCCGAAACCCTGACGATCAAGCGAAATATCTACCAGGGCAAGGTTGACCCCTCCGTTCCCGAAGGGGACCCCAGGCGTCGTGAATATGTGCACAGCGCGGTGCAACTGGCAGACGACCAGATCCCCGCAGAAACGCTGATCCAACAGCTTTACAAATCGCCATTGCTGACGGATTTTATCCGCCGCGTGCAGAAAAAGGCCGAGCTATATCGCTGTGCCGACGAGTTTCAGGCGCTGAACGTGGTCGCGCTGCAACCGGGGAGCTGGCATGCGTGGCACTATGACACCACCGAGTGCACGGTCACGTTGCTGCTGCAGGCTGCCGAACGTGGCGGCGAGTTCACCTTCATCCCGGACTCGCGCACGGACGCGTCGGAAGACCGCGAAACCGTCGACCTGTTTCTTGCAGGGGACATGTCCAAGGCCCGGACCTTCAGCCGCGGCGCGGGTACCTTTACTCTGTTTCGCGGCGGATATTCCCTTCATGGTGTGACCAAGGTCGAAGGCAGCCAGCCAAGGGTCACCGCCATCCTGACCTATGATGAGAGACCGGGTCGCGTCATCAGCGATGATATCAACGTTCGCATTTACGGCCCCAGGGTTGAAAAGATACTGGCCGAAAGAACATCGCCCCAAGCAACCGCCTCTCGGCCTTAACGCGTTTTGCGCTCAACCTGAGTTTCGCCGCTAATGTGCCACCAACTCCTTGGCCGTCGCGCGGGCGGCCTCGGCCCGGTCGCCCTGCCCCCCGCCCGAGAGGCAATCGGCGTAGCGCTCCCACCCCCAGGCGGAGTGCGGTTTCCGCGCGGTGCGCTCGGCCAGGAGCGTCAATGCAAGTTTTGGGTCCGAGCCTTTGGACGCAGCCTCGGCCAGCATCATCCAGAAAATGTCACGCTGGGCATGGCTGCCGCCCAGCGGGTCCATGCCGTAGCGGACGGCGTAGAGTTCCTTGACCGCCGCGTCGTAGTTCCGGCGCCTCAGCTCCAACATCCCGCGGGCGACGCTCAACCCCGCCTGTTTGGTGATCCGGCCTTGGGTGGTGGGACGTTCCGCCCATTCCTCCAGATGCGCCATCATGGCCGTCACGTCAGCGTCGGCCCCCGACGAGATCAGCGCCATGAAATAGTGCAGGCTGACGAAGATCAGCTCGTCGTCCTGGATGCGCTTGGCGGCGATATCCGCCAGGGTCTGCCAGCGGTCGCCCACATCCGCCCCGAACATCTCGAGCCGCCATAGCATCGAGGTGGCGTTGACCATGTCCAGGTAGTAGGGCGTATCGACATCACGCCCGAAATGGTTGTCGTAGAGGTCCAGCACCTCGGCGAACTCGCCGCGCTCGATATGGTAGAGCCCCCGGTGCCAGTGCAGGTGGTAGCGGAAGTTGTTGACCTTGGACCACGCGGGTTCCAACGCCCGGGTGAACTCGATCCCCTCCGCGTGGCGCTCGGTCATCTCGAGGCAATGGGCGACCGAGTGGACCGACCAGGCATCCTCCGGATTGATCTCGACCGCCCGGCGGCCGAACTGCTCGGCCTTGGCGTAGTCGCCGGATTCCTCCAGCCCGAAGCCATACATACCCAGCAGAAAACCGTAGCAGGGATGATCCTCGGGCCAGTTCGGCAGGGCATGCGCCATCGAGTCGCGCAGCTTGCGCCCGTCGCCCGAATAGAAATGGGTGAAATGGGCGAGCCGCAGCGCCAGCGGGTCGAGCGGGGTTTCGCGCAAGAGCGCCTCCCAGGTCTCGGTCGCCCCGTCCATGTCGCCGTCGCACCATTGGCCAAGCGCGGTCAGGTGCATGGCCTCGCGCGGGTTCAAGCGGCCCGCCATCCCTTTGACCAGCGCGCGCTGCTGGTCGGCGATGGGGGTCAGTTCCCTGGCCCCTGACATCTTCATGAAATACCCCTTGGCCAGGTTCGCCATGGGCATCTCCGGATCGGCCTCCAACAGCGCCGCCAGGTCCTTCATCATCTCGCGCCGGAAGCCCAGGAACTTGGGCATCAGCGCCTCGTAGGCGAAAATCGAGTCGGCGCTGGTGGCGGTGAAGGACAAGCCGAAGCTGTCGTTGAAGGATGTCATAGGGCGCTCCCGGGACTGTCTGGCGGGACCGCACTATAGCCCCGGGAGCCTGATTGTCGACGGGCTCTCCCGTCGCGATCCTTGACACGTCTGATGGGAACAGGAGGCAATAGAAACGAACGTTTATGGCATGGAATGTTTCAGTCCCAGCGCGTATAGGACGGCTGCTGAAACGCGATCGGAGAGCAGGATCATGCAACATCAGGCCTTCGCCAAACCGGGCCAGTTCTACAAGGGCAATCTGCACACCCATTGCACCGCGTCCGACGGCGCGCTGGACGCCGGCGAGGTTTGCCGCCGCTACGCCGAGGCGGGCTACGACTTCCTGTGCATGTCGGACCATTTCGTCGGGCTCTACAATTACCCGGTGACCGACACGACTGGGCTGAGAACGAACCGCTTCACCACGATCCTCGGCGCCGAGGTCCATTCGGGCCGCATGGCCAATGGCGAGATTTGGCACATCGTCGCCGCCGGCCTGCCGCTGGATTTCGCGCCCTCGGGCCAGGAGGATTTCCAGCCAAACGACAGCGCTGAGACGCCGGCCGAACTGGCGCGCCGCTGCGCCGAAGCGGGCGCCTTCGTCGCAGTAGCCCACCCCGAGTGGAACGGCATGACGCCCGAGGACGCCCGCCTGATCGAGGCAGCGGATGCGGTCGAGATCTACAATCACGGATGCCATGTGGAATCGGACCGGGGCTATGGCATCGCGGTCTGGGACACGCTCTTGAACGAGGGCTGGCGCGTGACGGCCTGCGCAACCGACGATGCCCACTTCCGCGGCCCGGATTTCTTTGGCGGCTGGGTCATGGTGAAGGCCGAGGCGAACGAGCCCGGGGCGCTGCTGGCGGCACTAAAGGCGGGGGAATATTACGCAACCACCGGGCCGGAAATCCATGACTTCCGGATCGAGGATGGCCACGCGGTCATCGAGTGCTCGCCGGCCGAGCGGATCATCGCGGTCGGACAATGCGCGGCCTCGAAATATGACCATGGGACCGGGATCACCCGAACCGAGCTGCCCCTGACCGGCCGGTTCGAGCGAAGCGGCTGGGTCCGCGCCGCGGTGCAGGACACGGCGGGCAAACGCGCCTGGAGCAATCCGATCTGGTTCGACTGAGCGCCCGAGCAATTCCCCGGACGCGATCCGGGGCCTCGGGCAGTTCATCCAGGTCCCGGCTCAAGGCAGGGACATAGGGCCTCAACTCATCCCCGGCTCACGTCGATATCCGGCGCATCCTCCGCCTTCATGCCGACCACGTGGTAGCCGCAATCCACATGATGGCACTCGCCGGTGACGCCCGAGGAGAGGTCCGAGAGAAGGTAGAACCCCGCCTTGCCCACGTCTTCCTGGCTGACATTGCGCCGCAGCGGCGAGTTCAGTTCGTTCCACTTCAGGATATAGCGGAAATCGCCGATGCCCGAGGCCGCCAGCGTCTTGATCGGACCTGCCGAGAGGCTGTTGACCCGGATGCCCTTGGGGCCGAGGTCCATCGCCATGTAGCGTACCGATGTCTCCAGCGCCGCCTTGGCGACGCCCATGACGTTGTAGTGCGGCATCACCTTCTCGGCGCCGTAATAGGTCAGCGTCAGCAGCGAGCCACCATCGATCATCAGCTTCTCGGCGCGCTGCGCAAGCGCGGTGAACGAATAACACGAGATGTTCATCGACATCTCGAAATTGGCCGCGCTGGTATCCACATAGCGGCCCTTCAGCTCGGCCTTGTCCGCATAGGCGATCGCGTGGAGCAGGAAGTCCAACTGGCCCCATTTGCCCGCCAGCGCCTCGAAGACCGCGTCCATCGACGCCGTATCGGTAACATCGCAAGGCAGCACGATGTCCGATCCGACCGAAGCGGCCAACGGCTCGACCCGCTTCTTCAGCGCGTCCCCCTGATAGGTGAAGGCCAGCTCGGCGCCTTGGGCACTGCAGGCCTGTGCGATGCCCCAGGCGATCGACTTGTCGTTGGCCACGCCCATGATCAGGCCGCGCTTTCCCGTCATCAATCCACCGGACATGCGCGTTTCTCCTGATCCCGTTTTCCCAATGCTGGGTGTTAGGAGAATTCGCAGGTCTCATCAAGGGCAGGCCGTCGCCCGCCCTGGCTTTTCTTTGGGGTTTTTCCCATCGCCAAGCCGGGCTAGGTAAGCTTGAAGAAGCAACCGATCGAACACGGACCGATCAACGATGGTGGAACTGACGACCGGCGGACGCTTGAGCGGCATCTTCGCCGCCGACGACCCCTATAGCCTCGCCCGCGCCTGGCTGAGCGAGGCCGAGGGCAGCGAGCCCGAGGACGCGAACGCGGTGGCACTGGCAACCGTCGACGCCAGGGGCCTGCCCAATGTGCGGATGGTGCTGTTGAAGGAGATCGAGGCCAGCCAGAACCGCGGCGGCTTCGTTTTCTACACCAATTTCGACAGCGCCAAGGGTCAGGAAATAAAGGTAAATTCCATGGCGGCGATGGTGTTCCATTGGAAGAGCTTGCGCCGGTCGATTCGGGTCCGCGGCCCGGTCGAGCGGGTCGAAGACAAGCAGGCCGACGCCTATTACGCCAGCCGCGCCTATCAAAGCCGGATCGGCGCTTGGGCCTCGAAGCAATCCCGGCCCCTGGCGAACCGGCGCAGCCTGCTGGCCGAGGTCGCGAAGCTGGCCGCGAAATACCCGCGCAAGCCGCCGCGCCCGCCCCATTGGGGCGGGTTCCGGATCAGACCCGTCGAGATTGAGTTCTGGTCGCATGGCGATTTCCGGCTGCACGACCGGTTCCGCTGGACCCGGATGACTCCCGACGCCGCGAAATGGACCGTGCAGCGGCTGAGCCCGTGACGCTGACGGTCTGGTATATCGACGGCTCGCCCTTTGCCCGGATCATCCGGGCGACGCTGATCGAGTTCGGCATCGAACACCGGGCGGTCGAGCTTGCCAGCTATCCGCCCGCAGGCATCGCCGATCTGACGCCCGCCTGGCAAGTGCCGGTGATCGAGGACAATGGCCGGCGCCTGTTCGGCTCGTCGCTGATCCGCGACTACCTGCACCAGACGTATGGGACCGACGCGGGCGGCATTTCGGCGCGCCTGACCCGCGCGGAACATCATTGGCAGGACGCCCAGGTTCTGACCGCCGTCGAGACCCTGACCGCCTCGCTGGTCCACAATTTCCACGCCCGTTGGGCCGGGGTGCGCCAAGCGGGCGAGAACCGGCTGGGTGGCGTCGACATCGCCGAGCGCGAGATGGCACGGGCCGTCTCGCTGCTCGACTGGCTGGAGGATCAGGCGGGCGGAGACGGTTTCTGGCCGGGTGCGCTTGCCCCAACGGATATGGCGCTCGCGGCAGCGATCCTCTGGACCGAGGCCCGCGAGGAAATCCCTTGGCGCGGGCGGCCGAGGTTGGAACGCATCGTCGCCAGGCTGGACGCGCGCGACAGCTTCCGCAAAACCGCGCCCCAGCCCTGGCCTGGCTCCCCCAAGGGCGGCGCACAGGCTTGATCCCGCACACCCTGCCAGGCGAAGCTGCCGCAGAACCGAAGGGTTGATAAAGATGGCCGACACCCCCGACCGCAAGACCCTGCTGCTGACCGGCGCCAGCCGGGGCATCGGGCACGCCACCGTCAAGCGTTTTGCCTCGGCCGGGTGGCGGGTCTTCACCTGCTCGCGCCATCCGTTCCCCGAGGATTGCCCGTGGGAAGCCGGACCCGAGGACCATATCCAGGTCGATCTGTCGGACCCCAACAGCACCATCGCGGCGGTTGACGAGATCAAGGGCCGCCTGGCCAACGGCCGGCTCGAGGCGCTGGTCAACAATGCGGGTATCTCGCCCAAGGGCGCGGATGGCGCGCGGCTGAACACCATCACCACCGACCTCAAGACCTGGGGCCAGGTCTTCCACGTGAACTTCTTCGCCTCGGTGGTGCTGGCGCGCGGGCTGATCGACGAGTTGAAGGCGGCCAAGGGCGCTGTGGTGAACGTAACCTCGATCGCCGGCGCCCGGGTGCATCCCTTCGCCGGCGCCGCATATTCCACGTCGAAGGCGGCGCTGGCCGCGCTGACCCGCGAGATGGCGCACGACTTCGGGCCTCACGGCATCCGGGTCAACGCCATCGCGCCGGGCGAGATCGAGACCGCGATCCTCAGCCCCGGGACCCAGAAGCTGGTCGAGCAAATCCCGCTTCGCCGCCTGGGCCAGCCTGACGAAGTGGCGCGCACCATCTATTACCTCTGCACCGACGAGAGCTCTTACGTCACCGGCGTCGAGATCGAGATCAATGGCGGCCAGCATGTGTAACATGCCTGGCCGTAGCGGCTTCGCCTCGGCGGGACCAAGGATGCGCTAATCCCCAATGCCCCGGACTTGATCCGGGGCCTCGATGGCGATCAAGAACAACCAGGGCCTCGGCTCTTCGGCCGGAGCATAGCTGATTATTTTCACCCCTCGGGTTTGCCGCACCGGCATTCGGCCCTAGACTTTCGCCCACCCGCCCTGACCGCTCCCCCAACCCGCGAGGATCCCAATGATCGATCTCTACACCTGGACGACCCCGAACGGCCGCAAGGTCTCGATCATGCTCGAGGAACTGGGGGCGGAGTACCAGGTCCATGCTGTGAATATCGGACAGGACGAGCAGCACGACCCCGCCTTCCTGAAGATTTCGCCCAATAACAAGATTCCGGCCATCGTCGACCGCGAGGCCGGCGTCGAGCTGATGGAGTCCGGCGCGATCATGATCTATCTCGCCGAGAAATACGGCAAGTTCTACGATGTCGGCGAGGGGCGGCTGCGTGTCCTTGAATGGCTGATGTGGCAGATGGGCGGGATCGGCCCGTTCCTCGGCCAGGTCCATCACTTCGTGAAGTTCAACCCCGGCAAGGCGCCCTATGCCGAGGAGCGGTTCACCAAGGAGGCGCACCGGCTTTATGGCGTCCTCGACCGGCGGCTCGAGGGGCGGGATTTCGTGGCCGGCGATTACTCGATCGCCGACATGGCGATCTGGCCCTGGATCAGCCGGTTCGAATGGCAGCAGATCGACCTGAACCAGTACCGACATGTGCGCGATTGGTATGTGCGGATCGCCGAGCGCCCGGCGGTGCAGAAGGGCTATCAGGTGCCGAAATTCATGAACGACGTGCCGATGCCCTGAGGCCGCGCGGAAGATCGGCAAGCGTTGCACACCTTTTGCACTCGGCGATCATCGAAGCAACGCATTCAAACGATCTTCTTGGGCCGACTTGAAAATGAACGCGGATCTGAAATGCAGCGTCAACGGCTGGCATGCATCTTTGCAGTCGCAGCGGGTTCAACGCTGGTCGCCTGGGCATCTAGCTGGAGCCACCCAGATACTTTCGGCGTCTTCTCGGAATCCACCCTTATAATTCTGCTTTCTGCCGCCGTCGGCGGGGCCATCGCGGGCACGCTTTTTCGCCCAGCGACTGAAATGTTCGACTGGAGTTGGTTCGTAAGTTTCGCCTTCGCGATCGCAACGCTTTTCATCGCCGCAACAGCGGGCGGCTTCCTGCTTGGAATCCTCATTTCTGTTGACGCAGGAGCCCTACGGAGCATGAAGCTTGGGTTTTTCTTTTCAATCGCGGCCCTCTTCTATCTTGGAACGGCAGCGATGAAGCCAATTGGGATCTTTGCGATCGGACTACACATTCTCCTAATCCATCTGACCGCGAAACGTCTGGACAGATTTTAGGGGTTTCACCCCACCATCCGATCATCTCATCGGAGATGTCGCGTGGGCCGGTGGAAAATAACTCAACACTCCTATCATCTCCGCGCGGCTGGCTGCGAGAGGCCGGAAAAGACCCACGCTCCCTGCACGCAGGCTGCACTCGCCCGCCATCCGAGCCGCGGGTTCGCGTGGTGTCCTCTCCCCGTCACAACATGCGGGGGCGGACATGCGGCTCGAACAAATCCGAACCATCATCGCGGTCGCGGCGGGCAGCGCGCTGGTCGCCGCGGTGCCGATCTTCTACGAGGCTTTCGACAACCCGGGCGCCATCTTCTCCGAGATCAGCATCCTGATCCCGCTCTGCGCGGCCATCGGCGGGTCGGTGGCGGGGGTGCTGGTCCGGCCGACGCTGGGGATGCCGAATTGGACCGGCTGGGTCACCAGCGCTGCCTTCGCGATGATCGCGCTGTTGGTGGCCGCGCCCGTCGGCGGGTTCGTGCTGGTCGCCGTGTTCGTGGGCAACATCGGCGAGCCGGGGGTCCTGAGGCGCCTGACCGATGGCTTGGAGGGCGCAATGTTCGCGATCCTCTACCTGGTCCAGCTGGCACCGACATTGTTCGGGATCACCGCGATCACGGCGCATGTGGTGCTGGTTCACCTGGCCGCGCGAAAGGCACGCGCCGTCTCGTAGGGTAGGTTTTCAACCCACCATGCGACCGGTTGGCGCAGGCGGATGGTGGGGTGGAACCCCACCCTACCGCGGCGTCAACCCAAGCAGCACCTCGATCACCGCCTCGGGCAATCCCGCGCGGTCCTCGGGCGCCAGCGCGTCCAGCGCGCTCTCGACGTCCTTGACCAGGATGCCGACGGTGTTGTCCGGGTCATAGCCGTCGCGGGCGAACTCGATCGCATCGAAATTCGAGCCGAACCAGGTCTGGCCGGAACTGTCATGCATCACCGCCAGCAGCCGCTCCTGGTCGACCTCCAGCCGGTCGGCCCAATCGAGTACCCGGCGCACCACGGCGGTCGAGGTCGCCGCGGCAACATTGTTCAGAACCTTCGCCGTCATGCCGGTGCCGATCCCACCCATGCGATGGAACTTGGTCCCCATCGCCCGCAGCATCGGATCGATCAGGTCCAGATCGGCTTGCCTCCCGCCCAGCATGAAGGAAAGCCGCGCCTCCTCCGCCGCGACCTGCGCGCCGGACATGGGCGCATCCACCAGGCGCACGCCATCCGGCAGGCGCCCCACCAGATCGCGCACATAGCGCGGCGACAGGGTCGACGAGATGACGACAAGGCGGATCGCGCCGCCCCCCGTTTGACCCCGCGCCAGCAGCGCCTGATCGTCGAAAAGCAGATCCTCGGTCTGGCGCTGATCGCGCACCACGCTGAAGACGATCTCCGCATGGCTCGCAAACTCGATCGGGTCAGGGATCATCCGCGGCGCGAACGCGCCGAATTCCGTCACCGGCCGGATATCGAAGCCTCGCACATCGAAGCCGGCGGTTGCCAGGGCGCGCGCCATCGGCAGGCCCATCCGCCCGCAGCCGGCGATGCCGACACGGACCGCATCATGCATCAGTCGACCCGGTCAGGCACGCTCACGCACCGCGCCCCGGCTCGCCGCAGACCGGCTCGCGTTTGTCACGGCCCGTGATGCGCAGCTCCAGCCCCGCCTCCGGCCCGTCGCCCAGCAGCCGCGCCAGCATCCCCTGGTCGTCGCGCAGCATCCGCCAGCACATGACCTCGGAACCCTCGCCATAGAAGAAGCAGACCTGGGCGCCGTGGGGCCGCCAGACGCCAGCCAGGCACGATCCGTCGGACGAGCGCCAGAGCGTCTTGCCGCCGGGCTCGAAGACCTCGGACCCGAACGGCTTCCCATCTCGGTCGAAATAAAGCGTGTAGCCCTCTGCGTATTCACGGAATTCCGATGGTCTAATGGGCTCCTCCGCCGCCGCCGGCAGGGCCAGCATCTGGGCGAGGGCAAGGCTTGCAAGCAGACGCATTCTCATGGCGGCGGATCATGCGGGCGATTGGCCCCTATCGCAACCGGAATGTTGCGGTTTCGGGTTCCAGGCACAGACTGTCCGAGCACACCTGGATGGTCAGCGCCAGCGTCCCGCCATTGGGCGTCAGCGCGACGTCCAGCTTGCCGTCGTAGACCCGCAGCCTGTCTTCCGTGAAGCCCAGCGCCACCTCGCGGCCCTTGGGCCAATCAGCCCCCGCCCCCTCGACCGACGCGCCAATCAGCCAGTCGGGTCCGGGCTCGTGGGCGTTCAGATGCCATCCCTCGGCGATCTCGATCGCCAGGCGCCGCCCCTGATCGCTCAGACGGGCGCGGACGGTGCCCTGGGCCAAGGCGCGGCGGTGCGTGCTCTCCCCCTCCTCCATGATCCGGCTGGCGGCCAAGGCGTCTGGGCGCAGCAGCGGGGCCTGGCTCAACTGGCCCGACAGCGCTCCGCGTAGGCGCTCGGCTTCGGCCCGGATTTCCGGGTCGGGCAGACGCCGCGCCAGCCGCGCCAAAAGCTCCAGCATCGCGCTCTCGCCCGAGGGGGTCGCCCCATCGGCGCTGTCATAGATCGGCCCGGTTGGCCCGTCGGCGGCGGCCATCTTCAGCCGCCCCTTGCCGTCGCCAAAGCGGCCGAGCGCGGTCCGGGCCAAGCTCAGCGCCTTGTCGCGCCAAGCCGTCTCGCCGGTCGCGTCCGCCAGTGCCAGCATCCCCAGCCCCAGCCAGGCGTAGTCATCCAGCGTGCCGTCCTCCAGCGCCCTTCCCTCGGCCCCCGCAGCCCAAAGGCGCATCAGCCGGTCACCGGTCCAGAGCCTGGACCAGATCGTCTGCGCCGCGCGCGCTGCGGCCTGGGCGTAGGCCGGCGTCTCGAACGCAACCGACCCCTCGGCCAGCGCCCGAATCATCAGCCCGTTCCAGCCGGCGATGATCTTTTCGTCACGCAGCGGCCGGGCGCGGGCATCCCGCGCCACGCGCAGGTGTTCGAGCACCGGGTCGAGCCGGGCAAAATCCGTCGCCTCCGCCGTGGGATCCAAATGCGCGACCGGCCCCGCCTCCAACGTCGGACTTTGCTCCAGCCCGAGGGTCTCGATCGCATAGGCCGCGTCCGCGCCCAATGCGGTCCGGGCGGCGTCCGGGGGCCATACATAGAACGCCCCCTCCTCCAGCTCGCCGGAGGCATCGCGGCTGTCCGCATCCTCGGCGGTGTAGAAGGCCCCGTCCGCGTCGGTCATGTCGCGCGCCACACAGGCGAAGGTGCGCTCCGCCGCCCGGCGCCAGGCGGGATCGCCGGTGATCTCCCATCCCTCGATGAAGGCGCGCGCCAACTGGCCTTGGTTGTAAAGCATCTTCTCGAAATGCGGTGTGCGCCAGTTCGGATCGACCGTGTAGCGGTGAAAGCCGCCCCCCACATGGTCGTGAATGCCGCCCGCCGCCATCGCATTCAGGCTGTCCGTCGCAATCGTCAGGGCATCGGCCTCGCCGGTCCGCCGCCAATGGTCCAGCAAGAACAGAACGAAGCCTTCCTGCGGGAATTGCTGCGAGTCCGAGAAACCGCCCTCCAGCGCGTTGTGCATGCTGCTCAGTTGCGCCAGCGCGCCAGCGAACTCCGTCGGCCCAGGTGGCGGCGCGCTGACCAGCTCGGCCGGGGCGAAGCGCTGGATCGCCTCCGACAATTTGCCCGCGACCCCTTCGATCTCGGCCCGTTTGCCGCCCCGCCAGGATTGAGCGACCGCCTGCAGAAGCTGCATGAAATGGGGCCGGGGAAAATAGGTCCCGGTATGGAAAGGCCGCCCGTCCGGCAGCAGAAAGACCGAGTTCGGCCACCCCGCATGGCCTTGCTGCAACTGGGTCGCGGTGATGTAGATCTGGTCGAGATCGGGCCGCTGTTCGCGGTCGATCTTGATCGGGATGAAATGCGCGTTCAGGATCTGCGCCACCGCCTCGTTGTCAAAGCTCTCCTCCTCCATCACGTGGCACCAATGGCAGGTGGCATAGCCGACCGACAGAAAGATCGGCCGGTCCAGCGCCGCCGCCTCGGCCAGCGCCTCGGGCCCCCAAGCGCGCCAATCGACCGGATTGTGGGCGTGCTGCACCAGGTAGGGCGAGGCTTCCAGGATCAGCCGGTTGACGTAGCGCGCGGTGCCGTCCGAGTTCAGTAGCCCGGTGCGCGGCACATAGTCGGGCCCGCGCGCCGCATAGGCCCGCTCCAGCCGCCCGGTCAGGGCCGCGTCGCGGGTCACGGCCGGCGGATCGCTGGTGCTGATGCCGCTGGTGTCGGTTTCGGCGGCCATGACGATCCCTCCGGCTGCGGCGAGGGCCAGCCCAGCGGCGGCGGGGGCGGCCTTGCGCAGCGCCCTCGCCAATACCCGCCGAATCTCCCCTGCCATCACAATCTGCTGCCCAATCTGGTATCTGGACCCGCTCCTACCATATAATCCGGTAGGACACAGGAGCCCAGAAATGCGCCGGTTCTACCCGATTCTCGCAATGCTGATGCTGGCAGCGACCGCCACCTCTTTTGCCCCGGGGGCCGGGGCTGGCCAATTTTCCGTCTTCGTCGGCACGCCCAACGTGCAGTTGCATCTTGGCGGTGGCGGGAATCGCGGAGGCATTTTCCTGGGCAATCCAGGGCGATTCCATCGCCCAGGGATCCGTCGCGACCGGCTTCACGGGCCACGGCCGCGCCGCGACCGCTTTAGCAGCGACGCGACTTGGGGTGAGGCCGAGCCCCGGCGCCCCGACCGTCCGCGCCGGCGGCTGCGCCGTCTGCACCCGTTCTTCCTTTACCCGAACGGCCTTCGCTATGGCGGGGACCGGGTCGAGCGCGCCGACCCGCCGCCGGCACCCCCGGCCGCGCGCCCGGCCCCGCCACCCGACCCCGTCGTCGAGACCGAACCGCCGGACCCGCGCGGTCCAGCCCGCCGCGCCGTCGCGCGCGGCCTGACGCCGGCGGTCGAAACCTTCCCGATCGGCGAGGCTTTGCCCGCGGGCCTGCCCCATGTGATGCTCGATTGGCGGTATTACGACCTGCCCGAGCCGCCAGCCGGGCGCATCTATGCCCGGGTCGGCCGGACCATTTTGCTGATCACGCCCGAGGACCGGATCGTCGAACGGATTGTGGAACCCGGATAGTGGTCCCGGTTAACGGGGCCGGGCCCGGCTAGCGGGCGGAAATCGCCTCCGCCCTGTCGCTTGCTCGATACAGGCTGGCATCCGCCCATCGCTATGCTATAGCCCAGTCTGGAGCCTGGCCTGGTATACCAGCGGCAGGCGCCCAGTAGCAGGTGTATGGCCGGGAGGAACGCATGAGCCCGCTCGACAAGGAAACCGGCGGCAAGCCGGGGGTCTGGAAATCGGGCCGCGGCAAGGGCCGGCACACGCCCAAGGGCCGGCAGTTGGACGATCAGGCCCTCGCCGAGGTCCTGGCGCTGCTGGGCGACCGGCCCCGGCGCCGCGACCTGCTGATCGAGCATCTGCACCTGATCCAGGACAAGTATGGCCAGCTCTCGGCCGCGCATCTGCGCGCGCTGGCCGAGGAGATGAAGCTGGCCCAGGCCGAAGTCTACGAGGTCGCCACCTTCTACGCCCATTTCGACGTGATCAAAGAGGGCGAGGAGGCGCCGCCGGCGATCACCATCCGCGTCTGCGATTCCTTGAGCTGCGAACTGGCAGGCGCGCAGGAGCTGATGGCGCATCTGGCCAAACGCTATAACGGTGGTGGCGAGGTGCGGGTTCTGCGCGCGCCCTGCATGGGCCGCTGCGACACGGCGCCGACCTTGGAGATCGGGCACAACCACATCGACCACGCCACCACCGACAAGGTGCGCGCGGTGATCGAGGCACAGGATTTCCACGCCCATATCCCGGTCTACGAAACCTTCGAGGAATACGTGGATGAGGGCGGTTATCAGACCCTGAAGAGCCTGCATGGCGGCGGCCGGACCCCGGACGAGGTGCAGCAAACGGTTCTCGATTCCGGGCTCCGCGGCCTCGGCGGCGCGGGCTTCCCGTCGGGCCGCAAATGGTCTTTCGTGCGTGGGGCGGAAGGGACCAAATACCTGGCCGTCAACGGCGATGAGGGCGAGCCCGGCACCTTCAAGGACCGCTACTATCTGGAGCGCGAGCCGCATGTCTTCCTGGAGGGGATGCTTATCGCCGCCTGGGCGGTCGAGGCCGAGACTTGCTTCGTCTACATGCGCGACGAATATCCGGCGGTGCTGAAGATCCTGGCCGACGAGATCGTGGAACTGGAAAAGGCCGGGATCGTGAAGCCCGGCTACATCGATCTGCGCCGCGGTGCCGGCGCCTATATCTGCGGCGAAGAAAGCGCGATGATCGAGTCGATCGAGGGCAAGCGCGGCCTGCCCCGCCACCGGCCGCCCTACGTGGCGCAGGTGGGCGTCTTCGACCGCCCGACCTTGGTCCACAATGTCGAGACCCTCTACTGGGTCGCCAAGGTGGTGCGCGACGGACCGCAAATCCTGTCGGGCCACGAGAAGAACGGCCGCACGGGGCTCCGCTCATACTCGATTTCGGGCCGGGTGCGGCATCCGGGCGTGAGGCTGCTGCCCGCCGGCTCGACGGTCATGGATCTGATCGAGGTGTGTGGCGGCATGGAGCCCGGCCACGAATTCAAGGCCTACCAGCCGGGCGGGCCGTCCGCCGGCCTGCTGCCCGCCAGCATGTCCGACATCCCGATGGATTTCGACACCCTGCAGCCGCACGGCTCCTTCATCGGCTCGGCCGCGGTGGTGATCCTCAGCGACCGGGACAGCGCGCGCGACGCGGCCCTCAATATGCTGCGCTTCTTCGAGGACGAAAGCTGCGGCCAATGCACCCCCTGCCGGGTCGGCTGCGAGAAGGCGGTCAAGCTTATGCAGGCGGACACATGGGATCAGGGCCTGCTGCAAGAGCTCTGCGAAGCCATGATGGATGCCTCGATCTGCGGGCTCGGCCAAGCGGCGCCGAACCCGATCCTGCTGACCATGAAGCATTTCCCGGACGAGGTTTGAAGGACCGGGTTTGATGACGAAAGGCGGGTGCCGGGAGCCCGCCCCCTGTAATCATGCATGCGGTCAAGCATGGGCAACACATTGATTTGAAACGAACTAAAAGTTAACGCAACAAATATGCGCGATCCCTCGCCCTCCGGAATGACGGGCTTCGTGAACACATCCTACGTGCTGAATGTCGGCTGATCACTGCATGCCAGACCCGCCAAGGAACGGCGGCGAATGCGTACATCTGACCCAATGCGGACATTCGGCGTACCAGAGGGAACGCCTCACTCAGCTGCATTGAGTGGCGCCAAGATCACTGGTGGAAGTTTCAACGAAAAGGCGGCGCACGGAACTGTGCCGAGCAAATTCTCTGCTCGTTTCTCAGGTCGCGGTAACCCACGCCTTACCTAAATCGGCACGAAGTCGTCCGCATGCAGATCCCCAGGCGCCACACCGAGCAGTGTAAGGTCGCCGTCTGCGCCGAAATCGAGGAATGCGTTTCCTCCGACGTCCGAAGTCAGCACGGAATTGAAGTTCGTCCCGTCGATCCCGAAGTCAGTTAGGTCGATTTCGTCGTCGCTGCCGGCGCCTGCATCGAAGTCGGTGATCACATCACTAACAAAGCCGTCCAGGAAGAAGAACGTATCGTCGCCTAGGCCTCCGGTCAGCGTGTCATCGGCCCCACCAAAGAATTCAGGACCGACAATCGAGACAGAAAGAAAATCCCCGACGATGAAGTCGTCTCCGGCGCCACCGTCTAGGATATCTCTCCCGCCGCCGATAGCGGCGGGAAAGGGACCGCCCAAACTGACCGCTCTGATGAACAGCGCGTCACCGACTACGAGGTCATCGCCTGATCCGCCAAAGATCGTGTCGTTCCCGGTAAAAACCCCGACTACGTCGCCATCGGTTGTAGCAAGAATGTTTCCCGCATCACCAACGAGCGTATCCCCGCCGCCGCCTCCAACGATCAGGTCACCTCCGGCTACTACTCTGGCATTACCCATAACCTCTAAGGCCTGTGCGTCACCGAAGATAATATCGCTACCCAATCCGCCAAAGAGCTCGTCGTCCCCACCCATCTGGATGTCATTGCTAAAGTCGACAAGGTTCGTATTCGAGAATTGGAAATCGCCGATGATGGTGTCATTGCCCCTACCGCCATTGATCGTGTCGTTGCCGCCAGCGATCTCGGCGAATTCTCCACTGATGTCCCCTGTGATCGCATCCCCGACGAGAATATCGTCGCCCCCACCGCCGTTCACTTCATCATCTCCGCCGGTGTTCGAACCTTCGCCAAGAACCTCCATCGTCTCCGCATCACCGACAACAAGATCGTTTCCTCTGTTGCCATTTAGGATGTCGTTGCCGCCTTGGATTTGGGCAAGGAAACTGACGCTCAGAAGATCGGCATCGCCAAACAATTCGTCATTGCCTGCATTGCCACTCAAGGTGTCGTTGCCGAAGACCCAATTATCGCCCTCGGAGGCACTCGATTTGAAACCGCTGAGGTCGGTGTCGCCGAAGATATCTCCGTAAAGCTGATCGTCGTCTCGACCACCATTCAGCTCGTCATTGCCACCGGTGAAGTCACCGGCCTCTTGAAAGAACAAGTTAGCGGCGTCACCGACGAGAAAGTCAGCGCCCCGCCCACCGTTTAGCTCGTCGTCACCGCCTTCGGCCTCGTTGAAATTGGAGATAGCATCGATCGTATCCACGTCCCCGAAGAGCATGTCGTCGCCGCTATCGCCGTTCAGAATATCGTCACCGCCAAAGAACATCGCCTCGAAATCAAGCGTTACATCGATGACATCGCCATATATGGTATCGTTGTCAGCGCCTCCGCTCAGATCGTCATTTCCACCCGTAACAATTCCGAAGTCGGGGCTCCACCCAGTGGATCAACCGAGGATGCATCGCCCGCAATGGTATCGTTGCCACGACCCCCCTGATCGTATCGTTGCCGGCGAGCACATTGTCATTGTCGTCGTAGAGGATGTTGGGATCACCGAAGAGGCTGTCGTCTCCACCGCGTCCGAAAATGTTATCGGGGACAAAAGTTCCAGTGATCGTGTCGGCCAATGCGGTGCCAATGAGCGTTGCCATGAATATCTCTCCTTTAGCCAGGACCGATGAATTTCGGTCCATTCAATGCACCCAAGCTCCCGGCCGGGGTTCGGATAAACGCCCGATCTCAATTCCGCGAAGGCAAACGTAAGAAGCTGCGCAATAGAGTAAGTCAGACATCCTAAGTCTGCGCCGCGTTGACGTTCGAAAAGGCTAGCTCACGACCCCATTCTTGGCCAATAAACTTCTCTTTATCGAAGACAAGCGCTTGTTGATGTCGATCGCTGGAAGCGAAGTCGACACTCGCTGAGCCGCAGGCAATATCCGCTTCGGGCTCAAACCGGTAGTTCGCTGCGCCATTCACCCATGACCGCTCCTGGCACTACCCGGACGCTCCCGGCCTGCTCGGCGTAGGTCTGTGATCCGGCGCATTGTCGACGTTCTCGGCCGAAGGTCTATCTTCCGGCGCATTCCCGACCCGGTTTAGCGCAGCGCTGTAGTTCCTTCTTTGACCCGATTGCGGCATCGATCATCGAGATCGGGGCTCCTACCGATACCACGCTCCAACTAAGGTTCATCTCATTCCGAAAAAAATTCGAGCTCTCCGTTGCCTTTTGAGCCAGCCACGGTCTTTCTGTTGTAGCGCCTTTGCAGGACAGCACTTAGCTCATCGCGGAATTCGTGGCTCAGGCGGATCGGACCAATATCCGACACTCCTTCAGCAATGTCCTCGGGACGGACTTGTTCGAGCCTTGCAGCCTTGTTTACCTCGCGCCCAATCAACGTGAATTGGTGGCGTGTCGCAGATCCGAAGTCCCCGCTCACGACCATCCCGAGATGCAGACCAATCCTCAGTAATAATGGTTCATTGCCTATGCTAATCTCTCGCACGGCTCTTACGGCCTCTTCAGCTGCGCGAACCGCTTCAATACAGGTTTCACCGGCACCGTTTGTAGTTTGAGGCAGCACCCAGAATGCCATCATCCCGTCGCCCATGAATTTGTCGATGTGACCACCGCGCGAGATGATCGGCAGCGATTGCGCGTTAAAGAACCGCTGCACGACGTCAGCGATCCGGTCAGGGGACATTTTTGACGTGTGACGGTTGAAATCGACGATATCCGAGAACCAGATGATTGCCTTGTCGACCTGATACTCGGCCTGATGCAGGCTTCCGGCCTTCAGACGGCGTCCAAGAGCGTATTCGTTCGTGTAGGCATGGAGGATGCGCGTGTCATCGGCAAGCTGGCGGCTTAAGGACGACGCTTTCTTACTGGCGTTTCTCAGCTTTACAGAAATGATCCGCGCGATGTTCCGCCAAATCGTCCCGGACTCGGGGTGTCTTTCTATGCTCGACTTCTCGATCACCAATACTTCGACGCTGGACTCGAGCGCGACTAGGTCATAGATGCGCCGATAACCGTTGCCGACAAGATGTTGCTCGCCCACGACCTCGTTCCGGCGCCGGACGAATAGTGTGGCCTCATCCTCTTTTACGGCAATGGAACCGTTAACAATGACCCACAAGCAATTGGCTGGATCGCCGTGCCGACAGATCACTTCTCCTTCGGCATACCTGTAGGGACGGGGCTCAAGACGCTCCAGATCGACGATATCGTCGGCAAGCCCGCTACCGACAAGGGCATCCCGGTAATCAGTGCCTAACTCTTCAACTCGCGGTAATTTCGGAGCCTCGGCCAAGGGCGTTCCAATCCCTGCTCTTCCACCATCCACTGAGTTCCATGGCTCTCAGACGAGATGGCAACCCGGAACCAAGTGGCGCCCCTATTGCAATCTAACGTGACCTCTACCTCGTTGTCACCTCATTCGACCTTCAGTCGCAATTCGTTAGGCTCACCCACGACGCGGCGCATCTAGAATATGATCACAAGTCCATCGCGGATGTCGTCCTTTGGCAGGTAATCGAATTTCGTTGGCCACGACAGCCAGGTCTGCTCGTCGGCGCATCGCCGGCCTTCGTGTCTCATGCCCAATCGGCGCGGGCCGCCGGATCAGCGGACGAGGGCCCTCGGCGCGCCCGACGCACGACCGACGGGCCGATGCTGCGCGTGGACGCGCACCCGACATCCCCCTCAATCCTCCAGCACCTCGACCGCGGCCTCGCGCATCGGCGAGGCCGGCATGGCGGCCTGGCGCATCCGGTTCATGTGATGCTGGATACGCCACATGTGGTAGGCCACGCGCTGCAGCCAGCGCACCGCGTCGAGCCGCAAGAGCGCCGCCTCGTCCTCCAGGCGCCCGGTCGAGGCCAGCGTGATCGTGCGGTTCCGGTAGAGCTCGCGCTGCCGGCGAAGGATGCGGCGCAACTTGTTGAGGCGGCTCTCGGCCCGCGCCGGGTCGGCCTGGACCGCCGCCTCCGCCGCCAGGCTTCGCATCATGCCGCGCAGGCGTCTTAGCCGCGGCTCGGTCCCCAGCGTCGCCAGACGCTCGGCCTGCGTGCAGCGGTAGTAAAGCCGCAGCAGGTGATCGAGCATATGCAGCGCCGCGGCGATCCGGTGCGCGCGATGATTGTATGACGCCCCCTCGGCGATGTGCCCGATGAAGTCGCGCGTCGCAGCCAACGCGTCAGCGATGTCGCGCAGCTCGGCCACGTCGACGCGGCTTGGATGGCCGTGGGCCAGACGCCGGTCGAGAAATGCGAAATGGGCGCAGGCAATCTCCTCGGCGGTCGCGGCGGCGGCGTCGGTCGCGGCGTCCGGGTCGCGCAGGATCGGTTTGCCCAGGCGCCGGGTCAGCGTTGGGCCGC
>JAOTXT010000065.1 GCA_029862205.1 Paracoccaceae bacterium
GGTGAGGTTGGCCCCCCGCATCTTTACGTCCTGGAGGTACGCCCCCTGCAAATCCGCACCGCTGAGGTCCGCCCCCTGCATCTTCGCCGCACGGAGGTCCGCCCCCTGCATCTTCGCCGCACGGAGGTCCGCGCTGGGCAGGAATGCGCGGAACACGTTTGCATTGCGTAGGTCAGAATTCGACAGATCGGGGGCAGCAAGCTGGTCAAGGTATTCGTCGTAGCGCTCTCTCGCCTCACTTTCGAAGGCAGATTCGTGATTATCAGGCAGGTTCGAAACAAGCCTGATCCCTTCGCGCTTCCGGTAATTCTCCTCAAAGTCTTCCCGCCAAAGATGCCAGGGCAGCCAGCCGGGGGGCTTGGGCGTCAGGTCGGCTTCGCTCAAGTCAGTGGGGTAGAGGGGGACCATCTGTTCGCCGGTTTTTGTGTATAGAAGGATCCCCCCTTCAGTAGTTTCCCACGACGCGAAGCCAAGAAGTACAGCTAGCACACCAGCGAATTCGTAACGGCTTGCCCCGAAACGCAGGCGACGCCGGTGACGAGACCGAAACTTAGGCAGTGAAGCGAGCAGAGATTACGTTTCCGATCACAATGCATTCGTTACCGGTAGACCTCTAAATGTTCTGGTCGTAGCCAAGCAGTCCAACTCCGTCTGGGCAGGACAGGAGTAGAACGAACCCATGCATGAGCACGACCCACGGCAAGGTGCTCCCACCCGTAACTGCGTTTGCTAGGCGAGGTTTTGGCGGAAAAATACTTCAGAGCGTTCATTCGCCAGATCGGCCTTGTGGCTTGAGCACCATCGCAACATTACACTGGGTGACGTAGCTGTGAACCTGGGAGGGCTGTGATGCAAGTCGATGGCAGATGCCACTGCGGGCACATTCGGTATGAGGCGGAGATCGAACCCGACCGGGTGATCATCTGTCACTGCACCGATTGTCAGACATTGTCCGGTTCCGCCTTTCGTGTCGTGGTGCAGACCCGGCCGGGGCAATTCCGGCTGCAATCCGGCACGCCCAAGACCTACTCGAAGGTTGCTGACAGCGGCGCTGTGCGCGAACAGGGGTTCTGCCCTGAGTGCGGCACACCGATCTTTTCGAGACCAGTCGGGGACGGTTCGGAAGCGGTCGGGCTCCGTGTTGGGACCATCACTCAACGCAACGAACTGGTGCCGAGAGACCAGTACTGGTGCCGCTCATCCCAGACTTGGTTGGTCGAACTGCCGGACATGCACAGGCGGGAGAAACAACCGGTGTTTCGTGCCGACGGCGGGTTTGAGACGTGACCGATTGGAGTGATGAAGGCGGCAAAGTCCGCACAACAGTCGTTGGAGGCGCCGGAAGCTTGACCATAACGGTCAGATGACCGGTTTGAGCCCAAAGTGGCCGATGTTACGCCCCGTTCGAACGGAAGCAATCGCGTCAATCCGGACATTCGGCGAGAGCACGCTACGCGTATTCATGACCCGACTCGGATGAATGGTGGCCTCTCGTAAGGTGGAGTAGATCGGCAGAACCTCACTTAGCGCTGCTCAGTCACCTTTTGAGGGATCAAAACACCAACCGGTGATGGTAGGCGAAGACGCCCGGCGGCGGGGTGCCCTGCGGGCAGAGCCCGGCATCGCCGTTGGACGTGTGATCGATGTCGTTGCCCGCCTGGGCGGAGACGCCCAGGATATCGAGCTGCGAGGTCAGTTCCAGATCGCCGCCGACGACGATGCGGATACCACTGGCGACGGTGCCCGCCGCGACGTGGGCCGAGGCCTTGGCATAGATTTCGACGCCACCGTCCCCGGTCGTACAGAAAGTTGCGCTGCCGAGATTGGTCTGCGAGGCGAAGTTGATCTCATGGCTGCTCAACGGGTTCTGCCCGTTGCCGACGCTCTTCGACGCGATTGCAACATTGGTGAGGGATAATCCGTTGCTCGCCTGAATACCGCATTCCGACACGATCACCACATCCTGGATCACCGTGTTTGTGGGTAGCGTTAGGTCACTGCCGCCTTGGCAGGTCGCGTAGTAGACCTTTCCGGCATCGTAGGGACCGTTGTACGAGCTGGTGATATTCACGACCGTGGTATCGGTTATGTATGGCGGCTGATAAATCGAACCATCTGTGGTCAACCCGTCGATGATCTCGTCCAGCTTCGCCACGTCCGCCGGATAGGCATCGCCTTCCGTATGGGCCTCCTCCAGGCCTTGGTTGCTATAGACCTGGGGCAGGTTGGACAGATCGTTCTTGTCCGGCATACTGACGTTCACGCCTGGATCAAAAATGCTGTTATTCTGCACCTCGACCGCATCGTTCTGTCCGGTGTCGTCAACAAGATTCTGACCGTGAATGCAGATCTCGTTGATGTAGTGATTGTTGCTGTTGGTATCGACCCGGTTATAGGCGACAAAGCCGCCCCGGATGCATTCCGGCACATATTTGATGGCGATAGACGTCGTGTTCACATCCCAATCCATCAGACCGATGATGCGCAGAAAGTTCGTAGCCAACGGGTTCTCGTTGCCGCTTGCACGGCGCGAGGTCACCATCGCCGCATCGGGGACCAGCGGATCGCCTGAACTTGTCGCGCCCTGGGTGAAGGTGCGCGTGGCGATATTCCAGGTCCCGAAAACAACTTCGCTGGGACGCACCACGGTACCGTGATCCGTCTGCTGCATGTTGTCCTTGGAGAAGTTAACCGCCTGGCTGCGCCCATCGTCCTGGTCTGGCAGCGACATCGCTGCCGCCAGCACCGAAGCATCAGCCGTCGATTGCAGCAGCGTTTTTGTCCGGTAGGCATCGGTCATGTCGACCGCGAGCCCGCCGATTGCGACGTAAAGCGAAAACCAGACCAGCGACCATACGGTGTAGGCACCGCTCTCGTCTTCGATGAAGCTGTTAAACTTAGAGATGATCATTCGAGGCTCCCATGGACCCGTGGCCATTCCGCTCCAGTTGGCTGCATTCCGAACCCTTGCATTAAAGCAGGGGCTCTCTCCTTACAGACGCACGCGCCCACAACACATTCCGGACCGTCGAAGTTCCACCGAGGAACCCGTCGAACCAGACCCCGAAAATGGCGGCATCGCCGATACGAATTCCAAGCGTAACGGTCATCTCGCCGCCGAAATCCGGGTCCACGACATAGACGCGATCACCCAGATTCAGATGCGACTCGACATAGGTTTTCACCTCGTCCGAGGTCTGCAATTGCTCGGTAGACATCCGCCGCGCCGCGTCGCGGGCGACGTTGTACATCTCGCTGCGCGTCAGATAGATCGTGCTGGCATCGACGAAGAAGACCAGCAGCAGGACGAAGGCCGGCACAAGCGTGGTGAACTCGATGGTCACGGCGCCGGTTTCGTCAGACAGCATCGCCTTCGCATGGCGAGCCACGGATAGGGGCATTTTCAGCTTATCCGCCATTGCCGCCTCCATTGCCATTGCCGCCGCCATTGCCGCCGCCATTGCCGCCGCCATTGCCGCCGCCAATAATGCCCGCAAGGTTCGGATCTGCGCGCATCACGACGGTCGAGACAAGGTCATCTCCGATGATCGGGAAGACCAGCGGCCCAAAAATCGCAACCTCGTTGACCGGCACCTTGATTTCGACGCCAACGGCCTGGTTCGGATCCACCGCGGCGTTCACGGTGTAGTTGTACGCGAACCGGTCAAGTGTTCCGCTCGCATGCGTCTCGGCATCCGTGGTCGTCAGGAGAGCGCCCGACGATAGCCGCCGCGCTGTGTCGCGCGCGACATTGGTCATCTCGGTATGGGTCAAATAGAGAAAGCTGACATCCGTCACTGTAATGATCAGAAAGGCGAACAATGGAAGCCACGCGACGAATTGAATCGTCTCCGCACCCCGTTCGTCCCTTAGGAAATGAATCCAGCCACGCATAGGCGAGCACCTCTTTGCAGCGTTACAGGAACACCTGACTTACGCGGCCAAAGCGGGCCCTTAGGTATCGGTTAATAGATTGGAATTTTTACTCTGAATGAATTTGGTTTCATAGAATATACTAAAAAAGAAACCCTCCGTTTGTAGATTTTTGGATTTTCACTACTTTCGATAGAGAATAATTTGATAGATTCAACTGACCGGCAGCGAATCAGAGCACCGAGGGCCTCCGCCGTGATGCCATTTATGCCTTTGAATTCGCGCAATGCGGCAGACTGGGCATCGGCGCTTCGTCGCCTAACACTCCAACACTGGAAAGGTTCGAGCAGCGATTGCATTCCGATGCCTCCAAGATCGGCCCTATTCCCGCCGTCGTTGGCGTCCACTCTTGGCACTCCTTTGACATAACCCCAAAGGCAGCTATAGGGAGCGACCCGGAAAATTGAAATGCTGCTCAGAAGGCAGGTTCGCCCCGCGCGGCCGCCATTCATGCTTCGATGACGTTGCGCTGGGCACGAATGGCGGCAATCCGAAAATTGCATTGCAACATCGGGCAAACAATCGAAGGTCGGCAATGGGCCGTGAGCAGACCTAGACTCCGCGGTCGATGAGCGTCCGGGTAGTGCCACAGCTCGTCATTAGCAACGCCGCAAACAAGCGTACCCTGAAATCACGGTCGAGCAAGTCCGCGCAGAATATCGAGCCGATTGCTGGGCGCATCTGGCGCCAAGAAATCGGGAATGGTTCTGTCGTCGCGCTTGGGCCTAGCGAGGAACTCCACGGGCCATTCCGTAATTCGTTCAGCCTCAATGTGAACGTACCGGCCGGGTTCGGGTTCCTCTATGTATTCTTTCTGGAGAATGAGAGCGAGTGGCTCTTCTGCGCCAACAGTAGCGCGCGAAAATCCAAGCGCCTCGGCATAATTCCCAAAAGCAAAATAGTAGTCACTACCGTTTTCGAGATCCGCTGCGCCACGCTCTGGATGACACCAGACGCGGTACTCCAAGACGGCATCCCATACAAATCCTCCTCCCGATTTGGCTAAGGCTGCGTAGGTCCCGACCCGCTCTGGATCAAGGACGTCAGGATAATCGTCGGAACGGTTCATTTCGCCCAACCCCCGGGAGAAAGCAGCGAAAGTATCTCGGAAACCAACCAGACAAGCAACGGCTGGATCGGGCCGATAGCGACGTGGCGAGGCCGAATGGAAGTGCGCAAATGATGCGGCGCGACGATCGACCGGTTTGAGCCCATTCTGCCCGATGCTGCGCCGCGTTCTAACGGAAGCAGTGAGGGACAATGCGGACATTCGGTTAGCGAGGGCTACGCGTGCTCCTGACGCCGTGCGGACGTTCTCGATCGACGGTGGGCACCGAAAAAGGGCAGGTTGCGGTTACGGATCAGGTACAATCGATCCTGACCTTGGCCGACGACCGGATGACCCAGAGTTTCTTGATGGCACGATGCGGTAGCCGGCCCGTCCCTTTGCCGCGTGTGCCTATCCCGCCATCAGTTATACTTTGCATGGGTCTGGCTGAGTCTTTATTGGCCGCAAGGTCACTACTTCTTTTGCGGCATCCTCTAGTCAATGACCGGTTGGGCCTCTAACGTTGATCCAAACCTATAGTCTGAAGTCCTTGTGAATGCCCGCGCTCGCCAAAAACATTACCGTTTGGTTGGAATCGATCGGCATGCAGAAGTACCGAAAGGTCTTCGCCGATGCGGAAATCGATATATCCATCCTGCCTGAAATCACTGATGCCGACCTGAAAGAACTCGGCCTTCCCGTTGGGCCCCGCCGAAGGATTGCCGAGGCGGTTCGAGCGCTACGCGAGTCGAGCAGTCAACCCGCCGGCACGGCGCTGCCAAGCGAACAGAAACCCGCCGCTTCCGGAGCGGAACGGCGCCAATTGACTCTTATGTTCGCCGACCTGGTCGGCTCCACCCGATTGTCCGAGCGGCTCGACCCCGAGGACATGAGCGAAGTGATTCGCGCCTATCAGAATGCGGTCGCAGGCGAGATAACTCGCCTGGGGGGGCAAGTCGCCAAATTCATGGGTGACGGTGTCCTGTCCTATTTCGGTTGGCCCCATGCGCATGAAGACTCGGCCGAACGTGCGGTGCGCGCTGGCGTGGCGACAACCGCAGCGGTGGCCGAGCTTGTGGCTGCCGGCAAGCCGTTGGCAGCCAGGGTAGGCATCGCAACCGGCCTAGTCGTCGTCGGCGATCTGGTGGGCGAGGGAGCCGCGCGCGAAGAATCTGTCGTCGGCCCGACGCCCAATCTCGCATCGCGCCTGCAGGAGTCCGCCAAGCCAGGCCAAGTGGTTGTGTCCGATTCGACGCGCAAGCTCATACGCTCCGCCTTCGAGATCGAAAATCTGGGCAAACGCGAGCTGAAGGGAATAAGGGAACCGGTCGAGTTGTTCGCGATTTCCGAGGAACGCAGTGCCGAGAGTCGCTTTGCTGCCCGGGCCCGCGGCGAGGAGACGCCTCTGCTCGGGCGAAAGGCCGAGACCGAGATCGTAGGGCGCTGCTGGGCGGAGGCACAGACAGGACGCGGCCAGCTTATCCTCGTCGAAGGAGAGGCGGGGATCGGGAAATCACATTTCGTCGAGGCGCTAGCAAGGACGCTGCCGGGTGCCTTTGGTCGCGTGATCTGGCAGTGCTCCCCCTATCACGCCGGCAGTCCATTTTGGCCCGTAACGCAACAGCTTGCCCGCACCGTCGGCATCGCGAACAATGCCGGATCCGAGGCGAACCTTGTCCGGCTAGAGAACTTCCTTTCGGAGAATTTCTCCGACGTAGGAGACGCCCCGAGGCATTTGGCGGTCTTGCTAGGGCTCGACGCGGCACGCCGCTATGGTGCGGCTGCGACAACGCCGGCACAGCAGCGCACGGCTATTCTCGACACCCTGGTCGGACTTCTTCGTGATATGGCGCGGCGCACACCGGTGCTTTGGCTGATCGAGGATGCCCACTGGATCGACCCGACGACGCTGGAACTGATGGAGCGCGCCCTCGATTGCATTGAGTCTGAACGCATCCTGGCGATTGTCACCGCGCGAGAGCCGCTTGGAGAACGGTTCACCGGTCACCCCTCGGTGACCCGCATTTCGCTGCGGCGCCTCGACGGAGCGCTCGTGGGGGCAATGATCGCACGGATCACCGGTGGCAAGGCATTGCCTATGACCGTTGCAAAGAAGATCGCATCGCAAGCCGATGGCGTGCCACTCTTCGTTGAGGAAATCACGAAGACCGTGTTGGAGTCCGGCATGCTGCGCGAGAGTGAGACCGGATGGCAGCTCGACGCCCCGATTTCTCAGATCCCGGTCCCGGCATCCTTGCAGGACGCCCTCCTGGCCCGGCTCGACCGCATGGATGCGCACAAGGAGGTGGCACAGATCGCGGCGGTGATCGGTCGCGTCTTCGACCGACCGACGCTGCGAGAGCTTTCGGGCTTTTCGCAAGAGGCAATGGCGGCCGCGCTGGACCGATTGGTCAAGGCCGGACTTGTGCGGCAAGCCGGTCCAATCGCCGCCGAACTCTACCAGTTCAAGCACGCTCTTCTCCGCGATGCCGCCTATGAGAGCCTGCTGCGCCGACGCCGGCAGTCGCTGCATTGCAGCCTACTCCAGATCATGGAAGCCGCCGGAGGATATGCGCCGGAAATTCTGGCGCGGCACGCAGAGGCGGGCAACGAACTCGACCGCGCCATCACCCTTTGGTGCCAGGCAGGATCGGCGGCAATTGCACGCGGGAGTTTCGACGAGGCGGGTGTTCATCTGGACGCTGCCGCGGCGGTATCGGCGGAACTCGACGATGACGCTGGGCGGCGCAACGCGGCCGCCAGCATTGCCGTCACCCGTGCTATCGCATCGTTGGTGGAACGCGGCCATGGCGACAGCCGCACATGCGACTTGTTTGCCCAAGCGTCCTCTCTGGCACGTGATGCGGATGACGGCGAACACGCTGTTGCGGCGGCCTATGGGTTGTGGGCTTTCCACTATGTCCATGGCGATGTTCACGAAGCGCTCCGGATTGGCCGCGTCTTGTGCGAGGATGGACGCGCGCGCAAAGACCCGACCATGGAGAACGTGGCGTCGTCGCTGGTCGGGATCGCTCTGACCCTTTCGGGAGACCTGCGCACTGCCCGATCGACAATGGAGGGCGCGATGCCCGCGATCTCGGCGGGCGCCGCCGAGAGGCTTCGAGCCCGCGTCGGCTTCGACCTCGCGAAATCTGCCCAGTGCTACCTCGCACGTGTCGAGTTGGTCTGCGGCGAGACCGAGCGCAGCCGTTCCTATGCCGAGACAGTCGAGGCCACGAACACTGATGGCGAGGAAGTGAATGGCCGCGCATTTAAACTCTCCCACGCGGGTGGTCTGGCCGCCGAGAGCGGAGACTTCGCTCGCGCCGCCGAGATCGGCCGGACCATGCTCTCGTTCAGCCAACAGCACGGCTTGCTGTTCTGGGAACCGTTCGGCCATGCTTATATCGGTTGGCATATGCTCGCGGACGGCAAGGTCGCAGCGGCTAAGGAACTTTTGGCGCGCGCGCACGAGGTGATGGAACGGCAGGGGGGCGGTCAAATGGCCTCGCTGGTCGCCGGTCTTTTAGCCGAGGCGAGCGCGGCCTGCGGCGATGTCAGAGCGCTGGCTCTGATCACGGAGGCGGAAGAGAGGGCACGAGCGACTGGTCGTTGCTTCGGCCTGGCAGAGACCCAGCGCCGCCGCGGCCGCGTCCTCCAGAACCTGCATCCTGAGGCGGACAACCAAATCGAGAGCGCGTTTCGCGCCGCAATCAAAACGGCATCCGGTCAGGGTGCAATACTCTGGGAGATAAGGGCCGGCTGCGACTTGGCGAGATTTCTAACCCGCCGTGGGCGCACAAATGAGGGGCGGGCGCTATTACTACCGATCTTGCCGCGCTGGACCGGCGCAGGGAATCTCCCCGACATCGTGGCCGCGCGGGCACTTCTGGAGACAGAGAGCGCGTGACACGACCTGGGACACGGCAACAACAGACCTAAGCGACCGATCAGAATTGGGGAGCAATAGATGGCCAAGCATCTCTCGGAGACGGAACTTGACGAACGATATGAGGCAAGTTTCGGGGTTCAGGCAGGTTATCTTCCACGCAACCGCGCATCCGTGACACCCTACAACATGCGCTTGCGCGAGCGGGCACGTTCGTGGAGCCCGCCTTATTCGAAACCTATCGACGACTTCGTCGAAACGATCGAAACGCATCCGGTGCTGCGGATGTACATCAACCGGATGATCGATGAATGCCCGCCCGAACACCGAACGGTGGAAAGCGAGGGCGACCTTGTGGACCATCTTCGTGTGATCACGCGGACAGCACCGGAATGGGTGGCCGAGAAGGACAAGCAGCATTTCTTTCCGATGTCGACGCTGTTCACCTATTTCATGATGACACCCTCGGGTGAGGCCCTTTTCAGGGATGGGATCTTCAACGACGCCTTGCGGCCGATCTTACGTGAATGGTGTGACTATCTGGATAGCAAGGAGAGCACCTGGGTCATCAACCGCAAGGACGGCTGGCTCTCGCAAAGCGCGTGGGAGCAGTTGGGCCTGAATGAATTTGTCATTCCGGACCCCGATGCGGAGGATGGTGGATTTGCATCGTACAATGCATTCTTCCACCGCGAGATCAAGCTCGACGAGCGCAAGCTGCAGGGCGGAGGCGACAGCAAAGTCATCGTGGCACCCAATGACGGCATCGTCTACCGCACGGCCGGCGATGTGCAACTGCGTACCGAATTCTGGATCAAGCAGCAGCCATATTCCCTGGTTGATCTGCTTTGCGGACGCTGGCTCGACCGCTTCGAGAACGGTCACGTTTTCCAGTCATTCCTACAGGGCAAGGACTACCACCGCTGGCACGCCCCTGTGGCGGGAAAGGTCGTGGCTGCCGACGTGATCGATGGGCTGATGTTCTCGAACCTGGAGAGCGAAGGTAACGCCATTGAAGGCATCCGCTGCCAGGGCTACTACACCGCCGTCAATACAAGGGGGGTTCTTGCCATCGAATCCGATGACTCCGGAATAGGGTTGGTCGTCGTGGTACCGGTCGGAATCACGGAGGTCAGTTCGGTCCGCTATAGCGTGAGCGTAGGCGATCACGTCGAGAAAGGTCAGGAGATCGGCTACTTCTCCTATGGCGGATCCTCACTCGCCATCGTATTCGAGCCGAAGGCAATCAGCCGCTTCACCGAGTTCCATGATAACCGCATAGCGTGCCGCCAGCAGATCGCCCAGGCAGGTTGACCGCTCTGGCCAGAGCTTCAACCCGAGGGCCGTGCACCGCCGCTCAACCTGCTACATCATCCGCCTTTACGATGCCGCGTGCGGCCGCGAAGGCAACGGAGCTTTCCATCGAGGCCACGTCGACATCGCCGCCGACTATCGACGCTTAGGAATGAACTGAGACGTGTTTGCCGCGCGCAGCTTCCTTGCGCAGACCGATCGTACGCGGATTTCGCACTAAGTGTCGACTGTCACCTTTTGGCAGATTTGTTGACATAGCCCCAACGGCAGCAATCGCGGTCAAACCGGACATTCGAAATTCGGCTCCAACGGCAGTTTTGTCCGCCGAGCCGACCTCGGCCGGCCCCAGGTTTCGCGCTCGCAGCGAACGGCCGGTTCCGAGCGCCGCGATGCAGCACCGTGAGGTCCGATGAGAGTCAGCTCTGGGCCGATAGCGCAGGCCAGAGGGGCGTAATTGTCGAACACATCCAATCGTTCGCTACGGCGGGTGATGCGCGTCGATTGACACATTGTCGTCCGAAAAACATAGTGCGGCGATGCGTGTGGACGAAGAATCCGAAGACCGGCTGGTCCTAAGGGACACCCAACTCGACAAGAAACTCGGAATATCGGTCCTCGCGGTCTTTCTTTTGTTTGTCGCATTCCTTTTTGCCGAGGGCGGCGACTGGATCGAGGCGTCAATCCCAGTGGCGCTGGCGGCGATCGCGATCGTGTATCTGAAACTTACGCTTCTCAGCGCAGTTGTTACGTTCGATCGCGCTACTGATCGGGTCACGCTGTCGGTCACAGGCCGGAAAGGTAGCGAAGAATGGAACTGGAAGCTGAGCGATCTGAAAGGTGCCGAGGTCAGTGTGATTAGAGGCTCAGGGGATTCCCGCGGAAGCGGTCGCAAACAACCGGTGATCGTATTGCAGGACAGCACACGGGTGCCGATCCGTCCCTATCATTCGGCGGGGGCGCAATCCTGGAACGCGGTCATCGCAATCCGGCGGTTTATCGGCCAGGAAAAGATGGACGACCTGCCCGTCGGTTGGATATCCGACGACTAAAAAAACGCCTGGAATCTCCCGGGCTTCCATCAGTGTGGGCCATCCATTCCCTTCTTCATGGCCTATACTAAGCACGTATGGGGAACGCCGGTTGAGAAGAGGATGAACCGATGAAACCGCGCCGCTCCTTTTGGTCCGCCGCACTTTTCCTGAGCCTCGTGGCGACCTCCGCACAGGCCGCCGGATTTGAGCGTGCCACGGTTGCGGCCGCGCAACCGATAGACATTGGGATCTGGTATCCATCCGACGATCCGCAACCTGATGAATTCAACACACCCTTCCGGCACGCGGTCGCAATTGGAGGGGAACCAACGGGCGACGGGCTGCCCCTCGTCGTGCTGTTGCAATCGTGAATGGCGATGCAGCGAGTTGGGGCCAAATGTATTAAAACGCGGTGCGCGCCGTTTCTCGTTCAAGAGTCGGTCTACTTGAACTGTGCGCTGCGGGTCGCACAGGCGAGCTTTTTGGCGGCTTGTGCGTCTGGGGATAAAATAGGCACGCGAAAGGCCCTTCCATGGCATCGGCAATCAGCTCTCAATCCCGCATATTCTTCACTGCGTCTTTGATAGCGCTTTCTCTGTTCTGGTTCGATGCTCTGCGTGCCCAGGAAGCGTCATCGCTGCCGGACTATGTGATTGAGCAATTCGGCAATCCTCCAGCAGTACCGGAAGGCCCGCTGTCCGAGGAGTTGCAGTCGGCTGTGCAGGTGGCCTTCATCGACAGCATGGCTCAATCGAGTTGGGGGGGAGATCAGACGATAGCTCTGGGTGAAATCGTTGAGTCAAAAGATCCTCGGATTGCCTGGATTATCAGCGATTTGATGCGCTTCGTCTCCGAGCGCGCGTTGCACACGGAACTCGCCAATGCTGCCTCCAAGTTACTGGGTATAGAGTCACCAAATGAAAATCATTGGGGGGTCGTAACTGATCATCTCATTGCATGGGATATTCCTGCGCCCCCTGATTATCTAAGGGCGAAGCGGACCATTTTTACGAGCATCGTGCCTGGCTGGGACAATATCTTTGTCGAAGGCAATATCGACTGGAGGCACGTTTCATGGGGCGGCGTGCTCATCGATGATCGTGCGTATGATACGACAGATGAACTGTGCAACTGCATTCCCGCAGCCGACAACCCCGAAGTGAGCAGCGCAGAAGAGGCCACGTGGCTCAAAGACGAGGATATCGTTTTCGGTGTCGAGGTGAACGGTGAGTATCGGGCCTATCCGCGACGCATCATGGAAGTCCGTGAGATGGTTAACGACACACTCGGCGGACGACATCTTGGAATACCATATTGCACTTTGTGCGCCTCAGCGCAGGCCTATTTCACCGATCGACTGCCCGAGGGCGTTGAGCGGCCAATCCTGCGCACGTCAGGACTGCTCATTCGGTCCAATAAGGTGATGTACGACGTCAATACCTATTCGGTGTTCGATACATTTCTGGGCAATGCTGTGACGGGGCCTCTTGCGGAGAAGAACCTGCAACTGAAGCAAGCCACTGTCATTACGACCGACTGGGGCACGTGGAAGAAGGAACACCCCGAGACAACGGTACTGGTCGAAGCGCTAGCCCTTGGCCGCGATTTTGATTTCCGCAATGGGCGGGATGCCAATGGTCCAATATTTCCGATCGGTGATGTGGATCCACGTTTGCCGGTTCATGAAGATATCATTGGCGTTATCACAGCGTCGGGTAAGCCGGTGGCGTTTCAGCGCAGCAAGGCCTATGTGGCTTTGAAAAATGGCGATGAGATCGCTTTTGAGAATGTCCGTCTGGAACTTGATGCCGGTGGTATAAAGGCTGTCGATGCCGATGGTTCCGATCTTGGCAGCCATCAGGCGTTCTGGTTTGCCTGGTCGCAATTCCATCCTCAAACTGCGCTCTGGCCCGGCTGAGGCGACCTCCGGCGCGCTTTCCACCCGCAAGTTCTCCACGCACAAATGTCATAGTTGCACTCGACATCAACTGCTGTGTCGTCAATTTGATCAATGGCAGCTATCGAGATGCTGCGTCGCGAAAACCGTCTCTTGTCCAAAATCTGCATTCGGCCGGCCTCGTCGACCGGCCCTCTTGCCTAGATCTCGACGGCTTCGGCGATAGCCAAAGCGTCCTCAAGTTCGACACCGAGATATCGCACCGTACTGTCCATTTTCGTGTGGCCGAGAAGCAGCTGAACAGCCCGAAGGTTCGCGGTCTTTCGGTATATCTGGGCAACCTTCGTCCGTCGCATCGAGTGCGTTCCATATGCACTCGGCTCTAGGTCACATACCCATAACGGGATTCCCATATCGTTTACACTCTGATTCACTGAGCGATGGCTCAGGAGGTGGATATGGCGCGGTTTGACTTGACGGATTTTGAGTGGTCGGTGATCCAGCCGCTGCTTCCCACGAAGGTACGGGGGGTGAAGCGAGCTGATGATCGCAAGGTGCTGAACGGCATTTTCTGGAGATTGAGGACAGGCGCGCTCTGGGCGGACATTCCAGCGCGCTATGGGCCACACACGACATGTGTGAACCGGTTCAACCGTTGGCGCCGCGCGGGACATTGGGCGCGCATTCTCCAAGCGATCTCAGAGGCTTATGACGGTGACATCCAGATGATCGACTCCTCCTCGATCCGCGTTCACCAACACGCTGCGAATGGCCAAAAAAAGATGCGCGATCCTGTTGCATGGGTCGCTCGCGCGGCGGCCTGACGACCAAGATCCATGCGCTGGTGGACGCGGAGGGCCACCCGACCCATCTCAAACTGACCGAAGGGCAGGCGCATGACGGGCGCTCAGCCGCGGACATGTTCGACACGGTTCAGTCGGGCCACATTCTGCTCGCGGACCGCGCCTATGACAGCGACGGCCTGCGCGCCCAGCTTTCCGAGCGTGGCGCATGGGCCAACATTCGCGCCATGCCGAACCGCGTGAAGACGTTTCCATTCAGAGGCTGGGTTTACCGCCAGCGCAATGCGGTCGAGCGATACTTCAACAAACTCAAGCACTTCAGAGCCATCGCCACGCGATACGACAAGCGGGACGACAATTTCCTCGCCTCAATCCAGCTCGCTTCAATCAGGATTTGGCTGCGGAGTTATGAGTCGGTGACCTAGTCCAATCGATTGCACCCAATCCCTCACCAGCCGCGCATACTGCCGTGTCGAGATGTGCATGGGCTCATGGAACCGACCCGCAAATGATATTCTTGTCCGATCATCCTCGGATCAAGCAGCCAATCCTGAAGTGACTCTCTGGTTCCCTCCGTCAACTCGAACCGCACGGGCTTCTGTGTCTTGCTCTGCAGGATCGATGCGCGCTCCTTGACCTTTCCAGCGGCGTACACGTCGGCGACCTTCAAGCGAACGAGGTCGCATCCCCTCAGTTTGCTGTCGATTGCCATGTTGAACAATGCGAGGTCTCGTCGGTTCTCCGCAATCTCAAGACGTACGCGGATTGCCCACACATGTTTTGGCAACAGTGGACGCTTCTGGCCAACGATGCGCCCTTTGTTCCAGGCCGGCTGCTGCGGTCGAATGGCAGGTAGATTGATAATCTGCATGACGGATTCTCCGATCCGCCGCACCCATCCAAATCGCCGACCCAACGTCGACCCTGCATCGTAGCACCAAGGCGCTGCGCCGCATCAGATGACCGGTTCGAGCCCAATCTGCCGAATGCTGCACCGCGTTCGAGAGTCGGCAATGCGCGGCAAACCGGACGTTGAATGACTGCGCACTACGCGTGCTTCTGACCCAAATTTCCTGCGCAGTGCGCAATCTTGAGGGTCTGGATTCAGCGACAGCTCACTTGTGCCGTGCCTTTGTTAGCCGAATGTAAGCCTCGGTGTGATCGAACGAAAAAGATTAGTTTTCCTCGGTGAGATCGAAGGGGGTTCTACCGTTTTCGAGGCTTCCATCCGCGCCCGCGTCGAGCAGCGCTTCAACATCGGCGGGAGTGCCCCTTCGCGCTAAACCTCCGGCGTTCTGTAAAGCACCTCACTAGCCACCTTGATTTCCACATCGACCAAGAAACGCCGGATCATATCTGGATCCGGCTCCAGGCCCAGTCCCGGCGCTTCGGGCGCCCAGACCATGCCGTCAGCGTCCCGGGCTATGCGGTCCTTGACCAGACTTTCGCCGATTAGCTTACGCTCGACCGGATACTCGCAGATATCGTCCTTGGCATTGCCGGCAAAGGCCTGCAGTGACGCGCTCAGCGCTAAGTCCGAATTGAAGGTGTGATTGACGAAGCGCACGTCCTTCGCGGCCGCGTATTCCGCCACGCGGCGGGCCTCGCTGATGCCCATCCGTCCGGCGTCGATCTGCACGAAGTCGAGCCCGCCATGGTCGATCATCGCGCGAGCCATGAAGAATTCATGCGCCCCCTCGCCGCCGGCGATGCCGACCGGGCCAGAGCGTTCGGACAAGGCCTTGTAGGCGTCAAGCGCGCCAGAAACGAACGGCTCCTCCAGCCAGGTCGCCTCGGTCTCACGCAGCGCATCGAGTCGCGCCGTCGCCGCCTCCAAATCGTCGACCCAGACCGTGCCGGCGTCGACCAGCAGGATGCCATCCTCACCGAGCCCCTCGCGGGCGGCGGCGAGATGGTCGGCGTCGGCGGCGACGTCACCGTGACCGAACGGCCCCCAGCCAAATTTAACCGCGGCGAAGCCCTCGGCGCGCTGCCTGCGGGCCTTCTCAAGCGTCTCTTGCGCCGTGTCGCCGAAGAGCTGTGATCCGTAGGCCCGCTTCGGCGTCACTCGTTTCTGGCCAAGAAGCTTCCAAACCGGTTCGCCGAGACGCTTGCCGAGCAAATCCCAGAGCGCGGTGTCGACGCCAGCCAACACGTGGTCGGCCTGCAGCAGATCGAGGCTGCGCGCCTTGATCCGCTGGTTGATGCGGGCGATGTCGGCAGGGTCGTCGAGAGCCTCGCCCAACACCGAGTCATTAACTGGCCGGCATGCGACATGAGACATCGGGCCGATCAGCGCGCCAATCGACGGCAGCGGCGAGGCATCGGACTCGCCCCAACCAACCTCACCGCCCGCCGAGATCCGGATCAGCGTCGCGTCCTGGCTGTTATCGGAAATGTCGAGAATTTCCGGTCCGCGCAGATAAAAGATATCGACGGCGTCGATCTTGGGCATGGGGGCCTTCCTTATGACTCCTAAGCTCGGGACCAGTAGTAGCCATAGACTGCCTCATAGCGTCCACTATCGATGGTGGACACTACCCGATTTTGCGGTTGCACCGGAGGCCCGCTCTGAGCCCAAACGAACAAATGCTGCACCACTTTCGAATGGCGGCAATGTGGGAAAGACCAGACGCTCTGTAGGCGGGTGCTACGCGCATTCCTGAGCCGTCATATCGCGAGGTCGAGCCGCGGCTTCCAGAACGGGCGGAACAGCTCGATCTTCGGGCAGCGGTTCATAACCACTTTCAGCCCCGCATCCTCGGCCAGCCTGGCGGCACGGTCGTCGTAGACGCCAATCTGGCCCCAGAGCACCTTGGCGCCGATGTTGATGGCCTGCTCGGCGATGCTGAACAATTCTTCTTTGGGCCGAAACACTTCGACCATGTCGACGGGACGGTCGATCTCTTCCAGCGAGTGATAGACCGGGATGCCACGGATCTCCTTCAAGTCCGGGTTCGGGTTGACCGGAATAATGTCGTAGCCCGTCTCATGCAGCACCCGCAGCACGCCGTAGCTGAACTTGGTCTTGTTGCCGCTGGCGCCGACCATGGCGATGGTTTTCACCGACCGCAGGATGTCCGCCAGGAATTCCGGAGGGTAATCATAAAGACGGTCAATATCGGCTTCGGGCATTTACGCCTCCTTGGGTGTGGCGATGTCCGCTTTCAGTTCATGCGGTTCAAGCGGATCGAGAAACGGGTTGCGATAGAGCTTGTCGTGGCTTTCAACGCCAATCTCGAACGTGCAATCCGACACAGGCCGCGCAACACAGAGCACCACATAGCCGTTGTTGATCTGACGGTTGTTCAGCGCCACCTGCCGGCGCTGATCGACCTTTCCAGCGGTCAGTTTGGCCGCACAGGTGATGCAGCCGCCATATTTGCAACCGTAGGGCAGATCTACCCCTTTTTCGCGCAACGTATCGAGCAACGGGCGCCGGGCGTCGACCGTGTAGGTCGTGCCGCCCCGATTGGCGATCGTTATGGTTCGGGTGTCGGTCACAGCCAGATATCGCTCGTGCAATCGCCGCCGGGATAACGGGTTTCATGGCAGCGGCTCGGCCCATTGGGTTCCTTGCCAAAGTCGACGATGAAGTCTTCGTTGATCTTCATGCCGCCGTTCTCGACGTCGCAATCGATCATCACCATCACGCCGCCCTGCGTGCGGATCTCCGGGTAGAACTGGTTGTCCCAGGTCGAAAAGAGCGACGTGGTGACGTAGAGCCGCCTGCCGTCAAGCGATAGCTGGAACATCTGCGGGCCGCCTGCGACCTTGACGCCGTTGACCTCGGGCGCCTTGCCCAGAAGCCCGCCCATCCAGACCTGACCGGTCAATATCGGGTTGTGCGGGTCAGTGATGTCGTACTGGCGCATGTCGCCATGCAGCCAGTTGTTGAGGTAGAGGTACCTGTCGTCCATCGACACCAGGATCGCCGACATCACGCCGGGCACGGGAATGGGCCATTCGGGATGCGGTTCGTTCTCGACATCGATAATCTTTTCCCATTCCCATGTCCCGGACTCGGACTTCCAGAAATGGATCACATTGGCGCTGAGCGCCGCGCCACAGAAGCCGTGTGTGCTGTCCGGGTTGTGGTGGAATTTAACCTCCAGCGGGATCAGCCCGTCTTCGCCCAGGTACTTCGTCTCGACAGGCACACGCTTCTCGAAATCCCAGAAATGCAGGCGGCGGCCATATTTCAGGTGGCCCACCTCTTCCAGGTCGAAGCCCGGCATGAAGGTGTTGGGAGCTGCCCATTCCGAACTGACCATCACGTTGTGGCGGGGCTGATACCAGAAGTCGTAGCCGAATGGGACGTCGCCCATCGAGTTCTCCCAACGGCCTACGATCTCGAAATCCTTATTGAGATGCAGATAGCCGCCCGGCGCCTCGCCTTTGGCATCGCCCAGGAACGAAATGATGATCTCGGACCCGAGACAGTGGACAGTGTGCGGACCCGAAAGGTTGGTCTTCCGCTTGATCTCGGCGCCGTCGATCACCTTGTGAAGGCGCGGCGCGCGCGGGTCAGTGGCGGTATCTACGACATGGATGTTGTTCGATCGGACACCAGGCACCAGCAGGTATTCGCGCGACATCGACGCATCGTCATGGCACGAGGAGCAGGCGTTCCAACCCATATGGTGCAGCTCATCGCCAATTCCCGGCGTCTCCAGCCGGTGGATCACCTGGGAGTAGGTCGGGCTCTCCGGATCCACATCCACCGTGGCCAGATAATCGGGTTTCTGTATGCCCGTCCCGGTGTAGATCGCGATGGTATAAAGCAGGTTCTCACGTGGCGCCTTGATCGCTTCCGCCGGGCTCGCATATCCCGGACCGCAACACGCTCCGTTGCTCATCTGATTTCCCTCCCGTGAGTCTTATCCATGCTCTCTGTTTTTCTCTGCGCGTCGCTCCCTCCGCTCGATCACCCTGTTTTAGCCGGGGCGCTCAGGCGGCGGCGAGCTTCTTCTTGGGGTCGTAAAACGGGTGATCCACGACCGTGGCGCGTATCGGGCCGGAACCGATTACGACCTCGACCTCCGCACCGACAAAGGTGAACTCGGCTGAGAGCATTGCCAAGGCGATGTTCTGGTTGAGCCGGGGCGAGTATATCGCGGAGGTGACCTTGCCAATGGCGGCCCTGTCCTTCTGGATCGGCCAGAATCTGGTGTTGGGCCCTTTCAGCGGCGCGCCATCGATGATCAACCCCACCTGTTTGCGGCGCACACCTTCCCCCCGGATGCGCCGCAACGCGGCCTTGCCAATGAAGTCGGCTTCCATGTCGAGGTTCACGAGCCGGTCGAGCCTAAGCTCGTAAGGGTTCGTGGTGATATCCGCATCGGCATGGTACGACAGCATCCCACCTTCGATGCGGCGGATCGACGAGGTATGGCCGGGCTTCAGGCCGAATGGCGCCCCAGTTGCCACGATCTTTTCCCACAGCTCGTCGCCGCGCGACCCGTCCTGCAGGTAAAGCTCGTATCCCAGTTCGCTGGACCACCCAGTGCGCGACACGATCATCGGAATTCCGTCCAATTCAACCTCGCGCAGCCAATAGTAGCGCAGGTCCATGATGCTTTCGCCAAAGAGCGCTCTCATGACCGCGCCGGATTTCGGGCCCTGCAATTGGAGCGGCGAGACATCCGGCTCGTGGATCATGACATCCATGCCCGAATGCACGGCCACGCCCTGCGCCCAGAGCAGGACGTCGCTGTCGGCCGCCGAGATCCAGAAATGGTTCTCCGCCAGGCGCAGCAGGATCGGGTCGTTTAGTATGCCGCCGTCCGCATTGGTGATCAGGACATACTTGCACTGACCGACCGCCATTTTCGACAGATCGCGTGGGGTCAACATTTGGGTGAACCTGGCCGCATCCGGCCCGGTGATTTCGACCTGGCGTTCAACCGCCACGTCACACAGGATCGCGTCGTTCACCAAGTTCCAGAAATTCTGTTCCGGATCGCCGAAGTCGCGCGGGATATACATGTGATTGTAAACGGAAAACGCCTTGGCGCCCCATCGGATAGTCGCATCGAAGTAGGGGGATTTGCGGATCTGCGTGCCGAACCCGAACTCATCGAATTGTATCATGGTCTTCGCCCTTGCTCACCGGCAGCACGATCCGCCGTGAAATGCCTGGATCGAGCGATCTTCTAACAGGGATGCAGACAGAGTTCGGACTGAAAATCTGCCCATGAAAGACCGAGCAGACTTTTGTCAGGCGTGTCGCGGGCCGTCCGTCCGGGTGGCATCAGTTGCCGGTCGTGGCGATCAGTCCCGCAAGGTTGAGCGGCTCGGACTTGACCTCGCGCGTCACGATGTAGGTCATGTAGCGCTCGATCCCGAGCTCAGCCGCAAGCAGCGATTCCATCAGGTTCTGGAAGGCGGCCAGCGTCGGGCAGAAGACCTTCATGACGTAGTCCGTCCCGCCGCCGGTCGCGATGCATTCGGTGATCTCGTCCATTGTCCGGATATGGGACTCGAACCGATCGAAATCCGATTTGCGGTGATGTGTGAGTGCGACCGTCACGACGACCTGGGTAAAGTCACCGATACGGTCAAGCGCGATGACGCCACGATAGCCGCGAATTAAGCCCGCCGTTTTCAGCCTGCTCAATCGCGCCCAACATGGCGTTGGCGATAAATTGACGAGCTCGGCCAACTTGGTTTTGCTGAGTTGCCCGTGCTTCTGGATCGCGCTGAGTATGCGAATATCTGCTGCATCAAGGCCAAAGCTCTTCATTCATCCGGGTCTTTCGCTGAGTCTTCCCACACAAATCGGTCACCGTTATCCAAGGATCAGTTTCTCGCTCCATCAAGTTATTATCTGTCGCCAAACCTAGCCAAGACACATTCGTCAATGGCTGGCGCACATTCGCGGGCGGTGCACGCGTTCGGATGATCATGCGGGCGCGTATTTTTGGCGCGAGGCCGACATCGCCTCAAAGTCTGCAATCGCGGTCAAACCAGACGTTTGAAATCTCACTCAAACGGCAGGTTTGTCCCGCTGAGCCGCCGTTGGAGGCAGAGCAAGGCGCGAAAAACCTGATAGAATGGATCAGATGACCGGTTTGAGCCCAAACTGCACGATGCTGCGCCATGCACAGAGGGCAGAAATCTCTGAAAGCTGTCATCGTAGTATGAAAAGGGTCCGATAACTTACCCCTCTGATCTCTACCAACTTCGCGGCCTCAGTGACCTTTCCCCTCGATCATGGCCATGTCGAACCAGAATTCTCCCGTCGATTTGGAGTGTTGAGCGACGGCGTGGCAACCGCGACGCGGGAGAAGACTGCCGACGCCACCGTCGGCGATCAAAGCTGTATCTAATGCCTGTCTTTCGTGTTAGGAGGGGGGAGTGCTCCCGCTGAATCCGATTTCAGCGATGCCAGTTTATTCGCGAAACAATTCAAACAACGCCAGCCGGCCTCGGAACGCTTATGCGGCTCCTGGGTTGCCGCGCCCGCGGGCGCTTGGAGGAGCGAAATTGAGAAATTTGGATGTAGACGTAACGGATACGCCGAGCGGTAACCAACTTCGGACCGAGCATACCCGACGCCGCCAGGGAGGCGTGCTTACTTCGGTCGACGAAAGGCGTGCCATCGAACGCAAACGCGCCGAAACTATCGAAATCGTCATCGCACCCCACCCCGCTGACATCGCAGCGCATCGAAAAAATGTCGGGATCGAGTTGGACGAAGCGCTGGTTCATAAGATCCTTTCCGACCGCTATCAGCACGTCACCATCACCCAGATCCGTACACGCCGCGATCTTGAGCAGATGGCGGGTCGGAGGCCCGGCCTCGTATTCTCTGGGGTGAAATACTTCACTTTTGATCGCGAAGATATCTGGTTGAACGATTTTCTCGACCTCCATGGAATCGCCTACATCGCATCGGGCCGATCGGCACTGGACAACGAACACAACAAGGCTCGTGCAAAGTGTGCCATTCGCCGAGCCAATGTCGCGACCGCGGAGTTTTTCCTGACTGCACCGGGCGAACATCCGACCGCCGCCGCCGTCCCCCTTCCCTTTCCGCTCTTTGTAAAGCCCGTCAGCGGTGGAGACAGCCGTGGAGTGGATGCCAGGTCCGTTGTCCATGACCTTGATGGATTCCAGCGCAAAGTGTTGGATATCCATGAGAACCAGATGTCCCGGGCCATGGTCGAGACTTATCTTTCTGGCCGGGAATACAGCATCGGCATATTTGAAGATGCTTCCTGCGGAACACTTCGCGCCATGCCCATCGAAATCATCGCGGCGCCCAACAGGAACGGGGACCGCATCCTCGACTATGATGTCAAAAAACAGGACTCTGAAACCGTCGCGCCGGTGACAGACGCAGCGTTACGCCTGCAACTCGGCACCCTCGCCAAGGCGGCATTCCGGGCCTTGGGAGGCAAGTCGTTGGGACGCATCGATGTAAAAATGAGCCATGAAAATGTGCCGCATTTCATTGAAGCGAACCTGATGCCTGGGCTTCGCAAAGGGTATTTCTATCGCAGCTGCCTGCTCAACCTCGGCATGAGTTACGAGGCAATGATTCTGACGATTGCCGAAATTGGCCTGGCATCGAAAATCGAAGCTCTTGGCCACACCAGGATTGGTCTTGGCGGAGATACATTGATCGAAAGAACGCCGAACGCGGCGTTCTTAGGCATCGAAGAGCCTGAAATCCGAATGACGCCGAGCAGTCCGCGACAAAGCTCGAAGCGAGGCGACAGAACTTGAGTCGCTCAAGTCGAGCTCCCTTCGTTTGTCGGATGGACGGCCGATGCCGTCGACGGCGCGCTTTTGCCGACAAATCTCAGACGGCTAATCGAAGCGAGCTGCAGAACCCAGTCGCCTGATTGCCGAACTAGTAAGTCAGTTCATCAGAGAGGAAATCAGATGTCCAAAGGCGATAAGAGACGCGGGAACCGCGAGGCCAAAAAGCCCAAGAAAATCAGAGAAAAAGTACCGGCTACAGCGGACTTCAGCAAAGGCAAGGGGGCACCGGTTTTCGGGGAAAAGAAAGCCAAGTAGAACAACGAGGCCGAGGTTTTCAGAATTGTCGCATTGGTGCACGAAACGCGTCGATGTTGGACGTAACTGCTGGCGCCATCAGCCGGTGTGGATAGGTTTCGGTGACCCGGCGGACGTGCTTTCACGCGCGTCCATCGAGGGGAGCTATCGTGTTATGACGGTCAGAACACGCTTCGTGTGCCAGACATACCGACACGCCGAACGTGGCAAAGGGGCGGCGAAGCAGCAGGTGCTTGTCCAGGCATCTGCGATTGAGTGCAAAACTTTAGCCGAAGCAGAGGCGCGCGCGCAAAGGATGTTTGACGGTGGCTCGTACGCTGGAGCCGACGCCTTCTCGATCGAGGTTGATGTCGAACTCGGCGACTACAGTGACCCGACCTTCATCGTCCGCCTCGGAGACGTACCACCTTTGGATCCGTGAGTTGCGCTTTCTAGGGCCAGGACTTAACCAAAAGATGACGGTCGCGTCGATGGAGATTGCCGATAGGACCGGTCATCTAGGGAAATTGATCAAATGTCCGCTTGGTCCCGCGTTCCTGCCCTTGGCCCAGCGCGCAGCGAAGGTCTGAATCGAGCCCAATCTACATGATGCTGCACCACGTTCGAACGGCAGCATCTGGGGAGAATCCGGGCCCTCTATCAGCATGCTCTATGCGTATTCATGACCCCCATGCCGACCAAGGCCCTAGGTCGCAAAAAGCCCCAAGGCGGACGCTCTGGGCTTCACTGGGAAGGTCGCAAATGTGCCCGCTACCTGCTCACCGGAACGACGTGCGGCCTGCCGTGGGCATGAGCCGTCGCCAGGTGGGCGACGCGTTGGGCCTCCAAAAATCGGCGGTGGTTAACGACGATGATGGCGGCGATGACGGGAAGAAGGCGCATCACCTGTTATTTCCCCGGCGAAGTTCGTTGAGAGACAGGTAAGGCACCACGCCCTGGCCGCCGGCACCGCCGATGCTTTGATCAATGATGATTTTGTCGACATCGCCCAGTACCCGCTCGATGGTCTCCAGATAGAGGCGCTTGCGGGTCACCTCCGGGGCCAGGGCGTATTCCTCGTAGACCGACTCGAACCGCGCCGCCTCGCCCTTGGCCTCGTTGACCACCTGGGCGCGGTAGCCTTCCGCCTCTTGCAGGAGCTGGGCGACCTGGCCGCGCGCGCCGGCGAGCTTCTGGTTAGCATAGGCTTCGGCGCGTTTTTCCTCGGTGTCGCGGTCCTGTTCGGCCGCCTGCACGTCGCGGAAGGCGTCGATCACCTGCGGCGGCGGGTCGGCGCCGTCAAAGTTGACGCGGACGATGTTCACGCCGGATTCGTAGCTGTCCAAGGTTGCCTGGATCAGCTCCTGGACCTCCTGGCTGATCGCCGCGCGATCGCGGGTAAGGATCGGCTTGAGCTGCGAGCGCGCGATGATCTCGCGCATCACCGATTCCGAGACCGCCTGGATGGTCTGGTTCGGCTCGGCCAGGTTAAACAGGAACAGGTCGGGGCGCAGGATGTTCCAGACCACCTGGAAATCGATGTCGACGATGTTCTCGTCGCCGGTCAGCATGAGCCCCTGTTCGCTGCTGCGCACCCGTCCGGTCGATTTCGCGATGCCGATGTCGATGGTGTTCTCGCGGGTGACGGGAAGAATCTCGTGAGAGATTACTGGCCAGGGGCAATATGCAGCCCGGGCTCGGTGGTCCGGTAGTATTTGCCCAGCAACAATTCGACCGCCTTCTCCTCGGGCTTGACCGAATAGAATGACTGCATCAGCCAGGCACCTGCCAGGAGCAGCGGAACCGCAAAGAGCCAAATGCGCCCCATAGCCGGCCCGTCACCCCGGCGACCGCCGCCACCGCCCTTGCCGCCGAGCACCACGCGCAACTGGTCGCGACCCTTGCGCAGCAGCGCGTCGAGATCCGGGCCCTGCGGACCGCCGCCGCTATTGCCGCCACCGCCGCCCCAGGGGCCGCCACCGCCGTCGTTGTTGCTACTGTAGGGCATTCTGTCGTTGAACCTTCGCATGTGGAGTCCGCCTCGCAATTTCTCGTCCCCGGGCTTCCTTAGCAGCCGTTGGGTTTCCGAGATCATCCCTGATCACGTGGGACACAAGCCGCCGGTTGAACCCCTGTCAATCCGATACCGGTTCGCGCATGGTGACCAATTCCTCGGCCGCGGTCGGATGCACCGCAACGGAAGGAGCCTGCGCGAACACGCTGTTCAGTTGGGGGCTTGCGACGCGCGCAAAAAGACGGCGGCTCGCAGTCCCCAGCCGAAATCATCCGCCAAGTGCGGCGTGATTACATTATGCCACCCATGCCGCCCACGTCGGGCATGCCGCCGCCAGCCGTCGCCAAACAACGATCGTTGTGGCCAATTAGGATGGCGCAAACAAACAGTCCCACAGTCAGCACTGGCGCAGATGTCGGACAGGCTCGAAGT
>JAOTXT010000066.1 GCA_029862205.1 Paracoccaceae bacterium
AACTTGCTTATCTCGCCCGCCTGATTCTCCGGGTGGTAAGTCACCGTGGCGACGGGACCCTTGCCCTTCTGCATGGCAATAAGCTGGACATTCCGGGGCTCCTCACGCAGGAGGCTGGCCAGGAACTTGGTCGGTCTCCGATCCATCTGGATTAATTCTCCGCGCCCGGCTCGACCCGATTGCTAGCAAGCCACGCTTCCAGATCGGAAACCCGGTAGCGAACGATGCGAGGCGTGGGCTTCGAGTAGGTGGGGCCGCGTGCTGTGTCGCGCATCGCCTTAAGCCCGGCGGGCGTGACATCGCAGATTTTCGCCGCCTCCTCGATCCCGACGAACTCGGTCACGACGGGCAGCTCGCCAGTTCGGATCATGGTGCTGATATGGGATAGGACCGCCTCGGCGATCTCTTGTGCAAAGTCGCTGTTGGCGCTCATGGGCGTTGTCTCCATCGGTTGGAGCGACGCTCAAATAAAAAGCGACGCCCCGGGTTGGGTGCGTCGCCTTGCATGGTTCCCCGGCTATATTGGGGTCCTAGCCTTGATCCGGGGAGCCACCCCGGGGTGTTGGCGCTATGTCCCGAGGCTTATAACGTCGTTACGCCGCGAGGTCACGCGAAATTTCTTGATCTTTTAGGTCCCAGTAGATCGCATCTGCTACGGACTGTTGGGCCTCAAGAAGTTGCGGCAACAATAGATCGGTCGTCACGTAACCCCGGGTCACGTCGGAGCCGATAGCATGGTTCATCAATAGTTTCATGAAGAGGTCGTTGACCTGAATACGGGCGGCATAGGTGGCCCACGTCTGTCGTAGTTCTTTGCCGACCGCGCGCACCGACTTCTCTCTCCACTCGGATATGTGCCCGTCTGCGCTCTCGGCCGGAAAAACGTATGTTTGGGCTAGGACCGGGTGCAGCCGTCGTCCATGCGCCCTCGCCAGCCGTAGGCATCCGATGAGCTGGCGGCAGAGCGGCAGGTTGAATGCCCGCTTCTCCCCGCCCTTCGGGTTGGGCACATGCAGTACGCGGTTTTCCAGATCGACATGCTCCCATCGTGCGATCGCGAGCGCACCGGGGCGCATCGCGGAGAACAGGCAGAACAAATGGAACGCCCGGCGCACGCCGTTGTCGAGGGCGCAGACCTCGGAGTACCAATCCGGCAAACCAGCGGGCGGCACCGAATCGTCGGCCCGCTTCTCCGGGTTCCACTCAACCGCGTCGGTCGGATTCTCGGGGGCGAGGCCCAAGCGGCGATTCTTGCGCGCGTCGTTATAGACCGCCCGAAAAACTCGCATACAGCCGTTCGCGAAATAGGGGCCGCTCCGAGCGGTAATCTTGGCGTGCAAATCCGCCGCGATTTCGGGTTGCTCTGAGAGGGTCGCCAGCGACTTGTCGAGGAGCGACGCCATACCCTTTTCGGAGGTCAGCTTGTTCTCATAGTCAGAGATAGTACCCGGAGAGCGGCTCTTGCGGATTAGCTTGGCGCGATAGGCCAGCCACGCCTCACCCAGCGTGATTGCCTTCCTATCGCGGCGATGGCGCGCGCGCTCGGCTCCCTCCTCCTCGATCTTGTGCAATTCGGCGCGGGCCGCGCTCCGTGCCTCGGCAACGCTCAAATCGGTTGGTGTGCCCAACGTCCGGCGAACAGTCGCGCGGCCGTCTTTCTTCGTTGGGTCCTTGATCTGGCGCTGCACCACGTAGGTCTGCATCGTCAGCCCGATCTTGAGATACAGCCCCGGCTGCCCTTCATCCGCGATCATCTTCTGGGTGGTCTTGCCATCGGGCGCAAACCGTTTCACCGCAGCCTCGGTCAGCCTCGCACGGCTCGGATATTCCATTGCTCTAGCTCCCGCAGTAAGGCCAAAAGTAAGGCCTGAATCCAGTTTTGTTCCTCGGTCTGAGCGTTGCGTCGAGCTTTCTTGAGGCGCTAACTCATTGCTGTGGAACGATTTTAGGATAACCTGGGATAACTACAGTCGTAAAGTGTGAAACTACGAATCTGGGGGTCGGGAGTTCGAATCTTCCCCGGTGCGCCAAGCTTATCAATGGGTTAGGTGAAGGTAAAAAACGCCTTGGCGCGACGTGGAACCACCATGGAACCACCGCGCCAAACTTCCGTGACTCCATCTTGGTCATTCTTTGCTGCGAATGTTGCTTAGAGAACCCGCTTCCAAAATCGAGCAAGAACACAGCAACTCAGGGTATGATTTTTCCCGATAACAATTTGTTTAAAAAAGCGTTTCGCATTTTAATCCCTCTGACAACCAGGGCCACTAAACTGACGGGTCGAAGGTCCGATTTCAGGTGGAAGATAGATATGTCCCCACCGGTCGTTGAAGACCCTTTCCTGACCCAATGCGTGCTTTCACACAGCCCTGGCACAATGTCCGCTATGCGGGACAAACCTGCCGTTTGAGCAAGATCTCGAAGGTCCGGTTAGATCTCGATTGCTGCCGTAGGGGCTATTTCTCGAATGTGCCATTTTAAAACCTTCGAATTGGGAGCAAGTTTTGGCGCATTGAATCGATACGAACGTTTGACGCCCCTAATCGAACGTTCGGCTTGCGAGAAAGAGCCTCGTCTAGCCGAGTTCGGTCACGGTGCGGCCTTCTGGCCGTGACGATTTCGTGATATTTGGGAGCTACTATCGGCGGTCCGAAACATGAAAATGCTTGTCCAGAATGAGCCGTAAGGTCCTGATCGTTGAAGATAACCCGGAAATCGCGAAGCTTGTATCCCTGCACCTGAAGGACCTTGATTGCGAGGTTGCGCTGGCGGCGGACGGTCTGCGTGGTCTGGATGAGGCTCGTGCCCAGCGGTACGACCTGATCATCCTCGACCTCATGTTGCCGGGCCTGGAGGGGCTCGAATTGTGCCGGTGCCTGCGCGCGGAGACCGATTACACGCCGATCCTGATGCTAACCGCCAAGTCCTCGGAGGTCGACCGAGTGGTGGGATTGGAGATCGGTGCCGACGATTATCTGACCAAGCCGTTCTCGATCAGCGAACTTCTGGCCCGGGTCAAGGCGATCTTCCGTCGGGTCGATGCGCTCGTCGCCGACCGTTCAGAGGCGCCCAGGCGCCTGAATCTGGGCGCTATGACCATCGACGTCGAAAAGCGGACCGTTACGGTGGCCGGGCAGCCGGTCGATCTGACCACCAAGGAGTTCGATCTCTTGCTACAGTTCGCCGAACATCCGGGCCGGGTCTACTCGCGCCAGCAACTCCTGGACCTGGTCTGGGGCAGCGGGCACATCGGCTACGAGCACACGGTGAACTCCCACATCAACCGCTTACGCGGCAAGATAGAGACGAACCCGGCCGAGCCGGGGTACGTTCTCACCGTGTGGGGCGTCGGCTACAAGTTCAACGACCGACTAGCAGCAGGCTAGTGGTGCATACTCTCTATGGAAAACTGGTGGCGGCGCTGTTCGCGCTGGTGACGCTGATCAGCCTGATCTACGTCGTGCTGACCGTGACCACCACCCGGCTCTACCTGCAAGAGGTCAACCAGAAGCTCAACCAGATGCTCGCCGCCAACATCGTCGCGGAGACCCCGCTGCTCCAGGGCGGGAAGGTCAACCACGCTGCTTTCGAGGGGCTGTTCCATTCGCTGATGGTGATCAACCCGAGCATCGAGCTCTATGTGATCGACGCCGAAGGCGTGATTTTGTCCTACAACGCACCACTGGATCGGGTGAAGCGCGACCGAGTTTCGCTCGCGCCGATCCGAGCTTTCATCGCGGGCACCGAAGAGTTCCCGATCCGCGGCGACGACCCGCGCAGGCCGCAAGGGCGCAAGGTGTTCTCGGCGGCGGAGTTGCGCGAGGGCGATCGGCTGGTCGGCTACCTCTATGTGGTGCTGGGCGGCGAGGAGTTCGATTCGGTCGCCCGTATGATCCAGGGCAGTTACATCCTGCGCCTCGGTGTCGGCGTCGGGCTGGCCAGTCTGGTGCTCGCGCTGATCGCCGGGTTTTGGTCATTCAACTGGCTGACCCGGCGCCTGCGACGGCTAAGTGCGGCGGTCGAGGCCTTCAAGCAGGGTGAATTCCAGGCCGCCATGCGCCTCAGCTCCTGGCGCCGCGGCCTGGGCGGCGACGAGATTGACGAGCTCGGGGTGACGGTCGAGCACATGTCCCAGCGCATCGTCGACCAGATCCACCAGCTGCGCCAAGCCGACGCGACCCGGCGCGAAATGATCGCCAGCATCTCGCACGACCTGCGCACACCGCTCGCCTCGTTGCAGGGTTACCTGGAAACCCTGCTGATCAAGGAGAGCGCTCTCTCCGAGACCGAGCGGCATCACTACCTAGACCTGGCCACCAAGAACGGCAAGCGCCTGAGCCAGTTGATCACCGAACTGTTCGAACTGGCGATGCTGGAGAGCCAGGGCGCGGAGCTCCACTTCGAACCCTTTTCCTTAACCGAGCTGGTGCAGGACGTGGCGCAGAAGTTCGAGCTCGAGGCGGAGAGACACGGGCTTATCCTGGAGACCGAGATCCCGGCGGGAGCTCCATTCGTCTCGGGCGATATCGCGCTGATAGAGCGGGTGCTAGAGAACCTGATCGAGAACGCGATCAAGTATACCCCGGAGGGCGGCCGCATCCGAATTTCGCTCGTTCTCGGACCGGGGCGCATTGCAGCCCGCGTCAGCGACACCGGGATCGGCATCCCGGAACACGAGATCCCGCGCATCTTCGAGCGCTTCTACCGGGTCGAGAAATCGCGCGGCGACGGGCCCGAGGGCACCGGCCTGGGCCTGGCGATTGCGCACCGCATCCTCGACCTGCACGGCAGTTTGATCACGGTCGAGAGCAAGCTTGGAGACGGCGCCTCCTTCTCCTTCAATCTCCCGACCGCAGCCTGAGCTGGCGCGCCTCGCGCAAACGTGAACGCCAGGCCGCCATCGGGATACATTTGTGAGAAGTCCGTGAAATCCCCGTGATGTGACTGCGGCATGTTGGGTCTTAAGGCGGCGAAAGCTTCGCTGCTCAACATCACAGAGAAGGATCTGGTAATATGATCAAAAAACTCCTCGCAGTCTTTGCCCTGGTTCTGGCCAGCATCGCGTTCTCACCTGCCAACGCGACCAATCAGCTCGCGACAGCGATCGGTGGACACGATGCAGTGGCCTACTTCAAGGACGGTGCGCCGGAGCCGGGCAAAGCGCGTTTCCATCACTTCTGGAACGGTGCTGTCTGGTTCTTCAGTTCCGAAGAGAATCGCGACACCTTCTCGGCGGATCCAACGGCCTATGCGCCTCAATATGACGGCTACTGCGCATGGGCTGCGTCGCAGAACTACAAGCGGCCCGGCGACCCGAACGTCTGGCAGATTGTCGATGGCAATCTGTACCTGATGGTCCATGAAGGCGCCCGGGAGAAGTGGCGCGCCGACATCCCGAAGCACATTGCCCAGGGCGACGAGAACTGGGTGCGCATCGCGCCCTACTGATCAGGTCGCGAAAGAAGAACATGCGACCCGGGGAATCCCGGGTCCATGATTCCTGATGGACACTATCCAACATTAGCCCGCCCCGGCAGAGCGGCCAAACCCGACGGACACCACAAACACATGCACTCAGACGCATCATCGGTCTGCCGCGGACTTGGAGACTGATTCCCGCGCTTCGGAGCCGTTTCCAGCACGGCCCGGGCAACGCGGCGCAGATCGATGCCGTTGAAACTCTCCAGCGGGATTTCGGGCAGCCGCGGAATGATGTGGTGGTTGGCCAGGCTCAGATTGGCCTCGAAATGGCTTTGCGCTGCCGCGATGCGCTTCGGGGCTCATTCCAGATGACCGCACCACCTGCCGGAAGGTCGGAACGGGGTCAGAAACACGCCTAGGGCGCATTAACTGAGCGTCCGGTTTGTCGCAGATCGCTGCCGTTTGGACGCAGCGCAGCATTTGGTAGATTGGGCTCAGAGCGGTCATCTGACCGTTCTAGTCGAGCTTCCTAGCCGCTTTAGGCGCCTCCAACGTCGGCTGCGCGGGACAAACCTGCCGTTGGGGGCTAATGTTCGAACGTCTGATTTGATCCTGGTTGCTGCCTTTGAGGCCACGTCGGCTTCGTGCCAAACAACGAACGTACGTTGGATGAAACTTCGTCTCGGTTTCGGCGAAATGAGGTTGGTTTTCTTCCGGTCAGCGCAAAGTGTTAGACGGAGCTGAATCCTATTCGCTTCTGTTTTTTCAGAAAACGCGTCGTGACGAAGGCCGCGGGATTCGGGCGGTGGTCAATCTGGTAGGCCGGCTTCGCGAAGAACATCCATCAGGTGATCGAGCGCCGCCGGGTTTTTATATGGCTGGCTCTTGGCGTAGTTGGCTAGGCGAAACGCCGGATCACTCGCAATAATTTCATCCGCGAAACGTCGGGCTTGGTCATGATTGGCCGAGAGTTGGTAATCGCTACAGAGAATGAGCCGCGCATCGTTGTTCTGCGGATTGAGCCGTAGCGACTCTTTTGCGGCCGGAATTGAAAGCTCGATGTCTCCGCAATCCCGATAGGCAACCGCGAGAATATCGATCAACCACGTTGGGTAGATCTTCTCGAGCTGAAGGGCTTCCTTGACGCTATTGATCGCCGACTTTGCGTCACCGCAATAGTTGAGCACAAGTCCCAGGAGGCCATGCGCCAACGGACAACTCGAACGAAGCTTGGCCCCCGTTCTGCAGGTCGCAAGTGCTTCATCATACTTGCGTTCAAGAAGCTGCAGGTGTCCGAAGACTGCATGCCCGATTCCGTTGTTGTCCTCGTACTCCATGGCCCTCTTCGCCCAATCGGCCGCCTTTTCCATCGATCCGGCCTCGGGATCGGTCCAATCGAAGAATGCATCCATCCAATGCGTCACCGACACATAGCTCGGGCCCACCACCGAGTCCGGTTGAACACGGTGAAGCTGCTCGAAAAAGTCGCGCGCAACCGCGTTGTCGTCTTTGTTCAGTTCATAAAAATGACTGGCACCACGATAGTAGAGTTCCACCGCCTCCGGGTTGGTGAGTTTCCCGAACCAAACTCTGTTTCTTTCGTTCGATGCGAGTTTGATGTTTAGCGACGCGATGACCTCCCTAGTGATCTCGTCTTGAAGCTGGAAGACATCGACAAGAACGCGATCGTAGCGCTCAGCAAGAATGGTCTGCTTCGCATCGACATCGGTCAACTGCACTGTGACCCGGACGCGATTTCCGGCTTGCTGAACGGCGCCCTCCAGGACGTACTGCGCATCCAATTCGGCACCCACTGATGAAGCAGACACCTCATTGCCGCGGTAAGCATTGAGGGCGGGAGCATGGACCAGGAACAACCCGGAAAGCTGGGTCAGGGTCGCCGAAATCCCGAACCTAATGCCATCTGCGATATAATCTTTGTCGGGATCGGCACCTAGACTATTGAAAGGAATTATTGCGATAGACGGCCGTTCAGGGGGGGCGAATTCGAGCGCTGACGAAGCGCTCTCCGTCCCGTGCCTCGCCGACGTCGTTCGTTCGATAGAAGCACGATAGGCACGAACCGGTCCCTTGATGTTCTTGAGTGTTTGTTCACCCATGAACTCGAACGATTGTGGAATCTTGCCCGAAACCTGATCGTAAACCGTTCCGCTAATGCAAATGCCGCCGGCATCGGCCAGGCCCTCCAGCCGGGACGCCACGTTGACTCCGTCGCCGAGTAGATCATCCCCCTCCACCACAACGTCGCCGAGGTTGATGCCTATGCGAAAGCGCATGAGGCGATCGCCGGGTAGGTCGGCGTTGCTGGTCTCGAGATTTTTTTGGATTTCGGTGGCGCAGCGCACCGCCTCCACCGGGCTGGAGAACTCCGCAATCACACTGTCGCCAGCAGAACCAAACACACGACCGTCGTGACTGGTTACCAAGCCATCAATGATCTGGCGATGCGCCTTGAGTGTTCGCAGAGTGGCTTCCTCGTCCGCATCCATGAGCCGGCTATACCCGACCACGTCGGCGGCGAGAATAGCCGCAAGCCTACGCTGAACACGTTCTTCCATGATCCTACCTGCATCCCGCCGGATACGCTTTAAGGACAGGGATTTTAGGGTCATGAAGGCGCCAAGTCTATTCAGCCCCAAATCTATCGAAGTAAACAACCAGTTTGGGTCAGGAATACGCGTAGCGTAAGCTCGCCCAACGTCCGGCTTGCAACGCATTGCTGCCGTTCAAACGCAGCGCAGCATCGTGTAGTTTGGGCTCGAAGCGGTCATCTGACAACTTTGGTCAGGCATCTCAGAACCACTCTGAGCCTCGAAGGTCGGCTGTGCGGACAAACCTGCCGTTCGAGCAAAACCTCGAATGTCCGGTTTGATCGCGATTACTGCTGTTGGGGCTATGTCGGCCTCGTGCCAAGAACTGACACTCTGGCTACTTTACTGGATCACGTCAGGAAGCCCCCTTTATCTGACGACGGACAGTCAGACACCCAGCGCCACACCGTCATGACCGGGGTCGGCCCAACCCGTGAGGCAACCTTCGTCGATCCGTATTCCGTGCACCGCTGCAATCCCGTAGCTCATGGCCGAACGGATCACCTCGTATCCATCCGCCTCGAGTGGCTCTACGATGTAGCCGGGAATGCGGTTCATGATATCGATCGCATCCGACGTAGCCGAGAACCGGGGGGACGAGACCGCCTCGGCCATCGACATGTCGAAGTCCAAAACGTTCAGCAGTACCTGCAGTACGCCCATGGCGATCTGCGTGCCGCCCGGCGCACCCAGAACCACGCGAGGCGCACCGTCGCGGAAGGCGATGGTCGGACAGACCGAAGAGAACCGAGCCTTGCCGGGCGCAATCGACCCGGCCCTCCCCGGGCGTGGGTCGAACACGGCCATGCAGCCATTGTACATGAAACCTAGTCCATCGGTGATCACGCCAGAGGGCATGCCCAGCGAATGGGTCATCGTCACACACATACCGGTCTTGTCGACGACACAGACATGCGTCGTGTCCTTCGGTTCGGGTGTTCCTAGCCGTGCAACCCGCATCTTCTCGCCAGCCCTGATCCGCTCGGCGATTTCGGCGGCGTAGCCCTTCTCCGTCAGGCGTCCGGGGATCTCCACAAAGGCAGGATCGCCGATATGGGCATCCTTGTCGGCGGTCGCCGCCTTCATTGCCTCGCTCACGGTGCGAATGTAATCTGTCGAGTTGTGCCCCATCGCGGTGAGATCAAAGCCCTCGAGGATGTTCAGCATCTCGACCAACATGATGCCACCGCCGGGCGGATGGTTGGTCGCAAGATCGAATTTTCGATAGGAACCGCGCAGCGGCTCGGTCCGGACGGTCGCATAGGCCTCGAGGTCCGCCTTTCGCATCAGCCCTCCATGGGCGGCGAAATCCGCGTCGATCCGGTCCGCGATCTCTCCCTTGTAGAAAACATCTGCTCCCTCGCGGGCGATGAGCGATAGTGTCCATGCCAGGTCAGGGTTCTCGACCCGGTCGCCAATCATCTTCACGCGCCCATCACTGCGGAAATAGTTGTCGCGGCCAGTCCGAGAGAGCCCAAGTCTGTCTTGCACCGGAACCCGACCCAAATTAGCCCCATAAGTCCACCAGTGATAGACATGCGGGCGCACCAGAAAGCCTTGCTCCGCTTGCCGCACGGCCGGGGCGAGGATGTCGGCCCAGTCCCATGTACCGTAGTCGCGCACGGCCTCGAAATAAGCCATCAGCGAGCCGGGTGTGGTCACCGCGCCGTAGCCAAGATCATTGACATTGTCCTTCAGGACGAAGCCGAACCCGTCACGGGTCTCACCCTCGAGCCTGTCTTCCCAAATGTCAGGTGTCGCCGCCAAAGGGGTTTTGCCATGAAAGTCGATCACCTCGTGGCGGCCAGACTTGGGGTCGTAGATCTGACATGACCCGAAACCGGCGATGCCGCACATCTGCGGATCGACAACCCCGGCAACCAACGCTGCGGCCATCGCCGCATCGACCGCATTGCCGCCGCGCATCAACACGCGCGCGCCAGCTTCCGATGCTTCGGGCTGAGCAGTCACGATCATCTGAGTTGGTTCTGCCATGTTACTTTACCCCCTCGGTTTTGATCTGTTCGGGGATGCGCGGGCGGGCGCCAGGTCGATCTTCACCGCCGAATGACCCCGCCCCGAATGCAGTCTCCGCTTCAACCCTCATTGAAGGGGTCTTGGACTTTCGGCCAGTAGTCAGCGGTAAAGTGCTGAAACGGGATTGTTGCGAAGTCAGGCGGGATTGCGCCTGGACCCGCGATGTACTCGATACGTGCGGCGATGGGGGCGAAGCCGGCATAAAAGTGCTGCGAGGACTTCACGACGATGCCTCGGTATACCGTCGGATCAATGCCCAACTGGGCCATGCTGTCAGGGTGGAACACCTGAGTTCGCTTCGTCGTCAGGATCAAGTCGACGTCCCCGGTCGTCACCCACACCGCCGTGCCCATGGGCATACGGGCATCCCCGAAGGTCTGCTGGGCCTCTCCGAGGATGCGTTTCACAGTCACCCGAAGATCGACCGGATCACCAGAGGAAGGACCGCACTTGCCGCCGATGCGCAGGTCGATGGACGCGCCTTCCCCGGCCTCTTCACAGAAACGCACCGCCACCGGGTCCCAGTAGTGGCAGGTCATCAGGCCGGTAACCCCGCGATCAAGCGCCGTCCTGAGGACAAAGGTTGAATCCGAGGGCGCCCCACCACCGGCATTGTCCGCCACATCGGCAACCACGACAGGGCCGGGCCCCGCCTCGATCAGATCCAAAGCCTGGTCCGTCGAAATCATGTCTTGGTTGGTGTCGTCTCGCGCGGCCCATAGCCGGTCCGCGAACCGCCGCGCTGTCGCCGCCGCCTCGTCTGTGTTCCCGTCCGCGACCACCACCATCTTCGAACTGGTGCAGGCGACATCCTGCCAGGGGAACCCGTGTGCAAAGCTGACTGACAGGATATCCCCCTGACCTTCCGCTGCCTGCATTTCAGACACAATGGTCTTCATCGGCTCGAATGGCGTGCGCCATTTCGAGATCATCCTGCAGTCATGGACGGCCATGACCGGCTTTACCTCGCCCGCATTAGCTCGAGCGCAGATGTCGAACACCTCCTCGGCCCGTGGCCCGACATCCGTGTGCGGATACTCCTTGAACAGCACCATCACATCCGCCGCCTCGGTCATTGCGGGCGTGATCGAGCAATGCAGGTCCAGTTCCGCGCCCAGCACCACTTCCGGACCAATGATGTCGCGGACCCGCCCCATGAAATCGCCTTCACAATCGTCGTAGCCTTCGGCGGTCATCGCCCCGTGTAGGGACAGCAAAACGATATCGACGGGCAACGCGGCCTTCAGGTCGGCTAGGATGGTATCGCGCAGTCCCTCATAGACAGATCTGATCGTAAGTCCCGCGGGCTGTGCGAATGCGGCAATGGATTCGACCACCTCACCCTGCAACTCTTCTGTCTTCTTTCGCCAGACATGCAGCGGCAGCGAAAACGTGTTCGGCGGGTGCTGTGTCGCGTCCCGTTCGTAGTACATGCTGTCGCGGAAGGTCTGCATCCCCGTGGGCAGGTTGGAGAACGAATTCGTCTCGGTGCCGAGACATGCGATGAAGGTTTTCATGATCTTCCCAACGTTCAGGTCCGGCCCGGATCAGCTACAATTGGATCAAACCGCCACGGCCTCCTGCGGCGCATACAAATGACATTCCGTCATATGGTCGCCCTCGGTCACCGGCATGGGCGTCTGTGCGCTACATATATCCATGCAGGCCGAGCAGCGCGGATGAAACGAACAGCCCAAAGGCGGATCGATTGGGTTCGGAAATACGGTCCCCAAATGCGTGTCAGGGACTCCGAGGGACGGATCCGGCGTCAGCACGGATCCCAACAGCGCCTTGGTATAGGGGTGCCGGGGATCTCGGAACAGTGTGTCCGCATCGGCTTCCTCGACAATCCGGCCCAGATACATCACCGCCACACGGTCGGCCATGTGCTCGACCACCGCCAGATTGTGAGAGATCAGCAAATAGGTTAGCCCCAATTCCTGCCTGAGGTCCTGAAGCAGGTTGAGAATCTGCGATTGCACGGACACATCCAGGGCCGAGGTCGGTTCGTCACAGATCACCACTTCAGGCCGCATGATCAATGCCCGGGCGATGGCCACGCGCTGACGCTGTCCGCCCGAAAGTTGCGAGGGATAGGATTGCGCCACCCGCCGGGGCAATCCCACAAGATCCAAAATGTCGTACACCTTGCGGTCCCAGTCGGCGGGGTCGCCGACATTGTGAATGCGCAACGGCAGCGAGACGATGGAGTGGATCGACTTCGTCGGGTTCAAAGATGAATAGGGGTCCTGAAAGATTGGCTGGATGCGCCGGGCGATATCCTTGCCATCGAACGATCCGGCGCTTTCCCCGGAGTAGAGCACCTCGCCGGAGGTTGGTTCTTGCAGGCCAAGCAGGATGCTCGCCATCGTGGACTTGCCGCAGCCGGATTCTCCGACAAGGCCGACCACCTGTCCCTTTGGGATCTTCAGGGACACGCCGTTCACTGCGCGTAGCGGTTTCGAGCCTTTCATGAAGCCCTGATTGACCTGAAAGACGCAGGAGACATCGACGGTTTCCAAGGCGGCCGTCATGCGACCTCGCGCGCGGTCTGGCGTGCGGCCTGGGCGGCCTCGTCGGGCGTCATCCGGCAGGTGAAGGCATGCCCGTCACTCAGTTGCGTGGCGTCGCCCGCCAATGCCTCGCAAGCCGCCTCGGCGTGATCGCACCGGTTGCGGAACATGCAGCCGTGCAAGTCGCCCACCAGGTTGGGCACGATCCCAGGCACCGAGCCCAAGCGCGATCCCCGCTGGGTCTTGCCCGGCACCGGAATGCAGCGCAGCAAGCCCGAGGTATAGGGATGCAGCGGGCTGTCGAACACCGCTTGGCAAGGCCCCTCCTCGACAGTCGAGCCCGCATACATGACCTGCACTTTATCGGCGACGCGGGCGACGATACCCAGATCGTGGGTGATCAAGATCATGCCCATCTGGAACTCCTTTTGCAGATCCGCCAATAGGTGCAGGATCTGCGCCTGGATGGTGACATCCAGGGCAGTCGTCGGCTCGTCCGCTATAATCACGTCGGGCCCACACATCAGCGCCATGGCGATCATAACGCGTTGACGCAGACCACCCGACAATTGGTGTGGATACTGGGACAAGCGCGAGGCGGCGGCCGAAATTCCGACCTTCTCGAGAAGGAAGATCGCTCTTTCACGCGCCTCGGCTTTGCCGGGGTCGATATGACGCCGATAGACCTCGATCAACTGATTGCCGATGGTATAGGCCGGATTCAACGAGGTCATGGGCTCCTGAAAGATCATCGCCATATTGACGCCGCGCAGGGCGGCCATCTGGCGTTCCTTCAGGTCGCGGATGTCCTGGCCCAGGAAATCCAACTTGTCCGCGGTTCGGGTCGCGGTCTTTGGCAGCAGCCCCATCAGCGCCAGCGATGTCAGAGATTTCCCGCATCCCGATTCACCAACGATGCACAACGTCTCGCCACGGGCGACAGAGAATGAAATCCCGCGCACCGGATGCAACATGCCCGCCGAGACCGGGATGTCGACCTTCAGGTTCCGCACGTCCAGGATGACGTCTTTGCTCACCGCTCACGCTCCAGGGTAACGTCACGCAGCCCATCGCCGAACAGGTTTATTGCCAGCACAAGCAGGAACAGGCATGTGCCGGGCAGGGCGAGCAGCCAGGGTGAGAAGAACATGTACTCCCGCCCCTCATTCAACATAAGGCCCCACGACGGAGTCGGGGCTTGCACCCCGAATCCGAGGAAGGACAAGGCTGCTTCCAGCAGGATGGCGTTGGCCATCTCGACTGTCGCGACGACGGTCAGGGACGACAGAACGTTCGGGAAAATTTCCCGCACGATAATGTAGGGCGGCGAACACCCCAAGGCGCGTGCAGCCTTTACGTAGTCCAGATCCCGGGCTTGCATCGTTATACTGCGCATGACCACGGCGAACCGGTCCCAAAGAAACAGGCCCAGGACCAGAATCACCACCCAAAGCGAGGCCCCGAATGCGACCACCGCCGCCATGGCGACCAAGAAAACGGGCATGGCCAGGCGTGTATTGATGATGAAGTTCACGACCATATCGACCCGGCCGCCGAAATAACCGGCCGTCACCCCCAGCACGGTCCCGATCGATCCGGAAATGATCATGGTCGAGAACCCGATCAGCAAAGATATCTGCGCGCCATAGACCAGCCGCGACAGGTAATCGCGGCCGACTTTGTCGGTGCCGAAGACATGGTCGGGATCGACTTTCTTTTCATGCCAGAACGGGTTCTGCAATCGCTTGGCCAAGTCCTGGGCATAGGGATCCTGGATCAAACCCAAAGCCTCGAATACTGGCGCCAGCACGGCGACCACGAGGATCAGGATCAAAATGATCGCGCCGATCAGGAAGCTGTAGTTCTTGAAGATCCGCTTGCGCAGCTTCGATAGAGGCGATGGCTCGAGGATCTCCTCGGCCGTCTGTTGCCTGCGTAGGGGAAGCGCTGCTTCAGCCATGGCTCATTGCCCCGTCACATCGTTGAACACATTTCGGGGCGCGCCATCGAGTGATGACACCGGTCCGAGCGGCCTATTCTGACAACGGCAGAGGCCTCGGTAGCGGAACCGGCTTGAAAGATACTGCTCATCGCACGGAAATCCTTGGATCCAGATACGCATTAAGCAGATCCGCCAACAGCGTCAGCACCACATAGAACGAAGCAAAGATCAGCACGATCGCCTGCACCACCGGCAGATCGGATCTCAACAGCGCATCATAGGACAACCAGCCGATGCCTTTCAGATTGAAAATTGTTTCGATCACGATCGACCCGCCTAGCATGAACCCGAACCAGACTGCGGCGAGAGCCACAACCGGGATAATGGCGTTGCGCAGAGCGTGCTTGAATAGGATCGATGTTGGTGACAGCCCCTTGGCTCGGGCTGTGCGGATATAGTCGGACTCCAGCACCTCGATCATCCCGGCGCGGGTCAGGCGCATCAGGGCAGGGGTCGCATAGTAACCCAATGCGATGGTCGGCATGACGAAATGTGCCCAGGTCGTGTTGCCGGAGATCGGCAGCATCCGCCACCAGACGCCGAAGACGATGATCATCATAAGCGCGAACCAAAAGGTCGGAAGGGCTTGCCCAAAGACCGCGATCAGCAGTGCGAAGCGGTCAATCAGTGAATTGGGCCGCATGGCCGCAACAGTTCCCAGTGGGATCGAGACGATCAGCGCGAACAGGATCGCGAGGACGCCCAATGTCATGGTCGTTCCGATCCGGCCAGAGATCATGTCCACAACGGGTTGCTTGTAGTGATAGCTTTCGCCGAAATCGCCCTGCAGGGCGCGGCCAAGCCAGCTGAAATATTGTTCATAGATTGGGCGGTCGAAGCCGTAGAACTTGCGGATCGCCTCGATGTCCTCGTCCGAGGCCTGCTCGCCTCCAATGGTCAATGCGGGGTCGGCCGAGAGGTGGGACAACGAGAAGGTCAGCCCCGACACTACGATCAGGATCAGGAACGCGACGAAGCTGCGTTTGAGCGTGTAGACGAGCATGGCTGCGGATCGCCCCCGGGTCCGGCTAGGATGGGGCGGGCAAGATTGCCCACCCCGATTTTCGCGTTACGACTTCCAGCCGTACTGCCAGAAACGAGGGATCTCGTCCTGGTAGGGAATGAAGTTCAGCTGTTCGTTGTAGCCGTAGTTTCGAACGTGGTTGAACATCGGTAGCCAGTAGAGCTCGCCCGTGATCTTTGCGATCGCCTTGGCGTAGTTCTCTTTCCGCACAGCCGCGTCAGAGCTGGTGTCACCGGTTTCCAGCCAGGCGGCGACCTCGTCATCCAGGGCGAAATCATCCGGGCCCTTCTTGAAGAAGTGAGAGGTGATGGCCGACATGTCGTTCATGGAATAGGAGCCCCAATCCATCAGGAACATCGGGGTCGTGCCTTCATTGCGCTGCTTATCGCGCAGGGCGAAATATGGCATCTTGGTCAGGGTCGCCCTGATGCCGACCTTGGCCAGATCACCCATGATAGCTTCGGCCCAGTCGGCCGGCCGGAAGGTGTAGAACTCGATATCGAACCCATCCGGATATCCGGCTTCGGCCAGCAGAGCCTTCGCCTTGTCGGGATCGAAATCGTATTTCACCGCTGCGTTCACATCACAGCCGAACTGTGTCGGGAAGCACGGCGTGTGGATGACGCCCGCATCGCCGCGGATGAGGTTCTTCACCAGGCTTTCACGGTCGATGGCATGGGCCATCGCCTGCCGGACCTTCAGATTGTTGACCGGCTCATGGCCCGAACGGTTCGCGGCGTCAAAGCCGATGTAACCGGTCCGCATAGTGCCAGCCTGCAAAGCGGTTAAGCCCGGCACACCACCGATCTGATCAACGTGGTCGGCCGAGATATCGGCCGTGATGTCGATCCCGCCGGCCAGAAGTTCGGCGATCTGGGTCTGCACGTCGGCGATCTCGCGCACGACCATGCGGCTGACTTGCGCCTCACCCTTGGGTGAGCCCCAATTGTAGTCCGGGTTCCTTTCGAACACATACTCTTCCGCCGTCTTGATCGAGACGACTTTCATCGGGCCCGTGCCGATCGGTTGCTTGTGCATTCCGTCGGGGCCGACTTCCGAATAGTATTCATTTGGATAGATCGTGATCGGGCCGCTAAGAAACTCGAATGCCTGCGGGAAGGGCCGCTTCATCTCCAGATCGACGGTGTACTGAGAGACCTTGCGAGCTTCTTTGATCCAGTTGACGTTGCGCTGGACCTTGACGCCGTTATCTGGGTTGGAAATCCAGTTCAGGGTGTAGACAACGTCGTCCGCGTCGAACGGCTCGCCGTTGTGGAACTTCACACCCTCGCGCAGGTTGAACTGCCAGACGGTGTCCGACAATTGCTCCCAGCTTTCGGCCAGCAGAGGCTTATATTCGAACGTCTTCGGCTCGCGATAGATCAGCTGATCCCAGACCATGCGGCTGAACCAGATCCCGGTCCGGTTGGTATTGACGTAATTATCGACATGCTCGATCGGGCCCGTGGATCCCCAAGCTATGATCAGGCTGTCGTCATCCGGTCCGGCCATCGCGGTGGTGGACAGCATTGTCCCCATCACTGCGGCCGTCGCGAATTTCACGAGAGATTTCAGATGCATTTGTGCGCTCCCTGTTCGGAGTTGTGGAGGAGACTGGCCGGACCCCGGGCGGTAAGCGCCTCTCTGGTTCCTTCGATACCCCGCGTGGTGCCACGCGACCCGAAGGCTGCTCTGATCTGACCGTCTGGTCAAAGTGATGCACCAACGCAGGGGTCTGTCAAGCCAGTGGATTGCTGTGGCGCATAGGATCTGATCAGGTGGCGAGCGTTATCCGATGGGCGATGGAGGGGCATGGCATGATCCGCGCGAACACCGACCGGGTGCTGCGGGACCTGTATCATCTTAGGTCAATCGGAACATATAGAACGGGTGTCCACCGCCCCACCCTTTCGGCTGAGGACATGCAAACGCGCCACTGGCTGGCCGAGCAATTGCAGGCTATCGGTCATGAGACAACGATCGATGGCATTGCGAACGTTTATGGCCGGGCCCTGGGCGACGGCCCGGTCGTGTTGAGCGGCAGTCATATCGAGAGCCAGAACCACGCGGGTTGGCTGGACGGAGCGTTGGGAGTCATCTACGCGCTTGAGGCCGCGCGGGCGGTCGCGGAAGCGGGCATCCCAGGCGGCGTCGACGTCATCGCATTTGCTGATGAGGAAGGTCATTTCACCGAGGCATCCTTCCTGGGCTCCGAGTCCTTTGTCGGCGATGTGACCGAAGAGATGATGGACCGCTCGGTTTGCCGGTCCGGGCGCGGACGTTTGCGCGACCTGCTGGCGCAGGCCGGTTTGGCGGGACGCCCGCGCCTGGCTATCGAACCCGACCGGTACAAGGCGTTCTTCGAGGCACATATCGAGCAGGGCCAGACCCTGGAATCAGAAGGCCTACAGATCGGCGTCGTCACCTCCATCGTCGCGATCTGGCAGTACCGAATTACCTTTGAGGGCGCCCAGAACCACGCGGGAACCACCAAAATGGCGATTCGCCGCGATGCCGGGAAAGCGCTGATGCAGCTATGGCAACGGATCGAAGAAGAGTTTCCCAAGATCGTCGGGCCCGATTCTGTATGGACCGTGGGACGCGTGACCCTCGACCCCGGCGGACCCAGCATCATCCCCGGCGGCGCGGAAATGATCTTCCAATTCCGCGATGCGGATCAGCAGGTCCTGGATCGCCTGAAGGCGCGGTTGTTCGCGCTGGTCGAAGAGGCCGGGCGAGGCCCATGTGCGTGCACGATCGAGATCATGGGGGAAAGCAAACCGGCGATCATGTACGAAGCGCCCCAAGCCGCCCTGATCGAGGCCGCCAAGACCTACGCCCCGGGCAAATACTTGGTCATGCCCTCGGGCGCCGGCCATGATGCTCAGGTGATCGCGCCGCTGGTGCCCAGTGCCATGATGTTCGTGCCGTCGATTGGCGGCATCAGCCACCATTGGACTGAGAACACGTCGGACGAAGACATCGCCCTGGGCGCCGAGGTATTCGTTGATGCGATTGGGCGTGTGCTAAGTGCCGACTAACGTCCCGCCGGTCGGACAATCGTCAGCTAGACCGGCGGCGCAAGTTTCGCTTGAAACGATCTGTCAGTACTAATCGCAACGAGGATCAGAATTGCAGAGTATGGATGGCAATCGACCGACCGACATCCCTTGAGACGCCCCGGCTCTTGCTCCGTCCGTTTTGCGCCTCGGACTTGCAAGCCTACCGCGCCATAAGAGCAAAGCCGGGCCTGCACACCTACATGCCCGGCGGAGAAGCTGGCGCCAAAGAGGCTGATGAAAAAGCGCGGACGCTAGTCGCAGCATGGTCGGAGGCGGCATGGCGTGCTGGGAACCACCCATATGCGCCTTGGGCCGTGATCGACAAAGCGACAGCCAAGCTCGGTGGGCATCTGGGACTGCGTTTCGTCGAGGAGATCGGCGAGACCGAGATTCTCTATCTGCTGGACGATGGCTTTCAAGGGAAGGGATTGGCAACCGAGGGCGGCCATGCGGCTCTTGCATTCGCGCGCACCGTCGTTCACCTCAAACGAGTTGTCGCATTTGCGCTGCCTGCCAATGCACGCTCTTTGTGCGTCATGGAGCGCATTGGAATGGAACTTGTTGGGCCATGTCGGGTCTTCGGCCTGGATACCTTGCAGTACCGGATTGATCTTTCCTCAGATTGATCTTCAGCCAGATCGACCTTCAGGAAGTGGCCGGTTATCCCAGTCTGGCACGTCGACACGCTCACGTCTAAACTGTGGCTCAAGCGGAGTGCCGCCTCGGCCCATGTGACTCACCGCGTGACTCCCCCACGTAACTCCCAATGTGACCTTGCGCGCTACGGAGCCTGAAGATGAAACTGATCGAACGCATCGAAGACTACGCTGATGAATTGACCGCCATCCGCCGTGACCTGCATGCGCATCCGGAGCTTGGCTTCGAGGAAGTGCGCACCTCCGGCGTCGTCACCAATCTCCTCGAGAGCTGGGGAATTGAGGTCCACCGGAACATTGGCAAGACGGGTGTCGTGGGCGTGCTGGAGGGCAACCGACCGGGAAAGACCATCGGCTTACGCGCCGATATGGATGCTCTGCCGATTGAGGAGCAAACGAACCTTTCCTACCGTTCCACCAATCCGGGCATCATGCATGCCTGCGGCCATGATGGGCACACAACGATGCTGCTCGGCGCAGCCCGCTATCTGGCCGAGACGCGGGATTTTTCGGGCAAGGTAGTGTTTATCTTCCAGCCTGCAGAGGAAGGCCTCGGCGGTGCTCGTGCGATGATTGCCGACGGATTGTTCGAGCGGTTTCCCTGCGATGAGGTCTACGGGCTGCACAATCGCCCTGGCGCGCCACAAAACCAGGTCCGCGTCGTTCCCGGCGTCGCAATGGCCGGGGCGGATTTCTTCGATATTAGAGTGACCGGCCAGGGCAGTCACGGGGCACGACCTCAAGAGTCGCGCGACCCGATCGTCGCAGCGACGGCGCTCGTCCAGGCGCTCCAGTCGGTCGTTAGCCGCAACATAGATCCCCTAGATGCAGCGGTCGTCTCGGTCACCCAGATCCACAGCGGCTCGGCCTACAATGTCATTCCGGGCGAGGCGGTGATCTCAGGTACCGCACGGATTTTCACCGACTCGGCGCGCCAGCATATCCGCGAACGGATCCGAGAAATTGCAGCCGGTGTTGCCGCCACTTACGGAGTTGAAACCGAGGTCGACATCCGTGAAATCTTCGGTGTGCTGGAGAACGACGAGGCTCTTTCTCACGACTTCGCCAACCTTGCGCGTTCAGTGGCGGGCGAGAGCAATGTCGTGGTCGGCGCCAGACCCACCACTGGCAGTGAGGACTTCGCCGATATGCTCCGCGCGGTGCCAGGTGCCTACTTCACGATCGGGCACGAGGGAACTGCGATGCTCCACAACGCCGGTTTCACGTTCGACGATTCAATACTCCCACTCGGCTCGACACTCCTCGCCCGCATCGCAGAGATGCGAACGACAGCCTGAGCTGACCTGCTCGCGGCGTTGGCCGACCTCTTCGTCAGGCACAGACCGCCTGAGCACATCCGATCAGATAATAACTCCGAGTTCGTCACCAACGCTGTGCGCAACTGGCTTGGGCGTGTTGTCGTCCAAACCCTCTTCATCAAGGCTGGGAGCCCATGGGAGAGTGGCTACTGTGAAAGCTTCAGTGGCCAGTTCCGAGATGAACTGCTCAACATTGAGATCTTCCATACGCTCCGCGAGGCGAAAGTCCTCACCGAGAAATTGCGGCGCCACTAATACGCCACTCCGCCTCACAGCCCGCTCGGTTGGAAACCTCCGGCGCCAGAGACCATCGCCACGCGCAAAAACGGCGCCCATGCCCTCCGCCATTTGGGGGCTCCGATCATGGCCATCTTCCTCAACCGTCCCCAAAGGTCTTACTTAGGAGGTGGCTGCGCAGACGGGTGTTAATTGTACCATCGCGGCGCAGCATCCGGTAGTTTGGGCTCAAAGGAACCCTTCGCCGCACACGCTGCCAAAAAGAAAGCGCCCTATCTGGGAATTCGAGGCTGCGCGCAGGTTCCCTACTTTCTCCCAGTTCGCAAAGCAGGGCCTTGGGGCAACTTCGCAACGATGTGGTCGAGCATGCTACTTTTCTCTGCCTGAGTAACGTCTTTTTTGCAGTCAGGTGCTGGTTAGAGTAGCCCGCACCAGCGCCGGGCCATAGCGTGGTAGAGTTCCGCCGCTTCCTCAATCCGGTCGACGACACAGAATTCATCGGATTGATGCGCTTGCGCCATCTCACCCGGTCCCATGATCAGCGTCGGTGGGTTGCCACAAGCCGGCGTCAGCGCTGAAGCGTCCGTGAAGTAGGGTGCGCCGCGTGGCTCTGGCTGCTCGCCCAGCACCGGCTCGAGCAGAGTGAATGTCTCCTGAACCCAAGGGTCCTCTGCGTCAGTCAAGACCGGAACGACGTCGACCTTTGTCGTCAGCTCGACCTCCGGCCCAAGATACTGGCCCAACTCCATGACTGTCGCCGCATGATCGCGACCTGGAATCGTCCGGATGTCGATCGTGAACTTCGCCCGGTCGGGCACCGAATTGATGTTGATCCCACCTTCGAAGGTTCCGACATTTAGCGTCGTACTGCCGAGCAGCGGATCCGGCCGCTCATTGAAGCCGAAGTCCTCCAGCTTGGTGACCGCGCGTGCCGCTTTGTAGACGGCATTCTCGCCGAGCTCCGGCATCGAGCCGTGCGCTGTCCGCCCGGTCACGGTTCCCTCGAGCCACAATGCCCCCCGATGGCCGAGATAGGGATAGTTCGAGGTCGGCTCGGCGATAACCACCGCACCGCATTCCGGCAGTACACCGAGCTCCGCTACGTGCTTGCTGCCGTCACAGCCGGTTTCCTCGCCGGCAACGATGAGCAGTACTACGTCTGCTGCGCGTTCTTCCGTTTGCGCCAGCCGCAGACCGGCATGAACGAATGCGGCGACGCCGCTCTTCATGTCACTGCTGCCCCTCCCAAAGAGCTTGCCATCTTCCACCTTGGCGGCGAACGGTTCGACTGACCACGGGGCCAAACCAAGCGGCACAACGTCGACGTGTCCACCAAAGCAGAATGGTGGTTTAGTCCCACGGCCAGCCAGCCGGGCAATCAGGCTGGTTCGCCGTTCGTCATACTCGAAATAATTGATCTCGAACCCCGCGCTTTCCAGCATTGCACCCAAATGGCGCGTGCAATCCTGTTCGTCGCCGGGCGGGTTGATTGTATTGAATTGGATCAGGCGCTGCGTGATCGCAGTGGCAGAAGCATTGGCCATGGCAAGACTGAACCGTTCTCCGAGAATCCCAAATTCGTTTCCATCAATCAACTTGATGCTGGCAGGCAGAGCGATCAAGCGACGATCCGCCCATTCTCTCTTTCGAGGGATGGCACCCACCGTGGATCTCGACGGCAATTGCCAGAGCCCGCTCTACGTCAGAAGCAAGTGCTCGTCGTTGCATGCACACTGTTCGGGTCGACGAGCTTGGATGGCTTGGAACTTTGTGGATTTGGGAACGTCGTTTCTGGGCTCAGAGCAGTCCTTCGCGGCGAGGGCGAAGTCAAACTCTCGGTTCGACGTCGGCTTCGCTCAGACAAACCTGCCGTTGGCGTGACATTTCCAATGTCCGGTTCGATCCCGACTGCTGCAGTCGTAGCTATTTCTCGGATGTGCCACAAAGCGACATAGCCTCCTTTCGACCTGTCTGTTTTGGCATGGAGCGTTTGGACAATCTTGGCCAGCGTGATAGCCGCTGCTGGCTCGAGGCTCATCGGGAACCGTCCTCGAGTCGTGCGTGAAGATTAAGGACAAGGCGAACAAGGACTCCATGCAACGCGAACACATTTCATTCTGGGACCGCATTGCCGAATTCATCGCCACAAACCCCTGGCGTCTGATTTTCCTCTGGCTGCTCCTGTTCGGCAGCTCAATTCCATTGGCCGTCGCGCTGCAGGATCACCTCACGCCGACCAGAACGATTGCCGGAACTGAATCGGCATATGTGGACCAGCTAATCGCTGAGAAGTTCGACAGGGATTCCCGGCACGGCGCCGTGCTCGTCCTCGCCGGGTTGCGACCTGTCCATGACGAGGCAGACTGGGAAGTCCTGAAGTCCACGGTCAAGGCCCTACGCACTTGGCCACAGGTTTTTCGCGCCAACTCGGTCATCGATTTTCCGAGAGGGCTGATGGTCGGGGCCGACGGTACCGGCGCCATTATAACGCTGCAGGTTCTACCCGGCTCCGATGCGGGCGAGTTGGAAGTCTTGCTCCGTCAGCTTGCGGCACAGATCGAACAGCATTCGGCCGGCGGAGACCGCAGGTTGCAGCTATATTGGACAGGAAATTTCTTTCTGCACGCGGATGTTGCCAAGGCCAGCGAGCGGGGAGCGCGTGAAGGCGAGCTCATGGCGTTACCGCTGACGCTTTTGCTTCTGGTCGCGGTCTTCGGCAGCATCCGGGCTGCACTTTGTCCGGTACTCTCGGCTGTAGTTACCGTTGTGGCGAGCATTGGACTCGCCGGGCTTATGACGATACTGCTGCCGTGGTCTCCCTCGGTCCTGATGCAGAATGTCGTCTCGCTGATCGGCCTCGCGCTCACGATCGACTATTCGCTCCTGACGGTGAACCAGTTCCGCAGAGCGACCGAACGGGGGCTCGTTCCGCGCGAGGCAATTGTCGCCGCGACCGCGAAATCAGCCCCTACGATTGCTCTTGCCGGCTTATCAGTGTTCCTGGGATTCGCCGCATTGCTAGTGGTGCCGATAGAGGAAATCCGTTCGATCGGCTTCGGCGGGGTTCTTGCAAGCATTCTGGCCGTCTGCGTTTCGACGACGCTGCTACCCGCCGTTCTCGGGCTGCTTGCCCCCCGTCTCGCGCGTGGTAGAGGTCCGGCGGGCGGGGAGACGGCGCGGCGGGTCTTCGCGGCGGTCGCCCGGTCGGTCTGCCTGCGCCCGCGCGCCATCCTCCTAGCCTCGGCCATTCCGCTGCTCTTGCTCGCCCTACCCGTGCAAGGGTTGAAGATCACCGCGCACAACGAGACCTGGCTTCCCCCGGAGGCGCAATCGACACGCGGTGTCGAAGCACTTATCGAAATGGGCAGGCGGGGCCTCGCCAATGAAATCCTCGTGATTGCCAAGGCGCCGGCGGACGACATGTTCCTCAGTGCATCCGGCTGGGCCAAGGCACATGACGTCTACGCCCGTATTGCCGTGCTGGATGGGATCGAATCAGTGATCGCCTTGCCACGTTCGATGTCGGCGAAACTGAAGCCGGAGACCCTACAGAACATACCGCGCCGGACACTCGACCCGCTTCTGAGCCGCGATAACAGCATCATGCTATTCCGCGTAATTCCGGACAACACCATCGACTATCATGGTCTGGAGCGGCTCGTAGGACGAATTCGCGCGCTCGGCGCAAACGATCAAGCGCGTGAGCCGAATCCAGAAATCTTTGTCGGCGGATTGCCGGCCTCGACAGTGGACTATGTCGCGATCGTTTGGAGCTGGATGCCATACGTTATCGGCCTAGTGATCCTCGGGGCGTTCATCGTACTGGCAACAGCGTTCCGAAGCCCGGTTGTGGCTTTGAAGGCGGTCCTGCTGAACCTGTTCTCGGTATCGGCGGCATTCGGATTGGCGACGCTGGTCTTCATAGATGGGTACGGCGCGTCCCTGATCGGTGTTCAGGGCCCAATTGACGGTGTGTTTCCGGCGATGCCGCTGGTTGTCTTCTGCGCGGTGTTTGGCGTTTCGATGGATTACGAGGTGTTCCTGATCTCACGCATCGCAGCGGCCCGCCAGATCGAGCCGGGAGAGACTGCAGCAATCGTCCGGGGGATATCCGAGACCGGCATGGTCATTACCTTTGCCGCGGCGATCATGCTTCTTGTATTCGGGTCGTTCGCCTCCGCAGATTTCCTACCCGCAAAATTGCTCGGCTTCACATTGGCCATAGCCGTCTTCCTCGACGCCACCATTGTCCGAATTCTCATGAGCCCCGCCCTAATGCGCCTGGCAGGGCGTTGGAACTGGTGGCCGGGAATGTGAGATTGACGGCACAGCCCCGGCCGCTGAATTTTGCCGTCATCAC
>JAOTXT010000107.1 GCA_029862205.1 Paracoccaceae bacterium
GACATTTACGGCCGCGAGGTCAAGCTCGCCGATGCTCAAATCGTGCCGCAATCGACAAGCTTGCACACCGCCGAGAAGTGCCTGCCGCCCGATGCTGGCGAATGACCGGTACCGCCACCAAAGGTCAATCCCGGATTGTTGGCATTCGCCAGACCGGCGGTTGTTGAATGACCGCAGTGCGTCAGGAATACACCTAGCGCGCAATCCTTGAACGTCCGGATTGCCCCAGATTGCTGCCACTCGAACGCCGCGCAGCATCCAACAGATTGGGCTCAATACTGCCGTTCACTGCGAGAGCGAAATCATTCGGCGGGTCGATGTCGGCCCAGCGGGACGGAGCTGCCATTTGAGCAAGATTTCAGATGTCCGGTTTGACTCCGAACGCTGCCTTTGAGGCTAAGTCAGGAAAGTGCCAACATGCGACATAGCGCCAATCAGGGAAGCGTCTGATTTGTCGGCAAAGAAGCCGTTGAGACGATTATGTCGGAGGTCGGACTGTCCATCCAGCGTATTGAGGCATTCGGGATCAACGTCTATGCTTCGTGCACCCATTTCAATCAAACGCGAAATCCTGATTGATGGGACGACACATTGGATAGCGCGAGGGTCATTCGAGTGCCTATCGCTTTGGCGCCGATCTCGCAGTTTCGAAAAAACAACGCCTCACGGCCTGGCCGATGGGGCGTAGCAGGGAGGAGTTAGGATGTTTCGAAAGTTCGGTCTCTCGATGTTTTCGCGGCGGCGGTTCCTTGGCGACGCGCTGGCGGCAATGGGCGCGGCCTCGGCCTCTGGGCTCACCACACGGGTTCTGGCCTCCGAAAAGATGATCAAGATCGGCTTCCTGGCGCCCCTGACCGGGCCCGTCGCGGCCTGGGGCAAGCCTGGCCTCGACGGCTGTCAGATCTGGGCCGAGTGGATCAACGCCGCCGGCGGTGTGAAGCTGGCCGATGGCAATTACACGGTCGAGTTCGTCGGCTATGATAACGAATACGACCCGGCCAAGGCGCGCACTGGCGCGACCAAGCTGGTGCGCGAGGATGGCGTCAAGTTCATCATGATGCTGGGCGGCGACACTTGGCCTGGCGCCCAGCCGGTGGCTGACAAGACGGGAATGTTGTTCTCGACCCTTCTGCCTTCGGATCTCGGGCCAGATACCGGAACGCTCCTGGCCCCAGCCGAGGTGCATCCGATCTATAACGTCACCGGTGTCGAGTGGCTGGCCGAGAACAAGCCCGACCTTAAAACCGCAGTAATGTGCGCGCAGGATGACGCCCTGGGCCTACCTTCGGTCGCCACCTATCTGGCGGCCTTTGAGGCGGCGGGTATCGAGATGCAGGACGCCCCGCTTCTGTTCGACCCGGCGACGACCGATTTCGCACCGGTGGTGACCAAGCTCCTGTCCACCAACCCGCAGATCGTCTGCCTGGACACCTGTTATTCGGACTATGTGCACCCAATCGCCGAACAGTTGTTCCAGCAAGGCTATGAGGGTCAGATCATCTCGTGCACCGCGGATTTCTACGATCAGATGATCGAGAAGACGTCGGTCGAGTTCATGGAAGGCTTCGTCTTCCAGTTCCCGGATTTCGACGACCCGGCCCTGAACGCGGACGGCATCAACTTCGCCAATCCGAACAAGTTCTTCGAGGAATACAATAAGCGCCACCCGGGCGAGTGGGGTGCGGTCAGTTGGGAATACGCCGCGATCATGGACCTCTGGAAAGCCGCGGCCGAGAAGGCCGGCTCGGCTGAGCCCGATGCCGTGCTGGCGGCGATGAAGGAGGGCGGCAAGGGCCTCCACGCCTTCGGCGAGGCCGATTGGTGGGGCAAGGACCTCTTCGGCATCGACAATGCGCTGGTCGGCAACTGGCCGGTCGTCGTCATCGAGGGCGGTAAGGCCCGGATCAAGGGCTTCAAGTCGATCCCCGAATGGTATGCCAAACATGGTGACCTTCTGAAAAAGCACATGGCCGCCTATGGCCAAATGTGGGACCAGCGGGCCTGAGCCACTCACCATTGCGGCGCGGGTCTGCTCTCCCCCGCGCCGCATTTTCTTAACCCCAGCAGCGGCGAGATGATGGTCGAGCTTCTGGCACAGACCGGCCTGAACGCGATCTATGCGGCCAGCTATATCTCGCTGATCGCGGTCGGGCTGGTGCTGATCTTCGGCGTCATGGGGGTGATCAATTTCGCTCATGGCGAGCTCTACATGGCCGGGGCGTACGCCGTTGTCGCGCTATATGCGGATCTAGGCTTTCCCTTCCTGGTCGCCATTGCCGCCGGGCTGGTCTTCGTTGGAATGCTGGGCCTGGCAATGGAGCGGGCGCTTTTCCGCCCACTGAGGGACAATCCCCTGGGCGGCCTAGTCGCTTCGATCGGCTTTCTGATGGTGCTCCAAGCGCTGGCGGTCATGGGCTTCGGGGTTCGGATGGAGCACGTGCCTCCGGTGACCCAAGAGGTCATCGTCTTCTCGGACAAAGTCCGCCTCGCGGTGCCGCGCCTCTATGTCATCCTGGCGGCACTGGTGCTTTTGAGTGCGCTTTGGCTGTTCCTGAAGAAGACCCGCTTCGGCTGGGCGTTGCGCGCCTCGGCCCAGGACCCGGAGGCCGCGGCACTGCAAGGCATCTCGATCACCCAGACTGCGCGGATCGCTATGTTCATCGGGGCTGGGCTTGCTGGAATCGCGGGGGCGCTGACCGCGCCCTTGGTCTCGGTCAATCCGCATATGGGCCATTCGGTCATCGTGACCGCCTTCATCGTGATCATCGTCGGCGGCGTGGGATCGCTGGAAGGGGCGGTGGTGGCCTCGGTCGCCTATGCCTTCGTGCACACCTTCGTCACCACATTTTGGGACGGAGTGATTGCCGATATTGTTGGCCTCTCGCTGATGCTGGTCGTGCTGATCGTTCGGCCGACGGGCCTGTTCGGGACCGCCGACCGTGCCTAAGCTGCTTCTTTGGCCGGCCCTCGGGGCTATGCTGCTCGCGCTGCCCCATGGGCTCAGCTTTTCGCAGCAAGAGATCCTGGTCTTCCTGACAATCAACGTGTTGCTGGTGGCCTCCTACCGGCTCCTAACCCTGACTGGGGAGTGGTCGCTCGGTCATGTGGTGATCATGGGGGTTGGAGCCTATGCCTCGGCGCTCTATTCCAAGCATTTCGGAGTTCCGGTTCCGGTCTCGATGGCACTGGGCGCCGGGACCGCCGCGCTGATCGCCATGTTCCTTAGTTATCCGCTGTTCCGGATGAAGGGGTTCTATTTCCTGATCGGCTCGTTCGCGGCGGGCGAGATCATCCGTCTTCTGTGGAAGCGGTTCCGTGACCCGTTCGGCGGGCCCAAGGGGTTAAAGCGGATCGAGCCGATGCCGGACTTCGATTTAGGCATCTGGCAGTTCGATTTCTTCGAGCCGGTCTGCTACTACTACTTTGCCCTCGCGGTCGTCGCTTTCTGCCTTTGGCTCATGTGGCGGATCGAGCGCTCGCATGTGGGACTGACATTCCATGCGGTCCATTGGCAGGACAAGCTGGCCGAAGCAGCGGGCGTGAATGTGCGCGCTTACCGGACGTTGGCCTTCGTCATCGCCAGCGGGTTTGCCGGGCTCTCGGGTGCGTTGCTCGCTCATTATATCGGCACCATCAACCCGAACAGCTTCGATGTGGAGATGATGGTCTTCGTCCTGACCTGGGCCATCGTCGGCGGCACCACGACGTTCTATGGGCCGATCCTGGGCTGTATTGTTCTGACCATCCTTAACGAGATCGTGCTGCGCGAGATGGGCTTCGAGCAAGCACGCCCCCTGATCTACGGCCTGGTGCTGATCGCCTCGATCCTGTTCCTGCCAAAGGGATTGGAGAGCGTGGTACAACGCCTCGTCCGCCCCCGCGCCGAGAAGATGGAGGAGCGCCCATGACCGTGCCGTTCCTGGAGATCCGATCCCTGACAATGCGCTTCGGCGGGCTGACCGCTGTCGATGGGCTGAGCTTTCAGGTGGAGCACGGCGCGATCCATGGGCTGATCGGCCCGAATGGGGCCGGCAAGACGACGACGTTCAACATTATTTCCGGCTTTTATCGCCCCACCGCCGGCCAGGTTCGCCTGCGGGGCGAGGAGATTTCGGGGCTGCATATGCACGAGGTCGCGCGCAGGGGCGTCGTTCGCACCTTTCAACACTCAACCCTTTTCGCCGAGTTAACGGCGATGGAGAACGCGATCGTCGGGACCCATATGAGCTTCCGACCAAACATCTTCGCCGCAATCATCGGCTGGGATGCCGAGGACCGGCGCGGCGCTCGGGCCCGCGCCGAGGAGGCGCTGGATTTCTTTGGCCTTCTGCCGTTGGCTGGCGAACGGGCAGGTGACCTGTCTCATGGTCATCAACGCGCATTGGGGATGGTGGTCGCCATGGCGGCGCACCCGGATATCGTGCTCTTGGACGAGCCATTCACTGGGATGAACCCGGAAGAGACCAAACGAATGATGGAGCTGATGTTGAAGCTGCGGAACTCGGGTGTCACAATCCTGATCGTCGAGCACGACATGCACGCGATCATGGGGCTTTGCGACCAGATCACCGTGATGAATTTCGGTCGCTTACTTGCAGAGGGGACGCCAAAGGAAGTCCGGACCAACCTCGAAGTCATCGAGGCCTATCTTGGGGGTGCGCGCCATGTTGCTTGAAGTGCGCGGTGCCGCAGTCAATTACGGCAAGGTCTCAGCAATTCGCGAAATCTCGATGAACGTGCCCGACGGTGGCATCGTCACCATCATCGGCGGCAACGGTGCAGGCAAGACTACGACTCTGCGTGCGATCTCGGGGCTCGAGCCGCTGACCGCCGGCAAAATCCATTTCGCCGGCGAGCGGATAGACGGCCTGGCGCCCGACCGGATCGTCGCGCGCGGCATCGCTCACGTGCCCGAGGGGCGGCGAATATTTCCAGAACTGACGGTCGAGGAAAACCTGCGCACCGGTGCTTTCCTACGCCGGGACCAGGCGTCGGTCGAGGCGGATCTGGAGACCACCTATCTACGCTTCCCGCGCCTGAGCGAGCGGCGCCGCCAGATGGCCAAGACCATGTCCGGGGGCGAGCAGCAGATGCTGGCGATCGGCCGGGCCCTGATGGCAAGGCCAAAGCTCTTGCTCATGGACGAACCCTCGATGGGGCTCGCGCCAATCATCGTCGAGGAGATTGCCGGCATCATCGAGGAGATCAGCCAGGATGGTGTTCCTGTTGTACTGGTAGAACAGAACGCGGAACTGGCATTGGGTTTGGCAGATTACGCTTACGTCTTCGAAACTGGCAGCCTCGCGATGGAAGGGCCGTCGCGCGAGCTTCACGACAACGATCATGTGCGCGCAGCCTATCTCGGCATCTGACGGTGACGCAGAGCTCGCTGCCGCTCTGCGGGCAGGTTGGCGACGTGCCGACCTTGCCTGGGAGCGCCTTCAGGAGCAGGGGAACGTCCATCTAATCGCTGGCGAAACGGCCGATGCCACGCGGTGCTTCCGCCGCGCCGGCTGGATCGCCGTCTTCCGTTTCCGCCGCGGCGACCCCCGCCACGCGACCACGCTCGCCAACCTAGCCTACATCGATCACCTCGCGGGGCGTGAAGCACGCGCCAAAAGACGTTACGCCAAGGCAAAGCGGCTGTGGCAGGGTGCAAACGAATTCATTCAAGCAATGGCAATCAGTCGGCGGGCTCGCTCATCCCTCTTCCATCTCCGAATGGAGGCGCGACACTGGACTACTTATCAGGAAAACACGCGCAAGAGATTATCCGTTTTCGCAGCTGAAACCGAAGGCGCGCTGAATGCCTTGTCTGAGAAACGCGCTCCTGATTACAGACTTTTCGAGCGTTGGCGTGCTGAGAAACCACCTGTGTTCGATGGCACAAGAAAACTCTTGGCTGCCTGCCTTTTGATTGCAGCCCCGATTGCGCCGGAATAAGCACGAAACCTCTTGTGCGGCTCACCCTCGAACATTGGTCCACCAGCCAAGAATGATCATAAGACATTGAAGACTGCGCAGTATTGAAACCTTACGAACATCTCCGCTGGGGCATTTCCCGACATTGGGACTATGTCGGCGTGGGGTCAGGAATACACGTAGCGCGAACTCAACGAACGTCCGGATTGTCCCACATTGCTTCCGTTCGAACGCGGCGCAGCATCCGTCAGTTTGGGCTCTGACCGGACAATTGTCGCGGTGCGGCATTGCCGGTCATGGCGTGACGGCCGTGAACGTTGCTTGCGGCCCTTTATGGACATCGACCAGGGCGCCCGAATGCTGCGCTCGCGTTCCTGTTTCCTGCCATTCACCGCAAGTGCGAGCTCAACCAAACGGCCAGCCGGCGTGCGGCTCGGAATTTTCTTTGAATCACGCGCTGCGAACGTCTGCTCACAAGTTACGCCACGCTCGCAACTTGGATCGCCATCCCTGGGCTTTGATGGATAGGCCCCGTGGTTCGCGAGTGCTACCAAGGCTCACAGACCGAGTGGATCCGCCATGACACTTCTTCAAATCGCATCGCTTCTAATCGTGCTGGCCGGGGCCTTCGGGGCAATCAACCATCTTTTCCTACGGCTGCCGTCCGCAATCGGAATACTTGTCGTGGCGCTATTTGCGTCTTTCGCGGTGATCGCTACAGACGCGCTTTTCCCAGCGATGACGGTCGAGGAACAGATCCGCGCACAAGTGCTGGAACTGGAGTTCTCCGAGGCTCTCTTGGAGGGCATGTTGGGTTTACTCCTGTTTGCGGGTGCGTTGCACGTCAAGCTTTCGGATCTACGTCGAGCCTGGCTCGTGATTTTTCTGATGGCGACTATTGGTGTTGGTCTTTCGACGGCCATCGTCGGCTTTGGTTTCAGTTGGATCACCGGCATGCCCTTGATGATCGCACTCGTCTTTGGTGCGCTATTTTCACCCAACCA
>JAOTXT010000067.1 GCA_029862205.1 Paracoccaceae bacterium
ATTTGAGAATTTGCGACTCGCCATCGATATCGGTGGCACCTTCACCGATGTCGCGGTCGCCGGGCCTGGCGGCGCGGTTCTAGCGACCGCGAAGACACCGACAACGCCGCACGATCCCACGATGGGCGCACTAGCTGGGGCCAGGCGGGTGCTTGAAGGACTCGGCGCCGGGTTCAGCGCGGTCACGGGCTTCATCCATGGCACAACGCTCGCGACCAACGCGCTGATCGAGCGCCGTGGCGCCAGGGTCGCCGCGGTGACCACCGAGGGGTTCCGCGACATCCTCGAGATTGCCTACGAGCGGCGCCATTCCCAATACGACATCGATATCGAGAAGCCGGACCTGATCGTGCCCCGGTCGCGCTGCTTCACCGTTCCCGAGCGGGTCACGGCGCGGGGGACCGTCCTGACGCCCTTGGAAGAAGGGGCGGTCGACGGGCTGGTCGCCGGTCTCGATGCCTGCGGGGCCGAGGCGGTGGCGATCTGTCTGCTCCATGCCTATGCCAATCCCACCCACGAAGAACGGCTGCGCGATTTGATCCTGACGCGGCGTCCCGGCCTCTTCGTCTCGACCTCCTCCGAGGTCACCCCGGAGGCGCGGGAGTTCGAGCGGCTCTCAACCACCGTCGCCAACGCCTATATCCAACCCCTGATGGCGACCTATCTCTACCGTTTCGCCGAGGCATTCGCGGCCGAAGGACTCACATGCCCGGTGCTGATGATGACCTCCGGTGGAGGGATGACCACGCTCGAGACCGCAGGACGACTGCCGATCCGGCTAGTGGAATCCGGGCCATCCGGCGGTGCGGTCCTGGCGGCGCGGGTGGCGGCGCGGGCGGGGCTCGGCCGCGTACTGTCGTTCGACATGGGCGGCACCACTGCGAAGCTCTGCCTGATCGACGATTACCGGCCACAATCAGCGCGCAATTTCGAGATCGCCCGGGCCGCGCGGTTCATAAAGGGCAGTGGGATGCCGGTAAGGATCCCGGTGACCGAGATGATCGAGATTGGCGCGGGCGGCGGTTCGATTGCCTCGGTCGATGGACTGGGGCGGCTGTCGGTGGGCCCAAGAAGCGCGGGGGCGGAGCCCGGGCCGGCGGCTTACGGCAAGGGCGGTACGGAGGCCACGGTCACCGACGCGGACGTGGCGCTGGGTTATATCGACCCGGACGCTTTTGCCGAGGGGCGCATGACAATCAATCAAGCGGCGGCGGAGGGCGCCCTCGATCGGGCAGTCGGCGCGCCATTGGAACTCACTGCCGCCGAGGCGGCCCTCGGAGTCAGCCAGATCGTCGATGAAAGCATGGCGAGTGCTGGCCGGATGCACGCCGTCGAGTCCGGCAAGGACTTGGGCGAGCGGGTAATGATCGCCTTCGGCGGCAACGGCCCATTGCACGCTACCCGGGTGTCGCGGCGCGCGGGCGTCGGGCGGATTCTGATCCCGCCCGACCCAAGCGTCGGCTCGGCTATCGGGTTCCTGGAGGCGCCAGTCGCGTTCGAGACCGTGCGCAGCCGGTATGCGACGCTCGATGATCTGGACGTCGAAGGGATCAACGGTCTTCTGCAGGCAATGGTGGCCGAGGCCACGAACGTGGTGCGTGCCGGTGCGCCAGAGGGCGATTTATGGATCACGCGCACAGCCTTCATGCGCTATCGGGGTCAGGGCCACGAAATCGAGATCGCGTTGCCGGACAGGGATTTGAATGCGCACGACAAATTAGACTTGGTTCAACGGTTTGAGGCGGCCTACCGGGCACAATTTGCCAGGTCGGTTCCAGGCATGACCATCGAGATCCTGAATTGGGCAGTCAGCGTCTCGTCCGCCACCGCGGCGCCGGTGGGAATCCCGTCGATACAAGCTGTACGCCAGGCCAAACCTTTGGGCCAAAGGCAATGCCATTGCGACCGAACAGGCGTGCTGGTCGAGATGGCGGTCTACCAGCGCGATGCCCTTCGCCCGGGTGACCGGCTCGCCGGCCCGGCCTTGATCGCCGAGCCCCAGACCACGACCCTGGTGAGCGCAGATTTCCAGGCCGAGGTCGATGGCGCCTTGAACCTGATCCTGATCCGCGAGGAGGGCAGCCCATGACCCAGTTCAGCCCCACTGAGTTGCAGGTGATGTGGAACCGCCTTCTTGCGGTGGTCGAGGAGCAAGGCCAGGCGCTGATCCGCGCAGCCTTCAGCCCGATCGTGCGCGAATGCGGGGATATCTCGGCGGGGATATTCGATCTCAAGGGCCGAATGCTGGCACAGGCGGTCACCGGAACTCCGGGTCATATCAATACGATGGCCGAGGCGGTTAAGGCGCTGATGGCGAATTTCCCGACCCAGACCATAAAGCCCGGCGACATCTACATGACCAACGATCCGTGGCTTGCCTCGGGACATCTGAATGATTTCCTGCTGATGATGCCAGCATTCCGGGATGGCCGCGTCGTGGGCTTCACTGCCTGCACGTCTCACCTGGTCGATCTCGGCGGCCTTGGGATGGGGCCGGAGGGCTCGGACATCTTCGACGAGGGTCTGCTGATCCCACCCTGCAAGCTGGTGGACGGTGGCCAAATCAACGATCTGCTGGTCGAGATCGTCAAAGCCAATTCCCGCGAGCCGATTGCCAATGAGGGCGATATCTATGCCCTGATCGCCTGTTGCGAAACCGGCGCCGATCGGTTGGTCGGCATGATGGACGAATTCGGGCTCGAAGAGCTCGACGGGCTGGCCGAGCACATCATCAGCACCTCGCGCCGGGGCACGCTGGCAGAGATCACAAAACTGCCGGCCGGCACCTACCGGAACCGGCTGACGGTGGACGGCTACGAGGCGGAGATCGAACTCGTTGCCAGCCTGACAGTCTCGGAGAACAGGATCGATCTCGACTTCACCGGCACGTCCGGATGCTCGAAGCGCGGGATCAACGTGCCCTTGAATTACGCCACCGCCTATACGGTCTTCGCCATGCGCTGTATCATCGGGCCGGAGATCCCGAACAATGCGGGCTCGCTGGAGCCGTTCCGGGTGTCCGGACCGAAAGGTTGCATTCTGAATGCCCGATCACCCGCGCCTGTCGCAATGCGTCATGTGCTGGGGCAGATGACCCCGGACCTGGTCTATGGCTGCCTGCATCAGGTGCTGCCGGATCGCATCCCGGCCGAGGGCGCGTCCTCGATGTATGATTTGCCCATGCGCCACGCGCCCGAGGTGACGCGGGCCGGATTGCCAGGCTGGGCGATCGAGCTGACGCACAACGGCGGCACCGGTGCGCGGCCCGCGAAGGACGGGCTTTCGGCAACCGCCTTCCCCAGCGGCGTCTGGGGTAGCCAGGTGGAGATCACCGAGAGCGTGGCGCCGGTCCTTGTCACGCGCCGGGAGCTGCGGCCTGACAGCGGCGGGGCGGGGCAATTCCGAGGTGGTCTCGGCCAACGATTGGAGCTGACGCCCGCCAACGATCAGGCCTTTCTGCTGTTCCTGGCGGTCGAGCGCGTACGAAATGCGGCCCAGGGCCGGATGGGTGGACAGGCCGGCGCCTGCGGGCGCATTCGGGTCGATGACGGCCCCGACCTTCCCGGCAAGGGCGAGCTTCGGATCGATCCTGGCCAGACCCTAATCTTCGAAACCCCGGGTGGTGGCGGGTTCGGCTCGCCCGCCGAACGGTCCCGCGAGGCCGTCGATCGTGATCTGGCCGAGGGGCTGATCTCGGAGCAAATCGCGCGCGAGACCTATGGCTGGGAGGGCCCCGCATGAAACCCAATCGCTATGTCGCCGCCATGGCGGCATACGCCCTGCCGGACCTCTCGGTGCCGGCTGGAAAGCGGCCGGTACTACTGGCTCAGAACGAGAGCGCCATCGCGCCCAGTCCTGCGGCGATGGAGGCCGCGAGAATGGCACTGGCCCAGGCGCGTTTCTACTCGGATTCGGAATGGACGGATTTGCGCGCCGGGATCGCCGAAGTGCACGGGCTGGACCCCGCCCTGATCCTGTGCGGCGCGGGGTCGATGGAGCTTATTCAAGCGCTCGGTCTCGCTTATCTGCACCGGGGGGTTCGGGCACTCTCGACCGCGCACGGCTATCTCTACTTCCGTACGGTCGCGCAGCTTGCGGGGGCGACGCTGGACCTGGCGCCGGAGACGGAATTCACCGTGGATGTGGATGAGCTGCTGGCCGCAGTGAGGCCGGAAACAGCGATGGTCTTTGTCGCCAATCCGGGCAATCCCACGGGGACGCGGATCCCACGTGACGAGATCGTGCGCTTGCGCGAGGCGTTGCCGGACAGTGTCATGCTGGTGATCGACGAGGCATACGGCGAGTTCGCCGATGCGCCCGGTGAGCAGGTCTTCGATCTGGTGGCCCGCGGCGACACGGTGGTGCTGCGCACTTTCTCGAAAGTCTACGGACTGGCCGGCATGCGGGTCGGCTGGGGCGTGTTCCCGCCCACCATCGGGGCGGAAATTCGCAAAGTGCAGAACCCTGGCAGCATCCCGATCACCTCGCTCGCGGCGGCCGCCGGGGCGATGCGGGATCAGGCCCACATGATCCGGGTGCGCGACGAGACGGCGGCACGCCGGGACCGGTTCGCCGGCGCCATGCGGCAGCTTGGGCTGGCGGTGCCCAAGAGCCATACGAATTTCGTCCTGATCGGGTTCGGTTCTACCGAGAAAGCCGCCAGCGCCGCCGCCGCGCTGCGGAACGAAGGCGTCGTGTTGCGCCCGATGGGCGGCTATGGCCTGGCCGACTGCCTGCGCGCCACGGTCGGCTCGGAGGAAGACATGCAGATCGCCCGCGACATGATCGCGGATTGGGTCGAGCGGGAGGGAGCTTCATGACGGGGCAATCGCGCGCGCGTGCACGCATCGGGGTTCTGGTGCCCTTCACCAACACCAATCTGGAACCGGACATGATGCGTCTCTGCCCGCCGGGCTGCACCCTGCACTTTGCCCGGCTCGGCGGCTATGACATCGACGCGATCCCGGATTCTACGCAGATGGCGGGCCTGGGCGCCTCGGACCTGGACGAGCCCCTGCGGCTGCTCGCGGGCGTCAGGCCCGACGTGATCCTCTATGGCTGCACTTCGGCGACGCTGAGCCACGGGCCGGCCTTTGACCGGAACCTCGCTGCGAAAGTCGAGGCGCTGAGCGGGGCCAAGACCGTGACGGCGGCCGGAGCAGTCGTTATGGCGCTCACCGCCCTCGGCGTGCGGCGGATCGGTTTCGCCTCGCCCTATGTCGCCGAGCTTAACGACCGGGCCATCGCCTTCCTGGCCGAGAGCGGAATCGAGGCCGTCAGCCGTGCCGACTGGCCCGAGACCTTGGACAACTACGGCCAGGGAGAATTGACCCCCGATCAGATCATGGACTTGGCGCGACGCGCCGATAGTCGCGATGCCGAGGTCCTGGTCCTGTCCTGCACCGATATGCGGAGCGTGGAGGTCGTGGAGCAGATCGAGGCGGCGCTTGCGAAACCGGTCGTCGCGTCGAACCAGGCGATGATTTTCGCGGCTCTGCCGCTTCTTGGCATTGAAACAGCGGAGATACAGTGCGGAAAGCTTTTGTCAGCGGTTTCCATCAGAGAGAAAATTGTTTAGAATCACCGCCGAACAATGGGCTATTGAAGCGAGGAACCCCATGGTCTGGAACACGCCGAAGGTCGAGGAAATCTGCCTCGGCATGGAGATTAACATGTATTTCCCGGCCGAGGAGCGTCAGTCGGACGAGGACTGAGCCCTGGCCATTGCGGGCGCATTGCCGATGGTGGTTCTCAGATCGATCCACCGGTGAAAGTTCCCGTGTTTTCTTCAATCCCGCCGCCGCTATAGTCACGACTGAAACGCCGCGAATCGCAGTGCATCACCGGGTCGACGGGCGATGAGGCAGCCGTATCGAGTATTGGCGCTTGGAGGCGACGGGATCGGGCCAGAGGTGCTGGCCAGCGGCTTGGCGGTATTGGAGGCAATCACCCACCGCGGCGGCCTTTCCCTGACGATCAAGGAAGACCTGATCCACGGCGCAGCCTGGGAGGCGCGTGGCGTGTTTTGCCGCGACGAGTGCTTGAAAGGCCGCCGACACGATTCTCGGCCGCCCGCCGCTGCCCCCGCTGATCTGTAGGAGAAAGCGGATGACCATTACGACCGGAGAGGCGACCATGCGGCTGCTGGCCCGCTATGGTGTCGACACGGTCTTTGGTATCCCCGGCGTCCATACGCTCGATTTCTGCCGGGGCTTGGGCGAGGGGGGTGCGATCCGCCATGTCCAGGCGCGCAACGAACTGGGCGCGGGCTTCATGGCCGACGGCTACGCGCGTTCAAGCGGCCGGCCCGGCGTTGTATTGACGATCTCAGGTCCTGGGGTGACGAATGCGGCGACGTCCTTGGGTCAGGCATTTGCGGATTCGGTGCCGCTGCTGCTGCTCTCGGCCGATGCGCAAAGCGGTTCGCTCGGCAAAGGCTGGGGTGTACTGCACGAGGTAACCGATCTGAACGCGGTGACCCGGCCCCTGACCGCGCTTAGCCGCTGTGCCCACAGGCCTGAGGACGTGCCGGAACTTCTGGCACAAGCCTTTTCGCTATTCGCCTCGGGGCGCCCGCGGCCGGTACATATTTCGGTTCCGATCGACGTGCTCGAGACCCATGTGGAAGGCGATTGGCAGCCAGTGGCGCTGCCTGGCCCGCCGGCACCTGATCCGGAGCAAATCGCCCGCGCTGCCGGATTGCTGAGGAGCGCGAGGCGCCCGGTCATCTTGACCGGCGGCGGTGCGGCGGGGGCTGATGTGACGGCGATCGCCGAACGGCTCGGCGCCGTCGTCATCGCCTCGAACGCTGGCAAAGGCGTAGTACGGGACGACCATGCTCTCTCTCTTGGTGCCGCGACGGTGCGCCCGGAGGTCCAAGACTATCTGGCAGGCGCCGATGCTGTGTTGGCGATCGGCACCGAGCTCTCCGAAACGGACAGCTTCGTTCCGCGCATGGAGTTCAGCGGGCCGATCATCCGGGTCGATTTGGACGCCCGGAAGATGAACGACCTCTACCCGGCGTCGGTTTCGATCATCGCTGATGCCGCGCCCGCCATCGCCGAATTGATGAATGCGCTGAGCAAGGGCGCGCCTGCGGAAGGCGGTGCCGGCACGGTGGCCGGCCTGCGTGGGCGCATCGCCGACGGGCTATCCTCGTCAGAGGCGCAGCACATGCGCGTCCTGCGGGTCCTGCGCGAGGCTCTTCCGCTGGAGGCGATGGTGATGGGCGATGCCTGCCAGCTTGTCTATTCGGGCGCCTTCCAGTTCCCAGTCTCGATGCCTCGGCGCTGGCACTATGCAGCGGGATATTGCGCGCTTGGTTATGCTTTCCCAAACGCCATCGGCGCAAAGATTGCCAACCCGGACGTGCCGGTCGTGGCGATCGCCGGGGACGGCGGCGCGATGTTCACGATCCAGGAGCTGGTTACTGCGGCCGAGCTTAAACAGCCAATCCCTTATATTATCTGGGAAAATGGCGGCCTGAAGCAGATCCAGGATGACATGCGCGCGGGCAATGTGCCCCGGGTGGGCGTCGATGGCATCAATCCGGATTTTCTTGGCCTCGCCCGCGCTATGCATTGTCTGGCCGTCGAGCCGGACTCGGCCGACGGTTTCGCCAATGCGATCATCGAAGCACAATCCGTCGAGCGCCCGACGCTGATCCTGCTGCACGAGAATTCGGAATGGCTGACGTGATCTGCGATCCCTGCGCCGTCCGCTGCGTGGCCGGCTGAGAGGCGCGGCGGCACGTCATGGCGGATAGCTCCAACCTGTTGATCGCGCTGGCAGATTGGGCGACATCCCTGCCGCCACTTGGCGCCGCGGCCGAGCGCGAGTCGCGGCTCTCGCTGATCGACACGATCGCCGTCATGTTGGCGGGTCGGGACGAGCCGCAGGTTGCGCGCGCGCGCGACGCGATTTTCGCCGCCGGGATGTCCGGTCCTTCCCGGGCGTTGGTTGCAGACGGGGCGCTTCAAGCTTCGGCCGCCGCCTTGCCGAATGGCACCTCTGCACATGCCCTCGACTATGACGATTATGAGCGTTTCGGCTCGACCCATCCGGGCGCGGTGCTGGTCGGCGCTCTGTTGGCGGTTGCCGAGGAGCGCTGGGTCACGCTCGGTCAGGTCATCCACGCCCATGCGGTGGGCTACGAGGCAATCTGCCGGCTGGGCCAGGCGCTCGGCTATGGGCATTACGAGAAGGGCTGGCATGCGACCGCGACGCTCGGGCCCATCGGCGGCGCGGCGGCGGTGGTGCATCTGATCGGATTGCCGGAAGGCCAGATGGTCTCGGCCATGTCGCTGGCTGCTTCCATGGCGGCGGGCATGAAGCGCCAGTTCGGCTCCGATGCGAAGGCGGTCCATGCGGGGCTGGCGGCACGGGCCTCGGTGGAGGCCGCCATGCTGGCCGCCGCAGGGATCGAGGCGCGCCCGGACGTGATCGAGGGCTCATACGGGTTCCTGGCGCTCTATGGTGCGGCCGATGCGCCCGGCACGGCGGCGCCGGCCGCCGAATTGGGCGCGCCGCTGATTGGAACGGAAGGGCCGATGCGCAAGCCTTGGCCCTGCTGCGCCTATACACACCGCGCCATCGAGGCGGCCGAGGCACTGGCCGCCCGGCCAGGGTTCGGCGCTTCAGCCGTCAAGCGCGCGGTACTGCGTATCCCCGAACCCTATCTGCGGGTCGCGGGCTTTACCGATCCGACAGACCCAAACGAGGCTCGGTTCAGCGCCGGCTACTGCGTTGCAGCCGCACTGCTGGATGGCCGGATCACGCCCGAAAGCTTCCGGACCGAGTCCGTTGCGCGACCCGAGGCCCAGGCCATGCTCGCCCGCGTCGAGCTCGACCCCTATCCACTGGCGGTGGGCCTAGGCGACATTAGCCCGGAGGCGCCGGACACGGTGACGCTGACCATGGCCGACGGATCGGAGCAAGCGGAGACGGTGGCCCACGTCTTCGGCGGCCCGGGGCGGCCGATGACCGAGGAAGCGATCATCGAGAAGTTCACGATGGCCGGCGGTGACGTCGGTGTGGCCCTCAACCTCCTCAACTACTCCGCTGATGAGGCAATTCGCTATTCGTTGATCGAAGCTAAAAATTGCTGAGAAACAGCTCACGATCGAATGGACGGACAGCCGAGCGTTCAGCGGTGCTCACGTCTGCGCCGATCACCCGCCCATCCGAATCCCAGACCGGCGTCACGTCAATCGTGTCCGCACCATTGGTCGCTTCGACAACCAGAAGAACGCGCTGCGGGTCATAGATGAACCCCAGCAATTCGCGCCCCTCCATCTCCTCCAGGAAGGCCATCCGGGCCGCCCGTTTCCGGCCGTTCAGACGCCTGATGTAAATCCAGAGGCCAATGATAATCGGCAGCGCGACGACGATGAAGAAGTCGATGAGATAGGCCAGGTCGCCGGTCGGGGTGCCCAACCAACGGGTGATGGGCGCATTGTAGTAAGTGACGATGTAGAGACCGATGAAAATCCAAGCGCCGGTGAAGAAGACGATCCAGCTTGAAAAATAGCCGCGCATGCCCTGGCCAATCGCATCGACCATTTCGACCCGAGGCTTCGCCATAATGTTCTCCTGACCACCGCCTAGCGGCGCAAAGGCGCCGTCGCCTTTTGAATTGCGACGATCAGTGTATCACGTTCGGCACCGATCTCGGCCGTAGACCGCCCGCCGGTCGCCTCGGCGATGCCGTCGGCCAGCATCTGGGCGGTCTCGTCATCCATGCGCGGATCGCCCAGATCATCCCACCAGCGGTGAAAACTCGGCCCATAGCGGCGGCAGAACTCGGCCAGGCCTTGCGGTCCGGCGGCCAGGTTGAAGATGCCCGTCGGCCCCATAGCCGCCCAGCGCAGGCCCGGCCCCGCCCAGATCGCCTTGTCGATGTCCTCGACCGAGGCCACGCCCTCCTTTGCCAGATGGATCGCCTCGCGCCAGAGCGCGGCCTGGAGGCGGTTGGCCACATGGCCCGGCACCTCGCGGTTGACCCGGATCGTAACCTTGCCGGCATCGCGGTAAATCGCCTCGGCGCGGTCGACCGCTGATGGGTCGGTCCGGTCGTTGCCCATCACCTCGACCAGCGGGATCAGGTGCGGTGGGTTGAAGGGGTGGCCCAGCACGAACCGCGCCGGGTCGCGCCAGCCCGCCTGCATCTCGGTCAGCGTCAGGCCCGAGGCGGAGGAGGCGACTACCGCCTGCGCGTCCAGCGCCGGCTCGAATTGGGCATAGATCTCGTGTTTGATCTCGATCCGCTCGGGCACGCTTTCCTGGACAAAGCCCGCGCCCTCTACCGCCTCGGCGGCACTGGCATGGAAGGAGACGGCATCCGGGTCGCCGCGACCGGTCATCCCGAGCCGCTCCAGCACCGGCCACGCTCCGGCCACGTAGTCGCGGACGGCCCTCTCGGCGCTGGGTTGCGGGTCGAAGACCGCCACGCGCGCGCCGGCGGCGAGGAAAAGGGCGGTCCAGCTGGCTCCTATCACGCCGGCACCGATGATGGTGGCTTTGTCGAGGTCTTTCATCAAAACAATCCCGGTTGCAGAGGGGTCGCAGCGGTCAGCCCGCCATCCACGGTGAAGCACTGGCCGGTCACGAAAGCAGCGTCATCCGAGGCGAGCCAGAGGACGGCCTTGGCGATATCCTGGGGCGCACCGAAGCGGCGCACTGGGTGGCGGGCCAGGGCATCGGCCTTGGCGGCATCCGGATCGCCAGCCAGGGCAAAGGCGGCATCCGCCATGCCGGTCATGATCCAGCCGGGCGAGACCGCGTTGCAGCGCACCGCCGGTCCGTGATCAACCGCGATCGAGCGGGTTAGCCCATGCACGAAGGCTTTCGAAGCGTTGTAGAGCGCCATCCCCGGATCGGCGGCGTTGCCGGATATCGAGCCGATGTTAACAATTGCGCCGCCACCCATACTTTCCTCACCCATCCCGGGCAGGAAGGCGCGGCAGGCATTGAAGACCCCCCGGCAATTGGCGCCGATCACTAGGTCCCAATCCGCATCGCTGCTGTCGGTCACAGATTTTTCGACCTGCACGCCGGCATTGTTGACCAGCACGGACGCCGGGCCGAAGGCGACCTCGGTCTCGGCACGCAGGCGCTCCACGTCCGCCGGGTTCGCCATGTCGGCCTGAACCCAGCCCACGGTTTCGGTCAGGTCATCTGGCCGCGCGCCGCGCCCGCAGGTCATGACCCGCGCGCCCTCTGCCGCGAAGGCATCGACGATGGCGCGTCCGATGCCCCGGCTGCCGCCGGTGACGACGACGTTCTGTCCTGCGCACCGCATCTCAGAGCCTCATCTGCTGGACTTGCGCGGTCAGCCCGCCATCGAGCACCCAGAGCTGCCCGGACGCATAGCGCGCCTCGTCCGAGGCCAGCCAGAGGGCGAGGTTTGCCACGTCCTCGGGCTTGCCATAGGTCCGCGTCGGGTGCACGTCGCGCACGGCTTTTTGCAGTGACTCGATCGTGCCCCCGCCGCCGCCAGAACCGTCGCCCTCGAAGAACGATTGCAACATGGGCGTGTCCACGTAGCCAGGGCAGATGGCGTTGACCCTGATGCCTTCGGGACCGTGGTCGCAGGCCATGGCACGGGTCAGAGCATGGACCGCGCCCTTGGTGGCGCAATAGGCGGCCAGCCCCGGATCAGCGATGAACCCGTCGTACGAGCCGAAGTTGATCACGCTGGCAGCGGAGGATTTTCGGAGCAAGGGCAGGGCGTGTTTCGACGTCAGGAAGGTGCCGGTCACGTTGATCGCGAAGATGCGGTTCCAGGCCTCGAGCGTGGTCTCCTCGATCGAGTGCTCGATCTCGATTCCCGCGGCGTTGACCAGCACGTCGAGCTGGCCCCAATGGGTCGCGATCCGCTCCATCGCGTCCCGGGCCGCGTCCTCGGAGGTCACGTCATAGGAGACCGCGCGCACGCCCTCAGGCGGGTCGTCCCAAGGCGCCAAGTCTGCCGCTACCACGCGGGCGCCCTCGGAGGCAAAGCGGGTGCAGATCGCCCGGCCGATACCGCCCGCCCCGCCGGTGACGAAGGCGGTTTTGCCCTCAAGCCGACCGGTCATGCACTGGCCGCCTGGTCATAGGCATCCAGCACCAGACCATGGAAGTGGTGCACAGCGTGCTCGGATTTTCCCGAGCCATTCGGGTCATGGACGATCCGGCCCTGCGGGAAGGCCGGTGTGTTCATGCCCCTCTGCACACTTTCCACGAGCGCGATGTCCTCGGCCTGCAGAACTTCGTTGATATAGCGGATCGCCTCGATCTCGGCCTCGTTGGGCTCGGGCGTTTCCAGATAGAAGTCATAGGTTTCGAGCGTCCGGTCGGGCCCAGCCGGCATGATCTGCAGGACAATCATGGAGGAGCGCCCCGGATAGCGCATCAGGCAGGTATTCGGCCACAGCCACCAGACCGCGTGGGTGCGCACGCTGGCGTTGGAGACGTCATAGGCGGTGTTTGCGCCCTTGCCTGCATCGGCCATATGGCTCGAATAGATGCCGTGGGTGGTCACCTTATAGGTGTCCATGTCGACCAGCGAGCAGAAATCCTTATGCGCGGTGGGGCAGTGATAGCATTCGAGGAAATTGTCGACGACGTTCTTCCAATTCGACTGGATGTCGTAGGTGAGACGCTTGCCGAAGGTGAGCTCGCTCGCATCCGGAGCCCAGTGCAGGATCTCGGCACCCAGATCGCCGGACTGCTCGGCCAGCGGCGCGGCTTGCTTGTCCAAGTTGACGTAGACGAAGCCGCAAAACTCTTCGATTTGGACTTGGTCCAGGCAGATGGCGCCCAAATCGAAATCCGGCAGGTCTTCGGTGTGGGGTGCCCGGCGAAGCTGCCCGGTCAGATCATAGGTCCAGGCGTGGTAGGGGCACATGATCCGGGTGGTCTGCCCCTCGCCCGAGAGCAGTTCATGCGCCCGGTGCTTGCAGACATTGTAGAATGCCCGCAATTCGCCCTCGCGGTCGCGCACCACGCAGATCGGGTGGCCCGCCACCTGGAGGGCGATGTAGGAACCCGGCTCCCGCACCTTCTCCACATGGCAAACCCATTGCCAGCTCCGGGCGAAGATTGCCTGCTGTTCGAAGTCGTGCCAGGCCGCGTCGGTATAGGCCTCGGCCTTCAGCGAGAAGGAACGCGCCGGGTCCGGATCGTATCCGCCTCGGATGCGGGTGAGGTCGGCGGGGGAGGGCATGGCGGTCATATTGGTTTCTCCATCAGTCGCGGGCGAATGGCGGGAAACGCGTTTTCTCCGCCGCTTCGGTCCAGTCCATGTGGTTGCGGACGAATTCCTGCGAAGCGTCGCGCTTCGGCTGATAGTCCCACGACGTAAGCGCCCCGGCTTCCATCGCCGCGTGCACCGTCCTGCGCTGGTGCTGGGTGGCGATCACATTTCGGCGGATCGCCTCGGAATCCCAGCGCCCGGCAACCTCGCGGGCGAAGGCCTCGGCAACCGCATTGTGGTTCGGATCGGCGGCCAGGTTGGTCAGCTCCGCCGGATCCGCCTCCAGGTCGAATAGCTGCGGCGGGTCCACGTCGCAATGGATGTATTTGAATCGTCCCCCGTTCACATCTCTGCGGATCATGAAGATCGGGTGCGACGCGCATTCGGCGCAGTATTCGCAGATCGCCTCACCCTCTCCCGAGGTCGCGGCGCCGGTCGCGAGCGGCCAGAGCGAGCGGCCGTCAATGGGCATGCCGAATTCGGGCTCGGCGCGGGCAATGTCAAGGAACGTCGGCAACATGTCGACAAGCGAGCAAGGTTCGGCGACCTCTCCCCGAGCAACGCCAGGACCGGCCACGATCAGTGGGACCCGGGCCGATGGCTCGAAAAAGGTCATCTTATACCAAAGCCCGCGCTCGCCCAGCATGTCACCGTGATCCGAGGTAACGATGACCACCGTGTTGTCCAGGTGCCCGGATTCTTCCAGCGCCTGCACGACCGCGCCCACCTTCGAGTCGAAATAGGAGGTATTGGCGTAGTAGGCGTGGCGCGCGTTGCGGATTTCGTCCTCGGTCGGGATCACTACGTCGGCCTCGATCCCCTTCATCAGCCGGCGCGAATGGGGATCGTCGGCGGCGGTGGTCGCGGGCAGGTCGACCGATTTATGGCCGTAGAGGTTCCACCATTCGGGCCGTGCCACGTAAGGGTCGTGCGGATGGATGAAGCTGACGACCATGGCGATCGGCGCGGTCCCATCCATGGCGTAGTCGAAGATCCGGCGCCGGGCGAAGAAGGCTGTCTCCTCGTCGTATTCGATCTGGAAGGTGGTGGCCGCGACGCCCGCCTCACGCACCGAGTCCATGTTGTGGTACCACTTATCAATGCGCTCGTCCGGCATCTCCCAATCGGGGGTCCAGGCGTGGTCCGAAGGGTAGATGTCGGTCGTCAGGCGCTCCTCGAACCCGTGCATTTGGTCTGGGCCTACGAAGTGCATTTTCCCTGACAAGCAAGTCCGGTAGCCCGCCTGGCGCAAGTAATGCGCGAATGTGGGGATCGAGGCTGGGAACTCACTGGCATTGTCGTAGGCCGCGATCCGGGTGATCAGCTGGCCCGACATGAACGAGAAGCGCGATGGCGCGCAGAGTGGCGCGTTGCAGTAAGCGGCATCGAAACGGGTGCCGCGGGCAGCCAAGGCGTCCATATGCGGCGTCTGGACCAGCGGGTGGCCGTAGGTGCCGGTGAAGTGCGGCGCCAACTGGTCCGCCATGATCACGACGATATTTGGGGGGCGTCTCGTCATCCCACTCACTCCCTTGGCCGGTGAGCATGGCCGGTCCGGGCGTCAGCGATCTTGCCTCCCGGCCTGCCAAAATCTCTGTCAGTTTTCGACGTGGACATGATCTTTTTATTCGGCGCACTGCGATCGCGGGCGCGGGAATGCATCGGCCAAGCACGGAATTCGAAAGGCACGCGTCCCTCGGTGCGGTCAGTGCGGGGCGCGATCCCGAAACGCGCCCGGTAGACACGCGAGAAATGCTCGGGGCTGGCAAAGCCACAGGCCAGTGCCACCTTCCAGATCGGCATCTCAGTCTGGGTGATTAGTCCACGCGCATGGTCTAGCCGGATGTCCCGGAAATAGCGCACCGGCGAGAGCCCAGTATTCTCGACGAAGAGCCGCTCGAGCTGTCGCTGCGAGATCGCGAGCGCCCCGGCAATCGCCGGAATCGCGATTGGGTCTTCGATGTTCTTCTCCATGATCTCGACCGCCGCGCTGAGCCTTGCGGGCGCCGTTGATGCCATCGGTTCGACCTTGTCAGGGTTCTGATGATGATGGGAAGCGCGGAGCCGGTCGTGAAATAGATACCTGGCAGCGGCGTTGGCGAGCGCGGGGCCGTGGGCCGAGCGGACGATCTGCAGCGCGAAATCCGCCGCGGCCGTACCGCCGCAGCAGGTCATTATCGGGCCGTCGATGACGTAGAGCTGGTCGGTCACGGTGACGTCGGGATAGAGTTCAGCGAGGGCATCCAGATGCTCGAAATGAACAGTCGCCATACGCCCGTCTAAAAGCCCAGCATTGGCGAGCAGGAACGCGCCGGTGTCCAGGGCACCCAGCGCGGTCCCATGCCGGGTCCAACGGCGCAGCGTTGCTCCGATTGGCGAGCCATAGGACTTCTCCGGCGCCCAGCTTGACGAGACGATCGCCAGGTCAGGCGCGTCCGTCGATTTGCCCAGGCTCTCGGTCGTCAGTCCCAAACCGTTGCTAGCAATGATCTCACCTCCGTCAGGCGAGGTAAGCGTCCATTGGAACAATGGACGGCCCTCCAGATAGTTTGCCGCTCGGAACGGATCCAGGAACCCCACCGTTGCCGCCATGTTGAAGCCGGGGGTGACGATAAGGACGATCCTGGATACTGACTTTTTCGCCATCTGGCGATTTAGATCAAAAATTCGGCGGAATCCAACAGGTTCTCACCTGCCTGTGTGGAACGCTCGATGGTTGTCGAGGGCGGCGCAGAATGCTTGCCCGAACCGGATCACTGTGGAAGTGTACCCGGTCAGATACAAACCCAATAAACGAACAGGGAGAAACGCCGAAATGTCTATGCTTAGAACCACCGTCGCCGGACTGGCGCTGGCCGCGGGTGTTGGTATGGCCCAGGCAGCCGAGATGGGTGCCGTGGACGAGCCGATCAAGCTGGCGATCAACGAGTGGACCGGGCAGCATGTCTCGACCCATGTGGCCGGCGAAATGCTGAAGGCCGCGGGCTACAAGGTCGAATACGTGACCGCTGGCTATATGAACATGTGGCAAGCGATGGCCGATGGCGAAGTGCACGCCGCGATCGAGGTCTGGTCCTCGAATGTCTCCGACCAATTCGGTGCGCTCGAGGCCGATGGCAAGGTCGCCGATCTGGGCGATCTGGAGCTTGCAGCCAAGGAAGGCTTCGCCTATCCGGCCCATGTGGCCAAGCTTTGCCCCGGCCTGCCGGCCTGGGAGGCGCTGAAGGCGTGCGCGCCGGTCTTCGCCACCGCCGAAACCCTGCCAATGGGGCGGCTCGTGGACTATCCGGCCGACTGGGGCACGCCGGGCGCCGACCGCGCCACCGGGCTGGAGCTCCCGTTCAAGGCGGTGCCCGCCGGATCGGAAGGCGCACTGATCGCCGAGCTTCGCGCTTCGACCGAAAAACAGTCGCCCTTGCTGATTGTCTTCTGGCAGCCGCATTGGGCGATGTCTGCCTATGACGTGCAGTGGGTCGAGCTGCCTCAGGGCGAGGCGGCCTGCTACGAGGACGCGGCCTGGGGACCCAACCCGAACGCGGTCAACGATTGCGACTTCATCCCGACGCGGATTTTCAAGACCGGTTGGTCAGGCATCGCCGACAAGTGGCCGGCGGCGCACGAGATCCTGAGCAACATGACGCTCTCGGTCGAGGCTCAGCAACCGATGATGGGCGCCATCGATGTCGACGGCAAGGCAATCGAGGATGTGGTCGGTGCCTGGATGGCCGAGAACGAAGCGGCCTGGAAGCCGGTCGTCGACGCGGCGACCCAGTAACTAGGCGTGCCGGACGGCCTTCCTGATGCCGCCATCGCCTGCGACGGCGTCTGGCAGGTCTTCGGCAACCAGCCCCGGCAGCGCCTTGCCGAGGCCTTGAACAAAGCCGGCGGCGATGCTCACGCCGTCGCCGGGATCCTCTCCGATGCCGGACTGATCGCCGCAGTTCGCGACGCCACGTTCGAAGTGGCTGACGGCGAGCTCTTTGTCATCATGGGGCTCTCCGGTTCCGGCAAGTCAACGATCATCCGCTGCATCTCGCGCCTGATCGAGGCAACCGCTGGATCGGTCCTGATCGACGGCGAGGACATCCTCGCCGCCAGCCAGAAGCGGATGACCGAGCTTCGGCGTGACAAACTGGGCATGGTGTTCCAGCACTTCGGGCTGTTTCCGCATATGACGGTGGCCGAGAATGTCGCCTTTCCGCTCAAGATGCAGGGGCAAGGGGCGAAGCCAAGGCGGGCCCGGGCCGAGGAAGTGATTGAACTTGTTGGCCTCCAGGGCCGCGAAAATTCGTTCCCGCGCGAACTGTCCGGCGGCCAGCGCCAGCGGGTCGGCATTGCCCGTTCACTGGCGGTCAACCCGGATATCTGGTTCTTGGACGAGCCGTTCTCCGCCCTCGATCCCCTGATCCGGAGGCAATTGCAGGACGAGTTCTTGAAGATTCAGGCGACGCTGAAAAAATCGATCGTCTTTATCACCCACGACATCGCCGAGGCGCTGAAACTCGCGGATCGCATCGCGATCATGCGCGACGGCGAGATTGTGCAGATCGGAACGCCGGCTGAGATCGTGCTGAATCCGGTCGATGGTTATGTGCGCGAATTCTCGCGCGATGTGGCCAAGGGCCAACATGCAACGCTGGGATCGGTCATGACGCCGCTCACTGGTGCCGAACGGTTTTCCGGCGAGTCGAAGCTTCGGACCTCGATGACGCTCGACGACGCATTGGCTTCATGCGTTCTCGACTACGAACCCGTCCCGGTCTGCGATGGCGACGGTAACATTGTTGGCGTCGTGCATCCGAGCGCCCTTGCCGCTGCGCTGCAGACCTCCGAGACCGCATGAAGTCGACCCTGACAGGACTTTCTCCAGGCGCGCGGGCAGCGCTGATCGCCCTGACGGTCGGGGCACTCTGTCTGGCATTTGGTCCGCGCATTCCTTGGCTGCTTGAATGGCCTAGTTCTCTGACGGTGCCGGCGACCGACTGGATCGGGGCAGGGCTCACCTGGTTCATCGAGGGGATCAAGCCGGCGGCGCGCGTCTTGTCGGCGGCGCTGGCTTATCCGATGGGCTGGGCGAACGTGCTCTTCGTCTCGACCCCGTGGCCGCTGATGATCGGCGTAGTCATGGCGACCGGCTGGCATCTGGGTGGCTGGTCGATGGCGGCGCTGGGGCTTGCGGGTCTCAGCTTTGTGCTGGCCTCGGGCTATTGGGTCGAGAGCATGAATACTCTGGCACTGGTGGCCGTCTCGGTACCGCTGGCGCTGATAGCCGGCCTGGCGATCGGTATCCTGGCGAACGAGGTACCTTCGATGAAGCGCGCGGTGCAGGTTGTGCTGGACGTCATGCAAACCGTGCCGACTTTTGCCTATCTGACGCCGCTCCTTCTGCTCTTCGGCTTCGGGCCGGTCGTCGGACTGATCGCCTCGGCGATCTACGCGGCGCCGCCGATGGCGCGCAACGTGATCCTGGGGCTCGAGCGGGTCGAGCCCGAGATCAAGGAAGCCGCGATCATGAGCGGCGGTGCCCGCTGGCAGCAATTGTTCCTGGTCGAGATACCGACCGCGGCGACGCAGATCATGGTTGGCGTCAACCAATGCCTGATGGCGGCGCTCTCGATGGTGATCATCGCCGCGGTCATTGGTGGGTTTGAGGATATCGGCTGGGAGGTGCTGCTGACGATGCGCAAGGCCCAGTTCGGCCAGGCGTTGCTTGCGGGGTTGGTCATCGTCGTCTTCGCGATCGTGATCGACCGAATGAGCGGCGCCTTGGCGACCGAGCGCCGGCGCCATGACCGGCGGGTGACCTGGGCGATCCTGGGGCTCACCATGCTGGTCACGCTGGTGACATGGTCCTGGCTTCCCGAAGCTGGCCAGATTTCTCTGCTCGCCCCAGTTGCCGACGGGGTCGATGCGGGTTTGAGCGAATTCACCAAGGCCAATGGCGCGGCGCTCGACAGCGTCAAGAACGGCGCGATGTTCTATCTTCTGCTGCCGCTGCGGATCGGGCTCGACGAAGCGGTGCTGCCATTTACCTGGGGCTTTCAGTGGACCGCGAACATGAGCCTGATCTTCTTCGCGCTGTCCCTCGTTATCGGGATCGCGTTTTCCTTTTCCGGCCGATTGACGGCGGGCGCCATGGTCGTGGTCTTCGCGGGCATGATCGAAACCGGAATCGCAAATCTGCCCTGGCCGTTTGTCCTGGCCGGTGCGGGCGCACTGGGCTGGGTTGCGGGCGGCCGCAGGCTTGCCGCTTTCGCTATGGGCGCTCTGGCGCTGATCCTGCTCTCGGGGTTGTGGGACCGGTCGATGCTGTCGCTCTATCTCTCGGGCGCGGCGGTCTTCGCTTGTGCGGTGGTGGGCGGGCTCTTGGGCCTGTCGGCGGCGGTCAGTCCCATGGCTTGGCGGGTGCTGAGACCGGTCTGCGACATGCTGCAGACGATCCCGCTTTTCGTCTTCCTGATCCCGGTCCTCATGTTCTTCCAGATCGGCGAGTTCTCTGCCTTCCTGGCGATCTGCGCCTATGCGATCGTGCCGATGATCCGATACACGCGTCACGGACTGGTCACGACACCGCCCGAGCTTTTGGAGGCCGCCGTCGCCTCCGGTGCCACACCCTGGCAAATCATGTGGGAGGTCCGAGCACCTTACGCGGCGCCGACCATTTTGCTGGGGCTAAACCAGACGATCCTCTACGCCTTCGCCATGCTGGTCATTGCTGCGCTGATCGGCACGACCGGGCTCGGCCAGTCGATCTACCTCGCGCTCAGCGAGGCCGATGTCGGCCTCGGGATCGCGGCCGGGGCGGCCATGGCGATCCTTGCGCTCGTGGCCGACCGCCTGGTCCAAGGGTTTGCCGAGGAACGCCGGGCGGCGCTCGGCCTCTGAGCCATTCGGTGGAAAGCTCGGATGTCGTGAGGTCCACGCGCATATCCCGACCACGGTTCGATCGGAAGCTGAGATAGGCATTGAGAAGCGCATCCACGCCGGAATGGAACGTTCCCGCTTTCCAGGCCGTGCATTCTGCTAAGTACCAGAGGTTCGGCGCGGATCAGCCACAACCCGCCGGATCCGACATTATGTCGAGCCCGGTATAAAAGCCGTTCAGATATTCCTCGATGTTTGTGTAGCCATCGCCGTCTTCATCGCCTTCGGGCGCAATATCCGAGTCATGCAGCGCCTCGAACGCATCGGGAAGTCCGTCGCCATCGGAGTCGGCCGGTAGTTTGAAAGGCGGAAGTGGCGCGTATCCGCCTGCGTCCTCGACGCTGTCCACCAAGCCGCCCTTGCCCCGGATAACCGCTTCGATCAGGCGTCGGTCGATCGGATCACGGTCGGCGGGGTTCGCGCCCGCGTTCTTCAGGATCGACGCCTTCACCGTTGCCGGATCATCGATGGCCGCGATGCTTGTGGTGAAGGCCTCACGGTCGATCGCATCGCGCTTGGCCAAGCCGTGAAACGGCTTGCGGATCGGCCGGCCAGACCGATCGAACTGCAAGTTCCGGGCAACGTAGTAGGCGCCCTCGGCTTTGTTGTGCAGGCGAATTGGCGGGTCCGAGATCTTCCGGGTTTCCGGGCCCGCTTCATAGTAGTTCCCAATCACGTTCACGCTCATCGGTTGAGGTGTGCTGTAATTGTCCGATCGGTAATCGCCCAGATTGACCGCACGATGCTGCTCGCCCGGCGCGAAGATATAGTTGTTGATGATCTCGATCTCGCGGCCGTGTTTTACCCATGGATTGCGGGCGTTGTTATAGGCGATGAGATTGCCCTTGATGGTGATCCGCTCGGGGACCAGCATTCCGCCTCCGGCGTGAAGCAGCAGACCCTTGCTCATCAAGCCGCTCGGATGGATGCTGTCATAGAGCGCTTGGGCAACGATATTGCTCGAGAATGTCATATCGGTCACGTGACGGTAGAATGTGACGTTTTCGTCCAGAGCCCATTCAAACGAATTGTGGTCGACGATGACGTGACTGATCGTATCCTTTCCGGCGGATACGGTCAGCGCATCCCTGTTGCCGGGATCTGCGCCGTTTTCAGTGTCGCCAGGGCGCATCAGCATCCCGCGCATGATCACGTTGCTTGCGCGGATCGTGATCCCGGAGCCGGTGATCTCGACGCCTCCGGCCGACTGCCCGGCAATCGTGACATTGCCCCTTCTTATCGTGACGTTCTTCTCAAGGTGGATCCGCCGCACTGCGAAGAGGATGGTCCGCGGCCCCTTAAGCTCCTCGACCGCCCATCGGAGCGTGCCTGGCCCTGAATTAGCTGGGCTAGTCACCACGACCACCGCGCCGCCGCGCCCGCCGGTCGCATACATGCCGAAGCCCTCGGCTCCCGGGAAGGCAGGCATTGGGCAGGCGGTGGCCGGGGCATCAGTGTCCGGTTCGGCCTGCGCCTTGCCGGAGGCAGCGACGAGCGGTCGGCACGAGCCGTCTACGGTCGTCAAGAGGCAGGGCGGGGCAGCCACCGTCGGGGAGTAAAGTCCCAGGGCTAAAAAAGCACTCACCGCGGTTCCGGAAAATAATCTCATGACGCCCCACAAAAACTTGTGTCCACAGCCTCGTCGGCCAATTCCGACGGTATAAGAAAACACAATATATAACGGCCAGTCTAGGTATCAGGCCGACCATGCTTTGCGAGATGATACAAGAACTCCGCACAACGCGCGACATTGCGCACGCCCCTGTCCAGGTCAAAATCGATAATTCCGCCGTATCCCTGATTGTGCTCGATATAGTAGAGCCTTCCATCATGTGACGCGAGGTCCAACCCCACGTGGTCCATACCGGTCCGGGCGGCTATATCGAGTGCCATCTCGCGTTCCGCCGTGGTTATCTCTGCCCGGAGCATCAATCCGCCATTTCGGATGTTGCTTTTCCAGCCTCCCGGCGGTGGCTTTCGCATATAGTGGCCGATGACTTCGAAATCGTCCCTCGGCGATCTTTGCAAAATGATCCGTTTGTCACCCTTGGTGAAGCCCGAGAGATAGGGTTGCACGACCAGGCTCTGTTCACCGCAAATGGACTGGGCGAACATGCGGCGCGCGATTTCCAGATCATTGGCGCTGGCGATACGCTCGCTGTTTTCACCGCGCATCCCAAATGGGTCTTTTACGACGATGTCGCCGCCGAAGTCGGCGAGCGCCGCTTCGATCGCGGTCATGTCGCGCGCGATCCGGGTCGGCGGGATCACATCCGGGTAGTCGTCCAAATATGTGCGCTTGTCCTCGGTGCGCCAAGCGGCCTCGGAATTCGGCGATAGCGGAACCCCATAACGCGCGGCCAACGCATTAATCCGGTCGAGGAGGTCACGGCTGTGCGCTGAAACCAGGTTCAAGATCACGTCCGGCGGCCTTGACGCTTCCTTCAGGTCGCCGCCCATGCGCGAGACCCAGGCCGCTTCGACGTCATCGAAGACACCCTTCAGGCAACCCAGCAGATAGGCCCGGTCGTCGGTCAGCTTTTCGTCGGGAAGAATTGTCCACAGCCGCATAAGCGCCTCTTCAAAGACTTCCGAGCGGTACAAGTTTGCCACTGACGGAGCCCAGAATCCGTTGATTAGTTTAATTTTGGGACTAATTCAGGGCGGAATTTGCCATTCAGCGCTCCGATTTACGCCACATTTATGATATATCGCATCATGTGTTTTCCCCTTTTGGTTGTGGGGATTGTGTATGCGCGTAGTCAGAGGTTGGCGAGTAGTGGCGTTCCTGGACCTAGCAGTAAAATCCTACCATCAGCCAAGAAAGGCGGTCGACCGCCTCTATGATCTGGTGCTCTACGCGCCCAGGCGGTCGGTGGGTTTCGGCCTGATCTATATGATCTATGCGGTCCAACGGCTTTGGTGCCGCGACTATATTGTCGTGTCACCCGCTGTGCCGCGCAGGCTTTATGGTTTCTGGAAACTCGCCATGCTGGCCGGCATCCGTTTGGTGCCCGAGGGGACCGAACTCGGTCCAAAGTTCGGGATGCCGCTGGCGCGGATGCGTCACTTCGATCGGACTTGGGATGGCGGGGCGCGGCCCGGCTATGTCAACGGCCGTTGCACCGATATCAGCAAGAGCCATGTTGACCGCATTTTCCGGCGGGTTTTCGGATATTCGACAAAGATCGATCCGACCCAGTTCCGGGGCCAAGCGGTGATCAAGCCGGAAGAGAACTTCGCCGGTGGTGGTGCGTTCGTCGAATGCCCGATCGCGGAGGGTGAGGTTGAGCCTGGCATGATTTATCAGGTGCTGGTCGATAATCAGGTAGCACGCGACTGTGTCGAGGAGTACCGGGCCTCGATCATTGGCGGACGGATTACCGATGTCATGATCAAGTATCGCGATGTTGCGCGCCGTTTGAAGGGGCGGGGATCTGGCGGCAGCAAGGGTTCGTCGCTGCATTCCGCCGAGCAGGTTTTCACGGCCCGGCAGATCCGTCAGATCGAAGACTTTTGCGAGCAGATCGGCCTTGATTTCGGCGAGCTCGATGTCCTTCCGGATTTTGACGAGGCTCGCCTTTACATATTGGATGCCAACAAGACCCCCAGCGTGATGGTGCACGGAAACAGCTTCCGTGTAGCGCGCTTTCGGTTGCTGATGCAGCGTGCGCGTGCGTTCTCGGCCCATTTTCGCTCGCGCACCGCCGGGTCACGGAGCGGTGTTCGCGATGAGATCGCGGTCGAGGGCCTGGCGGGTCGGACCGGGTTCGAAGCGGCCCTGGAATGATCACGCATCTTGCGTGAGCGTCTTCGAATGGGGCGGAACCGGGTAACCGGTCCCGCCTTTTCCGCGGCCAGGGTGGGTTAACCCTCGACTGCTTCGACGCGCGTACCGGCCTCCGTTAGGGCACTGCTGATCGCCGGGGAGGGCATGCGGTCGGTGATCAGCAGATCGACCTGGTCGAACCCGGCGACGCGGACCAACGCCGTATTTTCGAACTTGGTGGAATCCGTCAGCACGGTCCTTCGCTCGCCGCGCTCGAGCACGATCCGGGCGAATTCCGCCTCGTCCAGGTGGTAATCCATCAGGCCGGATTGGACACTGACCGCCGCAATCGAAATCACCGCATGACGCACATTGAACCCGGCGATGAAATTGCAAGCCGACCGCCCGAAAGCGGCGCCATTGTCGCCGTGCAGTTCGCCGCCTGCCATATAAACCTTGTTGCCGTTGACCGTGGCAAGCGTTCGAGCGACGTCCGAGGAATTCGTCACCACGGTCAGCCCGCGCTTGGTCAGCAATTCCCGGGCGAAGATCGACGTGGTGGTGCCGGTATCCATCATCACGCTGTCGCCGTCCGCGACCATCGCCGCCGCATGGCGCGCGATGCGGCGCTTGGCCTCGACATTCTCGCGCAGCCGGCGTTCGAACGGCGCCTCGCGCCCGGCATCCGGGTGGCGCACTGCGCCCCTCAGCTTGACCAGCTCGCCCCGGTCGATCAGTTGGCGGATGTCGCGCCGGATCGTCTCGTGCGAGACATCCAACTCGATCGCCAAATCCCTGATCCCGACAGTGCCGAACTGCCGGGCGCTCTGCAGGATGCCTAGCTGACGCTTGCTGAGGATCATTGCTCCTCCCGTTCTATGAGTCTTTGCCACAGCTAGCGCCTGGTTTTCCACAAGAACCGTGCAGAATCCGGGCAGATTACCACATTCATGATTGACTCCCTCTCGCGCCTCCCGCCACTTTGAGCCAGACACCGCGGCGGGCACGGGGTCCAGACCGCGGGCAACGACGGGAGGATTCAAAACGATGCGGAGATTGCTCAACACCTGTGCCACGACCTGTGCTGGGGCGGGTATCGCATTGCTCGCGGCCGGCTTCGCGCTGCCCGCCGGGGCACAAGTGGAATCGTCCGATCCGATCAAGCTGACGCTGCATGACTGGACCGGTCAGCTCGTCACCACGAACATCATGGGCGAGGTGCTTAAGAAGGCCGGCTACAACATCGAATACGTTCAGGCCGACTACATCGCTC
>JAOTXT010000108.1 GCA_029862205.1 Paracoccaceae bacterium
GCTTCGACCGTGCGCGCGTGTCCGCCGAGGCGTGACTCCGCTTCATAGAGGACGACTTCATGGCGCCGTGAAAGCAACCAGGCAGCACCGAGCCCCGCAATGCCCGCGCCGACTATTGCAATTCTCAATGGCTCCATGATTTGCCTCTCCGCCCTCTTTTCGTTTGATGGTTACTACGGACGCAAGGCCACAGCGGATCACAAAAAAATCCGACACCCTCGTGATCTGATTTCCGCATGCGTTCGTAGAGTAGGTATGAACACATCAAATGTGATACGTCTGGCATCGATGCGGTCTGGCTTCAGTCAGACGGGCATTCTCGCGGAACTGAGCCAGGCTGAGATGACCGAAGCGGAAGACAGAGGCGCGCGCTCGGCGGAGCTTGACGAAATGTCCGCGCATCTCGTTGCCGTGGCGCAAGAGCAGGACCGTGAGGCCTTTTCGGCACTCTTCCGCCATTTCGCGCCACGGCTTAAGTCCTACTTCCGCCGTTATGGTGAAGACGACGGGCGAACCGATGAGGTGATGCAGGAAACTTTCGCGGCGATTTGGACAAAGGCCCATCAGTTTGACCCGTCGCGCGCCTCGGCTTCGACCTGGATCTACACGATCGCCCGCAACCAGCGGATTGACGCCTTTCGCCGTGAGCGACGGCCGCAATTCGATCCCAATGACCCGGCTTTCGTGCCGGAGAACGTGCCGGATGGCGAGGACTCCGTGACCTACCGTGAGCGCGCGGAGCATCTGTCCGAAGCGATGGCGGAACTCAGCGACAAACAGCGCGAAGTACTTCGGCTCGCGTTCTTCGAGGACCAACCCCATGAAGCGATCGCCCGAAGGCTCGGCCTTCCGATCGGCACCGTGAAATCTCGCATCCGCCTGGCCTACGGGCATCTTCGGACGCGCCTGTCACCGACGGCAGGAGGTTTGCTATGACAATCAAGCATCATATCGCTGATGACCTGGTCCTGGCCTATGCATCCGGCGAACTCGACGAGGCGACGAGCTTGCTCGTGGCCACCCACATGTCACTGTGCCCGCAGTGCCGTCAGGCTCTCGAGCTTGCCGAGTCGATCGGCGGCTCGCTGATCGAGGAGGAGGCCGAAGCCGAGATTGCTGATGGTGAACTCGAAGCGATTTTCAGCCGGATCGAGAACACAAAGGAATCCGCAACTCCGGCACCCGTTCCGGAACGCGCACGGCGCGGCTCTTACGTGCTGCCGCAACCGTTGCGCGATTACGCCGACGGTGACGTCGACGGCCTCCGTTGGCGCAGCCTCGGCGGCGGTGTTCGGCATTTGCCGATCGACACCGGCGCGTCGCGCGCGAAGGCGCGACTGCTCTACATCCCGGCCGGTTCGAAGGTGCCCGATCACGGTCATCGCGGGCTCGAACTCACGCTCGTCCTCGCAGGCTCGTTTTATGACGAGGGCGCTTGGTTCCGGCGCGGCGATGTTGAGGAAGCAGACGCGACGGTCGAACACCAGCCGGTCGCCGGCCCGGAGGAAGCATGTATCTGCCTTGCAGTGACCGATGCACCGCTCCGGTTCCGGAGCCTGATCCCACGGCTCGCTCAGCCATTCCTTGGAATATGATCTTGGCCACCGGACAGACGAGCTTCCTCTCTGCCGCCGCAGACCGAACAGCAATCCAGCGCTAGGCGAGGCAAAATGGTTGAGAGCCTGCCGCGTGTGAGGGCGAGGTAGGTGCGAGCTCGGCTCATCCCTTTCTCTTGATCGGGTTGAAGAGAGACAACCGAGCGGCCTCTACTATTTGGCGGGGCATTGGGTGGACGCATCCTTGACCGGCTCTTTTCGGAAGAGGCCGAGACTGCTCGGCGTCAGCTCCATAGGCAACAGTCAGGCGCGCACTCATGTGTTGCTATTTCCCAACCCGTTCGGGACCAATGGGCCCTGGCAGCCTAGTTCTGAGAAGTTACTCGAGCGTCACCAGGACCTCGTTTCGGCGTAGCGCAGGGATCGTCCACGGCGGATTGTAGCCTGCGATCCGCCAGTCCCCGTCGTGCGACAGTCCGCGCGACGCCAGCCAATCCGCCAGAAACTGACGCTTCATCTCTGCGGTCGCGTTCCGGAACCGGCCGGAGAATCTGATGCTTGCAACGCGGCGCGAGGGAATGTCGCGCAGCGTGACCGTTGGATCGGCCGGTGTCGGCGCCGATGTCGCCGTGAGACCTTCCGGCAGAACGAAAGCGATGGTCCAGCTCTCATCCCCCTCAGGAGTCAAACTCGAGGCCGTGACCTCACGCATTTCATTGCCAGGCTGGGCCAGGACCGGCGCTGTCATCGCGATCTTTTCGCCTTTGGGCTCGGTCAGAACCGGCGCTGTCATCTCGATCTTTGCCTCGCTCTGGTTGCCGCCCGAAATGTAATCGAAAAGCCGCCGGAAGCCGGCACCTATGGCCTGGTCGAAGGGCACCATCACAGTAGTCTTGGCGACAGCGAAACCAGCATATTCGCGGATCTCGATATCGCCGTCCTGCTCGATGACACGATATTCGGGCTCGTCAGCCGCCTCGCCGCCGAACACCGAGCATCCCGAAGAAGTTAGCGACAGCGCGACTGCCAGAGGTCCAATTGAGAGCGCCTTCCACATACTCGATCTTTCTCCACTGCTCTTCAGGAAATCGGCGCCGTTGCGCCCATCTGAAGATTCATCCCGCCATCCAGCGATACACGAGGAACCCTACGACAGCAGTAAGCGCCGTCAGAGCCACGCCCCAGGCGATGTCGATGGCCAGCATCTCGTAACTCCAGCCCTTGAGCGTCGCGAGGTTGGTCGCCTCGTAGGTGCCATAGGCGAGAAAGCCGATGATCGCGCCGTTCAGCGCCGCTACTCGCCAGCTCTCTGCGCTCATTGCCGGAGCAATGGCGAAGTAGAGGATACCCGCGACATAGAGTGCATAGAAACTCACCGCTGCGCCCATCCGCGGGCTTTCAAGCAGGAGCGCGCCCACATTCCGCTCGAAGATCGGTCGCATCACCGTCTTGATCCAGACGACGTCGATGGCCAGGAAAAAGACGAGTGCGGCGAAGTAGCTCGCGGCGTAGGACATAGCGGACTTTATCCTTTGACTGTGGCATCGGAGGCGGGAGCGCTGACCCCGGCTCCGATCGTTCATTTCAGCTTCTTCTACGTACCCGCGCCCAGGTTTGGATCAGTTATCCCGGTGCCAGTTTCCAGAAAACCCAAGCCGAATCCCACTGACACGCTCGGCTGGAGACCCGCATTTCAGAAAATTGGGCCGGCAACGTGATCCATCCTCGGTGCCCGGCCGTATCCCTTTGCACTAACGACTTCGCGCTACCCACTCATGGAGGAAATCATGATCAGACGCACATTTCTCATGGCCGCCGCCGCTGCCACCGTCGCTCTTGGTGTCTCAAGCTGGTCGAGTGCCGTCGCCGGCAGTGAGAGCCGCGCCGACATCGTCGACACCGCGGTCGCCGCCGGTTCGTTCAACACGCTCGTCGCGGCTGTCCAGGCCGCAGGCCTCGTCGAGACGCTGAAAAGCGATGGTCCCTTCACTGTCTTTGCCCCGACCGACGATGCCTTCGCCAAACTTCCCGACGGCACCGTCGAGATGTTGCTGAAGCCCGAGAACAAGGACAAGCTCGTAGCGGTCCTGACCTACCATGTGGTCGCCGGCAAGGTGATGTCGGGTGACATCGCTGGCAAGCGTGTCGCGCCAGAGACCGTGCAGGGCCGCCCGATCGCCGTGAACGCCACGAACGGCGTGATGGTGAACGATTCCCGTGTGGTCGCCGCCGATGTCGAGGCCTCCAACGGTGTCATCCACGTGATCGACAAGGTTCTGCTTCCCTGAAAATCGATCGAGCGGGTCCCGGGAGGCAATCCCGGGACCCGTCCATTGAAGAAATACCGCCATCTCGCAAGCGTCTTGGGAAACCTTCGGAGGATCGAGAATTGCGGAGACTGAAAATCCACTTACTCGCCGTATCGGTCGCTGGATTACCCGCCAGGGGGGAATAGCGAGCCGATGCAATCCAGGCGGTGATCGCCGATCAACATAGGGCGTTCGAAGCTAGCGATTTGGATGCAGCCTATGCGCATGCGTTTCCCGGCATCAAATCGAAATTCCGCACACCGGAGATATTCGGCCACATTGTTGCGACCGAATATCCGGTGATCTGGCGCCCGGCTGGCTACGAGATGATTGACATCCTCGACACCGCAAAGGGTCCCAAACAAATAGTCTCGCTCCAGGACGCTCAAGGGCGTTTTTTTCATGCCGTCTATGAGATGCGTCTGATCGGCGACACCTGGCGCATAGATGGCGTCTCGCTGCGGCAGTCGGCCGAAGTAGGAAGCTGATACCCTAGATCAGCCTGGGGTCAACTTTGCGCATTCGAGACCCAGCACGTGAGCGTCGTCCTTGGGGCTAATGAGACATACCCAGAAGACATGAAGGTCCATCAATCCCTGACGGAGCACAAATACGTTTTGTGCGCCGATCGCAAGAATGAGCGAAAAGCCCGTGCCAAATCCGGTGATTGCAGGCGTCAGAATGGATTGTGGGCCCGAATCAGAAAGATAATCGGCGTCAACGTGGACCGGCGATGGCCACCGCCTAGCTGTTCTCCGCTTTGCGCGTTCTTCGCAAAGCCGGCTTCTTCGCCCAATTTACCGTCAAGCATCGTGCCCACGCCCCACCACGTTCTACTCGCCACACATACTCGAGACGGCCAATCTACAAATAGGTCAGAACCTATGTAAAACGAAAGTTAATAATTCCGCTTTAGCGTTTCTTTATTTATGACAATTTGAAGGCAATTAATTTTATTTGGTCACAACTATAAATTGATTTCTGGTATATTATTCAATTTAGATTTTTATACATAATAGTTCTGATCTTGGAGTCCATCACGCGTCAACGACCGCTCAGTGACTCTTTCAAACTTAGAGCAATCCAGTTCTACGACGCCAAGCGGCCACAGGTTGACGGCCACGAGCGGACAGGAAAACGCCCAGCCCTCCCCGGGCGGCCGGGCGATATTCATCCCGAGATTCTTAGTTTGGTGTGTGAGTGTGAAGTGCGTTGGATTCTAGGATGCGATTCTTAGGCAACGTGATGATCTGCGCTTCGCTAAACCTCGATCGCCCATTCCTGTAGGAGATTCAGGGTCTGTCAATAGATATGCTCAACAACACATCCAAGTGAAACGGCCGCTCCGAACTGTGCCACCTTGAAATGGTTGTCGTTTTCGCCGCTCTTGGCGGCGGAGGTGCGTTGAGGGGCCAGTCCGCTTCCGAACGCTTGCTGGCGAGTGGATCTGAGGAAGCCCGCCGGCAATCTGATGTTTGCTTCAGTGAACCAATTTGTAATGGGTGGCCACGTTGCCAGGCACACCGCCAGTGCAACCGCCGTAGGAATTGTTTGACGTGTAGTCAATATCGTTCCCGGCCTGGACCGACATGCCATAGACACCGTTGTTGTTCGCCGTAAACTGGACATCGTTGCCGGCGACGATTCGAAGTCCGTGCCAATCGCCTTGGGCGGAGATATGGATATCACCGGGCGTGTAGAGTTCGACGCCGCCCCCGCCAAGGCAGTTGTCGGCCAAGCCGAGATTCGTCTGTGCGGCCATCTTGATTGAGGCGTTGTTTCCGCTGTAGGACGTGGCGACAACCCCATCGATGATGTGCGTGCCGGAGGAAGATTGGATCCGGCAATCGGCCACCACGACAACCATGGTCATGACGGTTCCCGGAAGCTTTTCTTGTCCGTTGCAGCTGATGTCGTAGACCGTGTTCGGCACCAATACATTGGGCAAGCTATTTCCAGTCGTTTTGGTGACCCCGGGCTTGACCGTGCGCTGGCCAGTGCTTGGGTGGATATCCACCATGAAGTCCGGCAGATAATCCGGATCCATGTTCCGGAGCCCATTGATGATGTCGTTGATCCGATTCACATCGCGGGGATACATGTCACCCTCGCGAAGCGCCTCTTGCAGTCCGGGATTGTTGGAATAGAGACTGGCCCGGTTCGGCAGCATGTTCAAATCCGGCAGGCTGACCTGGACGCCCGGTTCGAAATAGTTGCCGTTCTGCAAATCAACACCCGCGTTCTGGGCGTGGAGGCAGATACCGTTAACATGGCTGTTGTTGCTTCTGATATCGAGCTGGTTCATGGCGATCATGCCATCCCTCAGACAACCCGGAAGGTAGCCGACGGCGATCGCCTCGGTGGTGACATCGAACTCCGGATTGATTCCGACCAACATGAGGATCCGCAGGAAGTTCATCGCCACGGCGTTGTTGTTCTGGCTCGCGCGCCGGGTAATCACCCGAACTGCGTTCGGGACCGCCGTGCCTTCAGTAAAGGTCCGCGTTGTGAAGTCCCAGGTGCCAAAGAAGACATCATTCGAAGAGAGCACGTTGCCGTAGATGCTCTGGTTGAGATTGTCTGCTGCGGACGTCATTGCGGCGGCCGCCGCGGCATTCTCGTCCGGCAGCTCTCGTGCGGCCGCCAGTGCTGCGGAGTCTGCCGTTGCTTGGAGCAGAATCTGATTGCGATAGGCGTCGGTCACGTCGACCGCCAAACCGCCAATCGCGAGATAGATCATGAACCAGGTGAGACCCCAGATTGTATATCCGCCGTGCTCGTCACATAGGAACTCACGCATCGCACAATCCAAACTCTTCCACATCGACATGACTTCACCACTCCACATCACCTGCCCGCACAGAACTCGCTATTCCCGAGCAGGCATGATCTAATCCGCTTGCGCAGGTTTGCCCGGCAAAGACGCTCTTATATCGAGAGGTTCCAGCGCTTGCCGGGCCAACGTTTTTTGGTCTGGATGGCTGCGTCCTGCTCGCTAGCTTGCCGCGCTGATGG
>JAOTXT010000008.1 GCA_029862205.1 Paracoccaceae bacterium
GCCGGCCCCACCGAAGATCGGCGCGAGGTAGAGCCCATCGGCGAAGCCCATGCCATACGAGCCACCCGCGCCCCCGGCCCCGGCCACGCCGGATACGCCCATGCCCTTCAGCGCCTTGCGCTTCATCTTGCGCCGGCGCGCTTCGTGGCGGTCAAGCAGGGGCACGATCTCGTCCTGGAACACCCGGGCGAAGCCGCGCTCGATCTCCGAGCGTTCGGTGAAGCTGTAGGCGGGGGGCGTCGCCATGGTCGTCAGTCGACCTCGCCCGATTCCTGCAGCCAGCGCGCCATGCCCTGGACGTTCAGGTCGCGCCAGCGCTCATAAGCGCCGAGATCCGCATAGGCGCTGGTGTCGAGGGTCTCGACCACCTCGTCGATGCCCTTGCCGGCCTTGAGCTCGGCCGCGACCGCGCCGCGGAGCCATTCGATGTATTCCCGCGCGGCCGTGGCGTCGGCCTTCTCGCCCAGCCGGCTGTGGCCCGGGGCCAGGATCTGGAAATCGAGGCCCTCGACCCGCTCGATCTGTTCGATCAGCCCGGCGATGTCGGCGCCCGGGAAATCGCGATAGGGCAGGCGCCCGGGGGACACGGCGTCGACGATGAAGGCGACGTTCTCGGGTCTGACGACCAGGGCGAGCAGATCGGTTCCGTGGCCGGGCCCCAGATAGGTCAGCTCGAACCGGTGCCCGCCCGAGCGGAAATTCAGCCGCTCGGAGAAGCGGATGTCCGGGGCGACGCCGTCCATCTGGTCGGGCGCATTTTCCTGGGCGATCACCGTAGCGGTGTCGGCAAGGACCGTGCCGCCCGAGGCATGGTCTCCATGGCTGTGGCTGTAGATCAGATGCGTGACAGGCCTGTCGAACCGCGACGCGATCTCGGCCTCGAGCCAACGCGCGGCATCGGCGCTGATCGGGTCGACCACGACCACGCCGTCGCTGGTATCGACCACCAGCGCATAGTGGAAATTGTTCTGAAAGCGCCAGACATTGCCGGCGACCTGGGTCAATTCGCGGACCGTGTCCTGGGCAAATGCCGGGCCGGCGGTTCCAAAGGGCGACAGAAGGAATGCGCCGAGCAAGCCCAGGAGCAGGGCCTTGGTGGAGATGGTTCGAAGCATGAATTTTCCTCCCGCTTAGAAATTTCTTCAATCAGGGGACTTGGCCCGATTCCTTCAGCCACCGCGCCATGCCCTGGATATTGAGGTCGCGCCAGACGTCATAGGCGAGCAGGTTCGAATATGCGCTCGTATCCAAGTCCTCTACCACCTGATCGACGCTTTTGCCTGCTTTGATCTCGGCGGCGACGGCGTCGCGCAGCCACTCCAGATAGTCGCGCCCCGCGACGAGATCGGCCTTGGTGCCAAGCCGGCCATTGCCGGGCGCCAGGATCTCGAAATCCAGGCTCTCGACCTTTTTGATCTGGTCGATCATGTCGCCGACATCGACCCCCGGAAAGTCTTTGTAGCCGATCCGGCCCGGCGAGATGAGATCGACCACGAAGGCAACATTCTCGGGCCTGATCACCATTGCGACCAGATCGGTGCCGTGGCCCGGGCCCAGATAGGTCAGCTCGATCGTATGATCGCCCGAGCTGAGCGTCATCCGCTCGGAGAACCGGTAGTCCGGCACCACGCGGTGGATTTCCGCGGGCGCGTTCTCATGCGCGATCACGGTGGCCGTGTCGGCGAAGACGCGCCCGCCCGAGGCGCTGTCCAGATGGCTGTGGCTGTAGACCAGATGGGTGACGGGTTTGGCGAAACGGCTGGCGATGATCTCGTCCAGCCAGGTTGCGGCGCTGGGGCTGATCGGGTCGGTCACGATCACCCCATCCTCGGTATCGATTACGACCGAGAAGTGGAACTTGTTCTGGAACCGCCAGACATTGCCGGCGATGTGGCTAAGCCGACGGGCGTCGTCCTGCGCTGCGGCCGGGCCAAAGAGCGGCCCAGGCACAAGCACGGCGGCCAGGCATCCAGCCATCAGCACCGAAGCTATGGCGTTGCGCATTGCAATTCCCACTCCCAGACCGAGTTCCGGCGGCTCGGATCAACCTAGCGGCAGCGAACGAGTCGGCAAAGCCGCAATGGGTGATATATGATCGGAGGGATCGGCGATTGCAAAGGCGGGCGAAAAAGGAGGCGACATGGCGGGTGTGCGGCTGGACCATCTGGTGATCGCGGCGGCAAGCCTGGAGGAAGGGCGCGCCTGGGCCGAGGATAAACTGGGCGTGGGACCGGCCGGCGGCGGCGTCCACGCGGCAATGGGCACCCACAACGCGCTCTGGGGCCTGGGGGATTGCTATCTCGAGGTGATCGCGGTCGATCCGGACGGCGCGCGCCCGGACCGTCCGCGCTGGTTCGGCTTCGACGACGCGGAGGTCCAATCCCAGCTTGCACAGGGGCCGGTCCTGATCACCTGGGCGGTCTCGGTGGATGACCTGGACGCGATCTCGCCGCCCGTCGAGTGCGATCCGCCGCTGTCGCTGGCGCGAGACGATCTGACCTGGCAGGTGGTGCTGCCGCGCGGCGCGGCCCTGCCGCTGGGCGGTGCCTGGCCGCTGACAATCCGCTGGACCGGTGGCCTGCATCCGGCCAGGCGATTGGGCGACCAGGGGTTGGGCTTCGAGGGCCTGGAGATCTCCGGCGCGGGCGCCGGGGCGGCCCAACGCGCGCTGGGCGCGGTCGAGGGTCCGATCCGCTTCCTGCCCGGAGAGGGCGCGACCCGGCTAACGGCGCGGATCCGGACCGCTGATGGTGTGATTGAACTCTAGACCAAAACCGTTTCAGACTGAATCAGTCTGATCCGGTTTTGCTCTAGCGCCTTTAGAGCAGGCCGATCAGGCCCAAGATCAGGCCCGCTGCGACGCCAAGTCCGACCAGCGCCAGCATCCCCGCTTTCAGGCGGAAAACCAGGACCAGCGCGATGGTGAAGAGCGCAAGTTTGACCCATTCCGGCTGCGCGATCCCCCCGGGCAGGAAACTCGCCTCGGCCAGGTAGAGCGCGAGGTTCAGGATCACGCCCACAACCGCCGCCGAAACTCCAGCCAGCGCCCGGCGCGCCCAGGGCACGTTCTGGATCCGCTCGACCGCGGGGGCGAAGCCCAGGATCAGCATGAACGAGGGGGCGAAGGTGTAGAAGGTGGCGAGCGCCGCGCTGAGCGCGCCCGCCGCCCCGGTGCCGGCCGCCGACCAGCCGGCGAAGAAACCCGCATAGGTGTTGACCAGGATCAGGGGCCCCGGCGTGGCTTCGGCGATGGCGAGCCCGTTCAGCATCTGGCCCGCATCGAGCCAGCCATAGGTCTCGACCGCACTTTCCGCAACGAAAGGCAGCACCGCATAGGCGCCTCCGAAGGTTACGAAGGCGGCGGTGGTGAAAAGCTCGGCGACGCCGTGCCAGGGATGGTGGCCGAGGGCCGTGGCAACCAGCGCGTAGACCGTCAAGACCAGGGCCGCGGTGATGCCGCAGATGACCGCAAGGTGGCGCCAAAGGCCGGGGCCGGCCTCGGCCTGCGGCTGCGCCTCGCGGTCCCCGCCGATGATCAGCCCCGCGATCGCCGCCAGCGCGATGATCAGGGGAAAGGGCAGGCCCGCCAGGTAAAGCCCGGCGAAAGCGGCCACGGCCAAGGCCCAATGTGCCGGCGCGGTCAGGGCGCGGCGGGCGATCTTCAGCATGGCGCCTAGAACCAGGGCGATCACCACGGGCTGGACACCCGCAAAGACCGCGGCGACCAGCGGCACTTGCCCATGAGCGGCGGCCAGCCAGGCGAGCCCAATCATCAGCGCGGCGCCCGGCAGGATGAAGGCCAGTCCCGCTGCCAGCCCGCCGGCGATCCCATGCAGCCGCCAGCCGAGCCAGGTGGCAAGCTGCTGGGCCTCCGGCCCGGGCAGCATCATCGAGAACGAGAGCCCCCGGTCGAAGGCCTGCGCAGGCACCCAGCCCCGGCGCTCGACAATTTCCTGCTGCATGAGCGCGATCTGGCCCGCTGGCCCGCCGAAAGACAGCAAGCCGATCTTCAGGTGCACCTTGAGCGCTTGCGCGAAGTCAGGCTTTGCCATCGGGCCCTCCAAGCGGCTGGGTCTCGGCGCCTGCGCCTTTCAGTGCCGCGAAACCACCCTCGACGTAGTGAACATCACGGCCATGGAGCATCAAGAGCGCGCAGGCGAATTGGCTGACCTCGTGGCCATGGACGCAGAAGACGATCAGCGGGCGCTCGTCTTCGGTCAGTGGATCGTCGTGGCCGAGCGCGAAGGGATCGCGGATCAGCGCCCCCGGCAGCGCCTCGCCCGAGGCGGTTCGGGCTTCGGGCTTGCGCAGATCGATCAGCACGGCCTCGCCGGATTGGTGGCGGGCGAGCGCGGTTCCGGCATCGAGATTGGGAAGGGTGAAGTCAGGCATGATACATCGCTCCCTCAAGCAAGGGGATTGATGCGATGCTTGGGCAGGGACTGCCTGACAGCGGGAGATCGCGCTACCCCGCATCTGGGAAAGTAGCGCCGGAGCCTCGGATTGGCAATCACGCGATCAGAGCCTTCAAGCGCGCCTCCAAAGCGTCGGGATCGCCCGCGATCTCGAGCGTCTTGACCCGCGCGGCATCGCCCGAGACCAGAGCCACCGAGGATTTCGGGACGCCGAGCGCCTTGGCGACCAGCTTGATCAGGGCCGTGTTGGCCGCGCCCCCGACCGGCGGACTGGCGACCTTGGCCAAGAGGCGGGACCGGCCCGTTTCGTCCGTCCGGATGCCGCCCAGAGCATCGCGGCCGGCCCTGGGCGTCAGCCGCACCCTCAGGCGCAGGCCGCTCGCGGTTTGCGTCCAGGCGCGCGCCGCCACTCAGCCGCCATAGGCCATCGGAGCGAGGTTGTTGTAGACGACGATCTGCAGCGCGTAGAGCCCCACCAGCGCGATCATCGGCGCGATGTCGATTCCGCCCAGATCCGGCAGCATCCGGCGGATCGGCCGGTAGACCGGCTCGGTCAGCCGGTTGAGCCCATGCCAGATCTGCGCGACTACCGGCTGGCGCAGATTCACGATGTCGAAATTGATCAGCCAGCTCAGCACCACATGGGCGATGATGATGAAGAAGCAGATATCGACGATCAGGCCGAAGATCATCAGGAACGAGGCCATGCGGGGCTCCTTTAGGCGAGTTCGGGGAGGCCGGTGCGGAACCCCTGGTCTGTAGCCGCCCGCGCCCGTGCGATCAAGGCCGGGCGCGGCGCCCGCGGGCGGCCCCATGCCGCTTGACAGCCAGCACGCCCGGGCATAGACGAAGCGCGCGCCGGAACGGTGGCACCTGGGGCCGTAGCTCAGTTGGGAGAGCGCTGCAATCGCACTGCAGAGGTCAGGGGTTCAAATCCCCTCGGCTCCACCACTTTACAAAGGTAAGCGTTTAATATTAAACGACTTTGCCGACATGCGGTCGATCCTTCCCCACACAAACCTCCACTTTCAGCACTGAAAACCAGTGATCCAGGTGCAATTCGCACCCTGAGAATGGAGGATGACATGACCAACGATATCACCCGCCGTACTGCCCTTGCCGCGCCTGCCGTCCTGTTGCCGGTGGCCGCTGGCGCGAGTGGGACTTCAAAGTCCAAATCGGAACCCAACACCACCGATCCCGCCGTGATCGCCTATCAGAATTGGACCGAGAGCTTCGATCGCATGGTTGCAGCATACCGGGCTCACCCCGAGGATGATTATCACCCGATCATTCTGGCGACGGACACACATGAATGGGATATGAGGTTGGTCCTGGCCTCCACCACCGCGACCACGCTTGCCGGGCTTCTGTGCCAACTTCGCCTAGGGTTCGGAATCTACAGCGATCGTCAGAGCGATGATTTCGCGTTCGGCAGTCCCGATAGTTTTGAGCTCCAGGGATGGAAGGACGATCTTGACGGGCGGCTCTATCGGAGCGTCTTCGCGGGGGCCAAGTGGATCATGGAGGCCCAGGCATGACCAGCATGATCGACTGGGACGCCGCCCCCGAGCGGTTGACCGCGGTCACCAGCGACCGTGAGGTGCTGGACGGCTTCGAGCGGCTGGTCATCAACCGCGACGTTGACGACGCGTTCCTGGCCGCTGTGTGCCGCGCAGCGATTTCGTTCGACTACTTCCTGCTTGGCAAGGGAAAGCCCTACACTGGCAAGGTGTCGGCAAGATTAGAACCGGCCCAGATGTAAGGCCCGCTGGGCTGCGAACGAAAAGAAGGGCGCCCAATTTAGGCGCCCTTCGATATCTAGGTGCTACGTCGGCGATTACGGGTTCTGGTTTTCCAGAGTGCCGATGTTCACGCCCGCGCCGGCAGACTCCAACGTCGAGTTGACGCTCGAGACCAGCGTGGACACGCCGTTGTTGAAGATCGCGTAAACGACCATGATACCGAGCAGCAGGATGCCAGCCGTCAGAGCGACCCAATCGATGGTGATGGCGCCGGCATCGTCGGCAATGAAATTCAAGATTATTCTGTGCATTTGGCTCTTTCCATGGGAGTTATCGTCGAGAGTTCATGAACTCAAAACATTATCAGTTTTTGAATATAATTGAACTGGCCAGTATAATTAATTGTCCGATTGCTACTATAGATTTAAATATGTATCGAATCTCTTGGTTAAGTTGAGATTTGATCCTGAGCGTACCCGCGGTTTCTGTTTGCCGCAAATTTCATCTGCATGACATTGGTAGCAATCCGCAGTCGATTGCTATCCTGCGATTTTTTCAGCCACTGGACAGGTTGCGCGGATTCTGGACGCGTGGTGGCCGCTTCGCTTGTTGCCTACTCGCCGGAGCAGCCACCCTTTACCGAAAGATGTTGGCGCCTGACGGGTTATCCGATCGACCAGAGGTTGTCTGGTCAGTCACCAAGCCATTTGATGACGAATGGCCGTCGCACCCAGTCCCTCGCGGCGGCCTATTCTTGACAACTAATCGAACAAAGAGCGCCAGAGTTGAGAGATAGAGAAAGCCTGATGCGTGCGGCATCGGGAATAGGAATGATATCGCCGTCACTCGTCTTCCGAAAGTAGACGTGAGCGCTCTCTTGCATGATCGATCATCTCCCGCTTTCGCTCGCGCTCTTCGCTCAGCAGGGCGGCATGTCGTTCGTCGTCACTGCTCATTGGAAGTGAGACCGGAATCTCGAAACGAATGCGGCTCAGCTGCTCTCCAGACGTCGCACTCTCCCTCATTGTGCTCAGATCAACGGGAAGAACCTTCATCTTGCCGCCTGTTTCACCAGTGGTCTCATTCGCGACCGTTACCGCCACGTCGAAAGCGACAGTTTGGATGCGCCGAACATCTTCGTGCGATGTATGCTCTTCAGACTGATCGTTTTCAGTGTGAGACTGTGCAGGATTGATCAGCGCTTCCGACCCATCATACTTTGCTTGCAGCTCGGTAACCGCATCGATGATCGAGCAGAGCGTTTCTTCGACGAGATCTTTCAGGTTCACTGGACGTCCTCCATCTCTCTGAGGCGGACCGTGATGCTCGAACAGTGTACCTACATAGGCACTTACAAGCTACCGGCCTGATGAAGCGCATCCAGCTTAGACTAGCGTTTCTCTGTGTATCCGGATCAACATTGATCTAAGAGTTTGGGAACGCGAAAAGAGTCGTGGAACGCCTCCTCGATTGACCCGTTCACTCGGCGGCGTGATCGAGTGCGCCAAGAAATTTTAATTAATCTCTGAAAGGTTTCGATTTGCCACGTGTTGTCTGATCGAGACGCTTCCAAGAGCGACCTTCAGATGTGCAGTGTGCGTGCTTAAGGTTTCTTCGTTATGCGTAACTGGACCGGTTCTGTCCAATTGCCAACGCGGCGGTGTCCGCACAGGCAGCGTAAATAGAGTGTCCCAGTAGTCGTGTAGCAGGGGCCGCCCCAGGTAGGTTGGGGCGATCGCTTGTTTCTGGGCGAAGAGTCGAGACCTCACCAACTACACGCGATAGATGAAAATGAGCTCCAAAATTTCGAGGGGGCCTCCAAAGAAAACAGCGGCCGGTGCCGCAAGGGCTTGTCGATGACGCACGTTTCGATGCCGTCTTCGGTGATGCGTTCCAAGACATCTCGATCCCCCAGCACCTGGTCACGCATGAATTCAACGAACTCGTCGCTTCCCGGCTCAAACCTGGCGGGGTCTATGTTCTAAACGTCGTCGATGCCCTGCCGACACCGCGTTTCATGCTGTCGCTTGCGCAGACGCTGAACGCGGCCTTCCGCAGCGTCGAGCTTTGGATCGACCGCGATAACGTGCTGCCGATCGAGATCAGAACAACCTGGATCGTGCTCGCCTCGGACCGAGAGACGCCCAGCGACACCCTGGAGGCCGAATATGGATTCGGCCGCGAATGGGTCCGCTTGCCGCTCGATAGGATGATCAGCGCCGTGGGATCGGATCGGCTGGTGTTCCTGACCGACGACTTCGCTCCGGTGGACCGGCTTCTGGGCCCGGTGCCGATCTGGCTGGCGCAGCAGCGCCCTGACCGCCGTCCGACTACGCACCGCGTCTAAGGAATTTCGCCTCGACCAGAAGGTAGAGGCCGATGCGCGCGCTACCGCTCAAACCGCCACGATCTCTGGAGACAAGCCCATTTTCGCGATATCGCTGCCGATCTCGTCGCAATAGATCGGGTTCATCACGATCACCACATCCGGAGGGCGCCGTTCCAGGATATCCGGCGTGTCGATCAGGTGGCCGCTGCCAGCGATATAGGTCCCGGATTTGTGCGGGTTGATATCGACCACATAGGCGATTTCGGGTCCCAGCCCCAGGGTCGAGATGAACGACACCGTACGTGAACTGCCGCCCCAAAGGATGACGGTCTTGTCCTGATCGCACCAGGTGTCCAGGCGTTGGCGCCATTCCTTGAGACGTGATGCGACACCGCATTTGAACCGGTCCACAAGCGCGAACGCAGAGGCATCGGCCGGCTCCGGCGGCGCCGGGTCGTCTGCCGGGCGTGCGGCGATCATCAGGTATTGATTTTCGTATCCGGTCCAGGTCTCGACCACATCAAGCCCGAGCGCGCGGAACAAATGCTCGAGCGATTGCTTGGTGAAGTAGGAGGCGTGTTCGTAGTAAATCTCCCAGAACGCCAATTCTTCGAACATTTGCCCGGCATTGGGGATCTGGAAAAAGACCAGGCTATTGGGCTTGTCGCGCACCGCTTCGGCGATCACTTCGACAAACTCGGCGGTGTTTTTGATATGCTCCAGCGTCATCTTGCAGCAGAATAGATCCGCTGGCTCGTTGACATGGTCCCGCGTGAAGAACTCGGTCTTGAACGCGACCTCGACGTCTTCGGGGATTTCCTCGCGACCCGCGATGAAGGCCGGGTCATAGCCCACCCCCCGGTTGTTTCCATGCGCGCAGAGCAAGATCAGGAAGTCGCCATTACCGCAGCCGACCTCGATGATCCGTTTGCCGCGGATGTTGAATTTCTCGATCAGATCCCGTGCAAGCTGGTCGTGGAACCGGTTGAAGGTCGGCGAAAAGCCTTGGGTGGATTCATACCGCTCCGAATATTCTGTGAGCGCTGGGTCAAAGCTCATATTGCCAACGAACCCGCAACGGCCGCAGAGGCCGAGATCGATGTCGCCGGTGGGGAATGACTTCGCCTCCGCCTCGGTCGTCAGGAGGAGCACACTGTTGGTCGGCGCCGGGCCAGCGGAGTAGAAATGGGTCATCGACCCTTTCCGGCAATTTGGGCAGGGGCTTTGTTGGTGCATTCTGTTAACTCTTATGGCCGCTGATCACCTACAATGACCGCGGGGTGAATTGCAACGTCAGCTATGCCCTCAACAACGTGGCCGGAGTTCTTTTTGTTCTCGCGATGACACAGGAAGACACAATCGGCGCGCTGGCTTATCTTACAAGTGATTCCCGCAGGCCTGCGCTGTTCGAGCGCGGTATCTCGCCATCCTGGAGCGGCTGGGAAGCAATTCCCCCGGTCCATTGCCGTCAAGGTAGGATCCCGCGGCGGGTGACCATGGACGAGGTCATCAGCTTGACGGAATGCTCGCGCGGGGTCCGGCGGACGAGAACGTAGGGATGATCGAAGTCACACCACAGATCGCCATCGCGCCCTGGGAGGTGACCGAGAGCTTCGCGCGCGCCTCGGGCCCTGGCGGGCAGAACGTCAACAAGGTCGAGACTGCAGTGGTTCTGCGGTTCGAGGCGGCGCGCTCGCCCAATCTGAGCCCGGCGGTCAAGGCGCGGCTGAGGCGCCTGGCGGGCCGGCGCTGGACCACCGATGGTGCCGTGGTGATCCGGGCCGAGCGCCACCGCAGCCAGGCGCGCAACCGGGCCGAGGCGATGGAACGGCTGGTCGCCTTGATCGCCGCCGCCGCCGAGCGACCGAAGCGCCGCCTGCCGACCCGGCCGACCCTGGCCTCGAAACGGCGCCGGCTGGATTCGAAAGCACGCCGGGGCGCGGTGAAGCAGCTGCGGGGCAGGCCGGATGATGAGTAGGACCGCAGATCGACAGTTTTGAACCGGGCCCGCGGCTTCCCGAGATCCTAAAATTGTGCGACGCCGCTGGGCCGATGCCAGCTTCGTGCCAGAACGCGCTTCCCGAGTTGTTCCGGTCAATGGATGCTCGCCGATGCTGGCGTTGTCGGTGCTCGGCGAAAAGCCTTTGCGCCGAATGCCAAGTGTGCCTCAGAACCCCTCCAGCACCAGCTTGCCACGCGCCGTTCCGCTTGCAAGAGTTAGGTGGGCACGTCTCAGGTTCTCCGCGCAGATCGTCCCAAGCGCCTCGGTCGCCGTTGACCTGATCTTTCCGGCATCGAACAGCTTCGCTACGTCGTTCAGGATTTCGCCCTGCCGGGCCATATCCGCAGTCTGGAACAGCGGCCGAGTGAACATCAGCTCCCAGTGGGTCGACACTGCTTTGGTCTTGAACGGCATGATGTCCATGGTCTCGGGATCGTCGATCAGGCCGAACCTGCCCTGCGGCGCGATCAGTTCGGCCGCCTGGCCGACATATTGATGCGTGTGTGTGGTCGAGAAGACGAAGCCCGGGGCACCGATCCCAAGAGCCTCGACCTGTTCCGGCAAGGGCTCTCCGTGATCGACGGTATGATGGGCGCCGAGTTCCTTCACCCAAGCTTGCGTTTCCGGGCGCGAGGCACTCGCGATCACCGTCAGATCCGTCAGCGCCCTGAGAAGCTGGATTGCAATCGAGCCGACCCCTCCGGAGCCGCCGATGATCAAGACAGCCGGCGCCGCGCCCGGCACCGGATCGGTGACGCGAAGCCGGTCGAACAGCATCTCGTATGCGGTCAGCGAGGTGAGCGGCAGGGCTGCGGCTTCGGCGTTGGACGCCGTTTTCGGCTTCTGGCCGACAATACGCTCATCGACCAGGTGATATTCAGCGTTCGTGCCAGAGCGATTGATGACACCAGCATACCACACCCGATTGCCTAACTTGAAAGCGGCGGCTTTGTCGCCGGTCTCGACGACCTCGCCCACGGCATCAAAGCCCAGCACATTCGGCTGATCACCCTCCGGCGGGCGCCGGTTACGCACCTTGTAGTCCACCGGGTTGACCGAGACCGCGTGAACACGGATCAACAGGTCGCGCCCGGTCGGAGAGGGCCGTTCCACCTCGAAGTCAACCAGGCTGTCATCGCTCTCGATGTCCCCAAGTCTCATATAACCGACGGCTTTCATGATGTTTCTCCCGGCGCCAAAGCCAATCAAGCAAGGTCATCCTTGCCCGCGACGGCAGTGATTTGGGCTAGAATGGTCAAGGCCATGGCACGTCTTGCTTTGACAATTTCGCGGTGAACCGGCATTAGGCGGAATAGGCGCATCTGTGCAAGTACGCACATTTTGGGCATATAGGGATCAAATGGATACTGTAGATCAAGCCATCGAGGCCGGCGCGCGCTTCCAGCGCTACGATTGCAGCGAGGGCTGCCCGGTCGAGGCGGCGCTCGAGCAGATCGCGGGCAAGTGGAAGGGGTTGATCATCTACCACCTCTTGGACGGGATCCTGCGCTTCAACGAACTGTCGCGCCGGGTCGGGAACGTCACGCAGCGCAGTCTGACGAAACAGCTCCGAGAGCTGGAGGCGGACGGTATCGTGCGGCGTCAGGTATTCGCCGTCGTCCCGCCGAAGGTGGAATACAGCCTGACCGAGAAAGGCCAGCAGCTTCGCGCCGCGATAGATGCCCTGCGGCTATGGGGCTCTCAACACCCGAAGTAGTCCGGCTCACCAACTCGCATGCATTTGGCTGCCGGCCAGCGACGGCCCCAACCCTGTCCGAACCCGGCATCGCATCGCGCAGCTCGATGTCGTCAGTGGGTCATCGGTTACCGTTCAGCGCCGCATCTGGGCGGGTCCCCAATGCAGCGGAAAACGGACGAAGCGTCGAAGGTCCGCTTCGCGACACATAGCAGGCCTCCACCGGTGTGATGGCAAATGTCTGGGTTGTGCCAAGAGGCGACGCTTCAAGAGAGCGCAAAAAGGGTGGTTTCTGGATATTGCGCCAGACTCGATAATTTACTCCACTGATCCACTTGTGCAACGATTGGCAGAAAGCACCTCTCCTTCAATCATCACAGAAAACTCCATACAATTATCCAATTTCCGTACTTTCAGTGGACTGCCACCAATGAACCCAACAACTCCATATTGATTCCCATCAGGATCAGACATTCCAATAATATTTTGCGTATTTGTAAGAAAATGGAATCTTTTATTACCAGCATCAAAAGACAATATTAACACGATACATATTATCAAAGAGATATTGAATTTTTTCGACGCGATGAACTTTTTGTAATTACGGAGTCTTGCAAATTGTCGACGTATCGTTTTAAAGGAACGAACATTTGTTTTTATAAAAAACGCTAGAAAAACAATTATTAGAACTAGAAAATCTAAAAGCAAATACATAAATTGATTCTGAAGATATATTATTCCAAATATATAGAATGAAACGAAAATAGTAAACCATCCGAAGGTGTCACTATAAATAGACTCAACATAATTAGTATTTTTTGGATACGAAAGCAGAGCAACAATCCACTTTTTCTTTTCTTTACTAAATAGCATTACAATAAGCGCTATCATAGACATAAATAAAAGAAGACAAATTGGGATATATAGTAATATTAACCGAGATAAAATAAAGAAACTCCAATATATATAAAGAATTGAAAATAAAACCAAATATAAAAACTATAGTCTAGCAAAAAGCCTATCGAATTTGGAAAGTTAGTTAAGAAAAACCCAGCGAAATGAACCAAGCTTAGTGATAAAACGGCAAAAATTACATCTGCGATCCGCACAGTTGTTCCAAAAAAATTCATCTGTTTGGCCATGACATGTCAATGGGTCTGGCGTGCTTAGATGATAATTGTCAGAAGTCACGACGTGGAGTCAATCGCTGGTTCGTGCGGTCAATTCGTGGGGACCTTATCGAAATCGGTGGTTTCTGCGCGATCTCGGTCCATCCTCTGAACACCAAATTGATCGACGCACACACTCGCGCAAAAGCGCACCCGGCATTGGCAGCATTGGGTCAGACCGGTCATCCAATCAAGAAGCTCTGACTAGCGCATTGTCCCGCATGGCCGACCTTCATGACCTGATCGACCGTCTGGGACGACAGTCCGGGACTCTCCCGATGGTCGTCGCGAGGATTCGACCGTCAAACGACCGATTCCGCGCTCGCAAGAAATAGGTTCCAAGGCGCCTGACCTACGCGTTTCCAGACCGCGTTGGGCGTCTATTCGGGCCCCAACGAGGTCGCCCGCATGGGCGCTCAAACCAAAGGCTCCGCGCCCATCCCGGCGTGCGATCGGCGCGCCCGCGCCCTCGCGAAGGCCAGTGTCAGGCCTTCGCCTCCTTGGGGTCTCTGAGGTCGAGATAGCCGGTGGGCGCCAGCCCACCGCCTTCCGGGCCGATCGCTGCCGACCAGTCAAGCGCTGCGAGCTGCGCGTCCTCCGACAGCCCGTTCAGGCTCGACCCCATCCCGGCCATCAGCCGCGCGATCAGCCCGGACGCAATCTCCTGCCGGGCGCCTTCCAGGGGCCGGCCGGCCAAGGCCCGGTCAAAGCTCACCAAGCGCGCTTCCGCCATCGCCCGGAACTCCGTCACCGCGGCCACCTTGGTGGCGATCAGCGCATGGCGCGCCTGCGCCACGTAGCCCTGCGCCAATACGTTCTCCGCGACATGCGCGCCGAAGCCGTGGAGCGGGCATTCAAACGGCGTGATCGTCGTGCCGTTGGAACAGGGCACCGAGACATTGCCGTTCTTCAGATACATGGTGATCGGGAGCTGATCCCCCGGCGGTGTGACGATGGCGATATCGTAGTCGCCCGAGATCGACAGGAACTCGGGCTCACCCAGATAATCACAGATCCGCAGCGCCGCATTCAGCGCCTCGAAGTCGTCGGCGCTCACGTTGCGGCGCACGCCATGGCCTCGGTCGCCGCCGGTGGGGTCGCTGTTGTGCACCGTCAAATCCGCCTCGCCAGTATTGGCAAAGGCGCGGTCCGCGATCCCCTTCAGCGCGTGAGGCACCGAGTCATGGTGCACCGGCGTCAGCAGCTGGAGCGCGTCGGCGGTTCCCGTCTCGTTGACCCGCACGGCCACCGTATAGGCCGGGAAGCCCGCGCCCCGCGTCGCCGCCAGATGGCGAGACAATTTTCGGTCGAGTTCGGTGAACACATTGCGCTGGACGACCTGCGTGACGGCATAATCGTGTCCTTGCAGCCGCTCGATATGCGAAACCTCAAGGACCGCAATCCGTTCAAGGCTTGGCTCGACGAGAGTCTTGAAAACCTCACTCACGCTCATCTGGACAACCTGTGGTGGATTCGCGCGCTACGGATTCATCCAAGCACATATGCTCGACCGTTCCGAGCAAATTTTAACCATTTGGGTCTGATCAATAGATCGCTTCATCGTCCAATGGCTCACCCGACGAACTCGACCTGTGCCGCCCATTCACACATTGTTTGCATTCGCCGAGGGGTCTACCCACGGCGATTAACGCGCGGATTGCCGATACGCGCGGCTGCGCGGGATTGAACGTTAATTCTCCTACGCATTCCAGACCCGCTCCATCGGTGTCGCGAACGGTAACTCATGACCCAAACGGGATATTTTCACGCAGGCAGCTAAGTTCACCCCTTCGCGGGTTTGGTCGCCCTGTCGGGGTCATGTAGGGATAGCCATCCTTCTGAATTGCGCGTATTCATCTTCCAACACCACAGCATGACGCGCGAAATTGGGTGCAAAATGGCGTCTCAATCGCTCTTCCAGAAGTACGGCGGTTTTGCCAAGGTTAGCCGAGTCGTTCTGGCCTTCTACGATAAGGTGCTCGATTCTGAGCAGATTGGGGATTTCTTCGATGAAATCGATATGAGCCGTCTGGTGGATCATCAGACGAAGTTCATCGCGTCAATTCTAGGCGGTCCTGCATCTTACACAAATGAACGATTGCATCAACTTCACGCACATATCGGAATCTCCGATGATGACTTTGATGAGATGGCCAAGCTTCTGAACGAGGCCCTCGAGGAACGTGGCTTCGAGCCCGGAGACCGCGAGGCGGTGATGCAGGAAATCGAGTCACGACGTAACTTCATAGTTAGCCGAAACGGCGCATGAGCATCTCAGCGATCAACGAGCAATTGCTCCGCGCGATCGGCGTCGGAATTGCGATCGTTGGCGAGGAAGACCTGGGCTTCCGGTTTCACAACGAAAAGTTTGCGGAATGGTTCGGAGAGCCAGACGCATCATTGCCTGACGTCTTCTCGGAATTGAGTATTGATCAGCTCCGCGATGGTCTGGCAGCTGACGGGTCCTATTCGATCGAGTGCCGAGTAAAGCCGAAGCGACGTATGCTGATTATCGCGCTCTCGCTCAGCCGTGCGACATCCAATGGTGAGTCCCTACTGGTTGTTGAATGCCAGAACATCACGCGCATCCGGGAATTGGAGTCCATGATCGACTCCTACTCGACGATGGTCGAACGTAACACCCGCGAGATCGAGCGGGAGCGCGAACGGGCCGAGCGGCTATTGCTGAACATCATGCCGAAGACTGTGTACGAGGAATTCAAGACTTTCGGCGTGGTTAATCCGCACCTTTATGAAGAAGTTACGGTGGTAATGCTCGATTTCATCGGTTTTACCAAACTAGTGACACAAGTTGACCCAAACACGATCGTAAGTGAGCTAAATGATATCTTCACGTCTTTTGATCGCATCTCAGAACAGTTCGGATGCGAGCGAATCAAGACTATGGGTGATGCCTATTTGGCGGTCGCAGGAATGCCCGAACCGAACCCCGACCATGCAAGAGCGGTTGCAAATTGTGCAATACGGTTCGTCCGCTATCTCGAAAGGCGCAATATGAGCAGTTCGATTCACTGGAACGCCCGGGTAGGGATTGCAACTGGCTCCGTGGTCGGTTCTGTGGTCGGTGTCCAGAAGTATGTTTATGACATCTTCGGCGAGGCAGTGAACCTCGCTTCTCGCTTGCAGGTCTTTGCCGATCCAATGCAGATCATTGCCCACAATGAGATGAAGAAGTCTTTGGTGGAGGAGTTCACCTTGAGTGATCTCGGTCGGCACGAAGTGCGAGGATTCGGCGAAATGCGGCTAATTGATCTGTCCACTGAATTGAAGGGGACCAATACCCGCCATCGTGACCGAATGGACCCGCGTAATTGAAAACACTCAGGCATCGCTAACTGCATCGTACGGCGACAATTGGCACAAACTGGACACCCGTGAGCGCCCTCCGGAATGTCCGGCAGCGATCGCACAACCGGCGGTTTGGCCTGGCGCGGCATCGTGGGCCAAGACCGGAGGGTGACAGCGGCGCTCACCCCCCGAACACCATCAGCAGATCCTTCGCGTCCACCTGGGTGCCCGCGGGCGCCACGATGCGCTCGATCACGCCGTCGCGCTCGGCATGCAGCGCGGTCTCCATCTTCATCGCCTCCAGGGTCAGCAGCATGTCGCCCGCATGGACCAGTTGGCCCTGGACCACCGCCACCGAGCCGACGATGCCGGGCATGGGCGAGGCCACGTGGTTCGGGTTGCCGTCCTCGGCCTTCTCGGCCTTGGCGTGGCTGGCCGTGTAGCGCTTGTCCTCGATCCGGATCGTGCGGGGCTGGCCATTGAGCTCGTAGAAAAGCCGCACGGCGCCCTTCTCGTCTGGCTCCGAGATGGTCAGCAGCCGGATCACCAGGGTCACGCCAGGCCTCAGATCCACAAGGATTTCTTCGCCCGGAACCATGCCGTAGAAGAAGGTCGGCGTCGGCAGCACGCGCACCGGGCCGAAATCGCGGCGCCGGCCCATGTAGTCGAGGTAGACCTTCGGATACATCAGGTAGGAGCAGAGGTCCTCGTCATCGACGGTGATGCCGGTCATCTGGTCCTCGGCCTCGGCCCGCGCGGCCTCGATGTCCACCGGCGCCATTTGGCTGCCGGGGCGCACGGTGATCGGCTCGGCCCCCTTCAGGACCTTCTTCTGCAAGGCCTCCGGAAACCCCCTCGGCGGCTGGCCCACATCGCCCCGGAAGAACGTCACCACCGAATCCGGGAAGGCGACATCCACCTCCGGGTCCTCCACGTCCTCGCGGGTCAGCCCGGCCGCCACCATGCTCAGCGCCAGGTCGCCCACGGTCTTGGCGATCGGCGTGACCTTGATCACGTCGCCGAACATCGCGTTGACCTCCGCATAGGCCCGCGCCACATCATGCCAGCGGTCCTCCAACCCCATCGCCCGAGCCTGCGCCCGCAGGTTTGTTACCTGGCCGCCTGGCATTTCGTGCAGATAGACCTCCGCGGTGCCTGATCGCATGTCGGACTCGAAGCCCGCATACATGGCCCGGACCTCCTCCCAATAGGACGAGATATCGCGCACCGCATCCAGGTTCAGCCCGGTCTCGCGCTCCTGATGCTGCAAGGCCGCGACGATCGAGCCCAAGGGCGGCTGCGAGGTCAGGCCCGAGAACGCATCCATCGCCGCATCCGCCGCGTCCACCCCGGCCTCGGCCGCGGCCAGGACCGATGCCGCCGAGATGCCGCTGGTGTCGTGGGTGTGGAAGTGGATCGGGATCGCGATCTCGCCCTTCAGCGCCTCGACCAGCACTTTCGCCGCCGCCGGTTTGACCAGCCCGCCCATATCCTTGATGCAAAGCACATGGGCGCCAGCGGCCTCCAACTCCTTGGCAAGCCCCACGTAGTAGCCCAGTGAATACTTCGCCCGCGCCGGGTCGTGGATGTCGCCCGTGTAACAGACCGCCGCCTCGCAAATCTTGCCGCTTTCCAACACGGCATCCATGCAGACCCGCATGTTCTCGACCCAGTTCAGCGGATCGAAGATGCGGAAGACGTCGATCCCGGTCGCCGCCGCGCGGTGGACGAACTTCTCGACCACGTTGTCCGCGTAATTGGTGTAGCCGACCCCGTTCGAGGCCCGGATCAGCATCTGGGTCAGCAGGTTCGGCATGGTGCGCCTCAGTTCCCGTAGCCGTTGCCAGGGGCATTCCTGCAGGAACCGGTAGGCGACGTCGAAGGTCGCGCCGCCCCAGCACTCGACCGAGAAAAGCTGAGGCAGGTTATGGGCATAGGCCGGGGCCACGCGCACCATGTCGAGCGAGCGCATCCGCGTCGCCAGCAGCGACTGGTGCCCGTCGCGCATCGCGGTATCGGTGATCAACAGGCGCTTCTCGGCCAGCATCCAGTCGGCCACCGCTTTCGGCCCCTTCTGGTCCAGAAGCTGCTTGGTCCCCGGCGGCACGTCCGACACCAGATTGGCGGGCGGCGCAGGCTGGTGGGCGCGGGCGGGAGGGCGCGGGCGGCCTTCGGTCTCCGGGTTCCCGTTGACCGTGACCTCGCCGATATAGGTGAGCAGCTTGGTCGCCCGGTCGCGGCGGCGCTTGAACTCGAAAAGCTCCGGCGTCGTGTCGATGAACGTGGTCGTGTAGCTCATGTCCCGGAAGGACGGGTGCTGCAGCAGGTTCTCGACAAAGACCAGGTTGGTGGCGACGCCCCGGATGCGGAACTCGCGCAAGGCCCGGTCCATCCGCCGGATCGCCTCTTCAGGCGTCGGTGCCCAGGCGGTGACCTTTTCCAGGAGCGAGTCGTAGTAGCGGGTGATCACCGCGCCGGAATAGGCGGTGCCGCCATCCAGCCGGATGCCGAACCCGGTCGCGCCCCGATAGGCAGTGATCCGGCCGTAATCGGGGATGAAATTGTTCAGCGGGTCCTCGGTGGTAATCCGGCATTGCAGCGCGTGGCCCTTCAGGGTCACGTCCTCCTGGCGCGCGATCCCGGTTGCTTCGGCGATGGTCGCGCCCTGGGTGATCCGGATCTGCGCCTTGACGATGTCGATGCCGGTCACCTCCTCGGTCACCGTGTGTTCGACTTGGACCCGCGGATTGACCTCGATGAAGAAGAACGCGCCAGTATCCGCGTCCTGCAGGAACTCGATCGTGCCGGCACATTGGTAGTTGGCGTGGCGCGCGATCCGGAGGCCCAGGTCGCAGATCTCGTCTCTCTTGGCGTCGTCCAGATAGGGGGCTGGCGCCCGCTCGACCACCTTCTGATTGCGCCGCTGGACCGAGCAATCGCGCTCGAAGAGGTGGTAGACATTCCCGTGGTGGTCGCCCAGGATCTGCACCTCCACATGGCGGGCGCGCTGGATCATGCGTTCCAGATAGCCCTCGCCATTGCCGAAGGCGGCCTCGGCCTCGCGGCGGCCCTCATTGACCTTGGCCTCCAGCTCGTCCGGGCTCAGGATCGGCCGCATCCCGCGCCCGCCGCCGCCCCAACTCGCCTTCAGCATCATCGGGTAGCCGACCTCGTCGGCCATGGCGCGGATCGCGTCCATATTGCCGTCCGGCTCCGGCAGGACGGGGCTGGCCGGGATCACCGGCACGCCCGCGGCGATCGCCGCCTGACGCGCGCTGGCCTTGTCGCCCAGCATCCGCATGGTCTCGGCCTTGGGTCCGATAAACGCGATGCCTGCCGCCGCGCAGGCATCGACGAAGGCGGGGTTCTCCGAGAGCAGCCCATATCCCGGATGGATCGCGTCCGCCCCGCAATCCTTTGCCACCTGGACGATCGACTCGATGTCCAGATAGGCCGCCACCGGCCCCTTGCCGGCCCCCACCTGATAGGCCTGGTCCGCCTTGAAGCGGTGGAGGCTCAGCTTGTCCTCCTCGGCAAAAATCGCGACGGTTTCCTTGCCCAGCTCGTTGGCGGCCCGCAGCACGCGGATCGCGATCTCGCCCCGGTTGGCGACGAGGATCTTTCGGAATTCGGTCATGGGCGGGGTCCAGCAAGGCCAATGGTCACCCAGCGGAATAACGGCGCAGCGTGGCAGGGGCAAGGCGGCGGAGCCGCCGATCGCGCCCGAAACCATTTTTCATCCGCTTACCGGGCGGGATAGGCTGTGCCGATGATCGGAGACCGGAGAGTGAGGCCCACGATGACCCGCTATGATGCGCTGATGGACCGGATCAGCCGCGGCGCGCGCATCCTGATCGACGGCGCGACCGGCACCGAGCTCGAGGATCGCGGCGTGGCCGCCAGCGACGAAGCCTGGACCGGCGGCGCGGCGCTGACCCATCCGGACATCCTGCGCGGGATCCACGAGGACTATCTGCGGCTTGGCGCCGAAATTGTGATCTCGAACACCTTTGGCGCCACCCGCCACGCGCTCGAGGATGCGGGGCTGGGCGCGCAATTCGACGACCTGAACCGGCTGGGCGTGGAAATTGCCCGCGATGCGCGGGAGAAGGCCGGCACACCCCAGGCCCTGGTGGCGGGCGGCATCTCATACTGGTCCTGGACCGAGCGGCACCCGCCCTTGGAGCAGCTCCGCTCGGATGTGGCGCGTCAGGCGCGGGTGATGGCCGAGGCCAGCGCCGATCTGCTCATGCTCGAGATGATGGTCGATATCGACCGAATGCTGGTCACGCTGGAAGCGGCGCGCAGCAGCGGCCTGCCGGTCTGGGTCGGGCTGACCTGTGAGCCCGACCAGACGGGTCGCATCTGCCTGCGCAATGGCGAGCCGCTGAGCGATGCCCTGATCGCGCTCAGCGGCCTCGACGTGCCTCTCATCAGTATCATGCACAGCCATGTGAACCATATTGATGCCAGCCTGGACGTGACCGAGCGCCATTGGCACGGGGCCACCGGCGTCTATGCCCATGCGGGCGGGCATAGCGGCGAGGCTTGGATCGAGGACAATATGTGCCCGCCAGCGGCCTATGCCGCCGCATGCCAGCGCTGGCTCGGCCGGGGCGTCCAGGTGATCGGCGGCTGCTGCGGCTTCGGCGTCGCGCATATGAAAGCGGTGCGTGACATCATGTAGGGCGGGATTTGTCCCGCCACTCACCCAACCAAATGATGCTCGCGCGGCTCGACCCATTTCGCCCAAGCCGGCCGCTGCCGCAGCGGCGCATACCACCGCGCGACGTTCGGCAGGTCCGGATAGTCCAGACCATAGAGATGCCAGCGGTGGCAATGAATGCCGATGCCGATATCGCCCATGCTGAAGGTGTCCCCGGCGATGAACGGAGTCCGGCCGAGTTGCTCATCGACGATCCCGTAGAGCCGCGCCTGATCCGCATGCGCCATTGCTGCGCGCTGCGAGTCGCGCTGCTCGGGGCGCAGGCGCACATGTTCCAGGACCAGGGTGTGCTGGCTTTCGATCACTTCGTTATTGTCCCAGTCCATCCACCGGCTGGCACGCGCGAAGGTCTCGATATCATCGCCATAGAGCAGATCGGGCGCGTATTTCATCGCCAGATAGCGCGTGATCGAGTTCGACTCGCAAAGGGTGAAGTCGCCGTCGCGGATCGTCGGCACGGTTCCCATCGGGTTCATCGCCCGGTAATCGGGCGTATCGACGATCCCATAGGGCGCATTTCCGTTCTCGATGCTGCCCCCGGCCCCCATGGTGCCGCTCGCCAGCACCAGGTCGAAGTCCAGCCCGATCTCGGCGAGCGTCCAGAGCACCCGAAGCGTCCGGGTCGAGGTGGGGCGGCCCCAGACGGTGATATTTCCAGACATTGCCTCCCCCGGTAGGGTGGGTTTTCAACCCACCGTTTGCCCATGAACGGCGGGGTGAAACCCCGCCCTACACTACATTTCGCCGCGCTTCCGCCGCCGCGCTTGTCCCCGCCAGCTTGCCGAAGACCGTTCCCGCCATTAGGCCGCTGCCGCCCGGATAGTTCTCGTAGAAAAGCCCGCCGACCAGCTCGCCCGCCGCATAAAGGCCCGGGATCGCCCGGTCGGTCGTGTCGATCACCGCGCCCTTCTCGTCGATCTTAAGCCCGCCGAAGGTGAAGGTGACCCCGGTCGTGGTGATGTAGGCCTCGAAAGGCGGCTCGCTGATCGGCAGCGCCCAGTTCGTCTTGTTGGGCGAAAGACCCCTGGTTGTGACGCCGTCGAGGACCGAGGGGTTGAAGTCACCCGGCTGGCAGGCCGCGTTGAACTTCCTGACCGTCGCCTTCAGCGCGTCCGCATTGATTTCCAGCCCCTCGGCCAGGTCCCGGATCGTCTCGGCGCGCACCTTGGTCACCTGACGGATGCGGTATTCGTCGCGCAGCAGCGGGATGGTCTTGGCGTCGAAGATTTGGATCGCGGTGCGGTGCGGCTGGCCCATGATCGCCCGGCCGAACTTCACATAAGTGTGGTTCCGCAGGTCCTCGCCCTCGTCAACGAACCGCTGGCCGTGGATGTTGACCATGATCCCCCAGGGATAGGAGTGCTTCTGGAAGTTATCCAGCACCTCGCGGTCCCCATAAGGCGGCGCCGAGATGTCCCAGCCGACCGAGTGGCAGCCGGACCAATTGCCGTATGGCGCCGCGCCGATCTCGATCGCCATGCGGATGCCGTCGCCCATATTGTGCCGCGTGCCGCGCACCCGGGCCAAATCCCAGCCGGGGCCCAGATAGCGCACGCGCCATTCCGGGTTAGACTCGAACCCGCCGCAGGCGAGCACGACCGCGCGGGCGGATATCTCCTCATACCCGTCCGGCCCCCGGACCTCGACCCCGGTCACGCGGCGCTGGCGGTCCTGGATCAGCCGGGTCGCGCCCGCGCCATAGCGGATGTCGCAGCCCAGATCCGCCACCCGCTTCAGTTCGGCCTCGACCAGCCCGGCGCCACCACCGACCGCCTCGATGTTCACGCCCCCATAGAAATGGTGCTTGCCGTCAATCTCGAAGCTCTGCCGCCCGAACATCGGGATGAACCTCAGCCCATGGCCCCTCAGCCAGACCATGCCGGGCCGCGAGCCGTCGATCAGGCGCCAGGCCAGATCCTCGTCCGCCTGGTGGCGCGTCACTTTCATCAGCACGTCGTAGAAGGTGGTCCGGTCATGGACCGGCAGCACGATCCGGTCCCGCTCGGCGGGCGAGAGGTCGGTCAGCACGTCCCTGGCCGCATCGTCGATCCCGGAATGGCAAAACCGGAAGCCACCGGCGGTGAAGTAGGAATTGCCGCCCTTGTCGTCCTCGGTGGCCTTTTCCAGCACCAGCACGCTGGCCCCGTTCTCGCGCGCGGCCATGGCGGCGCAGAGGGCCGCGTTGCCCGCGCCGACCACGATGACGTCATGAGATCCCATGGCTGCCATAGTTCCGAATGACCCGGCAGGGTCAATCGGTCATGTGATGGTTATTCGACCATCCTCGGCGATCTCGGCAATCCCGTCCGGCGGCAGGCTTTCCAGGCAGGTCTCGACCGTCACAACCGGAACGATCAGCCCATAGAGCCGCGCCGCCACCATGGCACCGATGGCGACGTTCACGTCACGGGCGCCGAGCAGGATCGCCGCCGGTCCGCAGCCCCTCCGGATCGCCTCGGCCACGCCTGCCGGGGTCCCCGCCGAGCCGCGGCTGCCAGGCATGGCGAGGACCTGTCCGGCAATCTCGGACCCCCTTTGCGGATGGTGCCGGTCGATGATCCGGCCCGTCCCGGGGTCGAACCCGCCCCAGAAGCTGAGTGGCTCGTCGAGCACCAGAAGCGGCGCGCGGGCCATCCCCGGGTGCAAGACGATGCCCGTCAATTCCATGACGTGCTCCTCGCAACCGAACCCCGGACGGCACTCTCAACACACTCCTCCAGCGACCCGAACGCGACCTCGATCGGTAACATGCCGGGCGCGTAATAGGCCCATTTGGCGGAATTGGTCATGACCCGGCCCTTCGCGGCGCGCACCGGTGGGGCGAAATAGGTGCAGGTATCGACCAGGATCGTGCCGCCCGCCGCCTCGATCTGATCCAGCCAGCCCTTCTGGCGCGCGAGTTCGGCGACGAACCGGCTGGTCGAGACGTAGAGCGTGACCCCGTCCGCGACCCGGCGGCCTGCGATCAGCCCGGCCAAACGCTCGAGCTCGGTCAGCGAAAAGTGCGGCGTCCCAAGCGCGACCATCGAAACCGGCCCTTCGCCGGCGGGCGAAAGCGCGGCCCGCGCCTGGTCCAGCATCTCTCGCGTCATTGTGACGATCTCGGCGGGGTCCACACCGCCGGTCGCCGAGGCCATGTCGGGCGCCTCGGGCGTCACTCCCACCGCATGGAACAGCGCGATTCCACCCGACGCCGCCCCGGCGGCGGCGATCGCCTTGAGGCTGTCGGCCGGCGTGTCGCCCGGCAGGCCCGTGATGGCCGGAATCCGGGTGCCCGCGATCCGGCCCATCAGATAGCCGAGCAGGTGGCAGAATAGCTCGGTCCGCCGCATCTCCTCCGGAATCTCCGAGAGATCGAACCGGATCTGCGCGCGGCGACCTTCGTCGCAATGCAGCCCCGCCTCGGGAACCCGGGCCGTCATCGCGCAGGCGACATCCAGGAAGTCGCCGTATTTGTTGGTCCGGGCGCCGATGACCGAGTTGTAATAGGCGACGGCGTTCGACTCGCCGACGATGATCTGATCGCCGAGGCCCGGGCCGCCCGGCAGCTGATAGGGCGCGCAGGTCCAGACCGGCCGCGCGCCGAGTGCTGCATAAAGCCCGGTCAGCTCCCGCGCCTCTGCCTGGCCCTCCGGGTCCTCGCCCTCGCGCGGATCGGGGCCGATCAGGGTCACCGGCACCGTGTTGGTCCAGGCGGGGATCGCGAAGCGTGCCCCGCGCTCGGTGAAGAACCGGGCAAAGTCCAGATGCGCCCGGCCGAAATAGTGGCAGGCATCAATATGGGCAAAGCCCGCGTCGATCAGTCTTGGCGCGCCTAAGATCCGGGCCGCGCCCACCACCAGCTCCATCGCGAATTGCAGGGCTTCGCCGCGCTCGCCCGCCAGCATCTCGCGGTCGGCGGGGCTCAGTTCCATGGGCTCAGTTCCATGGGCTCAGTTCCATGGGGTCAGCTCCCCGCCTCAGCTTCCGGCTGTCAGGGTCGCGGTCATCCGCCTCAGCGCCGCCAGCACGCTCTGCGCGACGATCCGCCCGGTCTTGGGGTTCTCCGGCGAGGGGACGTTGCGCATCGTCATCGTCGCCTCGCCCGCATCCGAGGTGATCGTCACCGATTGGATATTGCGGTCGATGCTGGGGTCCGCCCAGACCGTCACCTCGGTCCGATCCGGCCCGATCCCGGCCAGTGCCAGGGCGGCGGCCACGTTGACGTTGGCGGGGAACCCCTTAGCGGCCTCGCGCGCTGTGCCGTGGAAGACCTGGAGCGGCTCGGCGAGGTTGGAAATGTCGATGCCGTTCTCGACCAGATGTGGCGCTCCCATGAGCCCGTTAGGGGGCTTGCGGGTTTCCAGCACCACGCGGGTGATCTCGCCCTCGGCCATGGCGCGCACGGTGTCGAGCCCGATCAGGGCGCCCGTCGGCACGATGACACGGGCGCCGGTCTCGGCCGCGCGGTCGACCAAGTCCATGTGCTGGATCAAGGTTCCGACCGAGAGCGGCAGGAAGGTCCGGCCCGCCTCGATCACCGGGCGGGCAACCTCGCCGAAGACCGCGGCCGGAGCGCATTCGACGACGATCTCGGCCCGCTCGGCCAGGTCACCGAGCCCAACCACCTCCGGCGCCGCGCTCAGTCCGGACAGGCGCTCGGCGGCCCGTGCCCGGTCGCGGGCCGAAACTGCGACCAGCCGGATCCCGGGCACCGCGCCCTGGTCGATGGCGGCGGCGATCCGCAGGCCGATCGCCCCCAGCCCCGCGATCGCCAGCGTCCGTGCCTCGGCCATGAGTTACCTCCCAGAATGGCATCTCTCAGAGCAACGTGCGCCTCAGCATGTCGAGGCCGATCAGGAAGAGGGCGACGAAGAAGATGCGCTTGAACCTCTCCTCCGAGATATGGTGACGATAGCGCTGGCCCAGCGCAAGCCCGCCCGCGGTCGGCACCAAGGCGGCGAGCGACATCCACGCCAGATCCTGGGTCATCAGCCCGCGTCCGGTCAGCGAGGTTCCCAGTGCCAGTGTGATTGTGATGAAGGTCAGCCCCAGGGCCTGGACAAAGACATCGCGCCTCAGCCCCAGCGTCTGCAGATAGAGGATGCCAGGTACGATCATGATCCCGGTCATGCCGAACATCAGCCCGCCGGTCCCGCCCATCACCGGCGACAGCCAGGGCTCGCGGTCCCCGGGCGGCGGCATCTGGACCCGGAAGAGGGTCACAGCGCAATAAGTGCAGAGCGTGATACCAAGGAGCAGGATCAGGGTTTCGCTTTTCGCCCCCGCCAGGACCGCGACACCGAACCAGATGCCGATGCATGCCGCGCCGAGAAAGGTCCATAGGCGCCGGATCAGGTCCCCAAGCGACGGTCCCGCAAGCGCCTGGTAGGCATTGGTGACCAGCCCAGGGATCAGCATGATGGTCAGCGCCTCGCGCACGCCCAGCGTCGAGCCGAGGAACGCTAAGGCGACGACCGGCAGACCGAGCCCGATCACGCCCTTGATGAAGCCGGCCAGTAGGAATGTCCCCAGGACCAGGGCGACGATGGCCGGTTCCCAGATCACGCTTTGCCGTGGTCCCTCACGCGGTCTTGGCCCGCCCGTAGGCGCGCCAGGCCAGGAGACAGCCGAGCCCGAACGCCGCGACCGCCAGTATCGGCCGGAACCAGCCGTCCATCTGCGACAGCGGCAGGGTCAGCGCCGTCAGCATCGCGGGCGCGTAGAACCCGGTCCACCGAGCGCCCCGCGCCCGTGCCGCCTGGAACCAGGGAAAGACCGCCGAGAAAATCGCAACGATAGAGAAGAACATCGCCCAGGGCCGGGTCACGAAGAGGGTCAGGTCAGTATCGATCGCCAGCGCCCGGCTGAGGTTCAGCTCGGCGATATTGCCCAGCACCACGCCCAGGATCATCGGCGCCAGCGGGAAGCCCAACTGCCGCATACCGAAGCCCAGCAGCCCGAACCAGAAGAGCGTCCACATGTCATCATCGACGTTGTTCAGCGCGAAGACCCCGATCGAGGCGAAGCCCAGGATCACGGCGGCCAGCATGTACATGCGGATCCGGGTCACCAGCACGAAGACTCGCAGCATCACGGTCTGCATCCCCAGCATGATGAAGTTGGCCGCGAAGAAGGCGATGAAGATCGAATAGGCCAGCACCGGCTCCTCGGCGATGAAGCTGGGGCTGGGCACGATGTCGTGGATCAAGAGCGCGCCCAGGATGATCGCCGCGGTCACGTCGCCCGGGATTCCCAGCGCCATCAGGGGTGTGAGTGCCCCGCCCTCGACCGCGTTGTTCGAGGTCTCGGGGGCGATGATCCCCTCGGGATGGCCCTCGCCGAATTTCTCGGGCTCCTTCGAGGCCTTCTTGGCCTGGTCATAGGCCAGGATATTGGCGATCGACCCGCCGGCACCCGGCAGGATGCCGGTGAAGACCCCGATCAGGGCCGAGCGGATCACCACGGTCCAACGCTTCAGAAGCTCGCGGATCGCGCGGCGGTGCTCGATCCGCACGCGCACCCCGCCCCGGTCGGTTAGCGAGCGCTTCGCCGCCTCCGGATCGCGCACATCCGAGAGGAGCTGCGAGAAGGCGAAAAGCCCGATCAGCACGGCGATGAAGTCGAAGCCGCTGAGCAGGTAGTCCGAACCGAAATCGAACCGGCCGACGCCCACCGCCTCGTCCTCGCCGACCGTTCTCGCCAACAGCCCCATGGCCCCGGCGATCAGCCCTTTGACCAGGTTCGCGCCGGCCAGCGATGCGGTCACCGTTAGCGCGAAGATCACCAGCATGAAGAAGTCCCAGGGCTGAAATTCCAACCCGATCCGCGCCAGTTGCGGGGCGAACAGCACCAGCATGGTGGCCGAGATCATGCCGCCGCAAAACGAGGACCAGACGCCGAGGCCGAGCGCGAATCCGGGCTCGCCACCGCGTGCCATTGGAAACCCGTCAAAGGTGGTCGCCACCGAGGACGGCGTGCCTGGAATGCCCGTCAGAATGCCGGACATGAGGCCCCCGGACAAACCGCCCACCAGGACCGAGATCATGGTGGCCAACCCCTGGGCAGGCGGCATCGAGAACGTAAACGGCAGGGTTAGCACCACCGCCATGGCAATGGTGAAGCCCGGGATCGAGCCCGCCAGCAGGCCAACGCCCACGCCCGAGATCATCAGCAGGATGGTCTGCAGATTGGCGATTTCGGCAAAGGCGAGCGCGAGGTTGTCCCAGATCATGGCTCAGAACCCCGTCCACTCGCCCCGCGGCAGCAGGACCTGCAGGCCGTAGGAGAAAATCAACCACATGCCGCCGACGGTGACGATGGCGATGACCGCATGGAGCAGGATCGCGCGTAGCCCGCCGAGCGCCGTCAAAAGCGCGAAGACGAAGACGATGCCGCCCACGAGCATCCCCACATAAGGGATCGCCAACAGATAGGCGCCGAACAGCACGAAACACCAAATCACGTTGCGCCAATGGGCGAAGAGCGCCCCCAACCCCCTCGGCGCCTCCGGATCGGCCTCATCGGGTCCCTGGCGAAGCGATTGCACCAGATAGATCAGGCTGAGGAACGCCAGGATGCCGACGATCAGCCGCGGCCAGGCGGCGGGCGAGAGCTGCCCATAATCCGGCTCGCGAATGTCGAACGAAGCCACGGCCAGCCCGCCGCAGGCGGCCAGCAGCAGAATGGCGGCGATGCTGTCGCGGTTGAGGCTCATGCGCATGGAAGGACAAGGCCCGGCGCGACGGCGCGCCGGGCCAAACCGGCTTACTTCTTGAACATGCCGATCTTGATCGCGACCGCTTCGTAGTCCGCGTAAAGGCCATCCGCCCAAGCGCGATACGCGTCCGGATCCTGGTAGCTGACGCCGGTGCCCTTGGCATCCATCTGCTCCAACAGACCCGGATCCTCGGCCGCCTGCTTGAAGATCGCGGACCACATATCGATCACGTCGCCCGGCGTGCCCTTGGGCACGACGATCCCGCGCTGCAGCGCGAAGGTCATGTCAACGCCCTTCTCCTTGAGCGTCGGCATGTCGGGCAGGAACTTCGAGCGCTCCTCGGCGGCGATGGCGAAGCCTTGCAGCTCGCCTCCCTCGAGATATTTCCGGCCCGAGGCGACGTTCAAAACGCCCATGTCGATCGCGCCGCTGAGCAGCGCGGTCATGCGCTCGCGGGTGCCGTCGTAGGGCACATAGGAGAACTCGATCCCCATCTTGTCGGCCATCAGCAGCCAGATGAACTGGCTCGTGGACCCAAAGGTGGCGCCGACCTTGATCTTGCCGGGATTGGCTTTGGCATAATCCGCGAATTCATCGAAGTTGCTGTATTCCGTGCCTGCCGCCGCGCCGACGATGTCGGGCGTCGAGGTCAGGTTGGCAACGGTTTCGAAGCCATCGTATTGGAAATCGATCCGGCCGTTGAGATAGCTGGTGACCGCCGATTGGTGGATGGCGAAAAGGGTGCAACCATCGGGTTTGGCGCTGGCCGCCTCCTTGGCGCCCTTGTTGCCGCCCTGGCCGGGGATCGTGACCACCTTGATCTTCGGGGTCACGTCCAGCTCCTGGATCGTCTTCTCGAAGATCGAGAAGATCACATGGGTGCCGCCGCCGGCCTTCCAGGGCACGATCAGCTGGGCGGTGTCGCATGGCACCGAGGCAGCCTGGGCCGCGCCTGATAAGGCAACCGTCGATACCGCGAGAGCGGAGAGCAATTTCTTCATTGGGGCCTCCCTGTCAGTTCGCGCAAATGCACGATGTTCTTTTGTTTTGCCGCCCTGCGGAACCATCTACCGGGTTCAGCCAGGCGACATTTCATGGCAAGTCACTATAGTCGGGCCCCAACGAACTGCAAACCGCGCCCGCTGGCGATTTCGCTGGGTGGCAGCGCACCGGAGATGCACCCGATGAGAGACCTCGAGAAACCCGGCCGCTCGCCGGTTCATGCAATGAACGGGATGGCGGCGACGTCGCACCCGCTCTCGACCCAGACCGCGATCGACGTGCTGAAAGCCGGCGGCAACGCGCTCGACGCGGCGGTCGCGGCTTGCGCGGTGCAATGCGTGGTCGAGCCCGAATCGACCGGCATCGGCGGCGATTGCTTCTGCCTCTATTCCAAGGGTGGTTCGACAGACATCATCGCCTATAACGGCTCGGGCCGGGCCCCGGCAGCGGCCTCGGTCGAGTGGTTTACCGAGCAAGGGCTCGCGGAGATTCCGCGCGAGAGCCCGCATTCGGTCGTGGTCCCCGGCGCCGTCGATGCCTGGGACCGGCTGATCGCCGATCACGGGACCATGCCGCTCGCCGAATTGCTGCAACCGGCGATTGGCTTTGCCCGCGATGGCTACCCGATCTCGTCGCGGGTGCACTTTGACTTCGCGTTGAAGGAAGAGATGCTGAGCCGCGACGAGCACACCGCGCGCATCTTCCTGCGCGCAGGAAAGGCCCCTCAGGTGGGGGCGCTGCATCGCCAGCCCGATCTGGCCGCGACCCTCGAGCGGATCGCCAGGAACGGCCGCGACGAGATCTATACCGGCGAGACCGCCGAGGATATCGTGCGCACCCTCCAGGCCCATGGCGGGCTGCATACGATGGACGATTTCGCCACCGCGCGCGGTGAATACGTCGACCCGATCTCGGCGGAGTTCCGTGGCCACGACGTGCATCAATGCCCGCCGAACGGCCAGGGGGTGATCGCGCTATTGCTGCTCAACATCATGAGCGGGATCGAGGCCAGGCACGGCGGCCCGATCACCTTGGAGCGCATGCATGCCGAGGTCGAGGCTGGGCGCCTGGCCTATGCGGCGCGCGATGCATGGCTGGCGGACCCCGCCATGGCTGAGGTGCCGGTCGACGAGTTGCTTTCGGCGGGCTATGCGGAGAGCTTACGCAAGGCCATCGACCCTGCACGGGCGCAGGAGCGCGAACTGCCGCTGGACCTGCCGCGCCATGAAAGCACCGTCTATATCACCGTGGTCGACCGCGACCGCAACGCCTGCAGCCTGATCAACACGCTGTTCGACAATTTCGGCAGCGGTATCTGCACGCCTACGGGCGTCGTGCTGACCAATCGCGCTCAGGGATTCAGCCTGAATCCTGACAGCCCGAACCGGATCGAGGGGGGCAAACGGCCCTTGCACACCATCATCCCGGGCATGGTCTCGAAGCGTGACCGGGTGGTCATGCCTTACGGTGTCATGGGCGGGCAGTACCAGGCCTTCGGCCATATGCAGTTCCTGACAAGGGTTTTCGACTATGGGATGGATATCCAGGAGGCGCAGGACGCACCGCGTTTCATGGTGGACCCATTCGACCAGCGGCTCGACGTCGAGCAGGCGGTGCCCGAGGCGGTTCGCGGTGGCCTGGCGTCGCTCGGCCACCGGGTCACCAAGCCCGCCAAGCCGATCGGCGGCAGCCAGGCGATCTGGATCGACTGGGACGAGGGCGTGCTGACCGGCGGCTCGGACCCGCGCAAGGATGGATGCGCGATCGGATATTGAGCGCCGGAGCGCGAAAAAGGTGGATCAAGATCCACTCTACAACGTGTTGCGCGGAAAGGCGCACGAGCGCGCGCCAACCGTTAAACTTGGGTTAATAGAACAAAATTTCGTTTTTATTTCATGTGCTTAACAGGATTCTCACATGTGAGAGCCCCGGCTCAGGACCGCGACAAGTTAGAAGGACCGACATGACACATCAAACCGTCGCCATCCTGATGCCCGGCGATATGGGCCATGGGGTCGGCCGGGCGCTGCGCGAGCACGGGCATGAGGTGATCACCTGCCTCGCTGGCCGCAGCGCGCGAACCCGCGGTCTGGCCAAGGCTGCTGGAATGCGCGATCTGGACAGCCTGGAAGCGGTGGTCGGCGAGGCGGACCTGATCCTCTCGATCCTGCCGCCCGACGCGGCGCTGGCCCAGGCGAGCCAAGTGGCCACCACGATGACGGCTGCCGGGGCGCGGCCGATATATGTGGACTGCAACGCGGTCTCGCCGATGACGGTGCGAAAGATCGGCGAGGTCATCGCCGGAGCCGGCGCCCCCTTCATCGATTGCGGCATCATCGGGCTCGCCCCCGGCAAGGGTCCGGCGACCCGGTTCCATGTCTCCGGCCCCGATACCGGCCCGATGGAGGCATTGCATGGGAAAGGGATATCGGTGCTCCCTATGGGAACCGAGATCGGGCGCGCCTCGGCCTTGAAGATGGTCTACGCGGGTCTGACCAAGGGCACCATGACGCTTCACACCGCGATGCTGCTGGCGGCCCACCAATTGGGTATCTACGAAGAGGCGGTGGCCGAATATGCCGACAGCCAGCCGGTGGCGCTCAAGGCCATGGAGGCCCGAGTGCCGCGCATCCCCGCCGATGCGCGCCGCTGGACCGGCGAGATGGAGGAGATCGCCGCGACCTTGGCGTCGGTTGGCGTCACCCCCGGCTTCCACGAGGGCGCGGCCGAGATTTACCGGGTGCTCGACCGCACCCCGTTCGCCGCCGAGACCCGCGAAACCCTGGATACGTCGCGCACGATGGCTGACGCGATCCCGGTCTATGCGAAGCATCTGAAGGACTGATCGGCCGTCACTCGGGCAGAGCAACATCCACCCAGACCAGCCGGTGATCGGAACTAGCCGGGCGGCGCCCGCCCGTCTGATCCGGCGCAACCAGGCGCGCCAAGGCATGGTCCGGCGCGGGCCAGAAGACACCCGAGCCCGTCACCCGCAGCGTGGCCGAGGGCAGCACGTAGTCGACCCGCATATTGCCCGGCCCCGGCTCGTCACGCCAATCGGCGGTGTCCTGGGCGGGCGGCCCCAATTGTGTGCGGTTGATGCCTGTTGCCGCCGCCTCTGCCGCGCCATCGCTCTCGGGCGCCGGGTCTGGAATGGCCGGATGATCGACCAACGCCTTGATCGCGCCCCGCCGGGCCGCGCCGTCATAAGGGTCCGCGTTCATGTCGCCCGCGACCACGAAATACGCGCCCCGGGCCAGCCCGCCGCGCATGCCCGCATCGTCCTCGAGCCAGCCGGCGCCCTCGATCAGGCCCAGGATCAGGCGAATCTCGTCCCCATTGCGCCGCCCGTTCAGATCCTCGGGCCCGTCGAAGACCGGCGGCGTCGGATGGGCGGCGATCACATGCAGTCTCTCGCCGCCGGGCAGCACGATCGGCACGACCCAATGACCGACCGAGCTGAGCCGCAGCGCTCGCCAGACCTGGTCGGTGTGATACGGCGATCCGTCCGGGTTCACCGGCCGATCCGCGCCCGGCAGGGCGGCCCAGGGGAACCGTTGAAAGGTGCGGATACGATCATAGTCGATGGGCAAACGGCTGAGCACGGCCATCCCGTATTGCCCGGGAAACCGCCCATAACCGAAGGCATCACGGGGCCCGCCACGCTTGCCGTCGCCGTCCAGGTCCAGGCCCGAGGGGAGCCCCGCATTCACAGGCCCCTGATAGAGGAATGGGTAGTCGAGCCCCGCCACGTCGTCGATACCGCGGCCCAATCGCTCGGCAAAAAGGGTCAGCGCCCGGTGTGCCGGATCGCGGTCGAATTTTTGCAACACCAGAATATCCGGCCGCACTCGCAGGATGATCTCGGCCACCGCGTCGATCTGGGGCGAGCGTTCGCCCATCTCGCGGAGCAGCAGCCCGGCACCCTTGCGCACCAGACCCACATTGAAACTGGCGACGCGGATGCTGCCGGGCACGATGGGCTCCCAGGGTGCCTCGGCAACCGCCGAGGTCCCCAGCCAGAAGCTCAGACCAAAAACGAAAAGGGCGGTAAGCCTCAGCTTGCCTCGGCGTCGAGCCAGGGAGTCGCGGCGCGGCGCTTGGCCTCGAAATCGCTGATCGCCTGATCCTTCTCGAGGCTCAGCCCGATCTCGTCGAGCCCGTTCAAGAGGCAGTGCTTCTTGAACGGATCGATCTCGAAGCGGATCTCGCCGCCATCGGGACCAGTGATCACCTGGTTCTCCAAGTCGACCGTGATGATCGCGTTGGCCCCGCGCTCGGCATCGTCCATCAGCTTGTCCACATCCTCTTGCGGCAGCACGATCGGCAGAATGCCGTTCTTGAAACTGTTGTTGTAGAAGATGTCGGCGAAGCTGGGGGCAATGATGCAGCGGATGCCGAAATCCTGGATCGCCCAGGGGGCATGCTCGCGTGACGAGCCGCAGCCGAAATTCTCGCCCCCGACCAGGATCTGCGCCTCGCGATAGGCGGGCTTGTTCAGCACGAAGTCCGGGTTCTCGGAGCCATCGTCTAAAAATCGCATCTCGTCGAACAGGTTCTTGCCCAGGCCCGAGCGTTTGATCGTCTTCAGGAACTGCTTGGGGATGATCATGTCGGTATCCACATTGATCATCGGCAGGGGGGCTGCGACCGCGGTCAGCGAGGTGAATTTTTCCATGATCCTGGCGTCTCCCGGTTGGGTTCGCGCCCGATAGATCATGTGCCGCGCCCGCGCGCAAGCTGTGGGCCGCGATCATCGCCACCCTGATGGCCTTTCGGGCACGCCAGTCCGGTCCGGTCACATCCCCTCACGCCCTGAAGACCCGCCGCCCCGGATGAGCCAAGCGCAACGGATTCACGGCACGGTTGCGTTAAAGGTTTAACAAACCATTGAGGAAGGAGAGCCGCCATGAAGGCCGCATTCGCCATCCCCCTCATCGCCATCGCTCTTGCCATCGCTGTCCCGCAGGCCGAGGCCGCGCCCGCGGGTCCGTTGGCTTACACAGAAAAGCCCCAGGTGGCTCAAGCCCCGGTGATTCAAGCTGGGGATCGCAGAGACCGCTTCGAACGAAGGGCCGAGCGCCGGGAGCGCCGGGCCGAAAGGCGGGCGGAGCGCCGGGAATTCCGGCACCGCGATCGCGATTTCCGGCGTCGTGATTTCCGGCATCGCGACTCCCGGCGGTACCGGGACTTCCGCCGGGATTTCCGCCGGGATTTCCGGCATCGTGATCGCTTCAGGTATGATCGTTTCGGCTATCGCGACGACCGCCGGCGTGACCGGCGCCGTGATAGGCATCGCCGCCGGGGCAAGAACGATGCGGCCTATATCCTGGGCGGTGTCCTGGGCGCCGTGATTCTGTTCGGGATCCTCGATAATTACTAAGACTCAGGCGAACCACAGCCAAAGCCCGCGCAGGATGTAGATGGTGCTGACCGTCAGCACCACCCGCTTGCTCCAGCGCCGAAAACTGGTATCGGTCATGCGCTCGAGCACGCTCGCCGCCACGGTGGTCCCGATGATCGCCAGGACCACCGCGGCCGCATAGACCCACCATGGGATCTCAACGGCGAAGGCCGCGGCGAAACTGCCGAAATAGGCGATCCGGAACAGATGCGCGACGACTTGGGTGAACCCCTTGGTGGCGACGATCTGCTTGCGGTCCAAGGGGCTCGCCTGAAAGAACATGTCCAGGATATGCCCTGCCGCGCCGCCGAAAAGCTGGATCACCATGATCACCGCGCCGCAAGCCCAAGGCATCCCCGGCTTGGTGATGTCCAGATGCAGCCGGCGCGTCGGGATCGCGTAGACCAGGAAGGGCAGCGCCCCGATCACGAAATAGACCAGCGCCTTGTCCGGCAGAAAGGCGATCAGGCGCACCACCAGGAAGGTCAGCGCCGAGCCGATCACGTAGTGCCCGACGATCCCCCATTGCACATGGTGCCGCCACAGCCAGGCGCGCCAGCCATTGGCGGTCGCCTGTGTCGCGCCGAACAGCACCATCGCGGGGGCCACGTCCAGGAAGACCAGCAGCACCCCCAGCAGCACCATGCCGCCCGCCATGCCGAAGATACCCGATAGGAACGAGGTCGCGATGACCGTCACCGCCAGGGTGATTAGCGCGAAGGGCGACAGCATCAGCGGCGTTTCGCCAGAAGATCGCGCACCATGGCGGGCGCAGCGCCCAGATAATTCGCCGGATCGACCAGGCGCACGAGCTCGTCGCGGCTCATCACCCCGGCGATCCGCGGCTCGGCGGCCAGGGCATCGAGGAAGCTGGTGTTGCCGTCCAGCGCGGCGCGGCAGCAATCATAGACCAGATCGTGTGCTACCAGGCGGCCTAGCGCCGGGGCCAGGCCCATCATCACTGCCTCGGCGACGATCAGCCCGCCGGTCGCGTCCAGCACCTCGCGCATCCGCTCGGGCCTAACTTCCAATCCCTCCAACACCTCGCGCGCGGCGGTCAGCGACCCGGAGGCGACGATGAATGCGGTGGGGATCGCCTGCCATTCCACATGCCACTGCCCGGTGGCGCGTTCGTGGTCCTGGACCATGGCGTCCAGCATAAGGTCGTGCTGGGCGCGCAGCGTCTTGGCGGCCGCCAGCATCAGCTCGGACCCGATCGGATTGCGCTTTTGCGGCATGGTCGACGACGCGCCGCGCCCGGGCTGATAGGGCTCCAGCGCCTCGCCGGTCTCGGTCTGCATCATCAGCATCACGTCATAGGCGATCTTGCCCAGCGAGGCGCCGACCAGCGCCAGCCAGCCGGTGACCTCGGCGAAATTGTCGCGGATCGAATGCCAGGTGATCGGCGGCAGTCCGAGGCCCAGCTCCCGCGCCAGCGCCTGTTGTGTCGCGAGCCCGTCCTTTTCGCCGAGCGAAGCAAGCGTCCCCGCCGCGCCCGAAAACGAGACCACCTCGACCCGGGGGCGCAGTTCCCTCAACCGCGCCCGGTGCCGGTCAATCCCGCTCAGCCAAGTGGCGGCCTTGTAGCCGAAGGAAACCGGCAGGGCGTGCTGTAGATGCGTGCGCCCGGCCATCGGCGCCTCCGCATGGGCCTCGGCCAACTTGGCCAAGGCATCCGCGACCCCATCCAAATCCGCCGCGATCAGGTCCAGCGCGCCCCGGATTTGCAGCACATCGGCCGTGTCCATGATGTCCTGGGTCGTCGCCCCCCAATGACACCACTGGCCAAGCCCGTCCGGCGCCCATTCGACAAGCTGTTCCACCAGCGGCAGGATCGGATAGCCGACGATTTGGGTCCGAGCAGAGAGCCGGTCCCAGTCGACGCGCGCCACATCGGCGACGGCGGCAATCGCCTCGGCCGCCTCATCGGGAATGATGCAAAACCCCGCCTGCGCCCGCGCCAGCGCCGCCTCCACATCGAGGTAACGCTGCACCACCGCCTCGTCGGAGAACAGCGCCCGCATCGCGGCGGTCCCGAACATGTCGCCCCAAAGGCGGGATTTGAGAACGAGCGAAGGCACCGCGTCACCTCCCCTCGACGGCGGGATCCCCTCCCCCCGCTGGGGGGAGGGTTAGGGAGGGGGTGCCCACCTCTTCCATGCCCCGGCCTCGAGCCGGGGCCTCGACGGCCATCGCAACCCCGCGAGGTCCCGGATCAAGTCCGGGACATCGTGGAGCCTTGGTCAAACCTTCCCTCACCTCAGCACGAACGGGTTGCCCGGCGCCGCGTCCGAGGTGTTGATCCAGACCGACTTGGTCTCGAGATATTCGCGAATCGCGCCGACCCCGCTCTCGCGGCCGATGCCGGAATGCTTCACGCCGCCGAACGGCATCATGTAGCTGACCGCCCGGTAGGTGTTGATCCAGACCGTGCCGGCCTTCAGCGCCTTCGACATGCGCACGGCACGCCCGATATCCTTGGTCCAGACCCCCGCGGCCAGCCCGTAGATCACGTCGTTGCCGACCTCGACCGCCTCTACCTCGTCCTCGAAGCCGATGATCGACAGGACGGGGCCGAACACCTCCTCCTGCGCGATCCGCATCTCGTTCGAGACATTGGTGAAAATCGTCGGCTGCACGAATTGCCCGCCCGGCAGCCCCTCGGCCGGGCCGCCGCCATAGATGCAGTTGGCGCCCTCGGACTTGGCGATGTCGATATAGTCGAGAATTTTCTTGAACTGGGGCTCGGTCGTCACCGGGCCGATATTGGTGTCGGCCTCCATCGGGTCGCCAATCTTCGCGGTGCGCGCCATCTCGACCAGGCGCTCGGTGAACTCGTCGCGGATCGAATTCTGCACCAGAAGCCGAGAACCCGCCACACAGGTCTGCCCCGTCGCGGCGAAGATCCCCGCAACCGCTCCCGAGGCAGCGGCGGCCAGGTCCGCATCCGCGAAGACGATGTTCGGCGACTTGCCGCCCAGCTCAAGCGAGACCCGCTTGATGCCCTTGGCCGCCTGGGAATAGATCATCGCGCCGGTGCGGTCCGAGCCCGTGAAGGTGATCTTGGCCACATCCTTGTGGGCGACCAGCGCCGCGCCCGCCTCGGCCCCGAAGCCCGCGACCACGTTGAAAACCCCGTCCGGCAGCCCCGCTTCTTTGGTCAGCGCCGCATATTCCAAGGTCGAGGCCGAGGTGAATTCCGACGGCTTCACCACCACCGAGCACCCCGCCGCAAGCGCCGGCGCGCATTTCCAGGCGATGAAGAGTAAGGGCGAGTTCCAGGCGGTCAGCGCGCCCACCACGCCGACCGGCTCATGCGTCGTGAAGGCGAAGTGGTCCGCCTTGTCGATCGGCACCACCGTACCCTCGACCTTGTCTGCGAGCCCCGCGAAGTAATACCACCACTCCGGGTGGTAGCGCATCTGGCCTGCCATCTCGGAAAGAAGCTTGCCGTTGTCACGCACCTCCAGCTCGGCCAGCCGGTCCGCGTTTTCGGCCACCAGGTCGCCAAGCTTGCGCATCGCCTTGCCGCGCGCCGAGGGGGTCATCGAGGCCCAGGGTCCGGTGGTCATGGCCGCCTTCGCCGCCGCCACGGCGCGGTCGATATCGGCTTCGGTCCCGCGCGGCATCTTCGCCCAGACCTCGCCCCGGTAGGGATCGGCCGAGTCGAACCATTCGCCCCCAGCCGGGTCCACGTAAGCGCCGTCGATATAGTGCTGAAAGGTTTTCATGGACCGGCTCCTCCCTTGGCTCAACGCGCCCGATAATACGGCGCTTCGCCGATAACCGAAGCCCTTGATTTCAATTTTCCGAATGCCATCCCCAGGCCTGGCGGGTATACGCGCCGCCCTCCCTTGACGCGGGCATTTTGGCGTCGTTAGGTGCGGGTTCCGCCAAGCGAATGGCGGCCGGTTGAAACAGCTCGAAACTGGGATCCATCACCCATGAGATACGAAGCGCCAAGCACGCTTGAGAACGCGGTCGCCCTGCTGGCGGGCGAGTCCGGCTCGGCCCATGTTCTGGCCGGCGGGACGGACCTGCTGGTCGGCATGAAATCCGGCTTCACCGAGCCCGACCTGATCGTCGACATCAAGCGGATCGACGGGATGCACACCGTAACCCAGGAAGACGGCGGCTGGCGCATCGGCGCGGCGGTGCCGGGCATCCAGCTGGGCGAGCACGACGGCGTCAAGGCCGACTGGCCCGGTGTCGTCGAGGCGCTCGAGCTGATCGGCTCGACCCAGATCCAGGGCCGCGCCACGATGGCCGGAAACTTATGCAACGCATCGCCCGCCGCCGACAGCGTGCCGGCGATGGTGGCGGCTGACGCCACGGTGCGGATCGCGGGCCCGAACGGCTCCCGCGACATTCCCGTCATCGAGGTTGCCACCGGCCCAGGCCAGACCTCGCTCGCGAAAGGCGAGATCGTCGAATCGATCTTCCTGCCCGCGCGCCCGGTCCGCTCGGGCGACGCTTACCTGCGCTTCATCCCGCGCACCGAGATGGACATCGCGGTGGTCGGCTGCGGGGTCAGTCTGACGCTGGACGAAGGCGGCACCTGCACCGCCGCGTGCGTTGCGCTGGGCGCGGTCGCGGCCACCGTTCTGCTGGTCGAGGACGCCGCCCGGGTGCTGATCGGCACGGCGGTCGATGACGCGGCGCTCGACGCCCTGGCCGCTGCCTGCTCGGCCGCCGCCAAGCCAATCGACGACAAGCGCGGCACGGTCGCGTTCCGCAAGAAGGTCTCGGGCGTGCTGGCCCGCAGGGCCGCTAAGATCGCCCTCGAGCGTGCGAAAGGTTGAGCACCATGTCCCAGATCCACGTATCCACCACCATCAACGGGGATGCCACCGAATTCCTGTGCGAACCCGACGAGACGCTGCTCGACGCGCTGCGCGACCGCCTCGGCCTCACCGGCTCGAAGGAAGGCTGCGGCACCGGCGATTGCGGCGCCTGCTCGGTGACCGTGAACGGCCGCCTGGTCTGCTCGTGCCTGATGTTGGCCGCCGAGGCTGAAGACGCCGAGGTCACCACGATCGAGGGCATGGCCGAGGGCGAGGCCCTGCACCCCCTGCAGCGGAAATTCATCGAACATGCCGCGCTGCAATGCGGCATCTGCACGCCGGGCATCCTGGTCGCCGCCAAGGCACTTCTGGAGCAGAACCCCGCGCCGACAGAGACCGAGGCGCGTTACTGGCTGGCCGGCAACCTCTGCCGCTGCACCGGCTATGACAAGATCATCCGCGCCGTGATGGACGCGGCCGCCGAGATGAGGGGCGAGATGAGGAGGGCTTCCTGATGGCACTCGACGACAAACTCGGGGTCAAGGACCGCACTTTCAAGATCGTCGGCACCAGGCCGAACCGCCCGGACGGAATCGACAAGGTCACCGGCCGCGCCCGTTTCGGAGCGGACATGAACGCGCCAGGGATGCTGACCGGCCATGTGCTGCGCAGCCCGCACCCCCATGCGCGGATCCGCGCGATCGACACTTCGAAGGCCGAGGCCCTTCCCGGCGTCAAGGCGGTGATCACCGCCAAGGATTTCGGCCACGTGCCTGACGACATGGCCGACGTGCTCGACCACTGCCTGGCGGGCGACAAGGTGCTCTATGACGGCCATGGGGTCGCGGCCATCGCCGCGGTCAGCCCGGCCGTCGCCAAGCAGGCCCTCAAGCTGATCGATGTGGACTACGAGGTCCTGCCCCACGTCACTGATGTCGACGCGGCGATGAAACCCGATGCGCCCGTCATCCGCGAGGCGGGCGGCGACGAGACCGTGCCGGACGGCATGTCGAAGAACGCGATGCATCGTTTCGAGTTCGGCCATGGCGATCCCGAGACCGGGTTTGGCGAGGCCGATCTGGTGATCGAGCGCAGCTTTAGAACCGAGGCCGCGCATCAGGGCTATATCGAACCCAATGCCTGCCTGGCGACGCTGGCACCCGACGGCCAGGCAGAGCTCTGGTGCTGCACGCAAGGGCACTACGCGGTGCGCGACATGTGCGCTGCGATCCTCGGCCTCGACAAGGGCATGTTGCGGGTCACGGCGTCCGAGATCGGCGGCGGGTTCGGCGGCAAGACCACGGTCTTCATCGAGCCGATCGCCCTGATGTTGTCGAAGAAGACCGGGCGCCCGGTGAAGATGGTGATGACCCGCGACGAGGTCTTCCGCGCCAGCGGGCCCACCGCCTCGACATCTTCGGATGTCAAGATCGGCATGACAAAGGACGGCACCATTACCGGCGCCTTCGCCGAGTTCCGCTACCAGGGCGGCGCCTATCCCGGCTCGCCGGTGGAATTCGGCGCCATGGCCTGCTTCGCGCCCTACGACCTGAAGCACGTCAAGACGGTTGGCTGGGATGTGGTGACGAACCGCCCGAAACAGGCGGCCTACCGGGCACCCGGCGCGCCGATGGCCGCCTTCGCGACCGAGAGCGTGATCGACGAGCTTTGCCAGAAACTGGGTCTCGATCCGGTCGAGACGCGGCTCAAGAACGCGGCCAGCGAGGGCACCAAGTCGGCTTATGGCCCCACCTTTCCGCAAATCGGCGTCAAGGCGACGCTCGAGGCTGCAAAAGCGCACCCCCATTACGCCGCGCCCTTGGGCCCGAACCAGGGCCGCGGCGTGGCCACTGGGTTCTGGTTCAACTTCGGCGGCAATACCTGCGTCAGCCTGAACGTCAATGCCGACGGCACGGTCAGCCTGACCGAGGGCAACCCGGATATCGGTGGCTCGCGCGCTTCTATGACCATGATGGCGGCCGAGGAGCTGGGGATCCCCTACGACCGCATCCGCACGGTGATCGCCGATACGGGCTCGCTGGGTCTGAACGACGTAACCGATGGCAGCCGGGTGACCTTCGCGGTCGGGCTCTCCACGATCAAGGCGGCCCGCGACGCGATCCGTGTCATGTGCGAGCGCGCGGCCATGGTCTGGGGCATCGACCCGGACGCAGTCGAGTGGGAGGACGGGCACGCCAAGCCGGCGGGCCCAAATGCGGGCCAGTTCCCGCCCATGTCGCTGGCCGAGATCGCGGCTCAGGCCTCGAATACCGGCGGCCCCATTGCCGGACACCACGAGGTCAATGCGGAAGGCGCGGGTGTCAGCTTCGCCACGCATCTGGTGGATTCGGAGGTCGACCCCGAGACCGGGGCGGTCAAGACTCTGCGCTACACGGTGTTCCAGGATGCCGGCAAGGCGGTGCATCCGTCCTATGTCGAGGGCCAGTTCCAGGGCGGCGCGGTGCAGGGCATCGGCTGGGCGCTGAACGAGGAATACATCTATGGCGAGGACGGCAAGCTGCAGAATGCGGGCTTCCTCGACTACCGGGTGCCCGTCGCCTCGGACCTGCCGATGATCGACACGGTGATTCTCGAGATCCCGAACCCCGGTCACCCCTATGGGGTGAGGGGCGTTGGCGAGACCTCAATCGTGCCGCCCTTGGCGGCGATCGCCAACTCGGTCTCGAACGCCGCCGGCGTGCGCCTGACCGACATCCCGATGTCGCCGCCCAAGGTGCTTGAGGCGATCGACGCCGCCGGGTAGCGCAGTCTGATGGTCAAGGTCGCGATCTGGGGCTCGCTGCGTGAGGCGACCGAGGGCGCGGCCGAGGTCGAGGTTGAGGCCGCCAACCTCCGCCAGCTCCTCGACGGGCTGGCGGAACGCCACCCGGCGATCCGCCCCCAGATCGAGCGCGGTGTTTCGGTCTCGATCGACGGGCTGATCTTCAACGATTCCTGGTTCCAGCCGGTCAGCCCCGACAGCGAGGTGGTTCTGCTGCCGAGGATCGTGGGCGGTTAGCTCGACGCAGGCCGGTCGACGAACTTCTGTGCGCCAATCACCCGCACGGTGCTCGCATGAGCGCCCGCCGCGTCCTCGCCAGGGTCCACGACCAGTTCGACCGTGTCGCCAATGCTCAAGCCGTCGAATTCGCCGGCGACGACCGCGTTCCGATGGAAGTAGACCGAGCGCCCGTCGGTCGTATCGATCTGGCCTGAACCCGCATGGGCGTCGATCTCGGCGATCCGGCCCTGCAGCGGTGCCGCCTGAACCTCGGGCCGGCCGGTATGCTCGTCCTTCCAGCGCCGCAGCTTGCGCTCCATCGCATCGAAGGCGTCCCGCACGGCCACCAGCACATCCGCATGGGCAAAGTCGTTGCCTGGTCTCCGGTTGATCGATAGCTCTCCGCCGGGCACGGTCACGTCCACCCGAACCTCATACTGGTTCCCCTTCTGGTGCCGCCGATGCGCGGCCTCGACCACGACATGGCAGCCGGTGATCCTGTCGAAGAACTGCTCCAAACGCTCGACACGGTGGTTCACACGCGCCGTGACATGGTGTGCCGGTTCCATGTTGTGCCAAATGATCTCAACCGGGGTTTCCATGCTATTCCTCCGTTCATCCGTGGCGTCGACTGGCTAGCGTTTCTCCACTCGGTCCGATTGCGATCGAACCAGTGAGGCCGCCTGCACCTCTCCGAAATAATGGGCGCGGCACTCCGCCTCGCGCCCTCTCACGACACGGCGTCCCTCCAGGGGACCGCGCGTCTCGGTCACGACCGTGCGCTGGTGCTCCGGGCCGCCGTCGCGGCCGAAATAGATCACCACCCAGTCGTGGGTGCGGCCGAGTTCGTGGGCCAATGCGGTGTTCGAGAACAGAGCGGTCATCGACCAGCCATCGCGGTCCTCATGCAGGATCGGCAGCCACGCCTCGCCATCGGGGTTGAACCGCTTCGGCGCGATCCTCCGCAGCCGCCCTTCGGCGGCGCCACGACGATACGCGGCATCGGCTTCGAGCAGGAGGGCCACGGGCGGCTCCTCGTGGTCTTCCGGGCCGCGGCGCCGGCGGCGCGCCAGCATCGCCGCCAGTGAATCGCGGATCGCGGCGGTCTTGCGGCGGCCGATCCCGGGCACCGCTTCCAGACGCCCGTCATGTGCGGCGATCTCCAAGGCCTCGAGCGTATCCACATGCAGATGGTCGTGCAGCGCCCGCGCGGTCTCGGGCCCGACCCCCGGCAGCGCCCGGAAAAGATCCTCCGGCTCGGTTCCACCACGCAGGCGCTCGAGCTGCATCCAGCGTCCCGTCTCGACCATCTCGTCAATCGCGCGTGCCAGGCTGGGACCGATATTGCGCAGGTCTATCAATCCCTTGAGCCCCTCACGCGCCAGGATGGCCGCCGGGTCTTCGTCCAGCCTTCGCACCGTTTCGGCGCCCATCCGGTAGGCACGGACCCGGAACCGATTGGCCCCTTGTGTCGCGAGCAGTTCCGCCGCCTCGGCCAAGCGATCGGCGATTTGGCCGCGCGACAGACGCCCGACGGCTACCTGGGCATCAACACCATCCATGTGCCAACCCGCTCACGTAACGACATTCTCGGCGAATAAGTCCTTCAGCTCCTCCGGCATTGCGCGGCGCACGTCCTCGATCTCGCCTGCCGTGACGTGCATCTTCATCACGTCGACGAACTCGCGGAACGCGGCTTCGGCGTCGAAGTCGGGATCGTCCGAAAACGCCTCGCTCACCGGCGCGAGGAATTCGTCGATCGTCCGCGTCTTGACCGGTGTCCGGGCGGGACGCCAGCCTTCGTAGAAAATCCCCCGCATCAGCATCGGCAACTGCGCGCTAAGTTGCGCCGCCTCGGTGACCGATAGCCGGTCGCGCAGCGCATGAAGGCAAGTTCGGAGCAGACGGTAGCCCTTCCGTCTCTCGTCCCATCCCAGCCGCGCGGTAATTTCGTGGAGCCAGGTATTGGTCGCATGGACCGTGTCGTCGAATGCGGACAAGCCGGTCATGCTCATGGCGCTCTCCTTCGTCAGATGGATAATTCTTTTATTTTCCGCCTGATTGGCCGCATGCGGCGTGACATATGTCAAACGGCACCCCGGTTGATGGGCGTCAATTCGGATCTGGCGCATCAGGTCTATTCCTCAGGCTGCCGTATTTCGCTTCACCAGATCCAGGCAGGAGGGTTTTGATGGCCTACAAGCAAATCCTGTTCCGCTCGGCCGCCCGCGAAAAGCTGCTCGCCGGGACCCGCGCTCTTGCCGATGCGGTCCGCGTGACCCTCGGCCCAAAGTCGAAATCTGTTCTTATCCAGCGCAAGTGGGGTACGCCGATCGTCTGCAATGACGGCGTCACTATCGCCAAGGAAGTGAAGCTGAAGGACCCGGAAGAAGATCTGGGCGCGCAGATGCTGCGTCAGGTGGCCGAGAAGACCGGGGACGCGGTCGGCGACGGCACCTCGACCGCGACGATTCTCGCGCAGGCGATCTTCTCCGACGGGTTGCGAAACGTGGTCGCCGGCGCCTCGGCGGTCGATATCAGGCGGGGGCTCGACCTCGGCCTGGAAGCAGCGACCGAAGCGCTGAAAAAGCTCTCGGAGCCGGTGCGCACCAGCACCGAGAAGGCTCAGGTCGCAACGATCTCGGCCCATAACGACCCGTCGATCGGCGCGTTGGTGGCCGAGGCGATGGACAAGGTGGGCGACGAGGGCGCGATCACCGTCGAGGATTCACGCACTACCGAAACCGTGCTGGAGGTCGTCGAGGGGATGCAGTTCGATCGGGGCTACATCTCGCCTTACTTCGTGACCGAGGTCGAGGGGTTGACCTGCGAGCTCGAGAACGTCGTCGTCTTGCTGTACGACAAGAAACTCTCGAACCTGCGTCCGCTGGTGCCGCTCTTGGAGGCGGTCGTCCAGCAAACCACGCCTATCCTGGTGATCGCGGAGGACGTAACCGACGAGGCGTTGGCCGCCCTTGTCGTGAACCGGCTCCGCGGTGGCATGAAGGTGGTGGCGGTCAAGGCCCCTGGCTTCGGCGACCGGCGCCGGGCGATGATCGAGGACATCGCGGTACTGACGGGCGGCCAATTGGTCTCCGAGGAGCTCGGCATCAGCCTTGAGAAGGTGCAGATCGACCAGCTTGGCCGGGCAAGCCGCGTCGTGGTGACAAAGGATTCCACGACCATCGTCGGCGGCGGCGGCGACAAGGCCGAGATCGAGGCCCGGATCCAGCAGATCAGCCGCCAAATCGAAGACGCGACCAGCGATTATGACCGCGAAAAGCTGGAGGAGCGCATGGCCAAGCTATCGGGCGGCGTCGCCGTGGTCCGCGTCGGCGCGCCCTCCGAGGCGGAGGTTAAGAGCCGGAAAGAGGCCCTGGACGACGCGATCAGCTCGACCAAGGCGGCAGTCGAGGAAGGCATCGTGCCCGGTGGCGGGCTCGCGCTCCTGCGCTGCACTGAGGCGATCGAGGCGGCCGCGCAATCGGCGGAGGGCGATGTCCGCACAGGATTTCAGATCCTCGCCCGTGCCCTGACGGCTCCGGCGCGCCAGATCGCGGACAATTCGGCGGTCGATGGCGGCGTCGTGGTCGCGCGGATGCTTGAGGGCGAGGGCGCCTATGGCTTCGATGCCTCGAAGAACGAATATGTGGACCTGATCGAGATCGGCATCGTCGATCCGACCAAGGTAGTGCGCATCGCGCTTCAGAACGCCGTGTCTGTCGCTGGCATCCTGATGCTGACAGAAGCGACGATGACCGAGATCGAGGAGGAGAAGGACCAAGCGCAGAATCGCGCGATGCAACCGGAGCTTTGATCCGTTGCCCCGCCTGTCAGTCGGTGGGCTTCAGCGACATGATATAGGCGGCCAGCGCGTCGAACTCTGGCGCCGATAAATTCAGATCCGGCATCGGCGGATGAGGATCGGCAAGCCATGCCTTCAACGCCGTTTCCGATTGGTATGGCTCAGCCGCAACCGCCGGAAATGGCGGGCCAACGTCTCCGCCCGGCGTGTTTGGTGCGATGACATGGCACCCGACGCACCAGCGCGATGCGAGCTCCTTGCCGCGCGTGATCTCGTCGCCGAACGCCGGCGCGGCGCCAAGCGCTGTAACGGCGATGGTCAGGCACAAACGTCGCATATCAATCCCCCATGTCATCCCAAGCGATCCTTCGATCCACGACAAAGAAGGTGATCTCTTCTTTGAATTGATCGCATACTTTCCCGATCCAGGATTTGCGCTCGGTCAAGGACCGCACAGTCTCCCGCCCCTATCATTTTCGGCAAATCGAAACGGTACGGCGAAAACCATGCAATACCGCGACCTGACGCCAGAGGAATGCCGCCAGGCACGCACGCTCCTCGAATCGGTCGGCCTCGACGACCAGGTGCACCATTTCATGCACGCCATGACCGAGGCCGATTTCGACGAATGGGAGCGGCGCGCCCAGACCCATCGGATGATCGGGTGCTTCGACCACGAGCGCCTGGTGGGGTTCGCGCAGATCGCACCCAATGCCGAACAGTCCGAGTCCTCGCTCTTCGTCACGGCGGGGCACCGCAAGCAGGGCATCGGCACCGCGCTCTTCCAACGCGCCTGCGAGGTGGCGCGCGCCCAAGGCGCGCACTTCCTGACCATCCTGGCAACCCGCGGCGATGCCCAGATGCTGGACCTCGCCGCCCGCAACGAGGGCCTGAGCATCTACCGGCACGGAAAGTCGATGATCCTGCCGGGCGAGGATCACGCCAATGCCCGGTGGCTGGCATTCGACCTGGACACCATGCCGGCGGAGACCTGGTTCAAGCGCACCCTGCGGCAGGTTCGTGAACACATGACCCTTTGAGGTCGCGGCCTGCGGCTCGCCGCCGCAAGCCCGCCTCCGGCATCCGCGCTGAAATCACCGCTTCAGCGACATGATGTAGGCCGCCAGATCACTGAAATCGTTGTCGTTGAGATTGAGAAACTCCGGCATGTTGGGGTGCGGCACCGAAAGCCAATCGCGGATCGCCTCCTCGCTGGACCCCTCGCGCGCCGCGACGCTCGCGAAGGCAGGCCCGACGTCACCGCCTTCGCCCTCGGCGTCGACGACATGGCAGGTCGTGCACCACCGTTCGGCAAGCATGTAACCCCGGGTCATGTTCCCGATCCGGCCCACATCCAGATCGCTTAAGGCGGAATCGATGCCCCAAGGATCCCACTCCTCCTCCAACGCGGAAAACGGCTCGTCGATCGTCCATCCGCGCATGACCTCGGGAATATCGCTTTCGGTGAACGTGCTTTGCCGCTCGGGGCTCGCAATGAAGGCCGCGAGATCGGAAATCTCGTTTCCGGTCAGCGCGATCTGATAACCAAACTCCATCGATTGCAGAAACGCCATCGCCGCCGCACCGCGCCACATCCGGGCCGCGAAGTCGACGGGATCGACAGTGCTGCTGTCGGCCGCTGCATCAAGCGCCGGACCGGCCGAGCCACCGACACCATTGATGGCGTGGCAGACCACGCAGCCCTTGGACGCAAACAGGAACCGCCCCCGTTCGGCATCGGGGATGGGGACCACGAGTTTCGGCGCGGCAACCTCTTGCGCGGCCGCGAAGCTCGGGATCAGCACTGCAACCGCCAGGTAAATCCAAATCCGCATCGTCCTCATGAATGCATCCTCCATGCTCTCTTGATGCAATCACCCCACAGAAATCATAACCGCGCGGAGATCAAGCTATGCCCGATTGCGCCCAACGCGCCCGGTGCGCAATGAGATCGATCAAATAGTGGAAATTTGGCTGCCCCGCGAAAGTGGTGCGCCCCGCGCGGGACGACTTGCCAAACCGGTGTCCGAGGGGATCTTGGAGCCGTCGAGCATTGGTCCGCTTCGTCCGCCGGGTTGTCAGGTCGTATCGGCAATGAAATGCGGGCGGATGTCGGTGATCTCGTGCAAGCGATCCGGATTCGCCGCCTTCATCAGCCCGTGGTTCATCACCAAGACGGTCTGCCAGCCCATGGCAGCGCCGCCTAGCACGTCCGTGTGCAGCGTGTCGCCGACCATTGCGATTCGATGTGCTGGCACGCCCTGACCGATCCTTGCGGCGGCCATGTGGAAAACGCCCTCGAACGGCTTGCCATGGAATTGCGGCACGACCTCCGTCCGGTCTTCGATCTCGTGGGCGAAGAGGCCTGGCTCGGCCGAGAAGCCGTCTTCGCGTGGCGCCGCAAGATCGGGGTTGCCGACCAGAACCGGCCGAGGGCGCGCACGCAGCGCCGCCAGCAGCAGCGCCTGGCGGTCCCTGTTCCAGGCCCCGGTGCTGAGGAGCGCGAAGCCGTCCATGGCCGCGTAGTCCGCCGGATCGTCGCCCAGCAAACTGGCCTGGGGCACGATCGACCCGATCTCGGAGCCGGCCGTGGCGGCGAAACCCCACCGCATGTGCCGGCGTCCGGCCATCGCCGCGGCCAAGGCGTCGCGGCTCGAGATCAGGTCGTCGTCCGCAAAGTCGAAGCCCATTTCCCGGTATTTCGCCAGCCGGTCTCTGGCGGGCCGGGTCGCGCCGTTCGTCAGGACCAGGACGCGCTTGCCGGCGGCCCTGAGCGCGGCCACCCGCGCCGGCGCACCGGGCACGACGCTGGCGCCCACATTGAGCACCCCATAGCCATCGAGCACGAAAACGTCGATCTCGCCGGCGAGTTCGCCTAAATTGCGGATCCGGCGGCTGACCGCGGGGAACGTCGCCGCAGGCAAGCGCGGCCGCACTTCTTCATACCGCCGCCAGGCCCATTGGGCGTCCATTAGAGCGCCGAGACGAGTGTCTGGCCGCTCAGATGATGGCATGGCGGACCTTGGCCGAGACCCACTCGCTGACGACGACAGTCGCCAGAATGACAATGAAGATCATCGTCACCTGAGACCAGGCCAGCACGTTGAGCGAGGCCTGGAGCTGCAGCCCGATGCCTCCGGCGCCGACCAGGCCCAGGATGGTGGACTCGCGGATGTTGATGTCCCAGCGGAAGACGGAAATGCCTGCGAAGGCGGGCAGGATCTGCGGGACGATCGCATAATTGATGACTTGGGCGCCCGAGGCCCCGGTCGCGGTCACCGCCTCGACCTGGGTCTCTTCGATCTCCTCGATCGCCTCGTAGAGCAGCTTGGCGACAAAGCCGATCGAGCGCAGGCCGATGGCGACGATTCCGGCCATAACGCCCGGTCCGATGATCGAGACCAGCAACAATGCCCAGATCAGCGAATTGATCGAGCGTGAGGCAACAATGATGAAAAGCGCGATGGGCCGCGCGATGTAATAGCTGGGCGTGGTGTTCTGGGCAGCCAGAAAAGCCACCGGTATGGCGATGATGATCCCCATAAGCGTGCCCAGCGTCGCGATGTTCAGCGTGTCCCAGAGCGGCCACCAAAGCCGATCCATATACGACCAGGCGGGGGGCACCATCCGGCTGCCAATGTCGGCGGCCTGCTGGGGCGCGTCGCGGACGAAGTCCCATATGGTGTTCTCCGTCATGACTTCCCAGCAGAAGACGAACAGCGCGACCAGCCCCAGCCAACCGGCCCAGAGCGCAAGTCTTGCCTTGCCGGTTCGATGCGCCCAGGCGGGCTGTCCGTTCAGGGTCGAGACCGGCATCACTGCACCCACTTGCGCACATGGCTGGAGGAATATTCCGCCGCCATGACGATGACGATGATGATCAGAATGATCGCGCCGGCCGAGTCGTATTCGTAGCGATCGATCGCGGTGTTGAGCGTCGCCCCGATCCCGCCCGCGCCGACGATGCCGATTACAGCTGATTCGCGGAAGTTGATGTCGAGCCGGTAGAGCGACAGCCCGATCAGGCGCGGCATCACCTGGGGCTGGATCGCATAGTTGATCAACTGCCACCAGCTTGCGCCCGTGGCCCGGATCGCCTCGGCCTGGGCCTCGTCGATATCCTCGATATCCTCGGCCAAGAGCTTCGAGAGAAAGCCGATCGTCGCGAAGGAAAGCGTCAGGAACCCCGCGAACGGCCCGAAGCCGAACATCGCCACCAGCAGAATCGCGATGATGATCTCCTGCAGCGCGCGGCTAAGCGCAATGATCGCCCGGCAGACCAGGTAGACCACCGGGGGAGCAAGATTCCGCGCCGCGCCAATGCCGATCGGAACCGAGATCAGCACGCCCACAACGGTCGAGGTCACGGTCATGGTCAGGCTCTCGATCAGCCCGATGCGGATGTCGTACCAGCGCGTGGTGAAGTCCGGTTGCAAAAAGCCCTGGATGAACCTCCAGCCCCGCTCGAGCCCCTCATAGACCCGGATCCAGTTGACCTCGACCGACCCGATGGCCAGCACCATATAGACCAGAGCGCCGCCATAGATCGCATAGCGCCACCGCGCGTCCCGGATCAGGATCGGAGGGCGTTTCCATTTCGTGGGATGGGCGGTCTCGGTCATTTCAGACCAGCCCCGCCAAGCGCTCCTCGCGCTCGCGCGCGTCCTCCTCGTCATCCTCGGACGCGCCGCGGCGCATGGCGGTCCAGTCCTCCTCGCCGTAGATCCGGGTCAGAACCTTGTCGTCCAGCTCGGCGGGCGGGCCGTCGAAGACCACGACGCCCGCCTGCAAGCCGATGATCCGCTGGGTGAAACTTTGGGCCCGGATCCCATCATGGATGTTGATGATCGCCGGCAGGTTACGCTCCTGGCAGATCTCCAGGATCAGCCGCATGATCTGGCGCGAGGTCTTGGGGTCGAGCGACGCGGTGGGCTCGTCCACCAGCAGAAGTTCCGGGTCCTGCTCCAGTGCCCGGGCGATGCCGACCCGCTGGCGCTGTCCGCCCGACAACGCATCGGCGCGCTTGTCCGCGTGCTCGGTCAGGCCGACCCGCTCGAGCAACTGGAACGCCTTGGCCACATCCTCGCCCGGATAGCGGCGCAGGAAGCTGCGCCAGAAGGGCACGTAGCCGAGCCTGCCTGAGAGCACGTTCTCCATCACCGTCAGGCGCTCGACCAGGGCATATTCCTGGAAGATCATGCCGATCCGCCGCCGCGCCTGGCGCAGCGCGCTGCGCGACAGCCCGGTGACATTCAGATCACGCAGGTGGACCGCTCCCGCCGAGGGCTCGACCAGCCGGTTGATGCAGCGGATGAGTGTCGATTTACCCGCGCCCGACGGACCGATCAGGCCCACGACCTGACCCGCCGGCACCTCGAAGCTGACATCGGTCAGCGCCTTGTCGCCGGTCCGGTAGGTCTTGGATAATCCCTCGATCCGCAGCACGTCGCGGCCCCCCTGATATAGACCGAAAGCTGGCGCGGGCGGCAATCACCGCCCGCGTCTAGGTTTCACAAAATCCAGCCGAAGGCCGTCACTTGCAGTTGTAGGAGACGCCGTTCGCCTCGTCGATCTTGCGGATCACCGACCAGTGTTCCTGGAACGTAATCGGGATGAACTGCGCCTCGCCCGATTTCGAGAACTCCTCCTCCAGCGAGGTGCCTTCCCAGTTGAACGAGAAGAACGCATCCTGAATCTGCTGCTGCAGCTCGGGCTTGAGGTTGTAGACGATGCCGTAGCCGGTGGTCGGGAAAGTTTGCGACTTATACAGCGACACAACCTGCTCGGACTTCACCACGTCGCGGTCGATCATGCGCGCCAGCACCGAATTGGCGATCGAGGCGGCCGGATAGTCCTTGTTGGCGACGCCCAGGATCGAGTTGTCGTGTTTGCCCGAGAACACCGCCTCGAAGTCGCGGCCCGGGATCATGTCGAAATCCGCCTTCAGGATCGCCGAGGGCGCCTTGAAGCCAGAATTCGAGGTCTCGGAGGTGAAGGCCAGCGACTTGCCCTTGATGTCTTCGACCTTATCGATGCCCGAGCCCGGAAAGGTCAGGATCTCCATCTCGTAGCCGAACGACCCGTCGGCCGAGGCCATGATGGTGAACGGCCGGAACCCAGCGCAGGCGACCGCGATTGGGTTTGAGCCGGTATTGAAGCCCGCGATGTGCAGACGCCCCGCCCGCATCGCCTCGATCTGCGCCGCGTTCGACTGGACTGGGAAGAACTGCACCTTCTTGCCGGTCGCGGCCTCGAGATGCTCGAGGAAATCCGACCAGGCCTTGGCATAGACCGCCGGGTCCTCGACCGGCGTATAGGCGAAGATCAGGGTATCGGGATCGACCTGTTGGGCGGCATCCGCCGGGATGTCGGCGATCAGATCGCCATCGGCGTCGGTGTAGCGGCTGTCCAGCTTGAACTCAGCCTTCGCGACACCGGCGAATGCAATCACCGCGGCAACCGCGGCCGTCATCAGGAATTTCATATTTTCCTCCCTTGGAAAGCCGCAGCGAGCGCGGCCTCTAATGCCACGGACTGAGATGGCCCGGGTCACCGGAAATGCTACCCGATCGGCGGCTCGATTGAAAAGGGGCGGCGGTTGGATTGCCCGGCACGTCTCCCGGCCCGTGTTAAGGACTGATTGGACCCGCGCCCGCCATCGGCCGAGGCCGTTATTCTCGGAAACTTCGTGCAGCGGCTCGTTTCGCTCGACCGCCTTGCTTCGCTCGACCTCAGTGGCTGGTCCCTTCGGAGAACGTGATTTTGTTCCAGATGTTGTATTTGCCCGAGGGTTTGCGCATCGGCAGCCGCCGGACTTCTTCGAGCGTCCTGGCGTCGTAGACGATCACCGCCCCATCGTCCTCCCAGACCGAGACCAGGGCATGTTCGCCGTCGCGGTCAAATTCCACGTGCGCCACGGTCGCGCCCGGCTGCGGGCGCAGTGTCCTGACGATCTCCAGCGTCTGCTTGTCGATCACGTGCATCGCATCGCGGTTCGGGCCGAAGAAAACGTCCGACCAGAGATAGGGCGTGTTCTCGTGACTGCGCAGGAAAAAGCCAGGGCCCAGCGTCTCGATCCGGTCGGTGACTTGCCAATCCTCGATATCGATTACCGAGAGCACGCCCTCGCGCAGATGCGGGGTCGCCATAACGCGCTTGCCGTCGCGCAGCCAGCTGATGCCCGAGCCCAGATGCGGCATGCCCGGCAGCGGCAGGTCGGCGATCTCGCGGCCGACGTTCAGGTTCACGATGACGCCGCGCGCGCCGTCCCGGGCGGCGCCGACCAGATGCCGGTAGGCGGGATCAAAGAAGAAGTCGTCCAATGGCTCGGAGATCACGATTCGGCGCCGGGCGAAGAGCCCCTCGGACGAGGCGATCGCCTCGACCATGCCCTTCTCGCGGCTGTGGATGAAGCCCTCGTAGACCGGCTCGGCCTCTGGGTCGGTCGCGATCTCCCAGATCTCGGGCACGTCCTTCAGGGCCGCAATGAAACTGTCCCGCGTTGGCGCCTGGTAGACCGCCGAGACGCGCGAGGGCACACCCTCCTTGCCCACGACCTCGAAGACCTTCTCGACGGTCAGATCGGCGGTCGAGAGGATGGTTAACGTGTTCGGCAGATAATTCGCCACCGCCAGATGCTTACCGTCCTTCGAGATCGCGATGTTGCGGCTGTTGAGCCCGGCGCGTAGGCGCCCGACCTCGGCGAGGCTCCAAAGATCGTATTTCTGCACCCAGCCGTCCCGCGACATGATGAAGACGAAACGGCCATCGGGCGTGAATTTCGGCCCGCCATGGACGGCGAAGGGCGTCGCGAAGCGATCCAGCACCTCGAACGTGTCGCCGTCGAGGACGCTCACGTGGTGATCGCCAGTCTCGACGACCAGGAACAGGTTCAGCGGATCGGCGGAGAACACCGGCTGTGTCGCCGCGGCATAGTCCGGGTTCCACGAAAGGCTGGCCGTAATTTGCTCGGGGCCCCAGGGCGGCACCTCCGCGACCGGCGTCTTTAGATAGGCGGCGAGTTCCGCACGCGCGCCGGCGTCCAGCGCATCGGCGAAGCCGGGCATCTGCGTGGCCGCCCGGCCCTCGGCGATCACGGTGTCCAGCGCCGGCCCGCGCAGGCGCTTCAGCGTCTCGGGGATCAGGGCCGGGCCGGTCCCGCCCAAGCGGTCGGCGCCGTGGCAGGCGGCGCAATTCTCGGCATAGAGCGCCGCCGGATCGGCCAGTGCAGAGCCGCCGATCAAGAACGCGATGCTAGTTGAAATTATGAACCGGATCATGGCTCTTCCCCTTGAAGGGACGCGTGGTCAGACGCGGTGCGTCGGCCTCGATCCCGATCTCCGCGTCCTCCATGTAGCAGGCTGGGTCTTCGGCCCAAGGGTCACCGGTCAGTTGCAGCGCCCGGATGCGGGTGTTGCCGCCACAGACCGCCTTGTAGGTGCAAGCCCCGCAGCGGCCCTTCAGCGGCCGCGGACGGAGGCGCAGCTGCTGCAGCATCGGGTCGTCCCCGGTCCAAAGTTCGGAGAACGCCGCCTCCTTGACGCTGCCGATCGTGTAGTCGGACCAGTAGGTGTCGGGATGCACCTTGCCCTGCGGGTCGATATTCGCGACGCCGACACCGGAGGAATTGCCGCCCCAAGCCTCGAGATGCGCCTCGAGATGCGCGACTTTCTCGGCCGGAAACCTGTCCTCGGCCCAGCGCAGGAAATAGACGGCATCGGCGTCGTTGTTGCCGGTGACGATCTCCAGCGGCAACCCTTCGCTCGCGGCGATCCAGGCGCGGTCGATCAGCAGGTCCATCGCGCGGCGCGAGTGGTTCCAGCGGGCATCCTCGCCCCGGTGCTTGTCACCGCGTCCCGCATAGACCAGATGCGAGAGATAGAATTTGTCGATCCCCTCGCAGTCGCAGAGGTCCAGAAGCTCCGGCAGCTGGTGCTCGTTGTCGCGTGTGATGGTGAAACGCACGCCTACCTTGATGCCGCGCGCCTTGCAGGCGCGGATGCCAGCCAGCGCCTCGTCGAATGCCCCTTCGCGCCCGCGGAACCAGTCGTTGGTGGCGCCGATCCCGTCGAGGCTGATGCCCACATAGTCGAAACCGATCTTGGCCACCTGGTCCGCGGTCTCGCCGACGACCTGCGTTCCGTTGGTCGAGAGCGCCAGATACATGCCCATTCCCCGGGCGCGCTTGGCGATGTGGAAAAGGTCTGGCCGGGCCAGCGGCTCGCCGCCCGAGAGGATCAGGGCCGGTATCCCGAAGCGCCCCAGATCCTCGAGCGTCTCCATCGCCTGCTGGTTGGTCAATTCACCCGGAAAGGCCACATCGGCCGAGGTGGTGTAGCAATGGCGGCAGCGCAGGTTGCAACGCCGCGTCAGGTTCCAGATCACCACGGGCTTCACCGCCCCGTTTCCACGCTTGCGGACCGGGGTGGGTTCAACCAACTGGCGCATGTAGTGCGAAAGGCGGAACATCAACCTATCCCTTTTTAACCAATTGAATTCATTTCATTATGAGGTTTGATCCGCATCCCGGTCTTCTTCAGGATCCGGGTCGAGTAGAGAATGTCCGAGGCTCGGCAATCGGCCCCCAGCAGCACCGCGATCCGGCCGCGTTTCGCCTCGACCTCGTCCCGGTCCCCGCCATGGACCATGGCGAAGAGGTTGTAGGGCCAATCCGGCAAGGCGCGCGGGCGCAGGTAGCAATGCGAGACGAAGTCAAGCGCGCCCACCGCGGCGCCAAGTTCCCTGGCGCGGGCATCCGCCACGTCCCAGACCGTCATGCCGTTAGCGGTCATGCCCAGGGCATAGTGGTTGGGCGCGGCCGCGACCCGGCGAATGACGCCGCGATCCTGCATGGCGGAGAGCCGCGCAATCACCTCGCCCTCGCCCAGGCCCAGATCAGCGGCGATCTTGGCATAGGGCGCGGGGGTAAGCGGCAGCCCGGCTTGCGTCGCGGCGATCAGCCGGCGGTCGGTCGGATCGAGCCTCATGCGGCCACCCGGAAGCTGATGCAGAACTCATGCTGCTTCGGAAACCGGAAAACCGGCAGCCCGGTTTCGGCTTCGATCCGGTCAGCGGTCGCGGCGATCCCCCCGGGAGTTTCTGTCGCCAGCACGAACCACATGTTGAGCCGGTGGCTGCGCTGGTAGTTGTGCGCGACCTCCGGGTGGGCGTTGACTTGTTCGGCCACCGCGTCGAAGCGCGCCTCGGGCACCGCCATCGCGCAGAGGCAGAAGGCGCCACCCAGTGCAGCCGCATCGAAGAAGGGCCCGAAACGGGTGAGGATGCGCGCATCCAGCAGGCGCTTCAGCCGGGCGATCAGCTCGGCCTCCTCCACGTTCAAGGCCGCCGCCGCCTCGGCATAGGGCCGGGGCGACAGAGGGAACCCGTCCTGCAGCGCGTTGATGATCGCCCTGTCGGTCGCGTCGATCCCGGCGGCGGGCATATGGCGGGCAGGGCCGGTCATGCCGCCGCCTCGGGCCGCGAAGCAACCATGGCACCGCGCTGCTTGAAGCACCGGGTCGAGAACAGGACACGTCGATTCAAGGTGCCGATCCCGGCGCCGCTTGCCGCGCTATCGAGCGTCTCGAGTCCCTCCTCCCGGCTACGCGCATGGATCATGCAGTAGAGGTTGAAGGGCCAGGCCCCGGCATCGGGGCGCCGCCGATAGCAGAGGGTGACACCGGGCTGGGCCGCCAGCCGCTTGCCGGCCGCGTCGACCTCCGCTTCCGGGATGTGCCAGACGACCATCGCATTGGCGGTCCAGCCGAGCGCGCGGTGGCGCAGGATCAAACCCAGCCGCGTGATGATCCCCGCGCCCACGAGAGCCTGGATGCGGGCGACAACGTGGGCTTCCTCAAGGCCCAACGCCCCGGCCATGGCCCGGTAGGGGAGCGCGGTCAGATCAAGGCCCTGGGTCAGATAGTCGAGAATGGCATCGTCGCCCAAGCGGAGCGCATCCAGTTCCGCTTCCTCCGGCTCGCTCGATGCCTGCCGCGTGCCATCGAGCGAAAAGCCGAGGTCGATGTGGTAAGGCCTGACCAGCGGCAAATCAATCACGCTGAGGCCCGTATTCAGGGCGATCCGAGTTAGCGCCGCCTGCACATGGGCACGGTCGGGGCCCGTCGCGACGAACCAGATGTTCCAGGCATCCTCGCGGGCATAGACATGGTTGACGCCAGGCTCGGCGGCGATCCGGCGCGCGGCGGCTTCCAATTCGCCCTCGGGCGCCGCGACCGCGGCCAAGGTGCTGGCGCCCGCGGTATTGGGCCTCAGCGTCGCGCCGACACGACTGAGCGCGCCCTCAGCGGCAAACCGCGCCAAGCGGTCGAGAACCTCGCCCTCCGATACGTTCAGCATATCGCCGATCCGGGCGAAAGGCCTGGGCTCCAACGGCAAATCCCGCTGCCAGCCGTCCAGCAGCCGCCGGTCGATCGTATCGAGCAGCATCGCCATCGCTCAGAGCCCGATCCGGTGTGCCCGGGCGGTGAAGAAGATGCCCGAGGGATCCTGCGCGGCGATCTCCGCCTTCTTGGCGAAGGTGGCCGTGTCGTAGATGTCGATCCGCCCGGCATCGCGGACCGAGACCCAAAGCTCGTGCCCGCGCGGGGTGAATTCCATGTGCAGGGTGGCGGGCCCGGGTGTGAGGGTCGCCACGATCTCGCCGGAAGGAGAGTCGATTACCTGCAAGGTATCGTTCAGTGGATGCGCGAAATTGACCCAGACCTGGCGGCCATCGGGCCGGGCGACCGCGAAGACGGGCTGGCCATGGGTGGCGGTGCGGCCGATCTCCGACAGGCTCGCGGCATCGACCCACAGGATTTCATGGCGCCCGATCGCCGGCAGCGCGAACCGGTCGCCTGCCAGCGCCCAGCCCTCCAGGTGCGGCATCTTATAGACCGGCAGCTTCTCCTCGCCCCGGCCATAGCCCGCCAGGATCTTCCTGGGCGTGGGCGGGTTTTGCCAAAGATCCAATGCCGTCAACCCATCCTCGCCGAACAGCCCGGCGATGTAGCGCCGTCCGTCCCCGGTGATCAGGGCGTCGTAGGGATTGGCGCCGATCCCGGAGATACGCGTCATTCGTGGGACTTCGCCTTGCGAGAAATCGGCGATCCAGGTCTCGCCCGCATCCCAGAGCGAGAAGACGAACCGCCGCCCCGGTGCATCGACCAAACCCACGGTCTTGGACAGGCCACCGGGCCATTCGGCGGGAATGTCGGCGATCAAAACCAGCGTCTCGGCATCGAAGACACGCACCCCGCCCGGCTCGTAATTCGAGACCGCGACCAGGGTGCCATCGTCCGAAATCGCGCCGCCGATCGAGTTGCCGGCCTGCTGGACGCGGGCGGCCAAGTTCTGGGCCAGAATGTCGATCTTGCTGAGGCCCCCGTCGCGCCCGAAGATGAAGGCATAGCGCTGATCCGGCGAAAAGACGGCCGACGCGTGGGAGAGATCGCCCAAACCCTCGACCCGGCCAATCGCGGCGTATTCGGACTGGTCGACAATCAGGACCGACCCGCTTGCTCGTTCGACGACGATGCCCAGATCGCCCGTTCCCCGGAGTGACCGCTCGGACGCACCCTCGGCGATCCGGATCGGTGCGATCCCGGCGGCAAGACCGAGGCCTAGGCCCGCGACTATTCGGCGGCGCCGAGCAGATATTGGGCGATCCATAGGGCTTCTCCTTCGCTCAAGAGCGGCCGCCAGGGCGGCATCGCTGTACCAGGCACGCCGTCGAGGATGATCTCGGCCAGGCCGTCTGGCTCCAGGCCGTCCAGACGCTCGGCGGTCAAGTCGCTGCCCAGGCCCCCTTTGAGGGTCATGCCGTGGCAGGACCCGCAATCGTGGCGCACCAGGCGCTCGAGTTCCGCGGCACGTGCCGGTCCGATCTCGCCCGCCAGGGCCGGGACCGCGGCGAGCACGGCGATCAGCACGGCACTTGCGCACCAATCAGGCATGAAACACCTCAATCGGCGCTTCGACGCTGATCCCGGCAAGGTCTATCGCCGGCAATGGATCGTGCAGATCCAGCACCCGGCCGATGATGAAGAGAACCGGACCCGGCATTTGCGCGGCGCGAACCTTGCCGGTGATCGTGCCGAGATCGGCCCGCAGACGCCGCTCGTCGGCGAGCGTCGCCCGGCTGACCGCCAGCACCGGCATCTCTCGATCCATCCCATGCGCGATCAGCGCCCGCGAGATCGACCCGATATTCGCCACGCCCATATAGACGACCAGTGTCGTCTCGGCATTTGCCAGCCCGGCCCAATCGAGATCAAGCGCCAGATCGGCGCGGCAGTGACCGGTGATGTAGCGCACACTGTTCGCGATACCGCGGTGGGTCAGCGGAATGCCGACTTCGGCCGCGCAGCCCTGCGCCGCCGATATGCCGGGCACGACCTCATAGGGGATGCCCGCACGCTTCAGCGCCAGCATCTCCTCGCCGCCGCGGCCGAAGACGAAGGGATCGCCGCCTTTAAGGCGTACCACCTGCAATCCGCGCCCGGCCAGCGCGACCATGAGGTCGTTGATCTCTTCCTGAGGCACCGGGTGGTTGCGCGGCGCCTTGCCGACCGGATGCCGCTCGGCGGCTGCAGGAACCAGATCCAGGATGTCGGGCGAGACGAGGCGGTCATAGACCACCGCGTCCGCCTGGGCCATCCGGCGCAGGGCCTTGAGTGTCAGCAGTTCCGGGTCTCCGGGGCCGGCGCCCACGAGGAAGACCCGTCCAGGTCCGGTCATCTATTCCTCCCCCGCATTAACACAGGGCGCCAATATCTTTTGTTCGCCGGGGGCGGCACCAACCGCCCCCGGGCCAAGCCGCGCTCAGTAAACGTCGGCGCGGGTGTTGTAGACGTTGAACTTGCCGGTCGGCGTGATCAGGGCAGGATCCTTGATCACCTTCTTCAGCTCCAGCGTCCGGTCATCGACCACGACGATGGCAGATTCCTTGTCCTTGGCGTTCCAGACCGAGAACCAGATCTCGGTGCCTTCCTGGTTGAACTCGCCCTGGACGACACGGGGCTGTCCATCGGCAATCTCGGCCCATTCGCCGATCGGCAGGACCGTGTACTCCGGCGCTTCCCGCTCCAACTCGTCGACCATGAAGACCGCGACCGAGGCAGAGATCTCGGCATCCGGGTTCAGCGGCGCATCGACATAGAGGTGGTTGGAAGTCGGATGTGACTTGACGAAGAGCGAGCCTCCGCCAAGGGCCTCGAGCTGCTGCACAACCTTCCAGGCCTGGTCCGGATGTCCCTCCGGATCGGTGCCGATTAATGCGACGGTCTCGTCGCCTAGATGCGAGGTCGCCCAAACCGGCCCGAATGTCGGATGGTTCAGGTTGGCGCCGCGGCCCGGATGCGGGGTCAGGCCATCGGTCTCGATCATGGCAATCAGCTTCGATTCCTTGGTGTCGATCACCGCGACCTTGTTCCGCGCATTGGCGGCCGTCAGGAAGTAGCGCTTGGTGCTGTCGAAGCCGCCGTCGTGCAGGAACCGCTCGGCCTCGATCGTGGTGACCTTCAGGTTCCTGATGTCGGAATAGTCGACCATCAGGATCTTGCCGGTCTCCTTCACGTTGACGATGAATTCCGGCTTGTAGTGCGAGGACACGATTGCGGCCACGCGGGGCTCCGGGTGGAATTCCTGCGTGTCGAATATCATACCCCGTGTCGAGACGATCTTCAGCGGCTCCAGCGTGTCGCCGTCCATGATCACGTATTGCGGCGGCCAGTAGGAGCCGGCGATCGCGTATTTGTCCTCGAAACCCTTGAATTTCGAGGTTTCGACCGAGCGTGCCTCGGCACCGACCTTGATCTCGGCGACGGTCGTCGGGTCCTCCATCCACAGGTCGATCATGTTGATCTTGGCATCGCGCCCGATGGTGAAGAGATAGCGGCCCGAGGCCGAGATACGGCTGATATGGACCGCGTATCCGGTCTCGATAATTTTGATGATCTCGTAAGTCGCGCCATCGATCAGGGCCACCTGACCGGCATCGCGCAAAGTGACAGAGAACAGGTTGTCGAGCTCCAGATCATTCATCTGCTTGGTCGGGCGCTGATCTGCCGGCACGTGGACCTTCCAGGTCGCCTGCATCTCGGGCATCCCGAATTCCGGCGGCTGCGGCGGCTCGATCAGCAGGTAGCGCGCCATGACATCGATATCTTCGTCGGTGAGTTCGCCCGAGGTGCCCCAGTTCGGCATACCGCCGGGCGAGCCGTAGGTGATGAAATCCTTCAGGTAGTCGTAGCCATTTTCACGTGTGATGTCGGTGGTCAGCGGTTTGCCGGTCGCGCCCTTGCGCAGCACGCCATGACAGCCGGCGCAGCGTTCGAAGTAGATCTGCGTCGCTTTGTTGAATTCCGGCGGCGTGACCACCGGATCGCCGGGCTTGCGGCCCGGAATCTCGAGATTCAGCTCACCGAGGGTGTCCAGGCTTGGCTGATAGGTGGCACTGGGTGTGTCGCCGTGGGGTTCCGCCTTTTCCTGCGCTAGCGCGGCGCCAGAAGCGAGACCGAGCGAAATGGCCGTGCTGACCAGCAGCGCGAACCGGCGGATTTTGCTCAAGGGAGTCATGCCGTGCGTCTCCGTAATGGGGTGAGGGGCCACGTTCACAGTGGTCAGCGCATAGGCCAGCCGCCTTGACTTACGTCAAAGCGCGGCGTTCTAGCGAGCCGCAGGGTCACGGCCGTCGGAGGTGGAGCCATGTCGGTCGGCAAAACGGTTCGTGTTCTCTTCAGCCAAGGGCTGCGGGTGTTCTTCCTGGCGGCCGGCATTTACGCATTGGTCGCGATGGGTATTTGGGTGACTTGGCTCGCGAGCCTCGCGGCGACCGGTGAGCCCCCGGACGTTCCCTTCGAGCCTGCCCCGGCGCTGTGGCACGCGCATGAGATGATCTTTGGCTATGCGGGCGCGGTGATAGGCGGATTCTTCCTGACCGCCGTGCCCAGTTGGACCGGAGCGCCCGCCGCCCGATCTTGGTTCTTGACGCTGCTTGCAGCGGCTTGGCTCGGCGGCCGGTTGGCGGTGTGGTGGTCCGGCGCGCTGGATCCAATTCCGGTGGCGGTCCTCGACCTCTCCTTTCTTCCACTGCTCGCCGCCAAGATCGCGGTGCAACTGGCCCGTCGCCCGAAGCCGCAGAACCTATTGTTCCTGGTGCTGATTTCGATCGTTTGGATCGGCAACCTGATGGTCCATCTCGATTGGACCGGGCTCTGGCCAGGACGAGCCGCGACCGGGCTTCAAGTTGGGCTGCTTGGGGTCGCATCGATGATCATGGTGATCAGTGGCCGGGTGACGCCCGCCTTCACTTTGAACGCCATGCGCCAGGCGGGCCGCGAGACCGGGCTTCCCCGGCAACGAACCTCCGCCGACCGCCCCGCCATGGCCGCGGCGATCCTGATCCCCGTCTCGATCGGCTTAGGCCTGCCCGATCTCTTCGTCGCCGCTATGGCGCTGATCGCGGGGATCGGGCAATTGATCAGGCTAGCGGGCTGGCGCGGTTTTTGGACGCTGCACGCGCCGATCCTTTGGAGCCTGCATCTGGCCGGTGCGATGCTGGGCCTGGGATATCTGGCATTTGCGGTCTCACTTGCCGGTTGGATCACCGAAACCGGCGCCTTGCATCTGATCGGCATAGGCGCCATTGGCGGCATGTCGCTGGCGATGATGAGCCGGGCGGCGCTCGGCCATACAGACCGCGATATTGTCGCGCCGCGCGCGGTCGCGTGGGCCTATGCGCTGGTCGCGATCGCGGCGGTTATCCGCGCGGCCGGTGGAGAGGCGGGACCCGGCTGGTACGACTGGGCAATGCTGATCTCGGGCGCTCTGTGGCTCACCGCGTTCGCACTTTTCCTAACGGTCTACTTGCCCGTCCTGACCTCGCCTGCGACATCTCGTACACCTTGATCTCGGTCAAGGCCGGGCCACCTCGAACTTTGGAATATGCAGCCATTCCACGGAGCGCATGGGCCGAGTCCCATCCCGTCCGGTCGGTGGCCTGAGACAAGACCGAAGCCCATGTGGACCCGCAAGAGGAGACGCGAGATGATTCGCAAGACCTTCCTGACCCTGGCGGTACTGGCGATAAGCGCCGCCGCCGCACCGGCGCTGGCCGAGGGCGACGTCGCCGCCGGCGAGAAGACTTACAAGAAGAAATGCAAAACCTGCCACATGGTCGGCGACGGCGCGAAGAACCGGGTCGGCCCGGTGCTGAACGGCATTGTCGAAGCACCGGCGGGCATGGTCGACGGCTTCAAGTATTCCAAGGCGCTGCTCGCCAAGAAGGACGAGGGCCTGGTCTGGACCGAGGCCGAGCTCGACGCCTTCCTGACCAAGCCCAAGACCTATCTGAAGGGCACCAAGATGAGCTTCGCCGGTTTCAAGGACGCAGCCGATCGGGCCAATGTGATCGCCTATCTGAAATCGGTTGAGTAGACTGACAATCTGACTTCAGTCCTGGCCCCGCCCTTGGGCGGGCCCCTTTTTTGCGCGATCCAATCAGTGCGGATGATCGCCCAATCGGGAATGCAGCCTGGCGTCGTGGGTCTTGAAATGCCCGGTGAACCAGTCGCCGACGCTGGCCACCAGCCGTTCGGCCGAGGCTGGGCCCATCGCGGCGTCGTCCTCGTAATCGTCCATCAGGTCACGCAATTCGTCCAACAGGCGCTCGTGGTCCGCCTTGTGCGCAGCGGCCTGGTCGTAGCCATGCTCGCGCATGAACCGCTCTTCCAGCGCGAAATGGGACGAGATCGCGCGGAATAGATCCCCGAAGATCGCGCGGGTCTCGTCCACCGGCTCTCCCGAGGTAAAAGCGCCCTCGATCCGGTTGACCAGGCCAATGAGCTCCTGATGCTCGTGATCGACCGCCGGGCTTCCGACGCTGTAATTGTCCTTCCATTCGATCGGCGCCATGTCCGCCTCCCGGGCTCAGTTGAAAATGAAACCGCCCGTTTCGGGCCGGAAATCGATGGCGAGGCTCTGGGCTTCGGTCAACGTGATCTGACGCTCGGCAACGAAGTCGAAGCCCGATCCGGCGGCGCGTTCGCGCAAGCGGATTGCCACTTGATGCGTGCCCGCGGAGACCATGAAGCGGCGGTAGATGCGCGAGGGGCCATCATCCGCGATGCCGCTCGGCGGCAATTCTTCCGCCAACATCGTCGTGCCGTTCAGGTCAAGCTCCAGGTAGATGGGCGCGCGGGCGCGGTCGCAAACCTCCTTGCGCCGCATATTGGCGGGCAGGTCGCTCAGTTCCTCGGCGCTGAGCTCGCGACAATTCCGCGGCCCCCCATGGCTGAAGCTGAGTTTTACCACGGCCATTCCTTCTGGCAATGCGCGCACACTCGGCGAGGCCGAGAGGACTGCAACGCCGGCGACGATTGCGAGCGTCCCGAGCGCGGCTGTTATCCTTTGAGCAATCCCTGTCACATCGCCGCCTCATCCAATACCCGTTCCGGGTCGCTCTGGCGCACCACCCGCGGCGCCTCGGTCGGCAGCGCCGCCAAGCGATCCGCGAATGCTACGCGCTCTCGCTCCAGACGTGCGGTCTCGGTCGGACCGGCCCAGACCGTCACCAGGCGCTCGCGCGGCACACGCCTGCGCAGATAGGGATCCCGGGTCCGGGCGAAGCGCGCTTCGGTCCATTCGATTCCCAATCGGTTCTGGCACCTTTCCTCGGCACAACCGGCGACACAAACCCCGTCGGCGTGGCCTCGGCTCAGGATGAAGTCGATCAGCGACGGCGGCGCCATCGCGACGCAGGGCAGGAATACCGTGCCTAAACCCGGCCGGGCCGCGCCATGCTCGCAGGCAAGTGTCAGGATCCGGATGCTCCCTTCCAACCGTAGGGCCCCGGAGATCACGCGCTCGCGCAACTCCTTCAGCGGGTAATCCGGCAGATCGATCCCGGTCAATAGGTCGCCCACCCGCCGGAAGGGCGAGGATGACGGGCAGGAACCCATGCAGATGCCACAAGCAACACAGCGCCCCGCATTAACCGCCACCTGGTGCGGGAATGGCGCCCCATCGGTGCGCGGAACCAGCTCCACCGCCGCATAGGGGCAGTCCTCGACGCAACGCGCGCAGCCATTGCAGTGGTCGAGGAACACTTCCGCCGCCCGATTGGCGCGCTGAGCTGGCAACCACGGCAAGGCGGCGAAGCCAACGGTAAAGATCGCCGCCCCGCCCCAAATCACGCCGGGCGGCAGGATGTTGATCAAGGGGTAGAGCGGCAGCAGGAACCAATCGATCCCCAGCTCGGTCGGTTCGCGGGCCAGGTCCGCAGGCCCCTGCGACTGCGCGGGCAAAACGAAGGCGACCAGGATCAGGCTGCCCAGCACCATCGCTGCCAGCGGCCGTGCCGGGTTCACCCGCGCCCGGGAGACCCGTTGGATATGGATCCACATGGCCAACAGCAGGATCAGCGGAATGGCGATGTGCAGGAACACCATCAGGGTGAAGAACCGCCCGCTCAGCGCTTCCGGTGACAGAAAGTTCCTGGCAATCGGCTCGCCGAAGATCGGCAGCCAGTCCAGAAGCTCGGTCGAGGTGACGGCCACGTATTGCGCCAGCATGTCCCAGACCAGCCAATAGCCAGTGATCCCGGAGATATAGACGAACCAGATCAGCGGCACGCCGGTCAGCCACGAGAACCAGCGCACGCCGCGGTAACGGTCCAGGCAGAACTCGCGCACCAGATGGATCAGCATCACCGCCACCATCAGGTCCGAGGCATAGCGGTGCAGGCTGCGGGCCACGCCCGCATGGAACCAATGCGCGTCACTCAGCCATTCGACCGAGGCGTAGGCGTTCACGACACCTGTATCGAAGAAGATGAACAGGTAGATGCCGGTCGCCGCGACGATCCAGAACAGGAACCACCCGAGCGCGCCGAGCTGCGCCAACGGGTTTGCGTCCGGTCCGAAAACCACGTCGCCGGCGCGCTCGAGACGGTCGAAGCCCCGGCGCAGGTAACCGCGAAAGCCAGTGCTCAATGGGGCGCCCCGTAGCGGTTGCCGCGCCAGAGCCGGAAGATCACCAGGCCGGACAGGATCAGCGACAATCCACCGATGACGATCCCGAAACCGATCGCATAGTCGAACTCGTAGGCACGCGAACTGGGATTGTAGACCGTGCAGATGAACTTGATCCGGTTGACCAGGTCGCCGAGCGAAAGCGACCGCGTCTCGGTGCCGAAGACCAGCTCCTTCAGAGGCTCGATGAATATCTGGTCCGGGAAGCTGTCACCATAGACCTGTCGGTAGACCCGCCCTTCGGCGTCCAGGATTGTCGTTTGGGTCAGATGCTCGAACCCGCCCGCGGCCGCGTCGTAGCTGAAGCCGACATCGCGCAGCAACGCCTGCATCGTGCCCGCATCGGAACTGGCGAGCTGCCAATCGCCCAAGTCCAATCCTTGCGTGCTGGCGAAGGCGCGAAGCTGGGCCGGCGTGTCGTGGCGGGTGTCGAAGCCAACCGTCAAAACCGCGAAAGCGTCCTCGCCCAGCACCTCACGCGCCGAGACGACCGCTTGGCGCACGTGCTGAGTGGTGACCGGGCAGACCGAAGAACAGCTGGTATAGACGAGGCTGATCACCAGGGGCCGCCCCTGGAACGTGGAAAGCGGCAACGCGTCACCGTTCGAATCAGTCAGCGTGTAGCCGCCCACCTGCCGCCCGATCGCCGCCTCGCTGCGCGCGACGACGTCCTCGGGCTCCAAGCGGCCCGCGGCCGCCGCAGCCGGTAGCATCGTCAATGCCAAGGCCAGGGCGATAAATCTGCGGATCAGAGCGCCCATCGGACCGCCGCGTCCAGGAAGACGCCCGTGGTCAAAAGGCAGAACTGGATCAGCGAGGCGCCGAAGTTCGCCATCGCCCGCTTGCGGTTTGGTTCGCGGTAGAGCTGGATGCTGCGCCACAGAAATAGACCGCCGCCAAGCCCTGCGCAAATCCCATAGACCGGCCCCATGCCATATGCCAGCGGCACCATCGCCAGGACGGCCAAGACCGCCGTATGGGCCAGGATCGCTTTCGTCCAGGCATGTTCGGGCACCACGATCGGCAGCATCGGAACGCCCGCCTGACGGTAATCGTCGCCCTTCGCCGCCGCCAGGCTCCAAAAATGCGGCGGGGTCCAAAGGAACATGACGACCGCCAGGATCACCGGCACCGGCTGCATCGCGGGATCGACCGCCGCCGCCCCGGCCAGGATCGCGAAACTGCCCGCAGCCCCGCCGATCACGATGTTCCAGACGCTGCGCCGCTTCAGCCAGACCGTGTAGACGACGCCGTAGGTGAAGGCACCGAGGAAGACGAAAAACGCCGCCAGCGAGCCCCCCACCGCCGCCGCCATGAACAGCGACCCGGCCAGGAGCCCCAGAAAGCTGAGCGGCCAGATGGCGCCCGGCTTCAGCAGGCCGCGGGCGAAGGGCCTGCCTCGCGTCCGCCGCATCAGCCGGTCATCGGCGCGCTCGTAGTAGTGGTTGAACGCCCCCGCCGCGCCCGAGGCGCCCAGCACCGCCAGTGCGAAGATCAACGCGCGCACGGGCGAGAACGCGCCCTCCGCCGCCACCATGCCCGCCAGCGCGCTGAGCGCGATGGCAAACCCGATCGGTAGCTTCAGAAGCGTCGACGTAACCCTGGCGGCGGCGAGCATCGGCCGGCCCTCAGCGGAACAGCCAGAGGTCGCTCAAATACTTCCAGTTGACGAAGTAGTAGAGCACGAAGGCGGTGAAGAAGATGCTGACCAGGATGATGGTGCCGGGCAGCTTCAAAGTGCCGCGGCTGCCATATTCCGAGACCGCCTGCGGCCCGCCGGAATGCAGCGGGAAGGTCAGCTTGTGCGTGCCCGCCTCGTCGATCTTCTTGCCGAACAGCACGGTGCCGACAGTGACCAGGATGTACATCGCGCCCCCGATCGCCGCCATGATGGCGAAAATTCCGTTCAAGCCCATCATCAGATAGGCCGCCGCCGGGTATTCGAACGCATGGGCGGCGTCGGTCAGGGTGATGTCCCAATGCCGACGCGAGACGCCAAGCGTGCCCGCGCCCATCATGAAGAGCGAGATGCCCGCGGCGCCGATGCCGAACATGTAGGGCTGCCACTTGGCCATGGTCGGCCAGACGATTTCGCGCTGGAAGACCAGCGGCAGCACCAGATAGGTGGCCGCCATGAACGCCAGCGTGGTGCCGGCGACGACCGTTCCATGGAAGTGTCCCGGCACGTAGAGCGTGTTGTGCATCAGCACGTTGAGCTGCTCGGTGCCCAGCACGACGCCCGAGATGCCGCCGATGAAGCCGAACATGACCAGGCTCAGGAACATGCCCGAGAAGGCCGGGTTGCCCCAAGGGGCCTTGGTCAGCCACTCGAATGCACCCTTGGTATATCCATTGCGCCGCTGGGCTGCCTCGACCGATCCAGGGACCGTCAGCCCGTGGATCATTGAGCCCATGACCGCCAGATACATCATGTAGCTGGTATTGACGATCTTCCACTCGGCGCTGAGGCCCGGCTCGGCCAGCAGGTGATGCGCCGAGGCGAGCTGCAGGAACAGGATATACATCAGGAAGGCGGTGCGGCTGACCTTCTCGCTCAGTGGCTTGGCGCCGACTACCAGCGCGGCGATCATATACCATATCGCAACATGGGCCGAGACGTTGATCTGCTGCGAGGAATGCCCCATCCCCCACCAGACGACCTTGTACATCAGCGGGTCGATATTCGCGATCAGTCCGATCGACCAAAGCCAGGTCGGTATCAGGATGATGGCGCCCGACGCGATAGTGAAGACGGCGATGATCGCCGCCGTCAGCGCGCCGAAGGTCACCAGTGGAATCGAGCCCTCATAAGTGCGCTCGGCCCGGGCAATCACCAGGGTGCCGAAAAAGACCCCGACCCCGATCAGCGCGCCGACCGCGAAGAGGATCAGCGACAAATAGAACCAGTGCGACGCCTGCATCGGCGGATAGGAGGTGAACATTACCGAGCTGTCGCCACGCAGAACGGCATAGTTCGCCATTAGCGCGCCGACGACCATCAGGATGAACGCCAGCCAGCCCAGCTTTGGCGTCGCCAAGCGCGAATTCAGCAGGATCGCCGAGGCGAAATAAAGAACCGCGATCTCGAAGAAGATGATCCAGAACAGAAGCACGTTCGCGCCGTGGCCTGTCAGCACCAGGTAGAACCATTCCGCGGGCAGCAGGTGCACCGCGGGCCATCGGGTCAGCGCAACCGCCAAACCCATCAGTCCGCCCAGCAACAGGAAGACCACCGCGGCGACCGCGTTCACCTTGATCAGCGCCTGCGCCTGGGTGTCGACTTTCAGCCCGGTATAGCCGCAGGTGCGATAGGCCCAGTCCCTGATCTGTCCGCCAACCGATCCGGCGTCTGTGACAGCCATGTCTCCCTCCTCAGCCTATTCGGTCACGCGGATGCGGCCGGTCATTTGATGATGGCCGATCCCGCAGAATTCGTTGCAGATGATGCCGAACTCGCCCGACTCGGTCGGCGTCAGCGTGATCACATGCTCGTAACCGGGATGCACCTGGATGTTGATGTTCGTCGGCTGCAGCGAGAAGCCGTGCTGCCAGTCGACCGAGGACAGGTGAATGCGGTAGCTTTGATCCTTCTTCAGCTCGAGAATCGGCCACCATTCCCACAGCCGGCCCAGGATGAACACGTCCTCGCCGGCGGGCGGCCGGACCACCGGCACCCCGTTCTCCTCGGCCACTTTGAATTGCTCGGCGAAGGCCTCGACCTTGGCTTCGTATTTCGCCGGCTGAATCCGGTAGGTCTCGGTCGACAGGTTTTGCTCGCCGATGAAATGCCAGGCGATCATGAAGAAGAACATGAACAGCCCCCACAGGAAGGCGATCACGATCCAGCCCAGTTCGGTCTTGTGGATCGGCTCGTTCCACCAGATCCGTTGTTCAGGAGGGGTTACGGCCATGTCTCTCTCCCCATTCTATTGGCCACTCCAGGGGCCACCGCGGACCGGCTTTTCATTCGGCGAGCGGGATCGACGCCACCTCCATGATCCCCCAGATCAGATAGAGGATCGCGGGCACCGCGATGCCGAGGAATAGAAGCAGGAACGGGTTGTCGAGCACCCGCTGCATGAACGGCACTTGGTCCGGCACAGGGGGCTCGTCGCTTGCGGATGAATCGGGGGTGGCTTGCGTTTCGTCGCTCATGGATCGCGCCTTTCGCCTTTAGGGCGAGTTGGACGCTAGCACGCACCCGCTCGCAGCCATTTGATGAAAGTCAAGCGCTCCAGCCTTCAGTGCGCGCGGCTCCAGGCCTGCGCGCGGTCTTCCTCGATATACGCCCGAAGCCTGGCGATATCGGCAATGACAGCGCGGTTCTGTTGCACGTGCACGCCGGTCGCGCGCAACCGCGCGAAAGCCCGGGACAGGCTCTCGGGCTTCATGCCCAAACGCCCGGCGATCAGAACCTTGTCGTAGGGCAGGGTCACCGCGCAGGCCCCATCCTCAACTGGGCTGAGGTCCAGTAGAAATTCAGCGACCCGCTGGGCACCGGTCTGGGCCTTGAGCTGCTCGATCTGTCCGACTAAGGCGTGCAGATGCAGGAAGGTCGAGGCCAGGATCGCGGTGAAAACCTCGGGGTGCGATTTCATCATTTCCAGCACCGAGGCCGCGCGGATCTGCAGCAGCCGGCAATCCGTCACAGCCTCGGCGGTCACCGGATAGAGATCGCCGCGAAACGCGACCGCCTCGCCGAAGCTCTGTCCCTTGGTGAATATCTCGACGACGGCTTCGGTCCCGCTCTGCAGCAGACGGTAGAGCTTCACCCAGCCATCGAGCACGACAAAGATCGAGTGAGCCGGCTCATCTTGGAGAATCACCGTGCTTCCACGGCCGCTCGAACGTATGGCCGCCTGGCCCAAAAGCTGATCCCGCAGCTCCGCTGGCAATCCGCTGAGAAGGATTGACTGCAAGGCGGTGGCACGGTCAGACGCATCGAGCATGGCGGCTACCTTTTGGTTCAGCGTTGAGTATCGCGCCGTCGCGCCCGGCGGCATTGACGTGGATCAAGGTTCCGGATTGATCAGAACGCTAGTTTTGCCAACGTCGGAGGCGCGGCGCCGCAAGCCGCGTCCGGCTGGCTGTGAAATTTCGCCCGACCGGAAGTGACCATGGATAAGAGACTGCAAGAATATGCGGACAAAATGGTGCCGCGCTATACCAGCTATCCGACGGTCCCAAACTTCACGCCATCGGTTGGACCAGCGGCCTATGCCGGCTGGCTGGGCGATCTTGCGCCCGACCAGCCGGTCTCGCTCTATGCTCATGTGCCGTTTTGCCGGGAGCTCTGCTGGTATTGCGGCTGCAACATGAAACTCGCGCGCCGCGATGCACCGGTCGCGGCATACGCCAAATCCCTGGCCGCCGAGATTTCCCTCGTCGCGTCGCATCTTCCGGCGCGGATGAAGGTATCGCATCTGCACTGGGGCGGCGGGACACCGACAAGCCTGGCGCCGTCCGATTTGCAACGCGCGATGGAGACGATCCGCGCGAATTTCGATCTCACTCCCGATGCGGAGCTGGCGATCGAGTGTGACCCGCGCACTCTCGAGCCCGAGATGATCGATCTGATTGGGAAACTGGGCTTCACGCGCGCCAGTTTCGGGGTGCAGGAATTCGACCCCGGCGTCCAAGCCGCGATCAACCGCATTCAGACGCCCATTATGGTCCGCGCCGCGGTTTCGGCGCTGCGCGCGGCCGGCGTGACCGGCATCAATTTCGACCTGATCTACGGTCTCCCGCACCAAACGGTCGGGATGCTGCTCGATACGATCGATCTCTGCGCCCAGATGCGGCCGGACAGGATCGCCCTGTTCGGCTACGCCCATGTGCCTTGGAAGGCGAAGAAGCAGCGGCTGATCGACGAATCCGCCCTTCCCGGCGCGAAGGAGCGCATGATCCAGGCACGGACCGCGGCCGAGGCGCTGGTCGCGAAAGGTTATGTCGCGGTGGGTCTCGACCACTTCGCCCTACCCGAGGATCCCCTGGCGATCGCGGCGCGCGACGGGACGCTTAGACGGAATTTCCAAGGCTATACGACCGACCGCGCCGAGACGCTGCTGGGGTTCGGCGTAACGGCGATCGGGCGCACGCCGTCCGGCTTCGTCCAGAGTATCTCCGAGACCGGCGCCTGGTCCCGGGCTGTTGCCGCGGGCACCCTGCCGATCATCCAGGGGCATCTCAACAGCCGCGACGACAGAATGCGGGCCCAGGTCATCGAATCCCTGATGACCAGAAGCACGGTCGAGCTCGACGCGCTAGGCCGGGCCTTCGGTGCGTCGCGCGATTGGGCGGCGGAAGAGATGGCCGACCTCGCGCAAATGGCCGAAGACGGGCTTGTCACCATTGACGGAACCCTGGTCGCGATCACCGATGCGGGCAGACCGTTCGCCCGGGTTGTCGCTTCCGTATTCGACGCCTACCTCTCGGCACGCGAGACCCGGCACTCAATCGCGGTCTGAACTCGGCACCATCTGCCATTCACCGCGAACGACCGGCTTTCCGGTTCGAACGTCTTGAAGGCCCGGCATGTGTGAGACCCCGCTCAATTCCGAACAGCGGGGCGCCCTGGCCCGGCATGTCGCTGTCGTGCCGGGCAATTCGAAACTCGCCCCCAGGTTGAAAAAAACCGCAGCGCCGTAGTCGGCTTGTTCCGCGATTTGCCGCCGAATAGCCTTTAAGTGTCGCCGCGTTCTTTATTTCCCTTTGGCGACGGCCGCCCAGCCCTGCTGCTTGCCAATCAAAGGGCTGGGCGGATCGTCCGCAAGACATTCACTGATTTTCGATATGTTCAGGGCGACTGCAAATTGGGAAGCCCCATGTCCTCTCCACCCAGCCCCTCCCCGGTGGCTGGGCGGTTTCCTGTCGGGCCATGCTCAATACGCCACAACCCGCCCGCCGAAGCGCGCGATGTTCAGGAAGTGCTGATCTGCGCCGCCGCGCGCGAACGACACCCGAACCATGATCAAGTGTAAGCGGTAGATATTGCTTTGGTCCGGGCGCCGGGACTCGAACCCGGATGGCCAAGGCCGAGGGATTTTAAGTCCCAAAATGCCCGTTTCTCAACCTTTCCCACGCCTTCCGTTTTCCATTGATATCAGGTATTTATCAACGTAGGGAAAAATAGGGAAACACGTAACCGTGCGCACGAATGCCCAAATGGCGCACAAATTTAGCCAAGGGATTTTCGCGTTTGTGCATGAAGTCCCTTGGCTTGTGAGGTTGCATTGGCCGTCTTTAACGACAAGTTTTTGAAGGGCCTGAAACCCGCCGCGAAGTTCTACGAGGAACGCGATGCTGGGTGCCCTGGCCTGCTGATCCGGGTCGGCCAGCGCGGGCAAAAGGTCTGGGAGGTTGTGGTCAGCCGTGACGGCAAGCGGCGTCGAGTCCGCCTGGGCACCTATCCCGGTATTAGCTTGGCCATGGCCCGCCGGATGGCCACCGATAACAAGGCCGCGCCCGCGATCCATAACCAAGGGCTCAGGGTCCGTGATCTGTGGGACATGTATAGCGCCGAGGTCGGGCCGCGCCGGCGCGCCTTCTACAGCGTCGAAAGCGCGTGGTCCAAGTGGGGCGAGCCTATCCTCGGCAATGTCCGGCTTGATGATCTGAACCTGCGACATGGTGCCGAATTAATTGGCGAGGTCGTCAAGCATTCGACGCCCGACCGGGCGCGGAAGGTGATTAGATACCTCAACCCGATGTTGAAGTTTGCCGTTGGCCGCGGATTGATCCCGGCGCACCCATGGGCGGGCCTCGCGGTCCCGGAAGCGGTAGAGGCGCGGGACCGTGTTCTCAGCCGCGACGAATGGGTGGCGATGTGGGAATGGGCAACGGCCAATCCTTACCCATGGGGACCGATGATCCAGATGCTGATGTTATCGGCCCAGCGGATTGGCGAGGTTTCGGGCGCCCGCTGGGACGAGCTGGACGGCGACGTGTGGGCCATCCCGGCGTCCAGGCATAAGAGCAAGCGCCGCCACGAGGTGCCGCTCAGCGGCGCGCTGGTGCGGCTGGTGGGCGACATGCCACGCCATGATGAGCATCTATTTTCGATCCGCCCGGGTCGCCCCGTTTCGCCCGGCTCCACGCAGCGCGACCGGATCGAAGCACAGACCGGCGTCACCGGCTGGCGGTTCCACGATCTGCGCCGGACCGGGGCGACGTTCATGGCCGAGGGCGGCGTGAACCGGTTCATTATCGAGCGGGTTCTCGGCCACGCAGACCACAGCGTGACTGCCGTCTATGACCGGGCTAGCTATCGCGAGGAAAAGCGCCAGGCGCTTGAGGTGCTGGCCGAGACGGTTGGGTTCGGCAATGGCTGAAGAGAGTGAGTTAAGCGAGGCACTCAATCATTACAAAATTATGATTACCGATCTCGAAAAATTACTACGTTTACATTTCGCCGAGTTCGGTCTTTGTACAGACTTTGGTCATGAGGCCTATTGGCTTCACCATACTATTTTCTCAAATCTGAACGGCCTGAAACATGCGGGGGTGAACGACGTTACGGGCCTTGAAACTTACGTCCGTGCGTTGGGGATTCTATCGGGAATCGTTTTGAGTGATCATGCCTATGATATGATGCGTAGCAGAGCTTTGAAGCGACTCCACGATCAGTCAGGGCTCGGCGAGCGCATCATTTCCCAAACAGATCGCGAAATTTGGAAATCGATTTTAAACGACAACCTCACCTTTAGGTTTTTAATGCGCGACAACGACCTCATCAGCGATTTGATTGAGATTTGCAGGGACGTCAGGGAAGAAATCAAGTCGACGACCACAGGCAAAGAAAAGCAGGAAAACATTCTCGGGTGGCAAACCGTCGATACGTGCCGCATTCAGTGGGCCCGAGTCACAGGTAAACGACCTCCACGGTCAGGTTTCAGTCCGGGCTCCAAATTCGGTGAATATCTACAGGATGTTTGGGAGTTGTTTGAAGTAAACGAGAATTTAGGCGCCGCGTATAACGCTTGGTATCGAAAGTTCAAAAATAAGCAGGACCCGACCGATAGCTTCTTTTTATAGCACGCAAGGCCAATTCGGTTCGTGATGTGAATGACGTATCAAATTTCGTGTGAATATTAGGGTGTCACCGAAACCGCAGCAATGCAGAGGTGACATTATGTCCGATCACGACAAATACCCGGTAGATGATCGCGGCTACACCGCTACCCCCGGCGCCGCAGGATACACCGACACCAGCGAGAGTTTTCTGAATAAGGCAAGGCACTACGGAACCGGCCCCGAATTCGTGAAGTTCGGCAAGGCGGTCCGCTATAGCTTCGCCGCTCTGGACGCCTGGGCGGCGTCCCAGAGGCGAACCAGCACAAAAGAACCGGAGGCCGCCTGACATGGAAAACCCCGCGCAAGGCGGGGCTTCCGAGTGTCTTACGGGCAAGTATGACGCCGATGAGCTTACCGCCAACTCCGCCGACATTCAAGCGGCCGCCAGGGCCATCGAGACCGGGTTGGCTTTGTTGCCCGACCCGATGAGGGCAGCGCCGATCCTGTCCCGGCGCCTGACCATTCCACAAAACACCTGGTTGGCCGAAACCGGCTTGCTCGCCCTGCCGCGCTCCGAAACCGAGTTGGTGACCAGCGATGCATTGTCGTGCGTCCAAGCAGGCGAACCTATCCCGCCCTTCATTTCCGTCAGGGACGCGGCAGTAAGCTGGGCAACCTTCGCTTCACCTGCCGAAAGCCGTGCGTATCTCGCCGCCATCTGGAACCGGTTGTCGGAGAAAGAAAGACAAGGCTTTGTCCGCGCGGCTAAGAAAAAGAGCAGGCAATCGTGAGCGCCTGGGACGAAGAACTGGCGGCGACAGCGGCTGGCGCTGTGGCAGAGGCAGAGGCAGAGCCTTTACCAGATGCAGACGCCGCCGCACGCGAATTGGCTAAGCTGTCGCCAACGGAATACGACCGGCATCGGCAGAGCGAAGCCGACCGGTTAAGCATACGGGTCTCGACGCTCGACACCGAGGTGGAGCGGCATCGGAACAGTGCGTCTGATGCCGATGAGCCGCCGATGTTTCCCAAGGACGATCCTTGGCCCAATCCGGTGGATGGTGGAGCACTGCTCAACGGGTTGTGTGCGGCGCTTGATCGTCACGTGCGCTTTGTTTCGGACGAAGCCCGAGACGCAGTAGCGCTTTGGATTGTCCTGGCGCATTTGCACGACGCCGCGATGATCTCACCGATCTTGGCAATTGAGTCACCCGAGAAAAGATGCGGGAAAACGACCCTGCTATCCACCCTTGCCCTCTTGGTCCCGCGCGCATTGCCCGCGGTCAACGCATCGCCATCGGTGTTGTTCAGGGCAATTGAGAGCTTTGCGCCGACATTGCTGATCGACGAGGCGGACACGTTCATCAAGGACAACGACGATCTGCGAGGAATCCTGAATGGCGGTCACAATCGGCTAACAGCCTATATCCTCCGCAACGTCGAGATGGGCGGGGACTACCAGCCTCGCCGGTTCCGCGTGTGGTCGCCAAAAGTGATCGCCCTGATCGGCGAACTGCCGGATACGCTACAGGACCGCGCCATCGTCATTCCGATGCGGCGCAAACTGCCAGATGAGGCAGTGGAGCGTTTCCGAGCGGATCGCATTGATTGGGCTGACGGCCTGCGACGGCAGGCGGCCAAATGGGCCAGCGACAATCTCAACCGCGTCAAAGATGCCGATCCTGAGATACCGGACGAGCTTCACGACCGAGCCGCCGACAATTGGCGCACGATGCTCACTCTGGCCGATCTGGTTGGATGGGGCACGCGAGCGCGGCGCTCGGCACTTGTCATTTCCGGCGACCTTTCGTCCGAAGAGACGCCGGGCGTAATGCTGCTAGCAGATATCCGCGAAATCCTGCATCCGGATCAAGACCGCACGCTCGACACGATATCACCGCGCGAATTGGCCGAGCAGTTAGTCGGACTCGAAGACCGACCGTGGGCTGAATGGCGCCGTGGACGGCCACTGAGCGACCGGTCAATAGGGCGGATGCTGGCGCCGTTCGGCATCAAGTCCGCCAGGACCCATTACGGCCGACAATTCCACCGTTCGCACTTCACCGATGCCTGGCGCCATTACCTTCAGCGTAGATGGTGGGAAAGCAACGTCACAAACGACACCGGCTTGAAAAGAAAGAGAAAATCAGAAGCTCAAACGGCACGGATTGCGCCTGTCCATGTCGTTTTTAATCCTGAAAAACACAATGAAAACAATGATGTGTCGTTTGTGACGACCGAAACCCCCGAAGAGACAGGGAATAGAGACGAATTCGAGGAACGCGCTGCGATCCTTGAACACGATGCGGGGCTAACCCGCGCCGAAGCCGAAGCGGCAGCCGCCGCTGAGTTTAGCAACCAGAATAATGGAGAATGAGATGACTATCAAAAGCAGTGCAATGACCGACATCAACGAACCAATTTCGGCGGACAACTTTCGCATAGTTCAAGATTGGAATGGCTACTGGCATGTCTTCGAACTGCGCGACAACGCGAGGCATTTTCGCGCCTGGCCAGGTCCATTCCGTTTCCAGCGGGCCGCTGAGCTGCTCGTCGAGGATGTCATCGATGCTTCGTCGAAGGGAATCACTGACACGGAGCAATCTCAATTCCGAGAAAACGCCCAAGAAATAGTACACACCTACCAGGAGGAGGCAAAACTGCTTGCGAAGATCGAGCAATTCGGCGACGTGGAAGATCCGCGTGGATTGGCAAAGGCTTTGGTGCCGGAACCCCAAGAAGAAGAGCTTTTTTACTTATAACGGGCCTTGGGGGGGGTCGATCCCTACGACCCGCCGGCCGCGAGACCGGCCCGACTCTCTCAGACAGAGTTAGTTTTGGAAGTGGGCATTTCGTTACTAGATAAATTCGGGGTGTGCACCGGGGAGCATATTGCTTCGAATTTGAGAGCAGGATGTCGGTTCTTGGTTAGATTACCGACGTTCGTTCTGGTGCGATCGACCGTTCGCTTCGTGCAAGAACCGACGGCCATGGTGTGCGCAGAAAGGTCCGGTTTTGCAGGCGCAGCGAATGCCCGCTTTGAGCCCAAACTACCGGATGCTGCACCGCGGCCGAATGTCAGCAACGTGGGGCAAACCGGACGGTCAATTAACACGTGCTATGCGTAATTCTGATCAAAATCGGACACCGAACGGCCCGCTCTGGCCTCGAGTCGGAAGGCGATTGCCACCTAACGTGGGAGCTTTCTGTCACCAATGGCACGTGCGATTTTCACCAAAGTTTGCACTAGGCGCGAGTTGCGGCGTTCCTTCAGATAGGCGATGCGGTAATTGGTGGTGATCTCCACATCCGAGATCTCCACCGTCTTGAGGCGCGGATGGGGCACGAACTCGAAATCCGCCACGGCGCCGATGCCCAACCCCTGTTCAACCGCCTTCCAGACCGCCTCGCGGCTGCCGATCTCGACGACGCGGTTGATCTGGACCTGGGCCTTCACCAGCGCCTGTTCGAACGCGAGGCGGGTGGTTGAACCTTCCTCGCGTAGGATGAAATCCTCGTCCTGAAGCTCCGCGATCCGGATCGACTTGCGGTCGAACCAGCGGTGCTCGGCATTCACGAAGACGACCACCTGGTGATGGCTGTAGGGGGTCATCTCGACCCTTGGATCGTCGTCGAAATGGGCGATCATCGCGACGTCCGCATCGTATTCGAGCAACCGCTGTAGGGTGAGTTGCGAATTGCCCAGCAGGACCGAGACCTTCACGTCCGGATGCTGGGTCTTGAGAGCCACCAGAACGTCGGTCGCATGAAACGGACCGACCGCCGCCAGCCGCAGATGGCCGGTTAGGCGGCCGGACTGGGCGCGCAGGTATTCGCGGGCCTCGGCCTCGTGCAAGGTCATCCGTTTGGTGATCTCGAAAAGTTCCGCGCCGGACTGGGTGAGCTGCACATGGCGCCCCAGGCGGGTGAAAAGCTCGACACCGTATTCCGCTTCGAGCGCGCGGACTTGGGTCGTGACGGTGGGCTGGCTGATGCGCAAAGCCTTCGCCGCGGCGGTGAAGCCGCCGAGTTCCGCCGCCGTGTGGAACGACCGCAATTGGCTCTTATTCATAGTTTTTACCAGCCTTAGTTATTCAAAATATATATTTGATCAATTCATCTTGCCATCCTAGCGTGATCGGTCAATGGGAGGCGCCATTGGCTTGGCGATATCACAATCCAGTACGGATCGAGTTTGGTGCGGGGGCGTTCGCTGGCCTCCCCGATCTGATCGGCGACCGGCGCTATGGGGTCGTCACCTATGGCGAACCCATCTTCCAAGCACTGACCGAACGGCTATGCACGCTTGCTGGGCCACCCTCGATGGTCATCGAGGATGTGGCGGCCAATCCCGACTTTCAGGAGCTTGGGCAGCAGACCGCGCGGATGGCCGGGGGTAAGCAACCGCAAGTCTGGATCGCGCTTGGCGGCGGCTCGGCCATCGACAGCACCAAGGTCTTCGCCGCGGCCAATGGCGATTTCGGCCTGGTCCGGCGGTATCTGGAGACCGGCGAGGGGGCGGATGCTCTCTTGGCAACGCCGATCATCGCGGTTCCGACGACGGCGGGGACCGGATCCGAGGTCACCTGCTGGGCGACGGTTTGGGACAGGGCGAGCGGTCGCAAATTCTCCCTGGCGCGGCCCGAGCTCTATCCGGAATGGGCGGTGGTCGATCCCGAACTGATGGTCGGCAAGCCCCGCGATCTGACCGTCAGCACCGGTCTCGATGCGCTGTCCCACGCGCTTGAGAGTATTTGGAACGTGAACGCCAATCCGGTCTCGGCCAGCCATGCAGTGATGGCGGCGCGCGAGGCGATGTCAGTGCTGCCGGCGCTTGCCGGTGATCTAGGCAATCTGGATCTGCGCGCGCGCATGGCCTTCGCGGCGCTCTCGGCCGGGCTGGCATTCTCGAACACCAAGACCGCGATCGCGCATTCGCTGTCCTACCCGATCACGCTGCGCCACGGCGCGCCCCATGGGATTGCCTGCTCGTTCACCCTGCCCCTGGTCGTCGATTCTGTGCGTGGGATCGGCGATTTCCGCGGCGCGGCCCTTAGCCGGGTCTTCGACGGCGACCTCGACGGCGCCTCGGACCGGTTGACCGCGTTGTTGGCGGGGCTCGGCGTCCCGACAAGCCCAGCGGCCTATGGTGTCGGACGCCAGGAATGGTCCGAGATCGTGACGGACGCGCTGGAGGGCGAGCGCGGCAAGAACTTCATCGGCGACAAGGCACGCTTTATCGAGACCGCGAATGCATGGGCGAATGAGATCCGTGACGGATCAGAACAAGAGGCGATCGGGCTTTCGTGAAACACGGCAAACGGGAGGATATCAATATGCCTGCGAGAGAAGTAGCACATGGAATGGGCCGGACACTGACCGCCGCCGCCGCGGCGGCTCTGCTCTTGGGCTCGGCGGCCTGGGCTCAGGAATGCGAAAACCCGGACACGCTGACCTTCGCGATGATCCCGACCGAGGAGACGGTGGCCGAGCTGGAACTCTACAAACCGGTCACCGACCGGATGGCGGCCGAGACGGGTAAGAAGATCGAGTTCTTCATGCCCACTTCCTATGCTTCGGTGGTCGAGGGGATGCTGGGCAAATTCGTCGACGTGGCGGTGCTGGGCCCCTACAGCTATGTCATCGCCAACGAGAAGGACGACAGCATTGAGGTCTTTGCCACCTACGCCAAGCGTGCCGGTCACCTGCAACAGGAAGGCCCGGGCTATGCGGCCGCCCTGGTGACCAAGAAGGGCACGAAATTCACTGATATCGACTCGCTGAAGGGCTCGGTTCTGGGTCTGGTCGATCCCGGCAGCACCTCCGGCAACCTGTTCCCGCGGGTGGTATTCTCGAAGAACGTGGGCGGTGATCTGGACGCCTATTTCGCCAAGGTCGTCTATACGGGCAGCCACGAGCTCTCGACCGTCGCGGTCCATAACGGCAAGGTCGATGCTGCTTTCGTCGCAACCCACCGGTTTGACAACGTGGTCAACAAGGGCGAGGTCGCGCTGGCGGACTTCAACGTGCTCTGGACGTCGCCGCCGATCCCGCAGGATCCCTTCGTCTATCGCAACACGCTGTGCGACGATCTGAAGGCGAGCATCCGCAGCACCTTCCTTGGCCTTTCGATGGACAATGAAGGCGAGGCGGCGTTCCTGAACAACGTGAAGTCGAACCGGTTCGTGGCGGTCTCGTCGGCTGATTACGACGTGATCCGCGACCTGAAGAAGGCCAAGGACGCAAAGAAGAACTGAGCGGCCTAGTCTGCTTTTCTCGAACGTGGCGAGGCGGCCCCGGCCGCCTCGTCCCAGCCGCACCATGGGGTGGTCATGCCAATCCTCACCGTCAGGGATTTGCGGGTCCGTTACTCGGCCTCCGGCCCGGAGATCCTGAAAGGGGTCAGCTTCGATGTGGCCGAGGAGGATTTCTTCGCCATCATCGGGCCGAGCGGCGCCGGCAAATCAACCCTGATCCGCTGCATCAACCGCCTCGTCGAGCCCACTTCGGGCGAGATCGTGCTTTATGGCGAAAACATCCTCGGTCTCGGCACCCGCGATCTGCGTCGGGTGCGGCGCGGGATCGGTATGATCTTCCAGGAGTTCAACCTGGTCGACCGTATGTCGGTGATGGATAATGTGCTCTCGGGCCGGCTCGGCTATGTGGGCAACATGACCGCGCTGCTACGACTGTTCTCGAAGGCGGATGTATCTCGCGCGCTCACCGTTCTGGACAGGGTCGGCCTCTCCGACCATGTGGACAAGCGCGCCGATGAACTCTCGGGCGGGCAGCGCCAGCGGGTCGGGATCGCGCGCGCGCTGATGCAGGACCCGAAGCTGCTGCTGCTGGACGAACCCACATCCAGCCTGGACCCGAAGATCGCTCGCGAGATCCTGGGCATGATCAAAGAGATCGCGCGGGAATTTGGCGTGCCGGTCCTCTGCAACATCCACGACGTGCAACTCGCCATGGAGTTCTGCAACAAAATCATTGGGCTCCAGGACGGGGTGAAGATGTTCGACGGGCCGACCGAGACCATGAACAAGGAACGGCTCGACGAGATCTACGCCATGGAAGTGCTCTGATGACGGCAGCCGCCTCAGCCTCGCTTGACCGCTACATGGCGGCGCGCGGCCGCAACCGCCGGCGCCGCTGGCTGATCTACCTGGCCATGGCGGTGGCCGCGATCTGGTGCCTGAACGACACCGTGGTGGCGGACACGGATTGGGAGCGGATCGGCTCGCTCGGCGCGATCCTCTCGGCGGTGGGCGAGTTCATCGGCATCGACTGGGGGCTGGTGCCCAATCTCTGGCAGCCGGCGCTCGAGACCATCATGGTGGCTACGCTCGGCACGCTGTTGGGTGTCATCACCTGCATCCCAGCGATCTGGTTTGGGGCGATGAACATCACCCCATATGCGCCCGTCACCTACCCGCTGGCCCGCCTGATGATGACACTCAGCCGCTCGATCCACGAGATCGTCTGGGCGCTCTTTTTCGTCGCCGCCGTGGGGCTGGGTGCCCTGGCCGGCGTTCTGGCTATCGCTGTCCGCTCGGTCGGATTCATCGCCAAGATGTCGGCCGAGGCGATCGAGGACTTAGACCCGAAACCGGTTGAGGCGATCCGGGCGGTCGGCGGCAACGACTTCCAGGTTTTCCTCTATGCGATCCTGCCCCAGGTCCTGCCCGCGATGATCTCGGTGATCATCTTCGAATGGGAGATCAATATCCGCCGCTCGTCGATCCTGGGCCTAGTGGGGGCAGGTGGCCTGGGGCTGGTCTTCTTTCGCCAGCTCAATACCTTCAACCATCCAGGCGTCACCACGGTCATCGCGGCGATCCTGGTCCTGGTGCTCCTCGGCGAGATCGTGTCGCATTATGTGCGCAAGGCGGTGATCTGATGACGGTCAGTCAGTCCATCGCGGGCGCGCCCGTGCGCGAATGGAGCCGTATCAAGTATCCCCAGTCGCTCTACCGCTGGGGCGGGATCATGCTGGCCTTGATGTTTCTCGGCTATTCAATCGCCTATCTGAACATCCCGCTGGAACGTTTCATCGGCATGTTCGGCCGGGTCGGCACACTGATCACCGACCGCTACTACCCGCCGGACATCGAATACGTGCTGGACAAGGGTTATCTGGCAACGGTCTTAGACACAATCCGGATGGCCTATTTGGGGGCGCTCTTCGGGATGTTGATGGCCCTGCCGCTCGGCTGGTTTGGGGCCTATAACGTGACACCCAGCCGACGCTTCCTCTATCCGGTGGCGCGTTTCCTGACCATGGGAACCCGCGCGGTGCACGAGACGATCTGGGCGATCCTGTTTGTCACGATCCTCGGCTTCGGGATGATGGCAGGCGTTCTGGCGCTGACCATGTTCTGCATTGGGTTTGCTGGCAAGCTCTTCTCAGAAGAAGTTGAGGGGATCAATATGGGTCCAGTCGAGGCGATCCGCGCCACCGGCGCCAGCCAGCTCAGTGTCATGGTCTACGGAGTCTTCCCCCAGGTCCGCGTGGCCTTCACCGGGATCGCGATCTATACCTGGGATGTGGCCTTCCGTGCCGCGACCGTAGTCGGGTTCTTCGGCGCGGGTGGCATGGGATGGTATCTGAAGCGCAACGTCCTGCAGATCGAGACCAATCGGGTGGCGGCGATCCTGCTATCGATCATCGTCCTGGTTCTCGTCTCCGAGGGAATCTCGGCCTGGGCCCGGGCACGGGTCGCCAGAGCCAAGTGAGATTAACCTGGTAAGTGCAGATCAGGGTCGGTGAAGCTGAACGGGTCTTAGTTTCTATCCGAATTGCGCATGAGCGACTGGTTTCCATTGACCGACGCCTTTGATCTATGTCGCCAATTGGCACTTCCTTGACGTAGCCCCAACGGCAACATCCGGGATTGAACCGGACATTTGAAATTTTGCTCAAACGGCAGGTTTGTCTGCGCCAACCAGACTTTGACGGTTCAGAAACGTGTGCGCTTGCAGCGAATGTCTGCTTTTCAGGTGATGCGCGGCAGCATCCAGGTGGTCCACCAAGGTCGGCTTTGGGCCGGGACTGACGCTCGCGCTCGGTGCAAATTAGGCCGATGGTGCTTCGCGCCAGATGTCGGCTCGGAGCCCAATCTATCGGATGCTGCGGCGCGTTCGAACGGCAGGAATGCAGAGAAACCCGGACGCTCTGAAAGTTTGCTCTGTGCGTATTCGTGACCCAACCCAGACATTGGATGAGATTGTTGGGTTGTTCTAGGCATCGTATCGAAGTGATCCAGGTCGGAGGCACACGGTGTGCCGATCGGGGCGCCGCCCCTGACGAAGAATTATCTGCGTTGCCGCTCGAAATTACGCGTACAAGCCGGTCTCGCTTTCTCTGTTGCTTTCCAGCGCAGCGGTTGAGCGCCGGCGTCGGTGTGTAACCAAGCGGTCCTACGACCGCTATAGTTGCAAATTCCTAAAAATTATCTTTTCGAATGGATCATTAGAAAGATTAATTCATGTGAAGGGTTTTCTTGTTGAACGCACCGCAAAACGGTTTTGCAGCAAATTGCGTGAGAGTTTGGAGGCTGGGGTATGTTCCACGATGTGACGCTTGCAAAACAACAGCGCGAAGAGCTGCTCGGCAATATCGAGGAGATCGAAACTCTTCTTCTCGCCGACGCGTTTACCAAGGACCTGCGCACAAAATCAGTGTCCGAACTGGCCGCTAAGTGGCTTCCCGGATACGAGGAACTGTCCGACGCGACCCTATTCTGTCTGCCGCAATCGAAGGACGCCTCCCTCCGTGAGGCCACGCGGCGGCTCTATAAGGATTGGATGTCGGATGTCGTTGAAGACCAACGCACGGTCGTGGAGCGCATGACAAAACGTGCTGGAGAACTGGCGGCGATCGGGAAGTCTCAATCGTTGTTCCGCGGTGCATTCCTCCACAAGCTCGACGTGGAGGTTTCCGCGGCCTGAGGCGCGTAGACGCTGCACAAGATCATCCACGAATGTCTGCTGGGATCCCCAGCGATCTGTTGAGTAAGAGGTCTGTCATCATGATCCATGAGTGTTACAGAAGCGAGGCCGAGCTTTACCGTAATGACAGAGCCGCGCCTGGGATCTCCGGCTTCTTGCGCGATGAAACCGGGGCCGCCTCGATCGAATTTGTCCTTTGGGTGCCGGTCTTCGCGTTCTTGCTCGTCGCGGTCATCGACGCGACGGTTCTCTACCTGCAACACACGGAGATGTGGAACGTCTCGCGCGATGTGGCGCGCCGGGTTGCTATTGGCGACATGGCCGAGAGCGATGTCGTGCAGGTCGTCCAGAACGAGATGTATCTCTACAGCAAAGCGTATACGGTCGCGACGTCGCAGCCAACAGATCCCGATGTGCAAATCGCGATCCAGACCACGGTCGCCGAGGCCAGTGTTTTCGGGATCTTCCAGGCTGTGATGGACGAAAAACTGACCGCTGTGGTCACCATGCGCCGCGAACCGATCTGATCACGGGGTTTGCAAATGCCAGATGTCATCCAACAAGCAAGTGAGTATCGCACGCGGCTCAAGAGCCAGATTGCTGAGCTTGACTGGTTCTTGCAAACCGCAGCGGAGATGTTGAGCGATGAGCTCGCAACCAGGTCTCCAAATGGGGTAGCCGATCAAGTGATCGCCGATGATCATCGAGAGATCTAACCAGCGATCGGGGCACCCGAGTTAATTAGCTTGACAGGACCGGCGCGATCGGCGCGCCACAATCCTGATCGGGAAGGTAGTGGAAGAGTGAGGGCCTACGACATGACCATCCGGGGAATTCAAGAGTTCATTTCGTGCGAGCAGGGCGGCGGCACGGTCATGGGCCTTTTTTGGTTCATTCTTTTCGTCGGGTTTGGGGGTCTCGCAGTCGATATCACCAATGGCTTCCGGCACAAGACCATGCTGCAGGCCTCCGCAGACTCAGCTGCGCTCGCCTCCGTCATTGACCTCCCGGACGAAAGCGCCGCGGTTACAACCGCAATTGTGTTCTCCAAAGACAACATGCCCACGCAGGAATATGGCAACATTCTAAACGCGGGAGATGTCGAAACCGGCCTTTGGGATGATTCCACCCGCACCTTCAGCACGTCGGGATTCCCGGCCGGGACGATTTTGAATGCCGTTCGCGTGACCGTGGATCAGTCCGTTGCCAATAACAATGCAGTGACCACCAACTTCCTTCGTATGATCGGGCTCTGGTCATGGGACGTCCGAGCGCAGGCGGTGGCGCAAGCGTTCAATCCAATGTGTCTGCGGGGCGGCCTGACAGCGCGCCAGAAGGTCCAGATCACCTCGAACAATGGTTTCGTCAAGGAGATCTGCGTTCATGGTCAGCAGGGCGTCGAGATGAACAACAACAACTATTTCGAGCCAGGTACCGAAGTCAGCATGCCGGATTTGAGCGACCTCACTACCCCCGCAAGTGGCATGGGGAGCAATCCGGGGCTGCAGGAGGCGCTGACCGAGATCAATAAGGAGCCGCGACTTGTCAATCAGGTCGATCAGATCATGGCGGACTTCCTCGACCCGTCGTCTGGTCTGCATCCGAGCTACATCGACACAAGTCAGCCGGTGATTGAGGTTAACCAGGGGTTCCAGCTTGATCTCGTTGAGCCCGGCCGTGTCTACCATGTGACGTGCCCGCCAAACGTGCTCGCCAAGATCCCGGCGGGTGCGGTTATCAACCAGGTGGTGATCATCACTGACTGCGGGCTGCAGATCGGAGCAGGCGCTTTGGTGACCGATTCAGTTCTTGGTTCGCGCTCGGGCGGTGGCAATGCGGGCCCGAATAAAGCGATCATTCAGGTTCCGGCGGGTGCGCAATTGGGGCTCGCTGACAACTGTGCGCCGGGTGGAGGTGTCCAGCTGTTCTCAAACGCCACCATGCAGTTCGCATCCAGCACCGGCATCGATGGTGTGCAAATGGTGGCCGCTGGCGACATCGAACTTGGCGCGCTGGCGACGGGGATCAACGGGATCTCGGCCCAGGCAGGCGGCAACATTTCGATGACCGCCAACAACGAGTTTGGTCTCTGCCAGGGCGGTGTGCCGATGCTGCGGCGCTACTTCTACTGGCGGCTTGTGCAGTGACTCTAATCGAACGGCCAGCTAGTCACGGTCCGCAGAAGAAAGATCGAGGACAGACATGAGCTTCGACTTTTCCCTGGGTGTGATGGTCGGCGTGCTCTTGGGCGTTCTGATCGCGTATCTGAGGTTTCGGACAATCGAGCGCGGTGGCCGCGAGGACAAAGATTAAACCGTTGCCAGCGCCGTCGACCACGGGTCAAAACCATTCAACGGTCTCTAAATCAGGTCCCAAGCCTGTTTAACCTAAGGTCCATTCTCGACAGCGAAGGTGACCGCCTCACCAATGGAGTCTCAGGCGATTGCCCTCACATCGACGCCCGACAAGCCCAAGAGAATCTAATTTCACCACGCCGCTACCAAAAATATTCTATGCAATTTTGTTAAATACCCCTCTTGCTGGTTTAATTATGCGTTCAATTTGCCAGTATAAAGGCACACTGACTGAATAAAATCACTTCATTGCCGCAATATCGTCAATCCGTTTGAGTTAAATACGCTCGAGGGCAACCTTGAACGTACGAGGAAGTCCGAGCCGTACCGAGGGGTTCGATGCGGTGATCAATGTAGCGTACCGGAGGCCTGGCAATTGGGGTTTAGCAGGCAACCGGGCTTGTAAATGTCTGGAGAGTTCAATGACCAACTTCACCAAGTTTCTCGCCGACGATGCCGGCGCTGTGACCATCGACTGGGTCGCTCTGACGGCTGGCATCCTGCTGCTCGGCATCATGGTCGTTTACGCGATCTTCAACAACGGCGTGTCCACGCTGGTCTCGAGCGTCAACTCGACGCTGGAATCTGCCGGCGCGGGCGTGAACATC
>JAOTXT010000068.1 GCA_029862205.1 Paracoccaceae bacterium
GGACGCGGCCGGGCCGCACTTGCAATGACGGGATAAGTGAAAGGCCAGCCTTATCGACTTCATCGACACCACGCGGAAAGCCAATGCCGCAGTCAACCATCTGCTGCGCCATCGGCAGGTCGCACAGATTGACGACGAACTCTCCGGTCTCGCCGATGTTGAGGGTGGTGTCCTTGAGCGAACCGTCCGGACGCGTGTTGAGACCCAGGATGACGATCGGCGGCTCGTGCGCAAAGACGTTGAAGAAGCTCATCGGCGCAGCGTTCATCTGACCTCTGTCAGACACCGTCGTCACCAACGCGATTGGCCGCGGCGCGACGAAGCTGCAGAGAAGGCGGTAGCGGTCCTTGGCTGGCAGTTCCCGGAAATCGAACTGCATGAGATCCTTCCTCAAGTCGGCATCTGCGCAGGCGTCGACGGGACCGCCCGAACCGGCCCGTCCGCGAGCCGGCCTTCCGCGACTGCGTGACAGGCGGTGCGCGCTCCCGAGGGCGCGTTCCGCAGCTCCGGCAGTTCGGACCGGCAACGCGCATCGGAGAAGGGACAGCGCGGATGGAAGGCGCAGCCCGGCGGCGGGTCGATCGGGTTCGGCACCTCGCCGGCAACCGGTTCGCGGTCGCGCCGCGCCATCGTGATGTCGGGGATCGTGTCGAGCAGGAGCCGGGTGTAGGGGTGTTGCGGATTGGCAAACACCTGCCGCGCCGGGCCGGTTTCGACGATGCGGCCGAGATACATCACCCCGATAAAGTCGGACATGAAGTGCACCACTGCCAGATCATGGCTGATGAAGAGATAGGTCAGCCCCAATTCCCGCTGCAGTTCCTTCATCAGGTTCAGGATCTGCGCTTGCACCGAGACGTCGAGCGCCGAGGTCGGCTCGTCGCAGACAAGGAAGTCCGGCTTTGACGAGATCGCCCGGGCGATCGAGATGCGCTGGCGTTGACCGCCGGAGAACTCGTGTGGGTATTTCTCGCCGTCCTGCGAATTCATCCCCACGAGCTCTAGCAGCCGACCGACCTCGCGATCCTCTGATGCCCGGTCCGGAAGCATGCCGAAGCACTTCAGAGGCTCGGCGATGATGTCGCGCACCCGCCAGCGCGGGTTGAGGCTGGCATAGGGGTCCTGGAAGATCATCTGCATCCGGCGCCGGATTGCGGGCGGATCGCCTGCCGGCCTGTCGGTCAGGTCGGTGCCCTCGAAGCGGATGCTGCCGGCCGTCGGTGCGTAGAGCCCGACCACGAGCCGAGCGACCGTCGACTTACCGCAGCCGGACTCGCCGACCAGGCTGAAGGTGGTACCGCGGGGGATCTCCAGGTCAAGACCATCGACGGCCCGCAGGTGGAGCCTCGGCTTGCGTTCGAGCATCCGGTTGAGCCAGGGCGGCGAGACGTCGAAATGCTTCTTCAACCCCTGCATCGAGACCAACGGTTCGGAGGTTGCGGTCATATGCCGCCTCCGTCGTAGAGCACGCAAGCGACCTTGCCGTCCCCGACCGGGCGGGGCTCCGGGCGGACGGCCGCGCAGTCGGCCCTCGCGCACGGGCAGCGGGGGTGGAACGCGCAGCCAGCCGGGATATCGGTCAGCCGGGGCATCGAGCCCTCGATCTGGGTCAGGCGATCGGCTCCGGTGCCGATCACCGGGATCGAGCCCATCAGCCCCTCGGTATAAGGGTGCCGCGGCGCCTTCACCACTTGCGCCGCCGGGCCGATCTCGGCGATCCGGCCGGAATACATCACCGCCACGCGGTCGGCGGTCTCGGCAATCACCCCCATATCGTGGGTGACCAGGATCACAGCTGCGCCATGCTCGCGGCAAAGCTTCTTGAGAACCGCCAGGATCTGCGCCTGGATCGAGACGTCGAGCGCGGTCGTCGGCTCGTCGGCAATCACCAGCTTCGGATTGGCGCAGAGCGCCAGCGCGATCACCACGCGCTGGCGCATGCCGCCCGAGAACTGGTGCGGGTAGTGGTCGATCCGCTTCTCCGGGGCCGGGATGCCGACTTCGGCCAGCAGTTCGAGAGCACGCTGGCGGGCCTGCTCGCGGCCGAGATCGAGATGGGTCTGGATCGTCTCGACAAGCTGCCGCCCCACAGTGAAGAGCGGATTCAGGCTGGTCAGCGGGTCCTGGAAGATGGCACCGATCCTCCGGCCGCGCAGTCGGCGCATTTGCTCGGGCGGCAGGTTGTCGATCCGGTTGCCTTCGAACCGAATCTCACCGCCGCCGATACGGCCCGGTCGCTCCAGCAGGCCGGTGATCGCCGTGCCGGTGAGGGATTTGCCGGCACCGGACTCGCCGACCACGCCCAGAATCTCGCCGGGGGATAGATCGAAGGAGATCCGGTCGACCGCGGTCAGCGGCCCGCGGCGTGTGTCGAAAACAACGCTGAGGTCGCGGACCTCGAGAAGCGGGCCGGACTGTTTCATGTCTTGCAATCCGCGCCTCACCGCAGCTTCGGGTTCAGGGCGTCGCGCAGCCAGTCGCCCATCAAGTTGACTGCCAGCACCAGCACCACAAGTGTCAGCGAGGGAAAGATCACCACCCACCAAATACCTGAGAACAGATACTCGTTTCCAACGCGGATCAGGGTGCCGAGCGACGGGTTCGTCGGCGGCATGCCAACGCCGAGGAACGAAAGCGTCGCCTCGATCAGGATCGCCATCGCCAGGTTGATCGTGGCGATTACCAGCACCGGCCCCATCACGTTCGGCAGAATGTGGCGGAAGATGATCGACGCGGAACTGCGACCCACCAGCCGGGCGGCCAGGACGTATTCCTGCCCGCGCTCGACCATGGTCGAACCGCGCACAGTCCGCGCGTATTGCACCCAGGTCGTGATCGCGATGGCAAAGACCAGCACCGCCAGCGCGGCGTTCTCGTGCATCTCGCGCGGCAGGGCGCCGCGAACGATGCCGCTGACCAGCAGCGCCACCAGGATGGTCGGGAAGCTCAGCATCACATCGGCGATGCGCATGAAAATGGCGTCGACCAAGCCACCGAAGTAGCCGCTGATCAGGCCGACGGCGACACCGGCGACGAGCGCGAAGAATACCGAGACGAAGCCCACCGCCAGCGAGATGCGCGAGCCATAAAGGATAGCCGACAGCACGTCGCGGCCCTGGTTGTCGGTGCCCAGCAGAAAGTGCGGATCGCCACCCTCGGCCCATGCCGGCGGGAGTTCCGAGTCGAGCAAGCTGAGCGTCGCCACGTCGAACGGGTCATGCGGCGCGATCCACGGCGCGAGCAGTGCGGCCATGATGATCGATACCGTCACCAAGGTTGCGATCAGGGTCACCCGCGACTTGCGGAAGGAATAAACGAAGTCGCTGTCGAGAAGGACGGCAAACCGCGATGGCGCATCAGCGGACATGGTGATCCCTCCTCACGCCCTGTCGCCGCCGACCGAGAGCCGCGGATCGACCACGAAGTAAAGCAGGTCGACGATCATGTTGATGACCACGAAGATCAGGGCGACCAACACCAGATACGCCGACATGACCGGGATGTCGGCAAAGCTGACCGCCTGGATGAACAGCAAGCCCATACCCGGCCACTGGAACACTGTCTCGGTGATGATGGCGAAGGCGATCATCGAGCCAAGCTGCAACCCGGCAATCGTAATCACCGGCATGAGCGTGTTGCGCAGCGCATGGCCGAAATGGACGGCCCGGTCGGTCAGGCCACGGGCGCGGGCGAAGCGGATGAAGTCGGTGCGCAGCACCTCCAGCATCTCGGCGCGGACCAGCCGCATGATCAGCGTTACTTGAAAAAGTCCAAGCATTACAGACGGCAAAACCAGAGACTTCAAGCCGCTGATGGTCAAGAGCCCGGTCGACCACCAGCCGAGCTGAACCACCTCGCCCCGCCCGAAGGAGGGCAGCCAGTTCAGCCAGACCGAAAAGATCAGGATCAGCAGGATGCCGGTCACGAAGGTCGGAACCGAGATGCCGATCAGCGAGATGATCTGCAGCAGATTGCTGACGAAACCGTGCCGATTGAGTGCGGTATAGACACCCATAGGCACGCCCATCAACAGTGCGAACAAGGCGGCAGCGAAGACCAGTTCCAGCGTTGCCGGCAGCCGTTCCACGATCAGGTCCGAGACCGGCCGCTTATTGCGGTAGGAGATGCCGAATTCGCCCTGTACCGCACCGCCAATGAATTTCGCGAACTGGGTCGGAATGGGTTCGTCGAGCCCCAGTTGCGCGCGCAACGCCTGGCGGTCCTCGGTCGTAGCGATCTCGGGCAGCATGCTGTTCACCGGATCGCCGACGAAGCGGAACATGGCGAAGGCGATCAGCGCCACAGCAAGCATCACCAGGACCGCTTGCAATAGACGCCGGACTATGAAGGCGAGCATGCCAGGCCTCTCGCGGTGGAATCATGGATCGGCGGAGCAGTCCGCCTCCCGGGAGAATGGAAGGCGGACCGCAGGACGGCCTACCGTCAGTCGACAGTCGCGTACCAGAGGCGCGGCTTGTTGTCGGCGGTCACTTTCAGATTGACGCCATCGCGCACCGCCCAGGCCAGCGGTTGCTGGTGCAGCGAAATAATCGCCACATCATCCTTGGCCAGCCCCAGCGCCTCGGACATCATCGCCGTGCGCATGGCCTGGTCGAGCTCGACGGCCACCTTGTCGGTCAGTTCGTCGATCTTCGGGTTCGAGTAACCGCCCGGGTTCCAGGCGCCCATCCGGTCACTCTTCGTATGCAGCAACGCCGAGAGCACCGAATAGCTGTCGAGCATCGGCAGAGTTGCCCAACCGACCATGTAGATGTCCGAGGTGCCCGCCAGCACCTTCTCGAAGTGCTTGCTCTTGGTCTGGGCGTTGAGCGCCGCCTTGACACCGATCCTGGCCCACATAGCAGTAACCGCTTGGCAGATTTCCTCGTCGTTCACATATCGGTCGTTGGGGCAGTCGAATCCAACCTCGAAACCGTCCGGATAGCCCGCCTCGGCGAGCAGCGCCTTGGCTGCCGCGGGGTCGGCGGGGGAACGCTCGTCAAGCGCGGCATCGTAGCCCGGCACCGGGGGCGCCACCAGCAGGCCCGCATTGCGCGACTTTCCGCGCATGACCTTCTTCTGGATCAGATCCATGTCGATCGCCATGTTCAGCGCCTGCCTGACCCGCAGATCCTGCAGAGGATTGGCATCGGTTAGGTTCGAGTCGTGCAGCGTGTCGCCGTAGTTGAAGCCCAGCATGATGGTGCGCAACTCCGGCCCCTCGATCACCGAGGTTCCTTCGGAGCCATTGATCCGCTCGATGTCCTGCAGCGGTGCCGGGGTGATGAAGTCAAGCTCGCCCGACAAGAGCGCGGCGATCCGGGTCGCGTCCGAGGCGATCGGGCTGAACTCGATGCGGCTCAGGTTGTGCTTTGGCGTGTCCCACCAGTTCGGATTCGCCACCAGCACCGTCTTGGCCTCGGGCTGCCGGCTCTCCAGCATGAAGGGGCCGGTGCCGTTCGAGTTGGCCACCGCGTGGTTCTCCTTGCCGGCGCGGATATCTGAAGGCAGCAGCGCGTCGTGCTTATCCATCCACTCCTTGTCGAGGATGTAGATGTTGGTGAGGTAGTTCAGGACGATCGGGTCGGTTCCCTTCAGGACGAGATCGACGGTCAGATCGTCGACCTTCTCGATCGAGGCGACGCCGGGAAGGTTGCTCTTCACAGGCGAGGAATCGTCGGCGGCACGGTTGATCGAGGCAACCACGTCGTCGGCGGTGAAGGGGTTTCCGTTGTGGAAGGTGACCCCTTCACGCAGGTGAAAACGCACCCGGGTCGGATCGACGAACTCCCAGGACGCCGCCAGGGCTGGTTCGACCTGCAGTTCGTCATTGTAGCGCACCAGCCCCTCGTAGACGTGGTTGAGGAAACCGATCGTGTTGCTCTCGGTCATCGAGTGCGGATCCATTGCGGCAATGTCGGTGGAATCCGCCATCCGGAGTGTCTTCGCGGCCAGCCCCGAAGTGCCGAGGGCCGTCACGACAAGGGCTGTCCCCAATGCTGTCAGGATTCTCATCTTGATCTCCCTTTCCGGGTCTCTCGGCACGGTTGTTCCCGCGCCGGATTCCCTTGATCTGCGGCTGGCGCCCGATGCCTCGCGCATCGCGACGGAGCCGCTATTGGCGAAATTTGCGATTCTCAGACTGGATATTTCGTATACGAAGCGCAAGCTGAATCGTATACAATATTTTCAGAGCGCGTTTGGTTCCCCTGCTTTGGTTCCCCTGCGCGCGCATCCGATGCATACTGGGCGTTCGCGCAATGCGCCGCGTCGGCGGGGTGAGGAAAAGGGCCGAAGATGGACGACGTGGTAGAAACGATCGATGCCGGATCCGGGCCAGCCGATAGGCTGACGAATGAACAGGTTTACGCGCGGATCTTCGACGCGATCGTCGACCACAAACTGCGCCCCGGCACCCACCTGAAGGAAGACGAACTGTGCGAGATCTTCCGCGTCGGGCGCACGCGCATCCGCTCGATCCTCGCGCGCCTCTCGGCGAACCACGTCGTCGAGCTGGTGGAGAACCGGGGCGCGTTCGTTTCCCGGCCGACGGCGGAAGAGGCCTGTGAGGTGTTCCGGGCACGTCGCATGATCGAAGGACACCTGATCCGGCGTGTGGCCGAGAATCCGACCGACACCCTTCGTGCGGCGCTCGAAACCCATCTCGCCCATGAGAAGGCGGCGCGTGATATCGGTGACCAGGGGGCGGTAATCCGGCGCTGCAGTAAATTTCACCTGCTCCTTGCCGAGCAGGCGGAAAGCCCGATCGTCGCCCGCTTCCTGCGCGAACTGACGGCAAGGTCCTCGCTGATCGTCGCCGTCCACGAGGCCCGGCCGCCGGACGATTGCGAACTGGACGAGCATCACGAACTCACCGAACTGGTCCTGGCACGGCGGGCAGACGACGCCGTCGCATTGATGGAGCGGCACCTCAGAGGGATTGAGAGTCGGCTTGACCTCGCCTCGCAGCAACCACCCGCTCATGACCTCAAGGCGGCGCTCCAGGTGACGGCCGGCCAGCCACGGGACTGAGGAACCATCGTGTAGCAATCGCTGACTCTAACCCACGTGGCCGGCTCGGAAATGCAGGGCCCAGAGCGTCGTCTTTGGCGCTCTTCGCGACGACGGCGCTAGGTCGGCTTGGGGTCAGAAATACACATAGCGCAAATCTATCGAAGGTCGGGATTGCCCCAGATTGCTGCCGTTCGAACACGGCGCAACATCTGTCAATTTGGGCTCGGAGCGGTCATCTGACCGTTCTCGTCGAGTTTCCTAGCCGTTTTGGGCGCTTCGAAGGACGGCTTTGCGGGACAAACCTGCCGTTAGCGCAAGGTTTCGAAGGTCCGGTTAGACCTTGATTGCTGCCGTAGGGGCTATTTCTCGAATGTGCCAAGAGTACGCGCTCCTTTGATTAGCTGAGCGTCGTTCTTGGCGGCTTTGCAGACCTTCGCGGTAGGGAACTCGCTGGTCACTGTCTGCCAAAGCAGCGGTCACCATGCTAACTGATGTCGTGCTTCTTCCTGGACTTCAATTTGGAACGCCGCATCGGCTCACGGTCGAAGGGCCGTGGCGTCGCGAGCGAGGGACGTGATCTCGTTCCACTGGCCGGCCCGCATGAGCGCTGCAGGACATACCCAGGAGCCACCGACGCAGACGACGTTGGGGAGAGCGAGGTATGTCTCGGCGTTCGAAGGGGAGACCCCGCCGGTCGGGCAGAACCGGATGTGAGGCAGCGGCGCAGACCATGCCTTGAGCATCGGCGCGCCGCCATTCTGCTCGGCAGGGAAGAACTTCAGCACGCGGAGGCCGCGCTCGGCCATCGCCATCGCCTCGCCCGGCGTCGCGACCCCCGGCAGCATCGGCAGCCCGGCCTCGGCTGCGGCATCGAGGAGGCGGCCGGTCGCGCCCGGCGAGACGCCGAAGCGGGCGCCAGCGGCTTTGGCCGCGGTCACGTCCGACGGGCAGATCAGAGTGCCCGCGCCGACGATAACCTCGGGCGCAGCCTCGGCCATCACGCGGATCGCGTCGAGTGCTGCAGGCGTGCGAAGCGTTACCTCGAGCGCCCGGAGGCCTCCGGCGACGAGCGCCCGAGCGAGCGGCGCGGCGTGGGCCGGATCCTCGATCACGATGACCGGTATGACGGGGGCGAGGGTGCAGATCTCGGTGATTTTCATGCACTGAGCTCCTTCAGGTTGTCGATGAGGCCTGCCGTCGACGCATCGGTGCCCGGTGGCGGTTCGGTGCGGTCGCGCAAGGCTGGAATGAGCCCGCCCGCGAGCACCTTGCCAAGTTCGACGCCCCATTGGTCGTAGGAATTCACCCCCCAGATCGCGCCCTGCACGAAGACCTTGTGTTCGAAGAGCGCGATGAGCCGGCCGAGCGAGAAGGGATCGAGTCCGCGGAACAGGATCGTTGTTGATGGCCGGTCTCCCGGAAAGGTACGGTGCGGCGCTAAACGTGCGATCTCCGCCTCGCTCCTCCCGGCGGCCCGCATCTCCGCCTCGACCTCGCTTGCCGTCCGGCCGAAGGCGAGGGCTTGCCCCTGCGCGAAGCAGTTGGCGAGGAGCAGCGTGTGATGCGCCGGGTCTGCGTCACGGGGCCTGGCGGCGGCGATGAAGTCGACCGGCACGACATCGGTGCCCAGATGCAGAAGCTGGAAGAAGGAGTGCTGGGCATTGGTGCCGGGCTCGCCCCAGATGACGGGACCGGTCGCCACCGTCACCGGGGCGCCCTCGCGTGTCACCCGCTTTCCGTTGCTCTCCATGTCAAGCTGCTGGACATAGGCGGCAAAGCGTTCAAGCCGCTGGTCGTAGGGGATGAGTGCGACCGTCGGCCAGCCCATGGCGTTGCGCCGCCAGATACTGACAAGGGCAAGGAGAACGGGCAGGTTTGACTCGAGCGGCGTCTCACAAAAGTGCCGGTCCATCGCGGCGGCACCAGCCAGGAACGCCCGGAAACCTTCCGCGCCGATGCCGATCGCCAGGCTGAGACCGATCGCCGACCAGAGCGAATACCGCCCTCCGACCCAGTCCCAGAAGCCGAAGACGCGCTCGGCCGGGATGCCGAAATCCGCGCAGGCGTCCAGCTTGGTCGAGACCGCCACCATCTGGCCTACGGCATTGGCGCCGAGCCAGTCGCGCGCCAGCCGGGCGTTCGCCATCGTCTCGAGCGTGGTAAAGGTCTTGGAAGACACGATCACTAGGGTCCGGGCGGGGTCCAGCGCCGCGACCGTGTCGGCAAGATGCGCGCCATCGACATTCGAGACAAAATGCAGCCGCGGCCCGTCGATGTCGGGCCTCAACGCACGGGCCGCCATGGCGGGGCCGAGATCGGAGCCGCCAATGCCGATATTGACGACATCCGTGATCTTGCCACCCGCGCCCGCGACCTCACCGCTCCGTACCCGTTCGGCGAAAGCGAGAAAGCGCGCAAGCGCCCCCTCGACGTCATCACTGGCCGGAGGCTGCGCGCCGCCACGCAAGGCCATGTGCAGTACGGCGCGCCCCTCGGTCACATTCACAACCTCGCCAGCCACCACATCGTCGCGCAACCCCTCGACATCGGAAGCGCGGGCCAGGGCCAGAAGGGCGTCGAGCGCCGCCTGATCGAGTTTCTCCTTCGAGAAATTGATCACGAGGTCCTCATCGCGGAACGAAAAGGAAGCGGCGCGATCGGGGCCCGCCGCAAACAGGTCGCGCAGGCTCGTGGCCTTGAGTATCTCGCCACGATCGCGGACGGCCGCCCAGGCTGTCTCAATTGTCATATCGGATTCCTCAGACGATCACGGCGGCGCCCGCCTCTGCCGCGCCGACGTGAGCGCGGAAAGAGGCGAAGAGTTCGCGCCCTATGCCTTCATGGCTGACGGCAAGATCGGTCCGCGCAGCCTCGCGTTCGGAGAGAACTGCCGAATCGACCATTACCTCCAGCGTGCCGGCCTCCGCGTCGAGGCGGATGACGTCGCCGTCCCGCACGCGCGCGATCGGTCCGCCATTCTCCGCCTCCGGGCTGAGATGGATGGCAGCGGGAACCTTGCCGCTGGCCCCGGACATGCGTCCGTCGGTGACCAGCCCGACCTTGAACCCGCGGTCCTGCAAGACGCTCAGCGGCGGCGTGAGCGAGTGAAGTTCCGGCATGCCCTTTGCCGTTGGCCCCTGGAAGCGGACGACAACCACCACGTCGCGGTCAAGCTCGCCTGCCTTGAATGCGGCCTTCACCGCTTCCTGGTCGTGGAAGACGCGGGCGGGCGCTTCGACAAGCCTGCGCTCGGGTTTCACGGCCGAAATCTTGATGACCGACCGGCCGAGGTTGCCTTCGAGCACCTTGAGCCCCCCCGTGGGCTGGAACGGCTCGCCCACACCGCGCAGGATGTTTCGGCTTCCGCTCGTGCCTGCACCCTCTGCCCAGTCGAGCTTCGCACCGATCTCGTCGGCAACGAGCCTCGGCTCCTTCGTGTAGCGGCGGAGGCCGGCGCCCGCGACGGTAGTGACGTCCTCGTGCAGCAGGCCCGCCTCCAGCAACTCGCCGATCATGAAGCCGAGACCGCCGGCGGCATGGAAGTGGTTCACGTCGGCGATGCCGTTCGGATATACCTTGGCCATCAAGGGCGTCACCGACGAGATTTCCGCCATGTCGGCCCAATCGATCAGGATGCCCGCTGCCCGCGCCATCGCCACTAGGTGCAGGGTGAGATTAGTCGAGCCGCCCGTGGCGCAGAGGCCGACGATCCCGTTCACGAAGGCCCGCTCGTCCAGCACGTCACAAGCGGGCGTGTAGTCGTTGCCCGCCGCCGTGATCGCCAGCGCGCGACGTGTGGCCTCGGCTGTCAGCGCGTCGCGGAGCGGCGTGTTCGGGTTAACGAAGCTCGTGCCGGGCAGGTGCAGCCCCATGAACTCCATCAGCATCTGGTTGGTGTTGGCAGTGCCGTAGAAGGTGCAGGTGCCGGGCCCGTGATAGCTCGCCATCTCGGCGCGCAGAAGCTCGTCCCGCCCGATCTCGCCAGCGGCGAAGCGTTGGCGGATGCGCGCCTTCTCGTCATTCGGCATGCCGCTCGTCATCGGGCCGGCGGGTGCGAAGATCGCGGGCAGATGGCCGAAGGAGGCCGCCGCAATCACCAGGCCCGGCACAATCTTGTCGCAAACGCCCAGGAAGATCGCAGCATCGTAACAGTTGTGGCTGAGCGATACCCCGGCGGCGAGCGCAATGACGTCGCGGGAGAAGAGCGACAGCTCCATGCCCGGCTGGCCCTGGGTGACGCCATCGCACATGGCCGGCACGCCGCCCGCGACCTGCGCCGTGCCGCCGGCGGCGTGGGCGGCCTCCTTGATGAGCGCCGGAAAGCGCTCGAAGGGCTGATGGGCCGATAGCATGTCGTTATACGCGGTCACGATCGCGATATTGCCGCCCTTCTCCCGCGCGATGGCGGCCTTGTCGCGCCCGGAGGCCGCAACCACATGGGCAATGTTTCCGCAGGAGAGATGCGCGCGAGCGGGCCCCGCCTCGGCGGCGCGGTGGCAGCGGGCAAGATAGGCCGTCCGCGTCTCGGCTGATCGCTCGACGATGCGTCCAGTCACGGCGGCGATGGTTGCGTGGGTCATCGGACGTGTTCTCCTTTCACCGGCTCGGCGCCGGGCGTGGGATCTTACTCGTCAGCATAGAACACAACCGGGCCGGCAGCCGCATCGAGCACTGCGCGGATCGGCGCGATATTCGGATCACCGGTAGCCAAGGCCCGCTCCAGCGCGGCGCGCTTCGCGGCCCCCTTGATGAGGAGGTACACATGGACGGCGCCGGCGAGGACCGGCGCGGTGAGTGTGACCCGCGGCTCCGGCGCGCCGGGCGCGGTCACCGCCATGACTGGTGTGCCGTCCTCCGGCGCAAGCGCCCGGGCGAGTTCGGGCGAACCGGGAAAGAGCGAGGCCGTGTGCATGTCGTCGCCCATCCCGAGCACACAGACATCGAGCGGCAGGCGTTCCAGGATTTCCGAGAGGACGAAACGGCTCATGCCGCCGATCTTGAGCGGCGCGGGAAGCGTGTTGTCGGCGACGCGGCGCCATACGGTTGCTCGGCTGCAGCTGAGAAGATCAGCTACCTCAAGATCGGAGAGCAGCATGCGCTCGCCTTTCTTTGCTGCCAAATAGCTGCTTCGTTTTGTCGATGAATGTTCAAGTGCCATAAGCTTTTTTCCTTTCACGCGCATAAAAGCGCCCGCCGTGCACCAGGCAGGGCGGGTTCGATAGATTGGGACTCAAGAGGAAGGCGCTACGCTCGCAGCGCCAATTGGCTCACCGCTTAGGGTGAACGACTTTTCTGGGTTAGTCGGATACTCATGTGGTTAGGGCGCTCCGGTCTAGGCGCACTTCCCAGATATAGAAATGATAAACAAATCGAATCGGCGGCGGAAGAGCAAGATCGCTTTTAGGCGCGTTTTTTCTCACGCTGCACCAGGCTGGCTATTCTGCGTCCACACCAGAGGTGCAGAACACCGCCCACTGCTCCATGAGTTCCCGTCTCTTGTCGAACAGATCAGACCGGCGGTAGGCGCGCTCAACCGCGTTGCCAACCTCATGGGCAAGACAGAGCTCTGCAATCTCTCGTGCGAAACTGGTCTGCTCCGCCGCCCAATCGCGGAAGGTGCTGCGGAAGCCATGGACGGTCGCGTCCACATCGAGTCGTCTCAGGACGGCACTCAAGGTCATGTCGGACACGGGCCGACCGGGCTTGGTGCCGGGAAACACTAGGTCGTCGGATAGCGCACGCACGCGGTCTAAGACGCACACGGCGGCGTCACTGATTGGCACCCTGTGTTCGCGCTGCGCCTTCATACGAGAAGCCGGGATCGTCCACGTCCGGGCTTCTATACCGATCTCTGCCCATGTCGCATTTCGGACCTCGCCGGATCGCGCCGCCGTCAGGATAGTGAATCGAAGCGCCAGCGCACCCACGCCGTCAATTGTTTCGACCCGGCGCATAAACACCGGTAACTCGCCATAGGGCAGGGCTCGGTGATGCTGCACCCTGTCACGCTGCTTTGGCAGGCCGCGCTCGATCCCCTCAATCGGGTTTACGCCGTCGAAATGACCGGCGGTCCGCGCCCAGTCAAAAACCGTCCGAAGTCTTTGGCGGACCCGCCGAGCGGTCTCCGGTTTCTCGGTCCAAATCGGCGCCAACACCCGCAGAATATCGCCCTGCGTTATCGTGTGAACGGGACGTGCGCCGATGTGGGGGAAGGCGTAGACCTTAAGCGTCCTGATCCATTGCGCTGAGTGCTTCGGGTTTTTCGCGTGGGGTTCGATCTGATCGCCCCAGACCTTACGCGCGGCGCCCTCCACCGTCAGAGCAGTCATCTTCGCTCTGTCGCGCTCTTGCTCAGGGTCGCCGCCGTCCCGCGCGGTGCGGCGCCAGAGCCGAGCCTTCTCGCGCGCCTCGGCCAATGGTATCAGGCGGGCCGATCCGATACCCAACTCGCGGCGCTTACCATGAACGGTCCCTCGCCAAACCCACCATCGACCCCCGGTCTCGCTGATGTGCAGATACAACCCTTGACCATCGGCAATCCGACCAGGGCGCTTCTCCTGTCTAACCCGAGCGGGCGTTAGAGCGTTGACAATTTCCTTCGGCATTTTCGCGGGATTCGAACCTATCATCCCCTCTTTGCGTCCACCAAAAATTATGCAATGGTCTGCACCAGAATGCAACACGGTGCAACGGAGCATATCGTTAATCAATGGGAAATAAAGTAAAAATGCGCCGACGTGCAACACGATGCAATTTCTCTATGGCTCCTACCGCCGGAGCCAATCTGGGAGGACCGGATTTCCGATGAATTCCTTGGACCGTATCGGACGGACCGCGCGGACCGCGCCGCAGCGGATCGTGCTTGCCGAGGGTGCCGATCCGCGGATCCTGCAAGGGGCATTGCGCGCGGCCGCGGACGGGATCGCCGAGCCGATCCTCATCGGGCCGGAGAGCGAGATTTCACAGCGGGTCCGTGCGGAGGGGGGCGATCCCGGTGCGCTGACAATTGTCGATCCCGAGACCTCGCCGCTGACGGAAAGTTTTGCTGCCGCGTATCACGACCTGCGCCGGCACAAGGGTATCGACCGGGCCGCGGCCGAGGTTGCCGTCCGCGATCCGCTGGTCTTCGGAGCAATGATGGTGCGCCTCGGCCATGCGGACGGTTCGGTAGCGGGCGCGGTGGCCACCACCAGCGACACGGTGCGCGCGGCGCTGCAGATCATCGGCCCGGCGCCCGGCAGCACCATGGTGTCGAGTTTTTTCCTGATGCTGCTCGAGTCGGATCACCACCCGGTCGAAGGCCCGCTTGCGTTCGCTGATTGCGGGCTCCTCGTTGATCCGGACGCCGGGGAATTGGCCCAGATCGCCGTCGCCTCGGCCCGTTCCTTCGCCGGGCTGACCGGTCAGGTGCCCCGGGTCGCGATGCTCAGCTTCTCGACCCATGGCAGTGCCGCCCATGACCGGGTCTCGAAGGTGGCGCAAGCGACCCGCGCGGCCCGCGAAGCGGCGCCGGATTTGATGATCGATGGGGAATTGCAATTCGACGCCGCCTTCGTTCCGGCGATCGCCACCTCGAAGGCGCCCGCCTCTCCGCTGGAAGGCGCTGCCAATGTTTTCGTCTTTCCAAGCCTTGAGGCGGCGAATATTGCCTACAAGATCGCCCAGCGAATTGGCGGCGCGATCGCGATCGGCCCGATCCTCCAAGGCCTGGCGCGGCCCGCCAACGACCTGTCTCGCGGCTGCAGCGCCGAGGATGTCTATCACCTGATCGCCGTGACCGCCGTGCAGGCAATCACGGGCAAATAACTGTTCTTTGATATAATTTTGCACCGGATTCCTCAGAATTCCGTTGCAGAAGACTTGCGCCGCGGTTTGCGCTATCCTGGCGGCCATGAGGCAGGGGAAATCATGACCAGCCTGGCGCGCACCCGGCTGGTTCTTAGCCTGTTGAGCCTGTTGTTCCTGGCCCGGGTGGCCGGGCAGGGGATCATGCGCATGGCGCAGCCCGGCTGGCTGCCACCCGATCCGCTGTGGCATGCGGGGCTCATGCCCTATCCGGCACTGCTCGGCATTCAGCTTGTGCTGCTGGCGATGATGGCAATGGTCATCGCGCGGCTCGACCGGATCCGGCCAAACGATCGTCTGGCGATGGTCACGGCGGGCATCGGATCGCTCTATCTCGCGGTCATGGCCGGGCGTTTCGCGATCGGCGCCTCGGGGCTTGTTCCGGGAGGCTGGTTCGACCGGCCAATCTCGACCACGTTCCATCTGGTCCTCGCGGGTTGGTTGTTGATTCTGGCTCATCACCTGGGCACCGCGGGGCGGCGCGCGCTCCTTTCCGGAGCGGCAAGGCGCCTCGGACGCGCCTTGGCCTATCCGGCGGTGATGGCCTTGGCCTGTGGTCTGTTCCTGTGGCTGCGCCGCCATGGCGCGCCGGTCGCGTTCTCTGCCTATCTGCCGGTGATCCTCGGCGCCTCGGCGATCCTGGTGATGGAGCTTGCCGCCCCCTATCGCCGCCAATGGCTGCCGGACCGCGAGGTGGTGCTGCAGGATGCGGCCTACCTGATCGTGGTCCAGGTGGCTCTGCCCTCGGCACTGACGCTCGCGATTGCCGGGCTCGCGGCCGAGGCTGTTGGCGGCGGGGCAGGGCTTTGGCCGACCAGTTGGCCGATTGCTGCGCAAGCGGCCCTGATGCTGGTCTCGGCCGATTTCCTGCGTTACTGGCTGCACCGCGCGTGCCACGGCTTGCCTGCCCTCTGGCGCCTCCATGCGGTGCACCATTCGCCGGGTGAGCTCTATTTCCTCAATGTCGGCCGGTTCCATCCGCTCGAGAAGTCGATCCAATTCCTGCTCGACGCCGCGCCCTTCATCCTGTTGGGCGTCAGCCAAGAGGTGGTCGCCGCCTATTTCGTCTTCTATGCGGTCAACGGCTTCTTCCAGCATTCGAATGCCGATGTGCATCTGGGGCCCTTGAACTGGATCATTGCAGGCCCCGAGCTGCACCGATGGCACCATTCGCGCATCGTCGCCGAGTCGAACCACAATTTCGGCAACAACCTGATCCTTTGGGACACGCTCTTCGGCACCCGGTTTCTGCCCCCGCGCGAGGTCGGTGAGCTGGGTCTGATCAATCGCGCCTATCCGGAGGGGTTCCTTGCTCAGACTCTGGCCCCGAACCCCAACGTGGACCCAAACCGGACGTCCGACCCATGATCGGAGCGATTGCGCTGCGCGCCGCGCTGATCGGCGCCGATCTGCGCTACCGGCGCCCGCTGCTTGCCGCGGCTCGCGATCCGGCCCGGGCGCAGGAGGAGGCGCTTCGGCGCATCCTGGCGGGGAATGCACAGACCGAGTTCGGCGCTTCCCACGGGTTCGCCGGCATTTCAGAACCCGAAGCCTTTCGCGCAGCGGTGCCAGTCCAGACTTACGAGACCCTGGCCGAGGCGATCACGCGCCAGGCGGAAACCGGCGCGCCTGCGCTGACCGCCGAGCCTCCCCTATATTACGCGCGCACCAGCGGCACGACCGCGCCCGCCCGTGACTTCCCCGTCACCGCGTCGGGCCAGGCGGCACAACGCGCCGCGCAGCGGGTGCTGGCGGCGACCCTGGCGCGCGGCACCGGGTTCTTTTCGGGCCGGATCGCGGGCCTCGGCGGCGCGCGGATCGAGGGTCATCTAGCCTCCGGTCAGCCCTATGGTGCGACTTCGGGCCAGACATACGCCACGGCACCCCGCATCCTGCGCCAGCGTTTCGTGGTGTCGGAGGAGGTGTTCGCCATCGCCGACCCGGCGGCGAAGTACCGTGCCTATGCGGACGCGATGGCGGCGGCGCCGGATCTGACCGGGATCATCACCGCCAATCCCTCGACGCTCTTGTCGCTGTTGCCGCATCTGCCGGACGATCCCGCCGCGCTGTGGCCCCGGCTTGACACGCTGGCCACCTGGACCGGTGGCAATTGCCGCGCCGCGCTCGACCGGCTCGTGCCGCTGATGCCCGAAGCGCTGCGCGTCGTCGAAATCGGCTACCGCGCCAGCGAGTTCGTCGGCACGATCAACCTGGACGCGGCGCGCAATCTCTGTCTGCCAGACCTGACCAACACGGTCTTCGAGTTTGTCGAGGAGGATGCTTGGGAGGCGGACCGGCCCGATTTCCTTTGGCTCGATCAGATCGAGGAGGGGCGGCGCTATTATATCTTCGCGACCACGCAATCAGGTCTCTACCGGTACAACATCAACGACGTGGTCGAGGTGACCGGCCGGATCGGGCGATGCCCCACGCTTGCCTTCGCGCGCAAGGGGCAAGGCATGACATCGATCACCGGCGAGAAGCTGCATGAGGACCAGGTGATCGCCGCCTACCGCGCCGCAGCCCGGTCGGTCGGCGTCGCGCCCGGGTTTTTCCTGGTGATCGCCGATCCCGATCAGCCGGGATATCGGCTTTTCTGCGAGGAGGGCCGACCGGGGCTGGCCGAGGCCTTCGATCGCGCACTCTCGGATGCCAATATCGAATACGCCGCCAAGCGCGGCTCGGGCCGGCTGGCGCCGGTCAAGCTGGTGACGCTTCGCCCGGGCACCGGCGAGGCGATGAAGGCGGCCGCGATCGCAGCGGGCCAGCGTGAGGCGCAGCTCAAACTGCCGGTCCTGACCGAGCTGGGCCGATTGGTGTTCGACCTGCGCCCCTGGGTGCTGGAATGCGCCTGACGCTGGCCACCTTCCCCGCCCGTTTCCGGATGCGGTTCGCCCATGGCTCAGCCAGCCGGGCCGAGACCGAGAACGTGATCTGTGTCGCGGAAGAGGACGGGTTAACCGGTGTCGGTGAGGGCTGCCCCCGCGCCTATGTGACCGGCGAGACGGTGGCGACCGCCGCCCGGTTTTTCGCGAAGCACCGGGCGTCCCTCGGCACGGTCGGCGACATTGCCGGGCTGGGAGCCTGGATCGGCGATAACGCCGCCGCTGTGTCGCTGAACCCGGCGGCGTTCGCGGCCATCGAACTCGCGCTGATCGATCTTTTCGCGCGGCGCGCGGGGCAGGGGATCGAGCCGTATTTGGGTCTGCCACCCGCGCGCCCGGCTGCGATTTCTGCGGTCTTCGGCGTCACCGGCCGCAATGCAGCGGCGGCGATGGCAACCGGCTATCGCCTCTTCGCCATGACGGACGCGAAGGTGAAGGTCTCGCCGGATCACGTTGCCGACCGCGCGCGTCTATCGCTGATCCGGCGGATCCTGGGCGACGGCGCGCGCCTCCGGATCGACGCCAACAACCTTTTCTCCGACCCGGGCACATGCATTGCCCATGTGACCGCGCTTGGCCTCCCGGTCTGGGCGATCGAGGAACCGCTGGCCGCCCGCGACTTTGCCGGCATGGAGGTGATTGCCCAGGCGACCGGCGCGCGGATCATCCTGGACGAAAGCGCGACCCGCATCGCCGACCTGGAACGCCTCGACGGCCCCCGATGGATCGTGAACCTGCGTGTCTCAAAGCTCGGCGGACTGATCCGCAGCCTCGAGATGCTGCGTGTGGCGCGCGAGCGCGGGCTCGGCGTTATCGTCGGTTGCCATGTGGGCGAGACCAGCCTGCTGACCCGTGCCGCGCTCGCGCTGGCAGCGGCCGGAGGCGAGTCTGTCCAGGCGGTGGAATGCGCCTATGGCGGTTACCTGCTGGCGCATGACCTGACCCGGCCCAGCCTGCGCTTCGGCCGCGGAGGCGTCGTGACGCCGCCCAATGGCGTGGGGCTCGGCCTGGTCGCGGACCGGTCGCTCTTGCGCCCCGTCAGTTGATCTCGTCAGTTGACCTCGAAGGCCAGGTCCCGGATCGAGCCGTCCGTGCCATTGACCGGCAAGATGTCCTGCGGACAGGCCGAGATCACTGCGATCGCCGGCATCTCGGCCCTGAAGATCACCCGGTCGCCGGGGCCGGATACGGTGGGCAGGAAATCGAGCGCACCCTCGGCCGTCACAGGAATGTTCATCCACAGATTGAAGGGCGAGGGAATCGCCGGCGCCCGCTCGCCGATGGCGAACAGCGCCATGCGCAGGTTGTCGGTACAATTGTCGTGATATCCGCCGCAATCCAATAACTGGTAGCGATCGTTGTCGCAGGCCGCCATCACCGTGTCGTGGACACCGGGCGACGTGTCCTCCTCGAAGGACAGGATCGCGCGGCGCCGGTTGGTGAACAGCCGGTCACCCGCCTTCGGGAAGACCGAGCGCAGATCGACGCGGATGTGCTCCATCGACATGTATTCGTCCAGCGCCTCCGCGTTGAACGCCCAAAAGTCGCCCACCTGGGTGCCATGGGTGTTTATGACGGTCAGTCTTTGCCCGGCCCTCAGGCGCACCGCCACCCCGCAACGCGCGGGCACGGTGTAGCGCGTGCCCGGCTGGGGCGTGCCATCGGCTGAAATCGCGCTGGTCAGGCTGGCATTCTCGCCATCGGGCGTGGCGGGGTCGAAGCTCATCGCAATATCCTCCATTTCTTCGGCATCCTGGCCCAGACCGGCGGCTCTGGAAAGGGAGGGGGGCTCGGGGCTATATGAGGGCCATGATGAGCCCGCGAGATAGGATTGCCCAGGCCCGCCGCGTTTGCGTCGCGCCGATGATGGATTGGACCGACCGGCATTGCCGGATGTTTCACCGTCAGTTCACGGCCCGTGCGCTGCTCTATACCGAGATGATCACGGCCAGCGCGATCCTGCATGGGGACGCGGCGCATCTCTTGCGCCACGGCCCGGTGGAGTATCCGCTGGCGCTGCAACTGGGCGGATCGGTGCCGGGCGATCTGGCCCGGGCCGTGCGGATCGCCGCGCCGATGGGCTTTGCCGAGATCAACCTGAATGTGGGCTGCCCTTCGGACCGCGTGCAGTCGGGCACCTTCGGCGCCTGCCTGATGCGCGAACCGGGTCTCGTCGCCGAATGCGCCGCCGCGATGATCGAAGCGGCAGGGGCGGACGGTCCTGAAATCACGGTCAAGTGCCGGATCGGCGTCGACGACCAGGTGCCGGAGCGGGTGCTGCCGGAATTCGTCGACCGGGTCGCCGCCGCCGGGGTCCAGGTCTTCGCGGTTCATGCGCGGATGGCGTGGCTCGAGGGGCTCAGCCCCAAGCAGAACCGCGATATCCCTCCGCTCGACTATCCGCTGGTCCATGCGCTGAAGCGCGACCGGCCGGAGCTTGGCATCATCATCAATGGCGGCATCGCCTCGCTGGCCGAGGCGAAGGCTCATCTGGCACAGGGGGTCGACGGGGCGATGATCGGCCGCGCCGCCTATCACGACCCGGCCGGGCTTCTGGCGGGCGCCGATGCGCTGATCACCGGCGCGGCGGGTCCAGAGGTCACGGCGGAGGACGCCGTCCGCGCCATGTTCCCCTATATCGCCCGCGAGTTGGACTGGGGCACGCGGCTCGCACAGATCACCCGCCATATGCTCGGCGCCTTCTCCGGCCGTCCCGGCGCCCGGCGCTGGCGCCAAGTCCTCTCGGCCGAGGCGCACCGGCCCGGGGCCGGACTCGACGTGATCGAGCGGGCGCTTGGCTATGTCGAAGCCCCTCGGCCGGCCACGGTCGCCTAGCCAATGAATGATCTAGCCGATCAGTTTTTCCGGCGCGGCTGGTGCGCATTTCCCAACGATCCGGTGCTGGCGGAATGGGTCGAGGCGGTGCGGGATGTCGCGCTCGCCACCCTCGACGACCCTGGGCTCCGGGCCGATTGGCTGCGATGCGGGGACACCTGGTTCGCCGGGGTCAACGCGCTGCCGAACGATGGCTCGGGCGCGATCCCCGAGGCCGGCGTGCCGCCGCTTGCGGGCCAGGCGGTCGATTTTGCGCGCGAGGTTCTGGGTTTCACCGGGCTGCCTTGGGACCGCGCCCAGGTTTCGATCTGCTTTCCGGGCTATCCCCAGTCCTGGGAGGGCGAGAGCGAGGCTGCCTTCCGGTTCCGCCGCGACCGGGACGCCGCACATGTGGACGGTCTGCGCCGTCACGAACCGGGACGCCGGCGCAAGCTGGGCGAGACCCACGCCTTTATCCTAGGGGTCCCGGTCACCTGGGCCCAGCCGGATGCCGCGCCCTTCACCATCTACGAGGGGTCACACGAATTGATGCGCCAGACCTTCCGCGCGCGGTTTTTTGGGATCGTTCCAGAACGCTGGGGAGAAGAAGACATCACCGAGGCCTACGTTGCCGCGCGCCGCGACGCCTTCGCGCGCTGTCCCCGTGTCCCGGTCCACGCGGAGCCGGGCGCGGCCTACCTGGCCCACCGCCTGTCGCTCCACGGCGTCGCCCCCTGGGGCACGTCTGCCGAGACGGCCCCGCGCGCCATCGTCTATTTCCGGCCCGAGATTGCCGAGACTTTCGCACCCGAGATGTGGCTGGAGCGTCCGTAAGACAGAGCCAAGCGGCTACTCTGCCGCCTGTGCTTCCGCCGCTTCGCGCCGCATCCGCCCGGCCCAGACCCGGAAGGGATACAGCGTCTGGCCAAGCCAAGTGTCGGGAAACCGCGGTTCGGTGATGCCGAGCGAAGGCACCACGCGCGGCGGCATGTAGAAACTGCGGAACGCCAGATCATAGAGCGCGAAGACAGTGGCGAAGTTCGACCCGGACCCCTCGACCTCGCGCACATGGTGCCAGCGATGCATGATCGGGCTGACCAAGACGAAGCGCAGCGGCCCATAGCTCCACGGAATATCCGCGTGGATGAAATAGCCGTAATAGTGCCGGAAGATGCCGTTCAGGGCGATAAAGCCGGGCGGCACGCCCAGAAGGGAAAGGAAGGCAGCGTTCAACCCCGTGGTCATCAGCCGGTTGATCGGGTGGAACCGCGCGAGCGTCGTCCAGGTCATCTCGGTATCCGAGTGGTGGATCGCGTGAACCGGCCAGAGCGCCCACGTATGGAGCAGCCGATGGCGCCAATAACCAATGAAATCCGATGTCGCGACGCAGAACAGCAGCACAAGGATCGGCGGCCAGGCGTCGTAGCTTTCAGGCGTGTAGAACGCCAGTCCGCCATCCAGGATCAGGAAATTGATCCCGGCGATCATCAAGGCGCCGACGGGCACCACCAGGACCAGGTCCAGGAAATAGTAGAAAAGGTTCAGCCGCGCTTCGCCCCAGGACCGTTTGATCCATTCCGAGGTTGCCCGGCCCTTGATCACCAAGCTGACGAGAAAGAACGCGATGCTTACCCAGACCAGTTCCTGGCTGGCCTCGACCACGCGTAGCCAAAGTTCCGTCATTGCATCCACCCGCTTGCAATGCTCTTTTCACCCGAATTCAGTCTATCCGATGCGGGGCCGCGGCACAAATGCCGGTTGCAGATCCAGACCGAACCAGTTCAAATCGCGAAGGAAATGAGAGGGTGCGGGGGTGAGGTTACCAAACGAGGACCAGATCGGGCGCTTCGTCTTGTCGGCGGTCTTCTTCTTCTTCGCGCTGGCGGCGCTGGGACGTTTGGCGCTGCTCTTCGACGACCCGAGGCCCGGCGACGAGCAATGGGCGCTGGATGTTGTCACCCGGCTGACCAGCTACATCTTCATGATGCTTGTGGTCGCGACGACGGTAATGCGACTGCCGGCACGGCGCACGGCCCAGGGGATCGAGCCGCGCGTCTCGGCGATCATCGGCAGTTTTGCAATCCTGACCCTGGTCGTGCTGCCGACGGGTGATCTAGGCGTTGCCGCTAAATTCATCGGCAGCGTCCTGGTGCTGACCGGCACGGCGCTATCGGTCTACTGCCTGGCCTGGCTTGGCCGGTCGTTCTCGGTCATGGCCCATGCGCGGCGGCTGGTGACGGGGGGACCCTACGCCGTCGTGCGTCACCCGCTCTACGGCGCCGAGATGATCACGCTGGCGGGCTTGGGAATTTCGAACTATTCGCCCGCCGCGCTCGCCGTCATCGCCCTCACGGTCGCCTTTCAGTTCCGCCGCATGTATAATGAAGAACGTGTGCTGCGCGCCGAGTTCCCGGAATATGGTGCCTATGCCGGGTCCGTGCCGCTGATCATCCCTGGATTCGCGGGCTTCGGTGCCGGAAGCCAGGCCGATTGAATAAGAAAGTGGAAAATTTCATCGTTTTCATGTAGATTTGCCGCTGTCTTAACGTATGAACGCGGCCATTCGTGGGAGCGGGGAATGGCCCGGGCAAAGGGGTTGGTCTGGGGGTTGGCGTGGACCTTCTGCATCTGCTGAATCCGAAGGCGCTGCTCATCGCGGCGCTGATCTTTATCCCGTTCGAGCGCCTGACTGCGCTCCACGGGGACCAGAAGATCCTGCGCAAGCATTGGCAGAACGACGTCCTCACCTTCATGATCAACAAGGTGCTGATCAATCTCTGCCTGATCGCGACTTTCGGGCTTTTCCTCGGCACCCTCACCGGCCTGATCCCGGTCTCGGTCCGCGAGTTCGTCCTTGAACAGCCTTTGTGGCTGCAGGTGATCGAGATCATCCTGATCTCCGATACCTGCTACTACCTGACCCATCGGGCCTTCCACGAGGTTCCGGTCCTGTGGAAGTTCCACTCGATCCATCACAGTGTCGAGGAGATGGACTGGCTGGCCGCCTACCGGATCCATCCCCTGGATCAGACGGTGGCCAAGATCGCGTCGCTCTTGCCGATTTTCGTACTCGGCTATTCGGGTGGTGCGATCCTGATCTACGCTTTCATCTTCCAGTGGCAAACCATCCTGATCCACTCGAATACCAGGCTGAGTTTCGGGCCGCTCCGGTGGATCGTCGCCTCGCCGCAATTCCATCACTGGCACCACGCCAACAAGCCCGAGGCCTACAATACCAACTACGCCGCGCAAGTACCGCTGATCGATTGGCTGTTCGGCACGCTCTATATGCCGGGCAAGAAATTGCCGGAGAAGTACGGGATCGATGACGACATCCCGCGCTACTACCATCAGCAGTTCGTCTATCCGTTCCTCAAGAGCAGCGGCACCGACACGCAGCCTGAAGCGGGCGCGGCGGCAGAGAGGGCGGGGAGCCAATGATCACCAAAATCGAAAGCCTGCTCGGCCAGGCCGTCCTCATCCTCATCTACGGGTTTTTCGCCATCAAGGGCATCCACAGCCTCGAGCTAATGCTGTCGAAACCCTGGTCGAGCGAGACCTGGCTCCTGGACGTGATTATCCGGATCGCGGGCTTCGCGTTCCTCGTGCTGCTGGCGGCGACCACGATCATCCGCCTGCCCGCC
>JAOTXT010000009.1 GCA_029862205.1 Paracoccaceae bacterium
GGTCGTCGCGTATGTGCTGAGCGGGATCGTGCCGATCCGCGAGGTTTACAGCCAGGTGGAATGGCCGGTCGTGGTGCTGCTGGGCTCGATGATCCCGCTGGGGGCCGCGCTGGAGCAGGCGGGCGGCACCGGCCTGATCGCGGGCGCGATCGTCTCGGTGACCGAGGGACTGCCGGCCTGGGCTATCCTGGCTATGCTGATGGCCGTCACCATGACGCTGTCGGATGTCTTGAACAACACGGCGACGACGATCATCGCGGCGCCCATCGCCATCGACATGGCGAACACCTTGGGCGTTAACCCCGACCCCTTTCTGATGGCGGTGGCGGTGGCGGCCTCCTGCGCCTTCCTGACGCCGATCGGGCACAAGAACAACACCCTGATCCTGGGGCCGGGGGGCTACAAGTTTGGCGACTATTGGCCGATGGGCCTGCCGCTGGAGCTGATCGTGCTGGGGGCGGGAATTCCGGCGATCATGGTGTTCTGGCCGTTTTGAAGCAGTTTTCGTTTGGGTTGAGTCAGTTTCTTCGCGGATTGCCGGGCTCGACCCGGCTATCCAGGTGGATGCCCTCATCAGGCGTCGGTAAATCGCGCTGGGACGTCCCGCTCGCGGCGGTCTTCCGGTTCACCAGAATCACGCCCGCAAGGATCAGTGCAGCGCCGGCATATTCCCACTGATCGACATTCTCGCCGACCAGCACGACGCCGATGGCCAGCGCGACTACCGGTGGGATATAGGCGGCCGATGCGGCCGAGACGGCGCCCAGTCGGTCAATGATGAAGTAGTAGATGATATAGGCTACGCCGGTGCCGACGACCCCGAGGCCCAGAACGAGACCGGCCGCCACATAGACGTCGCTCCAGATGTTCCCGATCCCGTCCAGATCAATGGCCACGCCCAGGATCAGCAGGCTCAAGCCCAGCTGGTAGGTGATCAGGGCCGAGGCGGGGATCCCAAGCGGCATCAGATACTTCTTCGCATAGACGAACGAGGCGCCGACACCGGCCGAGCCGATCATGTTGAAGAAGACGCCCTCGAGATTCGTCGTGGCAATGTCCTCGTTGAACGGCCGGGCGATTGCGAGGACGCCCAGAAACCCGATGGCGATTCCGGCCATCCGGGTTGCCGAGACCTTCTCCTCCCGCAGGATCAGCAGCGCCAGCAGAAACGACAAGATCGGCGTCAGCCCGCTTAGTGCGCCCGCGACGCCTGAGAGCAGCAGGGCGGACCCCCTTGCGAAGCCGTAATAATACGCGATCGTCCCAATCACCGCCATTACCAGGAAGTGCCCAAGATGCCTGGCGTGGGTCCATTTCAACGCACCCATGGCATGGGCATAGAGCGCGATCGGTAGAAGACCGAACAAGACCCTCAGCAGCACGATCTGGGAAGGCGAGATCAGTTCGGACGCCATCTTCATATAGATGAAGCTGCTGCCCCAGATGAGCCCGAGCAGCCAGAACATCGCTAGCGGAAGCGCTTTCAACAGTGGCCCTATTCAGCTTTTGCGGCGGCTGCGATTGACCGGAACTGCGCTACAGCTTGGCGCGGATTGTCAAGCGCCGGCTTCGTCCATCGCCGCCAGCGTCGCCTCCCAAGCCAGCAGGATCGAGGCGTGGCGGTTCTTGTAGTCCTGGGCCGGGCGCAGCACTTCCAGCTCGTCGAAGGGTGCGTCGGGGGTCGGGCCGCCATCCTTGATCATGGCCTTCAGCTGATCGCGGCCCGCTTCGATCTCGGCCCGGGTCCGGCCGGTCACGTTGGCCCCCAGCACCGAAGCCGAGGACTGGCCCAAAGCGCAGGCCTTAACGTCCTGGGCGAAGTCCGCGATCTTGCCGTCCTCGACCCGCACGTCCACTGTCACGGTCGAGCCGCAAAGGGGCGAGCGTTTCATCGCCGACCCTTCAGCATTCTCAAGCCGCCCGATATGCGGAATCGCGGCCGCCAGCGCCAGGATGCGCTGGGAATAGAGCTTCATCAGGTCTTCCTGGACGGCGGTCATGCCACCTCCTGATCGCAGCCGTGATCACTCAAGGCAAAGGGCTAGATAGCTCTTGACGTGCGGATGGAAAACCCCTCGGCTGCGCCGAAACGCAAGGACAGACGCCATGGCCGCCTTCGATCCAGCCGCGCTGACATACAACGACCAGGGCCTGATCCCGGCCATTGCCCAGGACCAGGCGACCGGCGAGGTGCTGATGATGGCCTGGATGAACGCGGACGCGGTGGCCGAGACCTTGGCCAGCGGCCGGGTCACCTATTGGTCGCGCTCGCGCCGGGAATTCTGGAAGAAGGGCGAGACCTCGGGGCACATCCAGCGCCTGATCGAGATGCGCGTCGATTGCGACCGCGATTGCCTTCTGCTGATCGTCGAGCAAACCGGCCCTGCCTGCCACACCAACCGGCGTACATGCTTTTACACCGCGCTCCGGGACGGCGCCGAGGCCGAATTGATGACCCCAGAGAACATGCCGGAGAAGGGCGTTTGAGCGATAGCTGGGCCGAGCGCCTCTCCGGCCCGAGCCTGCGCAAACTGGGCCTGGGCCTGGCGCTGGGGGCCGTGGGCGGCGCGGTCGCCAATTATTTCGACGTGCCGCTGGCCTGGATGCTGGGGGCCTTGTTCTTCACGATGATCGCACGTGTCGGCGGGGCGCCGATCGACGTGCCGATCTGGGTGCGGGCGGTCTTCCTGATCCTGATCGGGCTCTTCCTGGGCGAAAGCTTCGAGGGCGTCCGGGTCGGCGAACTCATGCAATGGCCGATCTCGATCGCGGGCGCGTTGCTCTATGTGCCGGTCGCCGCCTCCATCGCCTATCTCTATTACCGGTATCTGGCGCGCGAGGCGAAGATGACCGCGATCTGCTCCTCGATCCCAGGAGGTGTGATCGCGGTGGTGGTGATCTCGGGCGCGCTGGGAGCGGACGAGCGCAACGTGGCGCTGGCCCAATCGATGCGGGTCGCGATCGTCGTCTGCATGGCTCCACTGATTGCCTTCGGGCTGCTCGACTATCCGTCGCCGGACGGGACCGAGTATGCCGTTCACGCTCTGATTGCGCTCGATGACCTGGCGATCCTGCTGGTCGCGGCCTTCGCCGCCATGTGGGGGATGCAGAAACTGAATCTGCCGATCCCGTATATGGTCGGGCCTTTGCTGGCGAGCGCCGGGCTGCGGCTGGCGGGCGTGGTCGAGGGGGTGTTGCCGCACCAGCTGGTCGAGGTGGCGCTGGTCGTGACCGGATCGTCGATCGGCACGCGGTTCGGCGGCGTGACCGTCAAACGGCTCCTCAGTTTTGGTGCGGTCTCGTTCGGTGGCACCATGGTGCTGATGATGGTCTCGGGCGCCTTTGCCCTGCCGGCCGCGGCGCTAACAGGCCAGGACTTCCTGGTGGCGTTGCTGGCCTATGCTCCGGGCGGTGTGGCCGAGATGAGCCTGATCGCGCTGGCCATCGACGCCAATCCAGGCTTCGTGGCGGTGCATCACTTGGCCCGGATTATCTTCGTCCTGCTCGCGGTACCTATCTTCAGTGCGTGGATCCTGAGGCGCCAGGCACGGGACGGCACATCAATTCACGACCAGCTTTAGGGGTGCGTGGGTCACCTGTTCTGCCGTGCCCTCGGTCACGATCGAGGTGTCGCCCAGGCTCATGGTCAGCCCGGGCCGGTCGTCGAGCAGGATGATGTGGACGAAAAAGACCATGCCCGGCTCGATCACCTGGGGGTTCCCGGTCCAGAGCATCGGCCAATCCATCCAGGTCGGCGGATACGCGATCCCCAGCGAGTAGCCGCAGGCATTGAGCGCCGCGTGACCGTAGCCCGCGCGGTCGAGCGTCGCCTTATGCCGGTCAAAGACCTCGCCGACGGTGACGCCCGGCCGCAACCCTTCGCGGCAGGCCTCCAGCGCGTCGCGCGCGGCCGAGAACATGGAAAGCTGATCGGGCGAGGCGTTGCCGGTCACCACCACGCTCATGGCGCAGGCATGGTAGTGGCGGTAGGCGGCGGCGAATTCGTGCTGGACCTGGTCCTGCGGTGCCACTGTCTCCTTACCCGTATGGTAGCGCACCATCATCGCTTCCTCGCCCGCGCCCATGGGCCAGCGGCTGGCGGAGGGGTCGCCGTCGCCGGCCATGATCGCGTGCATCATTCGCCCGTATATCTCGCCTAGGAACGCGCCCGGCACCGTATCGCGGTTGGCGATTGCCCAGGCCTGGTCGCAAAGCGCACCGGCCTTGCGCACATAGTCGAGCTCGGCCGGGCTTTTGATCAGCCGCACCAGGCGCACAATGTCGGAGGCGTCCTCCAACTCACAGAACCCGGCCATGGCCGCGTCGACCATCCGCCCGCGCTGGGCGGTCAGGCCGTAGGCGTGATATTCAACCCCGATGCGTTTTCCGCGGGCGTCATAGTCGGTGATCATCGCGCGCAGGTCATCGCCCGGCGAGGCACCGTCCCGGTCGGCCCAGATGCGGATATCCTCGATCACCGAGGTAATGCGCGACTGCAGCCGGTCGGCCGAGCGGGTCAGCAGCGCGATCCGCCCGTCCGCGCCCAGATACATCCCCTGGAACATGGTGTAGCCCGACGTGTCGTAGCCGGTCAGGTAATACATGCTCTCTTGTCGGAAGATCAGCAGACCGTCGAGCCCGGCCTCGGCGATGCGCGCGCAGACCGCCTGTTGCCGTTGGCGAAATTCGGCTTCGGAAAAATGCAGCGCCATTGTCTTCTCCCGATTGGTCCCGATCTAGCTCGCGGCGGAAACCTTATCTATCATCCTGGGCCAGGAAAACGGGAGGGGACATGAGCCGCATCGCGCTCAGCTACAGTCAGACCGGCCAGGGCGCGCCGCTGGTGCTGATCCACGGCGTCGGCTCGCGCGCCGAGGATTGGTCGGGCGTGATCGATGCCTTGGGCGAAGGTTTTTCGATCCTCGCTTATGATCAGCGGGGGCATGGCGATTCAGACACGCCGCCAGGGCCTTACACGATTGAACACCTGACCGGCGATTTGATCAACTTGATGGATGATCTGGGGCTGGCCCGCGCCCACATCGCCGGGTTCTCTCTGGGCGGTCTGGTCGCGCTGTCGGTTGCGCTCAATCACCCGGAGCGGGTCGACAAGCTAGCCCTGATTTCCACCGTCGCAGGGCGCACCGACGAGGAGAAGGCGCGAGTCCTCGCCCGGCTCGAGTTTCTCTTAAACGCCCCTCCGTCGGACTATTTCGAGCAATCGGTCGAGCGCTGGTTCACGCCCGCCTTCCGCGAGGCACATCCGGAGGTGGTCGCGGGGCGCAAGGCCCGCGCGGTTGCCATGGACCCGGTCGCCTATGCAGCGGCCTATCATACCCTGGCGCATACGGATTTCGGCCGGGCGTTGACGGGGATCGAGGCGGAAACCTTGGTGATGACCGGCGAGGACGATATCGGCTCGACCCCGCGTATGGCCGAGGTCATGCGCGGTCACATTCCGAACGCCCAATTGCGCATCCTGCCCGGTCTGCGCCATTCGCTGCTACTCGAAGCGCCCGGGGTCGTTGGTGTCCTGTTGCGCGCCTTTTTTCGTGGAGAGCCCCTGCCATGACCGACATCTTCGCCACCGATTTCAAGCCCGAGCCCTACTGGTGGGAGCGCGCGCCTCGGCCCGAGATCGACGCGGACCTGCCGGCGAAGGCCGATGTTGTGATCGTCGGCTCGGGCTATACCGGGCTCAACGCTGCAATCCAGTGCGCCCGGGGCGGCCGCGAGACCGTGGTGATCGACGCCGAGGCGCCCGGCTGGGGCTGCTCCAGCCGCAATGGCGGGCAGATCAGCACCTCGATCAAGCCGGGCTATGCGGCGCTCGCCAAACGCTATGGCCACGAGACCGCCTTTGGCATTCTGAAGGAGGGGCACAATGCGCTGAAATGGATTGGCGAGTTCATCGGCGAAGAGGGGATCGATTGCGATTTCACCGTCTGTGGCCGGTTCTACGCCGCCCATGCGTCCAGCAAGTATCCGGTTATCGCCAAGTCGCACGGCACCCCGGTCGAAGGGCTGGAGACCGATGCCTACATGGTGCCCCGCGAAAACCAGCGCGAGGAGATCGGCAGCGACTTCTACCACGGCGGCGTCGTCCTGCCGCGCCATGCCTCGGTGGACCCAGCGCGCTATCATCTGGGTCTCTTGGAGCGCGCCTTGGCCGCCGGCGTGACGGTCGTGCCTCATTGCCGGGCAGACCGGCTTTCCGGGTCCGCCGGCAACCTGACGCTCGAGACTTCACTGGGCCGCATCACCGCGCGCAATATCATCGTTGCGACAAGTGGTTACACAGGGAACCTCACTCCGTGGCACAAGCGCCGGATCATCCCCGTGGGCAGCTATATCATCGCCACCGAGCCGTTGACCCCAGATCTGGCCACAAAGCTGATCCCCAAGAACCGGGTAATCACCGACACTTGCAAGCTGGTGGTCTATTACCGGCTCTGCCCGGAAGGACGCAGGATCATCTTCGGCGGCCGCGTCTCTACCTACGAAACTGACCCGGTGAAGGCGGCGCCGGCGCTCCATGCTGAGCTGACCGCGCGCTTCCCGGAGCTCATCGGAACCCAGGTCACCCATTCCTGGATGGGTTTCGTCGGCTACACATTCGGCGAAATGCCCCATTTGGGTGCCCGCGATGGTGTCCACTATTCAATGGGGTATTGCGGCTCGGGCGTGTCGCTGGCCAGTTATTTCGGGATGCGGATCGGTCAGCAGGTTCTGGGCCTGCCCGAAGGCCGCAGCCCCTTGGAACAAACCGCATTCGAAGGCCGGCCCTATTACTGGGGCAACCCGTGGTTCCTGGCGCCCGCGCTGCGCTATTACCGCTGGCAGGACGCCCGCGCTTCATAGCCGGGCGCCCCTCATAACCGGCTGTCATGACGGTGCATCACGGGGGTGATGGTCTCAATCCTTGCGTTCATCGGTTTCAAATTGCATCCTTCCGCCTGCAATCGAGTGTTGATCTCCGGGAACAAGGGGAACGCTCGGTATCGGAACCTTAAGGGAGGATGAATCCATGAAACGCCGTACCTTCACTGTGGCGACCGCCGCAGTGGCCGTCTTGGGGCTAAGCGCGACCACGGCACTGTCGCAAGAACTGAACATCGTCTCGTGGGGCGGATCGTATCAGGACGCCCAAAGCAAGGCGATCTTCCAGCCAGTGGCCGAGAAGATGGGGATCACCGTCAAGGAAGATTCCTATGGCGGTATTTCGGACGTGCGCCTGCAGGTGCAGGCTGGTGCAGTGACGATCGACATCTTCGACACCGGCTCGGGCGGTGGTGCCCGCGGCGGCGCGGAAGGGATACTCGAGCCGCTCGACTACACCATGATCGACGTCTCGAACTTCGTGCCGGGCACCTACCAGGATCACTGCGTCGGCACGATCACTTTCTCGACTGTCTTCGCCTACAACACCGAGACGTATTCGGACCCGGCGAACGCGCCCAAGACCTGGGCCGATTTCTGGGACGTTGAGAAGTTCCCGGGCACCCGCTCAATGCGCTCGAAGTTCTGGGGCAGCCTCGAGCCCGCGCTGATGGCCGATGGCGTGCCGATGGACCAGGTCTACAAGGTGCTCGATAGTGAGGAAGGCATCGAGCGCGCGATCAACAAGATCCGCGAGCTGAAGCCTCATATCGCCGTCTGGTGGAAGTCGGGCGCCCAGCATGCGCAGATGATGAAGGACGGCGAGGTCGACATGACCACCGGCTGGAACGGGCGCTTCGACGTGGCCATCAAGGACGGCGCCAAGGCGGCCTATTCCTATGACGGCGCGACGCTGGACTATGACTGCTTCGGCATCCCGAAAGGCGCGCCGAACAAGGATCTGGCGATGAAGTTCCTGGCCGAGGCCTCGAAGGCCAGCTACCAGGCGAACATGCCGCAATACATCACCTATGGGCCGACCAACCGTGACGCCTATGACCTTGGCGTAATCGACCCGGAGACCGCGACGCGGTTGCCCTCGCATCCCGACAACGCGGCGAACCAGCTTGTCATAGACAATGCCTGGTATGCGAAGTGGGAGCAGCATGCCTCGCAGCTCTATCAGGACATGCTGACCGAGTGATGTGTGAGACCCGGGGCGCGGTTGTTCCGCGCCCCGCGATTGTCCCGAGCGACAGGATATGGCCGTGACCGAGACGGTGCCGCGCAGCGAAGCGCTGCCGATCACGATTCGCCGTGTAACCAAGACCTATGGCCAGGTCTTCGCGCTGGATCATGTCGATCTGGATGTGAAAAGCGGTGAGTTCCTGACCCTGCTCGGGCCGTCGGGCTCGGGCAAGACGACGCTTCTAATGGCGTTGGCCGGCTTCACCCGGCCTGATCATGGCAGCGTTTCCTTCGGCGATACCGAGGTCGTCCGGATGCCGCCCCACAAGCGCGATGTGGGGATGGTTTTCCAGAACTATGCGTTGTTCCCGCATATGACGGTCGCGGCGAACGTGGCCTTTCCCTTGAAGCTTCGCAAAGTCGCGAAGGCCGAGGCGCGCGAGCGGGCGGAACGGGCGCTCGAGACCGTCCAGCTCGGCGGCTATGGCGAGCGGCAGATCGACCAGCTTTCGGGCGGCCAGCGCCAGCGGGTGGCGCTGGCCCGCGCAATCGTCTTCGAGCCCCGCATCCTGCTGATGGACGAGCCGCTTTCCGCGCTTGACAAGAAGCTGCGCGAGCACATGCAGATCGAGCTTCGCCATCTGCACGAGCAGCTCGGCATGACGACGGTCTATGTGACCCATGACCAGCGCGAGGCGCTGACCATGTCGGACCGGATCGCGGTGATCAATCACGGCCGGCTGATGCAGCTCGACGAACCGCGCCGCCTCTACGACCGGCCTGCGAACCGCTTTGTCGCGGATTTCATCGGCGAGGGCACATTCCTGCCGGTCGAGCTTTCAAATGGCAGTGCGGCCTATGCGGGGACACCCCTAAAGCTCGCCGAAGCGGTCAACGAGACCGCGGCTCAGGAATTGCTGCTGCGGCCCGAGCGCCTTTCCGTCCTGGCCGGCGCGGCCGAGCCGGAGGTGAACGTCTTCGCCGGCAAGGTGAAGGAGTTGGTCTTCCAGGGAGAAAGTTTCCTGATGTACGCGGCGCTTGCCGACGGGGCCGAGGTCGCGGTGCGCGGTGCCACCAACCGGGACGTGATGGAGCGCATCCCAGCGGTTGGCGCCGATGTGCACCTGGGCCTGCACCGGGACGATACGGTCCTGGTCGCGGCGGGTGAGGACTGAGGCGATGGCGGTCGCGGATTTTGCCCCCGGCGCCGTCGCCGAGCCGCAAGACGAACCCCATGCAACGGGCTTGCGCGACGATGCGTTTCGCGAGCGCATGGCGATGCTGGGTCTTTGTTCCCCGGCGCTGCTATTGGTGCTCGTGGTGCTGGTTTCGCCGGTCGCCTGGCTTTTCTGGCTGTCCTTCCTCGCCAATGACGGCAGTCTTTCGCTGGAACACTACGAGCGGATGATCGCCTCGAAATCCTATGCGCGGATATTCTGGACCACATTCCAGGTTTCGACCCTGACGACGATGCTGTGCATTCTGATCGGCTATCCGCTGGCCTATTTTCTGTCGCAGCTTCCGCCCCGGGCGGCGGCGATCTGCCTGATTACGGTGCTGCTGCCGTTCTGGACCTCGCTCTTGGTGCGCACCTATGCTTGGCTGGTGCTGTTGCAGCGCAAGGGGCTGCTCAACAATTGGGCTATCGAGTTGGGGCTGTGGGACGAGCCCGTCAAGCTGGTCCACAACATGACTGGCACGCTGATCGGCATGACCCATATCATGCTGCCCTTCCTGGTGCTGCCGGTCTACGGCGCCATGAAGTCGATTGACCGGGACTACCTGAAAGCCGCCTCGAACCTGGGCGCCAGCCCGGTGTCCGCCTTCTGGCAGGTCTTCTTCCCGCTTTCGCTGCCGGGGCTTTTCGCCGGCGCCCTGATCGTCTTCGTGCTCTGCCTCGGCTTTTTCGTGACGCCAGTGGTGCTGGGCGGGGGCAAGGTGATCATGGTCTCGATGCGGATAACCGACAATATCGAGCTGTTCTTCAACTGGGGCGCGGCCAGCGCGTTGGGGGTGGTGCTGCTGGCGCTGACGATGGGCACGCTCTACGCGGCCTCGCGGCTGCTCAGGCTCGATCGGATTCTGGGTGAGGGCAACGGATGAGGAACTGGCTCAACGCACCGGCCTCCGAGACCCAGATCACCCATGGGCAGCGGCTGTGGCTCTATGTGCTGGCCGGGATCATCATGATCCTGCTGGTGGCGCCGACGGTGATCGTGATCCCGATGTCGTTCTCGGCTTCGCAGTATCTGGAATTCCCACCCCGCGAGTGGTCGACTCGGTGGTACGACCACTACTTCGCGTCCGCCGAGTGGATGAGCGCCACCTGGACCTCGCTGACGGTGGGAACGCTGACCATGCTGGTGGCGACGCCGTTGGGCGTGATGGCGGCCTATGGGCTGCATGTTTCGAACTTCCGCTACGCGCAGTTCATCTTCATCACCCTGATCACGCCTATGATGGTGCCGATCGTGCTGATCGGGATCGGGGTTTTCTACGTTTATGTGCAACTGAGGCTGGTCAACACGATCCTTGGCATCACGCTGGCCCATTCGATCCTGGCGATCCCGCTGGTCGTGATCGTGGTGGGCGCGGCGCTGAAGACCTATGACATGAACCAGGAGCGGGTGGCGCGGTCCCTGGGGGCGACCCGGCTTTATGCCTTCCTGGCGATCACCCTGCCGCAGATCAGGTTCTCGGTGATCACCGCGGCCTTGCTCGCCTTCATTACCTCGTTCGACGAGGTGGTGATCGCGATGTTCATCTCGGGCGGCGATAACTCGACCCTGACACGCTCGATGTTCAATGCCCTGCGCGACCAGATCGACCCGACCATCGCGTCGATCTCGACCATCATGGTGCTGGTCTCGACGACGCTGCTGGTGGCTTCGCAGATTTTCGGCAAGGACAAGGGGAAGTAAGGCCGGGAAGGTGTGAGACAGACAGGGCTCTCACATGTGAGAATATTGCTAACATACTGTTTTATTTAATAATTTTAAAGAGATTTACACTTTGTTCACAGTTGGCGCGCGGTCCTGCTGTTTTATGCGCAACGGGCTTTGGGGTAGGCTCGGCGGAGGCACTGGTCCCGGGGCGCTGCCGATCAATGGTGGGCTCGTTCGAGCCCACCCTACGGGCTGACCCGTCCGGCATTCAAAAGCACCATTCTTTCAGAGCTCGGCGGCCGAGGGCTGTTGCGCCTTCGCAAGTTGCCTTGGCCGTGGTTTGTATTTGAGGCAGCACGAGGAAGTGCTTCAGCGGAAACCGTCGGCTTTACGCCGCTTACCAGACATTCGTGAGCGACAAGATGAAGCCCGCTTCTCGACGCGGCCAGATCGGCGAGAATTGGCAGAACTGGAAGATTGCACCGCCTCAGACCTGCCGCTTCATCCATCTGATGAATGCGTCGATATCGGGATTTGACACAGCACCGGCCGGGTAAGCCAGGAAGTAACCGTAGTCGGCGAGTTCCTCGTCGCACAGTCTGTCGAGCGCGCCGACGCGCAGCTCGGATTCCAGCAGCGCATCGTTGAGTGCCACACCCTGACCGTCGATCACAGCCTGAACGCGCACATTCGGATCCGGTATGATCAGACTGTCGGGCTTTCTACGAAAACTCAAGCCGGCGACGGCAAACCAGTCCGACCAGGCGTTGCTGTCGTCACGGTCGCGCAAGAGCGTGAAGGTATCAAAAGCACCTTGGAGTCCGAGCCGCCGCACCGCGTCGCTGGCCTGTGCATTGCCGGACGGCCAGGCCGGGCAGGCGAACAGCAGCTCGATCGCCACGTCCCGCCACTTGCCGCTGCCCCACCGGATTGCGAGATCGATGCCCGCCGACGCGAGCGCGAGCTGATCGATCATCGGCTGGACCCGCAGACGGATATGCGGATGGGTGGTGATGAAATCCATCAGCCTTGGCGAAAGCCAGCGTGAGGCGAAATAGGTGCTGCAGCCGATCGTCAGAGTCCGCCTGCCGGCCGTGCGCAACTCGCTGATCTTGCTCTCGACTGTCTCGAACGCGGCCTGTGTTGCGTTGAGCAGACCCTGACCTCTGGCTGTCAGGGCCACGCCGCGCGGCAGTCGCCGGAACAGGGCGAATCCCAGTTCGTCCTCGAGCAGGCGGATCTGGTGGCTAATTGCGCCCTTCGTGAGATGCAGCTCCTCCGCCGCCGCCGAGAAGCTGTTGTGCCGGGCGGCGATGGTGAACACGCGTAGGCTGTTGTAGTGGCGGAAGCGCATTGGCTTACCGTCTAATTTCATTAGTCGCATCGTGCAAACGAATTCGATTTTCTTTCGGCATCTTCCGCCTGAATATCGAGGGCGAGCGCCCCAATGGCGCTTAGACTTGGATGAGGCTCAATCTGGTTGAACGGAATGAACGCTGTGCCAGAGATTGCAGTGCGGTTCCGCAAGGGCGGCCGAAGCGCGCGGCGCGCGGTTGCCGACAAAGCCGCCAGCGGCGGCACTGGTGGCCGCTTCCAGCGGACAATTCCGGCCTATGAACTGCTGGATGACGTGGCGCTTGCCCTAATCGAGGAGCAGGCGGAATGGATTCTCGACAAGGTGGGCATCGAGTTTCGTGGCGACGAGGGCGCGCTCGCACTGTTCCGGGATGCCGGCGCGCGGGTCGAGGGCTGCCGCGTTCGCTTCGAGCCGGGCCATGCCCGCGCGCTTTGCGCCACTGCGCCGGCCCGCTTCTCCCTGCATGGACGCGACACGCGGATGACCGTGGAGCTCGGCGGCGACAATGTCGTGCTGATGCCGGGCTACGGATCGCCCTTTGTCACCGACCTGGATCGCGGTCGCCGGTATGCATCTCTGGAGGACTTCCACAACTTCGTAAAACTGACCTGGATGACGCCTTGGCTGCACCACTCGGGCGGCACGGTGTGCGAACCCACGGACATTCCCGTGAACAAGCGCCACCTGGATATGGTGCTGGCGCATCTGACCCTGTCGGCCAAGCCGTTCATGGGCGGGGTGACGGCGCCCGAACGGGCGCACGATTCCATCGCAATGGTCCAACTGGCGTTCGGCGAGGCCTTCGTCGACGCCAACGCGGTGATCCAGGGCAACATCAATGTGAATTCCCCGCTGGTCTATGACGAGACCATGTCCGGTGCACTACGGGTCTATTCCGAGGCCAACCAGTGTGTTTGCGTCTCGCCAGCCATCTTCGGCGGTGCGATGGGGCCAGTTTCGCCCGCAGCCATGGCGGCGCAGACCCTGGCCGAAGCGATGGCCGGCATCGCGCTGGCGCAGCTCGTACGCCCGGGTTGCCCGGCGGTGCTCGGCAGCTTCCATTCCACCATGAGCCTGCGTACCGGCTCGCTCAGCTTCGGCACGCCCGAGGCCAATCTGGTCACCATGGCGCTGGCACAGCTCGGCCGTCGGCTGGGCGTTCCGGTCCGCTCGGGCGGCGGGCAGGTGACTTCAGCCAATATGGCCGATGGCCAGGCCATGCAGGACAGCGCCAATGCCATGTGGGCCACGATCCTCTCGGGCGCAAACCAGGTCTGGCATGCGGCGGGCTGGCTCGAAGGCGGGCTGACCATGTCCTACGAGAAATTCATTCTCGACCTAGACAATTGCGGCGCCTTGCTGCGGCTGCTGGAGGGCATGACAGTGGACCCAGAGGCCTTCGCCCGCGACGCTTATTTCGAGGCCGGGCCGGGCCAAAACTTCCTGTCTACCCGGGACACGGTTCAGAACTTCGCGAATGCCAACTACGAACCGCTCCTGCCCGAGGCAGGTCCCTTCGAGACCTGGAGCGAGCGGGGCAGCCAGACCGCCGTCGAGCGGGCCAACCGAGTCTGGAAGGAAATGCTTGCCGCTTATGCGCCGCCAGCGATGGAACCCGGCGTCGAGCAGGCCCTGAGCGAGTTCGTCGCGGAGCGAAAGGCAGCGATGAACGACGAATGGTACTGACACGGAGGAGACGAAGACCATGACCGACCCCCTCAGCCGCACCTCGGCACTCGCATCCCGGCACGCCGCGCTCGGCTCAGGCCTGGAGGACTGGAATGGCATGGGCACCGCCTGGACCTACAGCACCGACCCCTGCGACGAGCATGACGCCGTGCGCGAGCGGGTCGGCATGCTCGACATGTCGCCCCTGAAGAAGGTCTTCGTGCGCGGGCCGGACGCGGCCGCCGTCCTCGATCACCTGACCACGCGCGACATGAGCCGCATCGCGCCTGGCGAAGCTGCGTATTTGTCGGTTCTCACCGAGCGCGGAACGATGGCGGACGACGCCATCGTCTCCAACAACGGCGACGACGAGTGGATGATCGTGCACGGCTCGGGCGACACCATGGCGCTGCTCGAGGGCTCGGCGTCGGGCAGGCGGGTCGAGCTGGAGTTCAGCGACGAGCTGCACGACCTTTCTGTCCAGGGGCCGCAATCATTGGATGTCCTGAACGCCCATTGTGACATCGACCTTGGCACACTTGCCTACTTCCACCACTCACCGGCGATACTGTTCGGCCACTCTTGCCGCATCTCGCGCACGGGCTATTCCGGCGAGCGCGGCTACGAGGTGTTCGCCGATGCGGCGGTGATTGGCGACATCTGGGACAAGCTGGCCGAGGCCGGCGTCATGCCATGCTCGTTCACGGCCCTGGACAAGCTGCGCATTGAAGCGGGGCTGTTGTTCTACGGCTACGACATGACCGAGGAACATACACCGTGGGAGGTGGGCCTGGGCTTCACCGTCAGCAAGACCAAGACGGGTTATCGCGGACATGAGGCGCTGATGACCGCCAGGGGGGACGAGGAAATCGCGAATGTCTGCCTCGACATCGACCACGACGACATGGTCGGCGGCGGCGAGACGCTGTTGCGAGATGGCGCGGCGGTCGGCACGGTCAACAGTCCCTGCTATTCGCACCGGCTGAACAAATCGCTCGCGTTGGCGCACGTCTCTCCGGAAGCGGCTTCGCCCGGTACAGTACTGGATCTCAAAGGTGACGAGTTGACCACAACGGCAAAGGTGGTGGCCACGCCAGTTTACGATCCGCAGAAGACGCGCACCCATGAGGTCTAGCGAACCGTAAGGCCCAGTGGAATCCTTTTGCCCGAGAGTGCAAAGGCCTGTGTGAGAGGGCCTGAAACAGGTCAAAGATTCATGATCTTGGACCCTCGTGTGAGCGGCGGTCTTGGGGCACATCCGGACAAAGGGGCTCCGCCCGCCTCGGGTCCGGAACGGTCATTCACCCGGATCCGCGTCCGGAATGCGCCGCTCGAGAGACATTCGCAATCGCGCGCAATTGGTGAGTTATCTTTCCGTGATGAGCGGCGAAGCCAGTAGGGTGGGCTCGCCAGAGCCCACCATCCATGCGGGCGTCTTCGAACGGTGGGCTCGTTCGAGCCCACCCTACGGCACTGCGCGACCAGATCGACCCGACGATCGCGTCGATCTCGACCATCATGGTGCTGGTCTCGACGACGCTGCTGGTCGCCTCGCAGATCTTCGGCAAGGACAAGGGGAAGTAGGGCCGGGAAGGTGTGAGAAATACCGGGCTCTCGCATGTGAGATGGTTTCTAGACGTCTGATTTAAATAGTTATTTCTGGAAGTTTACTCTTTTTTCACGGCTGGCGCGCGGTGCTGTGGTTTTTGGCGCAACGGGCTTCTTGGCGGGCTCCACAATGCCGGACGGACTTGGGCGGCGCCAATCGATGGTGGGCTCGTGCGAGCCCACCCTACGCAATAAGCTTTTCTCAATCGGTCATTCGCGGTACGGCCAGAGGTGATGTGCAGAAAGCAAATGGCTCTCAACCGAGATAAGTTCACAAGGGCAAGACATGCCTCCTAAATTTCGGCTAATCATTCTTGGCGCAGGTTTCTCACGGCCAGCAAGATTTCCACTCGCAACCGATCTTTGGAAAGAGATCCGCGAGGTGGCGGCAAACACTCGCCCAGACCACAGGGCTCACAAATTCAACGACGATCTCCAGCATTACATCGAGTTCCGCATGGACGCCGATGACTGCGTGCTCACGCCAGAGACGGTGGACTTCGAAGATTTCATGCGCTTCCTCGATGTGGAGCACTACCTCGGCCTGCGTGGCGGCGACACTTGGAGCGAAGACGGTAATGAAGGAACAGTCGTCACCAAGTTCTCGATCGGAAGCATCCTGGCAAGACACGTCAATGAGCTTGAGAATCTGCCGGAACTCTACCTGGAATTTGCTAGGCGCCTGAATCCGTACGATATCGTCATTACCTTCAACTACGACACATTGCTTGAGCGGGCCCTCGATGCCATAGGCAAACCCTATCGCCTGTTCACCACCCGCTATGCCAGTGTCGATGAATTCGGTGGAACCGTTGATAGTAGCCGCGATGAAGATGAGGTTGTAGTTCTAAAGGTCCACGGTTCCATTGACTGGTTCGATCGATCCCGATTTGAGCGCCTTATGGCGCATCACGAACGCCAGAAGGCTCCTCCGCCCGAGGACGTCATCTTCTCGCATGTTGCTACTTTAGGTTTGGAACCTCTAGTCGATGGCCCGCGCTTCGACACAGACCCGCTCAGAAACATCTACCGTGCCAGAAACCTCAAAGCGCTCTACGACAAGAACCTGCTCTTCAGCGCCACCCCGCGTCTCCTTCCACCGTCGGCGGCGAAACTGCTCTACGCCAGGGGAATGAATGATTTTTGGGACGGCATGGGACAGGCCGGTTACTACAATTATGGCATGGCCATCATCGGGTTTTCCTTGCCCCCTCAAGATGAATATGCTCGCCAGATCATCTACGAAATGGTCACGCACTATCAGCGACATTTTTGGGACCAAGAGCATTTCGGTGTTAAGAAGACGCTTCTCTCTATCATCGACTTCTTCCCAGATGCCGCCTCGGAAATGCGCTTTCGCGACCGGTACCGCTTTGTGGATTGGTCTCGTGCTGATCTGAGTGGGCAAGGCTTCGACCTCGCCTCGCTGGACAATATATTCGCTTAAGGCGCTCCTACGACGCCATCAAATAATCATATGCCGACAGCACGTGGGTCCTCACCACATGCAGGTAATCCTCGACCGGCACGTTCTCGTCCGATGAACCCATGCCTTCCGGGAACGGGCCATACACATAGGCCGGGATGTCGGCCCAGCGCCAAAGCCTTGTGTCGGTGGCGCCGATGCTGACGACCGGGATCGGGCGCTCGTGGCCAAGCTCGACGACGTTATTCTGGATGATCTCCAGCATCTCGCCGGCTGGGTCGCACCATGAGGGCGGATTGCAGTGGTCCTCGGTGAACGTCGCCGCCGGATGGCGGGCCGCGATCTTCTCGACTTGTGTCATCACCTGGTCGCGGGTCACGCCCACGGGCAGGCGGATATCGGCCGTGAACGTGCACGTATGGGGGATCATGTTGTTCTTCAGCCCCGCCTGGATGGTGCCGATATTGAGCGTGGCCTTGGGCAGCACCTGCGCCGCGCCCGGACCCATCGCCCGGTCGGTGGCGCCCTTGGCCTCGAGCTGGGCGCGCATCAGGTTGTCGGGCAGGTCGACTTCCAGATCTTCGATAGCCTCGAGATCGCGGATCAGGGCCGCGGCGATCCGAGAGGCCGACCGGCTGGCATGGGTATAGGCGCCATGCGCGCCCTTGGTCTTGACGGTGAAGGTCAGCCACATGAGCCCCTTCTCGCCGAAGCGGACACTGAAGGGGCTCGACGGCTCGCCGTTGAGGCAGCAATCGCCGCGCACCTCCGGCTCGTGCTCCATCAGCCACCGCGCGCCCCAGGGGCCGAAGGTTTCCTCGTCCGAGACGCAGGTCAGCGTCAGCTTGCCCTTCAGCCGGTCCTTCAGGCGCGCGAGCAGGGCGTAGGTCCAGATGCTGGCACTTGTGCCCGCCTTCATATCCGTGCTGCCCCGGCCATAGAGCCGCCCATCCACGATCTCGCCGCCCCAGGGGTCGTGGGTCCAGCCCTCCGAGCCTGGGTCCGGATCCACCGGGAAGACGTCGATATGGCCGTTCAGGACCAGATGGCGGCCGGGTTTCGGCCCTTCGATGGTGCCGACCACATTGGCCATGGTCGGCTGCGGGTCGACCAGACGGAAGGGCAGGCCCTCAGCTTCGAGGAACCGGGTGATATGGGCGACCGCCTCGGTGGTGTCGCCGGGCGGGTTCGGGCTGGGGGCCCGCACGAAATCCTGGAAGAAGGCGATGATGCGATCCTTCTCCTCCTCGATCCAGGCCAGAAGCTGGGCGCGGTCGTCCATGGTTTGTCCTCCCCGGTTTCCCGGAAAATTTGCGCTCGCGTCACTGGGCGGGTCAACCCATACTGGCCGCTCATCAGGGAGGAGATGATGGAACCGATCTGGCGCCTGCCGGTCGAGGCGATCCACGATATCACGGCCAGTGCCGGTCCCTTGAGCTTTGTCGGCGGCGCGGGGGATTTCGACCATGAAGGCCGGGTGCGCAACCCGGGCGACCTCGGCGCGCAGATCGAGGGGGCGGTGGCGAACGTCGCGCAAGCCCTGGCAGCCGAGAGCTGCAAGCTGTCGGACGTGGTGCGCCTCAAGGTCTTCTACACCGATGACGCGGCTGAGGACTGGGACATCGTCGCGGCGCTTGCGCCGCTTTTCCCCGACGATCCGATGCCGGTGATCTGTCCGATGCCCGAGCCGTTGCAGCCGTTCGACGGCCAAGTCGTGCAGATCCAGGCGATCGCGCAGCGGGGTTGGCGCCAGGGCACGAATATCCGCGCCGTGCCGTTGGAGGCGCCGGACGGACCTCTGTCCGGGCGCCGTGTGAGCGCGGGCCTGCGCGCCGGCGAGTTCATCGCCATCGCCCCGGGCACGGCGCCCGAAATCGCCGATGGCGTCGCCCAGACCCATGCGATCATGGAGCGTCACGAGGCGACACTGGCGGCGCTGGGCGCTGGCATGCAGGACTGCGTGAAGATGGAGAGCACCTTCTTCGGCACCACGCGGGCCGAGTGGGCGCCGCTCTCGGCCGCGCGGGCGAGCCACTTTGCCGAGCCGGGGCCGCCCGCGACCGTAATCCCCTGCCAGCGGCTGAACCCCAAGGGCGCGCTCACCAAGATCGACCTGATGGCGATGCGGCAATTCCGGATCTCTTACGACAAATACATTCCGCGCGGGGATTCCTGGCCCGACCGGGTTTGGGACTGGCCGATCAACCTGCCCTACCGCCAGGGGATCAGCCTGCGCGGTATGATCTGGCTGGGAGGCCAAGTCCCCTCCGAACCTTACGCCAATACCGGCGACCGGATGATGGCGGGGCAACTGGAGGGGCAGACCCGCATGACCATGTCGTATATCCGCGACATCATGCGGGGCTTCGGGCGCAGTCCGGCGGATTTGAAGCTGATGGTCTGTTACTACCAATGCGACGAGGGCGAAAAGACCACGCACCGAATGGCCGAGATCCTGGCCGCCTGCACCGGCAACGCCTTGCCCCCGGTCACGCTGGTCGCCAAGCAGGCGATGCAAACGAAGCACAACACCGTGGAGATCTGGGGCGTGGGGCAGCTTTGATGACGGAACTGACACTCGAGAGGGTGCGCGACGCGGCCCTGGCCATTCGCGGCGTGGCCGATGGGACGCCGCTGGTGCCCTCGCCCTTCCTCAGCGAGCTGACCGGCGCGGAGGTGCTGTTGAAGCTGGAGCTGGCCCAGGCCAGCGGCGCCTTCAAGCTGCGGGGTGCCACCAGCGCGATCAGCAACCTGCCCGATGGGATCGCCGGTGTGACCTGCTACTCGACCGGCAATCACGGGCGCGCGGTCGCCTATGCGGCGAAAATGCGGGGCTTGCGCGCGGTGATCTGCATGTCCTCGCTGGTGCCGAAGGCGAAGGTCGACGGCATCAAGGCGCTGGGCGCCGAGGTGCGGATTTCCGGGACCAGCCAGGACGATGCCGAGGCGGAATACGACCGGCTGATCGCCGAGGAGGGGCTGATCGGGATCAATCCCTTCGATGCCTTGGACGTGATCGCCGGGCAGGGCACGATCGGGCTGGAGCTTCTTGAGGCGCGCCCTGACCTGGAAGCGATCCTGATCCCGCTCTCGGGCGGGGGGCTGGCGGGCGGAATCGCGTTCGCGGCCAAGAAGCTGAAGCCCGGGATCCGCACGGTCGGGATTACCATGGAGCGTGGTCCGGCGATGCATGATTCGATCCGCGCTGGGCGCCCGGTGGAGGTCGAGGAATTCCCAAGCCTAGCTGACAGCCTGGGCGGCGGGATCGGTCTCCAGAACCGCCATTCCTTTACCCTCTGCCGGGACCATCTGGACGAGACGCATCTGGTGACCGAGGCGGAAATCTACCGAGCCATGCAGGCGCTCTACTACGAGGACCGGCTGGTCTGCGAGGGTGGCGCGGCGGTGCCGGTGGCGGCGTTGATGACGGGCAAGGTGACGCTCGACGGGCCCGCGGCGCTGATCGTCACCGGGCGCAACGTGGATATGGCGATGCACGCGGACATCATGGCCGGGCGCGACGTGCGGCTGGGCGAGACGGTGATCGAGGGCCGGACCTATGGCGCATGACATCCGGATCGTGACCGAGGCGGCGCTGCGCGAGCTGGTGCCGCTTGACCTGATCGCGGTCGATGTGGTCGAGCGCGGCTTCGCGGCGCTCTCCACCGGGCGCGCGATCATGCCGCCGGTCCTGTCGATGGAGCTGCCCGAGATCGAGGCCGAGGTCGATGCCAAGACCGCGGTGCTGCCGGGCTTCGACAGCTTTGCACTGAAGGTTTCGACCGGGTTCTTCCAGAACGCGGCGTTGGGTCTGCCGAGTCTGGGCGGCCTGATGGTGGTGATCTCGGCGCGGACCGGGCAGGTCGAGGCGGTGCTGCTGGATAACGGCTATCTGACGGATCTGCGCACGGCGGCGGCCGGTGCCGTGGCGGCACGCCATCTGGCGCCGGCGGTCGAGGTGGCAGGGGTGCTAGGCACCGGGCTGCAGGCACGCGCGCAAATCCTGGCGGCGCACCTGGTCAGGCCCTTCGGGCGGGTGCTGGTCTGGGGCCGCGATGCGGCGAAAGCCAAGGCCTGCGCCGCTGAGATTGGGGAAAGTCTGGGTATCGAGGCGAGGGCGGAGGTGGACCGGGCGCGCCTGGTTGCCGAGAGCCAGCTTGTCGTCACCACGACCGCCTCACGCGAGCCGCTGGTCCAGGCGGATTGGCTGCATCCGGGGCTCCATATCACCGCCATGGGCTCGGATATGGAGGCGAAAATTGAGATCGAGCCGGCGGCGCTGGCCCGGGCCGATCTATATGTCGCAGACCGGGTCAGCCAATGCGCCGAACGGGGTGAGTTGCGCAGTGCCATTACAGCAGGCCTGATGCCTGCAGAAGATCACGCAGAGCTTGGGGCCATTGTAACAGGGGAGCTTCCCGGCCGCACGGCGCCGGATCAGGTGACGATCTTCGACTCGACCGGCACCGGCGCACAGGACACAGCCATCGCGCTCCACGCCTTGGCCCTGGCCCAAAATGCCGGGGTGGGCACTGTGATCAAGGCCTGATTGACGTGATGTTAAGGGCCGGATCAGCGAAAAATTGATACCGATCCGTTGGACGAGCGGCAGCGAATGCACTAACACTTTCGCCAGGCCCTTCCAGGAGGGGCGGCATAAAAACGACGACAGGAGGAAATCGTGAAATTTGCGAAATATCTTGGTGCCTCGGTGGCGGCTTTGGCGCTGATGGCCAGCGCGGCCTCGGCCCAGAACGTACTGCGCTGGACCAGCCAGGGCGACGCCCTGACTCTGGACCCGCATTCCCAGAACGAAGGCCCGACCAACGCGATGAATGGGATGATCTATGAATCGCTGGTCAGCCGTGACGCGGATCTGGCGCTGCAGCCGGAACTGGCCGAGAGCTGGGAATCCAGCGCGGACGGCTGGACCTTCAAGCTGCGCAAGGGCGTGAAGTTCCACGACGGCGCCGATTTCACCGCCGAAGACGTGGTCTTCTCGTTTGCCCGCGCTAACGAGGAATCATCGGACTTCAAGGAGCAGGCCACGAACGTCGCTTCGGTCGAGGTGATCGACGACCATACGGTCAAGCTGCGCACGGACGGGCCGAACCCGATCCTGCCGAACCAGATGACCTCGATCTACATGGTCGACAAGGGCTGGGCCGAGGCCAACAACGTGGTCAAGCCGCAGGATTTCGCCGCCAAGGACGAGACCTATGCGGTGCGCAACGCGAACGGCACCGGGCCCTTCAAGCTGGTCAGCCGGGCCCCGGACGAACTGACGGTGCTCGATCGCAACCCGGATTGGTGGGGCGAGGGCCAATTCCCCGGCAATATCGACCGGATCGAGTATCGCCCGATCGCGAATGCGGCGACACGCGTGGCCGCGCTCTTGTCGGGCGAAGTGGACTTCGTGCTGGACCCGCCGCTCCAGGATCTGAAACGGATCGAAGGGGCGGCTGGCCTTAAGGTCACGACCGTCGCCCAGATCCGCTCGATCTTCTTCGGCTTGGATCAGGGCGTGGACGAACTGCGCACGTCGGACGTGAAGGGTAAGAACCCGTTCAAGGATGTCCGTGTCCGCGAGGCCTTCAACCTGGCGGTCGACAAAGAGGCCATCAAGCGCGTGGTGATGGAGGGGCTGAGCTTCCCGACTGGTATCATCACCCCGCCGGGCGTGCTGGGCAATACGCCCGACAACGACACACCGTATGGTTTTGATGTCGAGAAAGCGAAGTCGCTGCTGGCCGATGCGGGCTATCCCAATGGGTTCAGCATCCAGCTCGACTGCCCGAACAACCGCTACAACAATGACGAGAAGATCTGTCAGGCGGCGGTGGCGATGCTGGCCAAGATCGGCGTCAAGGTGAATCTGGACGCGATCCCGAAGGCGCAGCACTTCCCGAAAATCCAGAACCGGACCTCGGACTTCTACATGTTGGGCTGGGGCGTGCCGACGCTGGATAGCCACTATGTCTTCCAATATCTGCTGGAAGGCGAGGGTTCGTGGAATGCGACCGGCTACAGCAATCCTAGGGTCAACGAGATCACCCAAGTGATCGCGACCGAGACCGATCTCGCCAAACGCACGGCGATGATCGACGAGGCCTGGGACATCGTGAAGGCCGAGATGCCCTATGTGCCGATCCACCACCAGGTAATCGCCTGGGCGATGTCCGAGAACCTGGAGGCGCCGATTGGGGCCGACGACGCCCTTCGTCCGCGCTTCGCGGTCATGAAGTGACCTGATCATTTCCGGGGGCGGCGCGCCGCCCCCGGTTCCCTTCCAAAACCAGCCCGATGTTCGCTTTCATCCTGCGCAGGCTCGCCCAGTCCATCCTGGTGATGGCTGTGGTTTCGGCGATTGCGTTCTCGCTGTTCAACTTCGTTGGCGATCCGGTCAACAACATGGTGGGCCAGGACGCGACCCGCGAGGACCGCGTCCGCATCCGCCAGGAGCTGGGGCTGGATGACCCGGTCCTGACCCAATACGTGCGGTTCCTCGGTAACGCGGTGCAGGGGGAGTTTGGGCTGTCCTACCGGATCAAGCGCCCGGTGGACCAGTTGATCCTCGAACGCCTGCCGGCGACGCTGGAGTTGGTCCTTGTCTCGGCGGTCATCGCGCTGGTTCTGGGGATCACGGCGGGGGTCTATACGGGCATCCAGCGCAACAGCTGGTTCAGCCGGTTCATTCTGTCCTCGTCCCTTGTGGGCGTCTCGCTGCCGACCTTCATCATCGGCATCGCGCTGATCTACATCTTCGCGGTCTATCTGCGCTGGCTGCCGTCCTCGGGCCGCGGCGGCGTGGTCGACCTTGGCTGGTGGAAGACGAGCTTCCTCACAATCGACGGGTGGCGGGCGATCCTGCTGCCCGCGCTGACGCTGTCCCTGTTCCAGACGACAATGATCCTGCGGCTGGTCCGGGCCGAAATGCTGGAGGTGATGCAGTCCGACTTCATAAAGTTCGCGCGCGCCCGCGGCCTGAGCGAGCGGGCAATCAACTTTGGGCACGCATTGAAGAACACACTGGTGCCGGTGATCACGATCATCGGTATCAATATCGGCGGATTGATCGCGTTCTCGGTGATCACCGAGACCGTGTTTCAATGGCCCGGCACGGGGCTGATGTTCATCCAGGCGGTGGATTTCGTCGATGTGCCGATCATGTCGGCCTATCTCTGTTTCGTCGCCCTGGTCTTCGTCATCGTCAACCTGGTGGTCGATCTGATGTATTTCGCGATCGATCCCCGCATCCGGATCGGGGCGCAATAGGATGACCGAGCATACCGAAGACGTCTCGGGCAAGCCCCCCAGCCTGTGGGCCCGGATCCTGGATTCGGACATCACATATTCCTTCCTGCGCACGCCCAGCGCGATCATCGCCGCCGCTATCACGCTTCTGGCCGTCGGCGCGGCGCTGTTGGCGCCCTGGATCGCGCCCTTCAACCCGTTCGATCCGTCGCAGATCTCGCTTTGGGACGGCAAGCTGCCGCCCGCCTGGGCCGAGGGCGGCCAGCCGCAATACCTGCTGGGGACCGACAATCAGGGCCGGGACATGCTGTCGACCATCCTATATGGCGGGCGGCTGTCGATCATCGTCGGCATCGCGGCGGTGTGCCTGGGCATGGTGCTGGGGGTGACGCTTGGCGTCATCTCGGGCTATTTCGGCGGCATGGTGGACGCGGTGATCATGCGGTTCGCCGACGTGCAGCTGACCATCCCGGGCATCCTGCTGGCGATCCTGATCAATGGGATCGGGCGCGCCGCCCTGCCGCTGGAGTTCCGCGAGGAATTCGCGATCTACGTGGTGATCGTCGCCATCGGGTTGACCGACTGGCCGCAATTCGCCCGTGTGACCCGGGGCGCGACCCTGGTCGAGGTCAACAAGGAATACGTTCAGGCGGCCCGGGTGATCGACCTGCCGGGTTGGTTGATCATGACCCGGCATATCCTGCCGAACGTCATGCGCCCGGTGCTGGTGCTGGCGACCATCGGCCTGGCGCTGGCGATCATCGCCGAGGCGACGCTGAGCTTCCTGGGGCAGGGCATCCCGCCGACGACGCCCTCGCTGGGGACACTGATCCGGGTTGGCAACGAGTTCCTGTTTTCCGGCCTCTGGTGGATCACCTTCTTCCCGGCCATCGCCCTGGTGGTGCTGGTTTTCGCCGTCAACCTGCTGGGCGATTGGATGCGCGACGCCCTGAACCCGAAGCTGCGCTGATGCTGCTGGAAATCAAGGGACTGGATGTGGACTTCCCGACCCGGCGCGGCACGGTCAAGGCCGCGCGCGCGGTCTCGCTGACGGTCGAACCAGGCGAGGTGCTGGGATTGGTGGGCGAGTCCGGGGCGGGCAAGTCCACAATCGGCAACGCGATCATGGGGCTGTTGGAGAAGCCCGGGCGTGTGACCGCGGGCGAGATCGTCTTCCAGGGTCAGGATATTCGCGGGCTGCCCGAAGACCAAATGAAGAAGATCCGGGGCGACAAGATCGGGATGATCTTCCAGGACCCGCAGACCTCGCTGAACCCGCTCCTGACCATCGGCGAGCAACTGGTCGAGACGATCCAGAAATCGCTGGGCCTGCGGGAGAAGGAGGCGGAGGTCCGCGCGGTCGAGCTGTTGGAAAGCGTCGGCATCACCCATGCGCAGACCCGGCTGAAAGCGTATCCGCACCAGTTCTCGGGGGGCATGCGCCAGCGGGTTGTGATCGCGCTGGCGCTGGCGGGTGACCCGGACCTGATCATCGCGGACGAGCCTACAACCGCGCTCGACGTCTCGATCCAGGCGCAGATCCTGGACCTGATCAAGGGGCTCTGCCGGTCCCGCAACCTGGGCGTCATCATCGTGACCCATGATATCGGGGTGATCGCCAATATTGCCGACCGGGTGGCGGTGATGTTCCGGGGCGAGGTGGTCGAGACCGGGACAGTCGGCCAGGTGCTGGGCGCGCCAAAGCATGAATACACCAAGAGCCTGATCGCCGCGGTGCCGCGCGCCGACCGGAAGCTCGACCGCTTCACCTCGGTCGACTACATCGAGGGCGGCGCGAAGCCCTTCCAGCGGATCGATGTGCAGACCCACTGGCTGGGCCAGGCGCAGGATCTGAAGAGCCCCGAAGGCACCGCCATCAATGTGCGGAACCTGGAGCTGGGGTTTACGCTGAAGAAGGCGATCCGGCGCAAGAACCGGGTGATCCTGAAGGCGGTCGACGATGTGAGCTTCGATATCCGCGAGGGTGAGACCTTTGGGCTTGTGGGCGAGTCGGGGTCTGGCAAATCCACCGTGGCGCGCTGTATCGTCAGGCTCTACGCGCCCGACGGGGGCGTGATCCGGGTGATGGGGCGCGACTTGCTGACCGACCCGCGCGCGCCCGAGACGCGTGCCGCGAAACGCTCGCTGCAGATGATCTTCCAGGACCCGTATTCCAGCCTCAACGGGCGAATGCGGGTCATGGACATCGTGGCCGAGCCGATGCGCTCGTTCGGGCTGACTTCCGGCGAGCGCGAGACGCGCAAGATCGTCGGTGATTTGCTGGATCATGTGGGCCTGGGGGCCGAGGTGGCCCTGCGCTATCCACACGAATTCTCCGGCGGGCAGCGTCAGCGGATTTCGATCGCGCGGGCCCTGGCGTCTCGGCCGCGCATCCTGATCTGCGACGAGCCGACCAGCGCATTGGACGTCTCTGTTCAGGCGACGATCCTGAACTTGCTCAAGGACCTGCAGGACGAGTTGGGGCTGACAATGCTGTTCATCAGCCACGACCTGCCGGTTATCCGGCAGATGTGCGATCGCATCGCGGTTATGAAGGACGGGCGCATCTGCGAGGTGTCCGAGAACGAGGCATTGTTCTCGAATCCCAGCCACCCCTACACCAAGCATCTGCTGGACCTGATGCCGCGAATGGATCTGCTGCAACCGGCTGTTGCTTGAATCGGGGCGAAGACGGGGCGTTCAGGGCAGTCCTGCGGCGAAAGCGCGGCAGTAACCGGCGCTCCCATCAACCTGGGATTGAAGCGGAGGAAATTCCACCTATCCCCGCATGTTTGTTGTATTTTTCGAATTAATACGGAAATGAAAACTTATTCTTTGTGTTATCCAATTGGATGGAGTCGAGGCCATCGCGTGAGTGATTTGGCGTTGTGGGAAACGGGGGAATTGCATCGTGACCAGCGTTTTCGAGAATACTGTCGAGCCCGAATTGGAACGCATCCCCGTTTTGGAGGTTGTGCATTTCGAGAAGCATCACGGGCGCAAGTTTCAGGTCCATCAGACCATCTGCCGGAATGTCTTCACCAGCTTCGACCGCAAGCTGTCCCGGCATCTTGCAGCCACCACCGGCGAGGGCTTTCCCGCCTTCAAGACGACGGTGGAAGTGCGTGAGATCAAGAAGAACGGCCAGAACCGGAAGCTGACTTCCGCGTCGCACAGCTCGGTGCCGCACGCGCTGATGTCGATCGCCAAGCGCGCCTTCGACCGGAACGGGGCGGTGGAGTTGATCTTCAAGCACGGGAACCAGTCCGAGGCCGATCCGAAGGGCCCGCGCCGCACCGTCAAGGCAGACGATCTGCAGATGCTCGCCAGGGCGCTGAAAGTCTGCCGGCTGCTGGGCGAGACCGAGTTCCTGGATATCTCGGGCGATTTCGACATTCTGATCGTCTCGCCCCCGGGCGGCCTCAAGCCGATGACGATGAGCTTGAGCAAGGGCACGGTGTCCGTGCCCGGCACCGGCGGCAATGACATGCCCTTCGAGTGCCCGATCATGACCTTCTCCGAAAAAGCAGCCAAGGACCCGATCGCCCAGCAATACCTGGCCCGGGCGCGCCACGCGCTCGTGGCCGCGAAGGAAGAGGCGATCGCCGAGTTCCGTACCGCTGCCGAAGAACGTATCCTTGAGACCAACGAGGCGCTCGACGGCCGTGCCCTGGATGGTCACCGGTTAACCGCGGTCGAAAGTCTGGTCGAGCGTCTGAGGGAAGGCCTGGGCTACAATCTGCGCGGCCTCTCCGAACACGCCCGGATTACCGCGCTCGACTGGTCGGCCGACAATATCGGCGACTCGACCGCGGTGGTGCATGTCGTCGCAAGCTGATCCAACTGAACCGGAAAACCCACAGAAGGCCCCGCCCCGGTGCGGGGCCTTTTGCTATCCAAGCCTTGCCAGGTTCCGCACCGCCCACTTGACGAGGGCGCTGTCGAAAAGCCGCGGCGCGAAATAGGCGCCGGCGGCGCGCTTGTTCGCCTCGCCCAGCGTCGGGTAGGGCGCGACGAAGCCCGCCATGTGCTTGGCCTTCAACCCGGCGGAGATCGCCAGCGCCCAGGGGTGGATCAACTCGCCAGCCTGGGCGCCCACGATCCCGCAGCCCAGGATCTTGCCGCGCTTGGAGAAGACCGCCTTGACCAGGCCCGTCGGTTTGCCCTCGGCCAGCGCGCGGTCGCTGCCGTCGAAGGTAAATTTGTGGACCTCGATCCTGCCGCCGTAGGCCTCGCGCGCTTGGTCCTCGGTGAGCCCCACATTAGCAAGCTCCGGGTCCGTATAGGTCACCCAGGGGATATGGCGGGTCTGATTTCTGACGGGCAGGCGGAAGAGCGCGTTCCGGATCACCAAACCTGCATGGTAGTTGGCCACATGGGTGAATTGCAGGCCCCCAGCCACGTCGCCGATCGCATAGACCCGGCGGTTCGAGACCGAGCGCAGGCCCTTGTCGACCACGACCCCCTTGCGGTCGTGCTCGATTCCCGCCTCGTCCAGCCCCATGCCGTTGACATTCGGCTTGCGCCCGACCGCCATCAGCAGGTGCGAGCCCTCGATTGTGCCGGCATCCTCCAGCGTCGCGGTGATCGCGCCCGTTTGGCCGGAGAATTGGGTGACCTTCGCGCCCTCGCGGATGTCCACGCCCTCGGACCGCAATTGGTCGAGCGCAATGGCGGTGAGTTCCGGATCGTCCTTGCCGAGGGCGGTAAAGGCTTCGAGCACCGTGACCTTTGATCCAAGCCGCCGATGGGCCTGGGCAAGCTCGATCCCGATCGGGCCGCCGCCGATGACTATCAGGTGGTCAGGGCGCGTGCGATTTTCCCACAGCGTTTCGTTGGTCATGTAGGGAACTTGGTCGAGGCCCGGGACCGGCAGCACCACCGGCGCCGAGCCGGTGGCGACCACGAAGCGCCGCGCCTTGATCACCTGGTCGCCGGCGGTGACTTCGGCCGGTCCGGTGAAGCGCGCCCGCGCCTTGATCACACGCACGCCCAGCCCTTCGAACCGCTCGACCGAGTCGTGCGGCGCGATCTTGGCGATGGTTGCCTCCACATGGGCCATCGCGGCCGCGTAGTCGATTTCTGGCTCGTGCCCCGCGACGCCCAGTGGGCCTGAACTGCGGTGCGCGTGCGCCGCCTTGCCGGCGGCAATCAGCGCCTTCGACGGCACGCAGCCATAGTTCAGGCAGTCGCCGCCCATCTTGCCTTCCTCGATCAGCACCACCGATGCGCCCATCTGCACGGCGCCCGCGGCGACTGAGAGCCCGCCCGGACCAGCGCCGATGACGCAGAGATCGGCCTTGATGGGGGTGGTCATATATCGCCCCTCCCGCGCAGTTTCTTGACCACGACGGGCAGGGCGGCGAGCGCGGCAAGGCCCAGAAGCGGCAGCAGCACATGGAGCTCGAAAATCACGCCCAGATTGGGCTCACCACCTCGTTCGAGGATCTCACCGAGGCCAGCGCCGACCGAACTGATGATCGCGGTTGCCGGTGCGATGCCCACAAACGTCGTCCAAATGAAGTTCCCAAGCTTCACATTGACGAAGGCCGGGGCAAGATTGGCGACGAAGAACGGGATCGCCGGGATCAGGCGCATCACCAGCAGGAAGCTGATTTCGCCTTCGGCGACCTCGCGCTCGACCCGGGCGAGCCAAGGCCCAGCTCGTGCCCGCAGGAATGCCCCCAGCGACGAGCGCGCGGCCAGGAAGATCAGGGTCGCGCCGATCGTCGCCGAGACGACGGTCAGGAATGCGGCCAGCACCGTGCCGAAGATGAACCCGCCAGCGAGCGTCAGCCAGATCGCGCCCGGCACCGAAAAGGCGACCGAAATGACGTAGATCGCCGCATAGGCAAGGCTGGCGGTGACGATGTTCCGATCGCGCCATTCGACCAGCGCCTCGCGGTTCTCGCGCAGGGTCTCGAAACTCAGATAGTCGCCGAGGAAGATGTAGGCCAGCAGGGCGCCCGCTCCGAGCACGCCGATCGGCAGGAAGCGTCTCCAGCCGGGCTCCTGTGCCTCCGTCGCGGTCGACGTTTCGTCGGTGGCGGGCATTCCAAACGCTCCTCGGCCAATGCTCCGCGATGATACTGGCGATGGAGCCAGAGCCTTGCCAGGGCGTATCACGCCAGGGTGATATGATTTGCCGCGGATGTAACATCGCAGGACGGTGTCCCGGATGGCCTTGGCCGCGTTGACTTGAGTATGGCGCCGGGCTATACGCCGCCTCTCTGACATTTGCCGAGCGGTTTGCGGCAGCGCCCCGACGCGCGCCACCGCTCAAGGCCCAGGAGGACGACATGAAGCGCACATTCCAGCCCAGCCGGCTCGTCCGCAAGCGCCGCCACGGCTTCCGTGCGCGCATGGCGACCAAGAATGGCCGCAAGATCCTGAACCGCCGCCGCGCCCAGGGGCGTAAACGCCTGTCGGCGTGACGGAAACGGGGCCAACCGGCCCCGGCACGCGGCCCATGCCGGAGGCGCCGGACCCGGGCATTCAGATCCCGGGCGCGCCTGAGTCGGCCGTAGCAGCCAAAATCGAGATCCTCAAGCGCCGTGCTGATTTCCTGGCCTGCGCCCGCGCGCGGCGCGCCCATGCGTCCGGCCTGATCCTGCAGGCCCGGCGGCGGGAAGAGGGCGAGGGCGCGGACGAGGAAGCGGACCGGGCAATCCGCGTCGGTTTCACCTGTTCCAAGAAGGTCGGCAAAGCGGTCGCCCGCAACCGGGCGAAGCGTCGCCTGCGCGAGGTCGCCCGCGTGGTGTTGCCGCGCGCAGGTCAGCCGGGTTGGGACTATGTGCTGATCGGCCGCTCGGAGGTGACGGCAAGTCGGCCCTTCGCCTCGCTGATCGGCGATCTGGAGGCCGCGCTGGATCGCATCCATAACGGAAAGGCAAAATGAGTCCGCTTGCCCGGATCGCCGCCCTGCCGGTCCATGCCTACCGGCTGGCGATCAGCCCGCTGCTGGGCACCAATTGCCGGTTCCAGCCCACCTGCTCGGCCTATGCGCTGGAGGCGCTGGAGAAGCATGGAGCCTTCAAGGGGTCATGGCTGGCGCTGCGCCGCTTCCTGCGCTGCCGGCCGGGCGGCGGGTCCGGCTATGATCCGGTGCCCGATCCGGAGGGGCCGGCGGGCTGAGCCGCGCCCCGCGCCAGGGCCCCTAGCCAGCGGCAGGTCACGTAGAAGACCGGTGTGAAGACCAGGCCGAAGAACGTCACCCCGATCATCCCCGCGAAGACCGCGGTGCCGAGCGCCTGGCGCATCTCCGAGCCCGGGCCGGTGGCCAGAACCAGCGGCAGCACGCCCAGGATGAAGGCGAACGAGGTCATCAGGATCGGTCTCAGGCGCAGGAAGGCGGCCTCGATTGCGGCTTCGACCCGGGACTTGCCCGCCTCCTCGCCTTGGCGCGCGAACTCGACGATCAGGATGGCGTTCTTCGAGGCCAGGCCCACCAGTACCACCAGCCCGATCTGGGTCAGGATGTTGTTGTCCATGCCGCGCAATTGGACCCCGACGATCGCCGCCAAGAGGCACATGGGCACGATCAGGATCACCGAGAGCGGCAGCATCCAGCTTTCGTATTGGGCGGCCAGCACCAGGAAAACAAAGACGACCGCCAGACCGAAGATCAGCACGATCGAACCCGTGGCCTGTTTTTCTTGCAGCGCCAGTTCGGTCCATTCGAAACCGAAGCCCGAGGGCAGGACCTGGCCCGCCAAGGCTTCGACCTTGCCGATCGCCTCGCCGGTCGAGACACCAGGCAGGCTGCCGCCTTGGATTGCGGCGGCCGGGAAGAGATTGTAGCGCGCCACCCGCCACGGGCCGGTCGTGTCGTGGAAGGTTGCCACCGCTCCGATCGGCGTCATCGCACCCGAATCCGAGCGGGTGCGCAGTTTCGCGACATCCGACAGAGTGTCGCGGAATTCGCCGTCGGCCTGGGCGGTAACCCGGTAGGTGCGGCCCAGAAAGTTGAAATCGTTGACGAAACTAGAGCCTAGATAGATCTCCAAGGTCTCGTTGACGTCGGCCGGGCTGACGCCGATCAGCTCGGACTTCACCCGGTCAATATCGGCGAAGATGCGCGGAGTGCGGGTGTTGAAGAGGGTGAAGACGCCCTGAAGCCCCTCGACCTGGTTGCCCTGGATCATCATCCCGAAGGCAGCCTGTTCGAGCGCCGCCAGGCCGCGCCCGCGCCGGTCCTGGACATACATCTTCCATCCACCGGTCGAGCCGATGCCACGCACCGGGGGCGGCTGGACGATGAAAATGTTAGCCTCCTTGATGCCATAGAGCTGGCCCATCAGCTCGCCCTGGATCCGGCCCGCCGGATAGCCGTTGGCGACGCGCCAGTCGAAGGGTTTCATCGGCAGGAAGATCGCCGCCGCGTTGGGCGCGTTGGTGAAGGTTCCGCCGTCCAGGCCGACGATCGGAACCGCATGGGCAATCCCGGGATGTTCGAGCATGATCTCGGTGGCCCGTTTGGCCACCGCGTCGGTGCGCGAGAGCGACGAGCCGGCGGGCAACTGGACGACCGTGATCAGGTAGCCTTGGTCCTGGGGCGGGATGAAGCCGGTCGGCGTCGCCTGGAACCGGTCATAGGCCAGGTAGATCAGTCCGGCATAGACCACCAGCACCAGGGCCGAGACCCGGAGCAGGCTTCGCACCAGACCGGAATAACCGCCGGCGAGATACCGGAAGGCCCAGTTGAAGGCAGCGCCCGCTTTGCGCCCGGGCCAGGAGAGGCCGTTCCAAACGGCGCCCAGCACGCCGGGCGGTGGCGGCGCCGATTTCGGCCGCATCAAGAGCCGCGCCAGTGCCGGCGAGAGGGTCAGCGAGACCACGGTCGAGATCACCGTCGAGGCGGCGATCGTCAGCGCGAATTGCTGGTAGAACTGGCCGGAAATGCCCTGGATCGCCGCGACCGGCACGAAGACCGCCAGCATCACCAGGCTGGTGGCGATCAGTGCGCCGCCCACCTCGTCCATGGTCTTGCGTGCCGCGTCGCGCGGGCTGAGACCTTCCTCCAGATACCGCTCGACATTCTCGACCACGACGATGGCGTCATCGACCACGATGCCGATCGCCAGCACCAGGCCGAAAAGCGAGAGGTTGTTGAGCGAGAACCCGAAGGCCTGCATGGCCACGAAGGTGCCGATCAGCGAGACCGGGATTGCGATGACCGGGATAATGGCGGTCCGGATCGATTGCAGGAAGATCAGGATCACCAGGGTGACCAGTGCGATTGCCGCGAATAGCGTCTCGTAGACCGCGTTGATCGAGTCCTGGATGAACTGGGTCGGGTTGTAGACCACCGTGTGCTCGACCCCTGGCGGGAAGCCCAGCGACAGCTCGTCCATCTTTGCGAGGACCGCGGCGGCGGTTTCCAGCGCGTTCGAGCCCGGGCGCTGGAAGATGCCGATCGGCAGGGCGACGTCGCGGTCCAGATAGCCGTTGATCGCGTAGTCCTGGGCGCCCAGTTCGACCCGGCCGATATCGCGCACCCGGATCAGCCCGCCATTGTCGTCGGTCGCGACCACCACGTCGCCGAACTGTTCGGGCTGCACCAGCCGGCCCGCCGTCGTCACCTGTAGCTCGTAGGCAGTCTGTTCGGGCACCGGCAGGCGGTTCAGGATGCCGGATGCGACCTGAACGTTGTTGGCCCTCAGCGCCGCAACGGCCTCGCCGGCGGTCAGGCCTCGGGCCGCCAAGAGGTCCGGGTCAAGCCAGATCCGCATGGAATAGGCGCGCTCGGCGAAGACGGTCGCCCGGCCGACCCCGTCGATCCGGGCAAGCTGGTCGATCACCTGGGTGCGCGCGTAGTTCGAGATGTAGAGCTGGTCGCGCGAGCCGTCGGGCGACAGCATGTGGATGACCATCATCAGGTCGGGCGAGGATTTCTGGGTCGTCACGCCCAGGCGCCGCACCTCCTCGGGCAGGCGCGCCTCGGCGGCCGAGACCCGGTTCTGGACCAAGACCTGCGCCTCGTCCACGTCGGTGCCCAACTCAAAGGTGACCGAGAGGTTCATGTTGCCGTCGCCGGTCGACTGGCTGAGCATGTAGATCATGCCGTCGACGCCGTTGACCTCTTGCTCGATCACGCTGGCGACCGTATCGGCGACGGTCTCGGCCGAGGCGCCGGGATAGGACGCCCGGACCTCGATGCTGGGCGGCGCGATCTCAGGGTATTGCGCGACGGGAAGGGTCACATACGAGACCAGCCCCAGCAGGACGATGATGATCGAGACGACGCTGGCGAAGATCGGTCGATCGATGAAGAAATGCGAGAACCGCATCCTATTCGCCCTGGAGGCTGAGCGGGACCTCGTTCGCGGTGACGCTCTGGCCGGCCCGTGCCCGCTGGACGCCCGCGACGATCACTTTGTCATCGGGTTTCAAGCCATCGCGGACGACCCTCAGGCCCTGATACATGGGCCCGACCGTGACCTGGCGCTGGCCGACCTTGCCCTCGCCATCGACCACCAGCACGATCTTGCGGGCTTGGTCCGAGAGCACCGCTTCTTCCGGGATCAGCATCGCCTCGTAGGGGCCCGAGCCCGGCAGGCGGATGCGACCGAACGTGCCCGGCACCAAGAAGCCGGTTTCGTTCGCGATCACCGCGCGTCCGGTCATGGTGCCGGAATTGGGGTCGAGTTCGTTGTTCACGAACTCCATAACACCTTCGTGCCGGAAGCTGTCCTCGTCCATCAGCCGGACGGAGACCGGGTTGGCCGTGGTCCGCGACGAGGGCCGACTGCCCGCGCGCGCCAGCCGCACATAGCGCAGGAAATCCGCTTCCGAGACGGTGAAGGAGAAATAGATTGGATCGGTCGACAGGATGACCGCCAATAGCGTGGGCTGCGTCGATCCGCCCGCGATCAGGTTCCCTGGATCGACCTTGCGGTCCGAGATGCGGCCGGTGAACGGCGCGCGGATCTCGGTAAAGGCCAGGTCGAGCTCGGCCGAGCGCAATTCCGCTTCGGCAACCTGGACCTGGGCCTCGGCCTCGGCGACCGAGGCGCGGGCGCGATCGACCTCCTGCACGGTGCCGACATTGCGCTGGGCCAGGGTTTCGGCCCGGTCGAGCTCGATCATCGCTAGATCGCGCGAGGCCTTCGCCGCCGCAAGTGCCGCTTCCGCCCGGGCTACAACCGCCTCGAACGGGCGCCGATCGATGCGGAACAGCAAGCTTCCCTGCTCGACGGTTTCCCCGTCCTCGAAGCCCACATGGTCGAGATAGCCCGCGACGCGGGCGCGGAGCTCGACCCGTTCGACCGCCTCGAACCGGCCAGTGTAAGTGTCGAAATCGGTGACGGTTCTCACCAGGGGCATGGCGACATCGACCGGCGGCGTCTGTGGAGCTTGCGCCCTCGCGGCAGGGACGCTTAGTGCCGAAACGACTACAAGCGCAATCGCAACGGGCGGGGCAAAGTTCGAGACAAAGATCGTCATGCGGCCCTCTCGTCGCCCGGTTCAGAGTGAGATGATAAGCCGTTGGTGTGATGGATCAACAACTGGTTGCGGGTCGTGGCCAGCCTGGGGCCAGCCTGGGGCCAGCCCGGGGCGGCCGCGCGCGGGGTCAGGCGGGCCCGTCCTCCCAATCGCCGAGGTATATTTCCTTGACCACGGGGCTGGCGCGGGTCTGGTCCGGATCGCCCTCGAACACGACCTCGCCGTAGTTCAGCACCGTCACCCGGTCGGCGATGTCAAAGCCCAAATCGAAGTCGTGCTCGATGATCAGCATGGTCAGATCGCGCGGCAGGTCGTTGAGCAGGCGGGGGAAGGCCTCGATCATGTCCGGGCCGACGCCGGAGGTCGGCTCGTCCAGAAGCAGGATCTTGGGCCTGGTGGCGAGCGCCAGCCCGATCTCGAGGCGCCGGCGGTCGCCATAGCTCGCGCCGCGCACGGGCTTGTCCAGGATCCGGTCCAGGCTGACCTGGGCGGCGACCCGGTCCACGCACTCCACCACCTCCGGCGCCGCGTGCTGGGGCCTGATCAGCGACCGGGTGCGCCCTTGCGCGATCATTGCCGCCAGGGTCAGGTTCTCGCGAATTGTCAGATCCTCGAAAAGGTTATTCTTCTGATAGCTGCGCGACATGCCGAGGCGCGCGCGCTTGTCGGCCGTAAAGCTCGTCACTGGCGCGCCATCGACCAGTATCTCGCCGGAATCCGGGCTGAGCGTGCCCGCGACCAGGTTGAATAGAGTGGTCTTGCCCGCCCCGTTCGGGCCCAGCACCACGCGGCGCTCACCCTTCGCGAGCGTCAGCGACACGTCCTTGGTGACATTGAGGGCGCCGAACGATTTGTTCAGCTTGCGGACTTCGAGCATTGGTTCTCGTTTCGGCGGCCGCGGCGTGCCGGCGCCGCGTGTCGGCGCCGGGCAGGGTCAGGTGTCACATCGCGCAGCCATTGACCGGGTCTTGGACGTTCGCGACGCTGCCCAACAGTTTCTGGGTCAGCGTTTCGCCCTCGGCCACGGTTTCGTAGATGTAGATGTTCTGCACCACGTTGTTGGTCGCCGGGTCGATGGTCAGCGGCCCACGCGGGCCCACATATTCGACCTTGGGCAAGGCCGCCGCGATCGCATCGCGCCCGCTGGCACCCGACTTGACCGCCTCGACCAACACGCGGCCAGCGTCATAGCCCTGGACCGCGAATTCGGACGGCACGCGGTCGAACCTGGCCTGGAACGCCTCGACGAAGGCCTTGTTCTCGGGCGTGTCCAGCGTCGGGATGTAGTGCAGCCCGGTCTTGACGCCGACCGCCGCCGGCCCCTCGGCATTCACATAGAGCGGCGACGTCAGGAAGCCCGAGGCAAAGAGCGGGATCTCCGACTTGATCCCGAAGCTGTCATATTGCTTGACGAACGAGATCGCCTCGCCGCCCGCATAGAAGACATAGATCGCGTCAGGGTTGGTCGCCTTGGCCTTGGTGAGGTAGGGGCCGAAATCCTTGGTCTTGCGGAAGGGGGTGAAATCGCCGCCGATCACCTCGCCGCCCGCGGCGGTGAAGGTCTCGGTGAAGGCCTCGATCATCTGGCGGCCGGCAGCGTAGTCAGGCGCCATCGTGTAGACCTTCTTGATGCCCTGCTCGGCCATCCAGGGGCCCATCGGCCGATTGATTTGACCGTTCGAGAACGAGACCCGGACGATGTATTTGCTGCAATCCTTGCCGGTCGCGTTGTTGTTGCCCGCATTGGCGACGACCAGGGGCACGCCCGCACCGTCGACGAAATCGCGCACGGCGGCCAGGACGCCTGACGAGACGATGCCGACGATTACGTCCACCTCGTCCTGCAGCACTAGCTTGCGCGCCTTCGCGACGCCGACCTGCGGTTTGACTTCCGTGTCCTCCCGGACGATCGTGAAATCGCCCGCCATGCCCGCTTCCTCGAGCGCGATCATGAAGCCGTCGTCGATCTCGTTGCCGAGCGACGCGTAGACGCTGCTCTTGGGCAAGAGCAGCCCGACCTTGGTCTGGGCCTGCGCATCAAATGGGGCGCCGGCCGCCATCAGGGCCGTGACAGCGCAGGCGGCGAGCGCCGCGCGAACGGGGTGTTTCATTGGATTCCTCCCTGTTTCGAGTCCCTTGCCGGGACGCCGGCGCCATTTTGACGACAAGGCGGCGCGCGGCGCAAGGTCGGGCGTGCAAGTCAGCGGAGTAGATGGTCGGTTCCGGTGGCGGGCCGAAAAGGCCTTGCCGGCGCGCCTACGCCGCGCGCGGAGCGGCCGCCTTGCCGAAGAAAAGCGCCTGGCCGATCGCGATTTCCAACTCGGTCTTGCTGAACGGCTTCGAGATCAGGAAGGTCGGCTCGGGCCGTTCGCCTGTCAGCAGGAGCTCGGGAAACGCTGTCACGAAAATCACAGGGACCGTGATGTGTTCGAGAATATCCTCGACCGCGTCGAGGCCCGACGAGCCGTCGGCCAAGCGGATATCCGCCAAAACGAGGTTCAGCGAATGCGCCTCGGCGGCCTCGACCGCCTTCTTGCGGGTATCAACTATTCCGACGACCGTGTGCCCGAGGCCTTGGACGATCCCCTCGATATCCATCGCGATCAGCGGCTCGTCCTCGATGATCAGCACTTGGCCGGCAAGTTGATCCAGAAGCCGGGCGCGCCCCTGGTCGATGAGCGTTTCCGCCGCTTTCACGTCTGGCAACGCCATGATTTCCGCAACGTCGTCGGGCAGAAAGCCTTCCAAACCGCTCAGGAGAACGGCTAGCCGGTCGTGGGGGGGGGCAGCACACCCAATCGATCCTGCGCCATCGCCGCCATGGGGTCCGCCTCGCAGGCGGCCGAGGCGGTCGGTTCGCCGGACGCGGACCAGACGTTGTAGAATTCACCGAAAAGGGCGATCTTAGCCGTGTCGCTGCACGCTATTGGGGGTGGGTCTGTGGCAATTCGCTCCACCGTCGCGACCGCCAGACGGTCGCCGGTCCGTTGACATCCGGTCAATGACCGCGCAAGACGCCGCAAATAGGGCAGTTGCGGTGCCATTAGCGTGGCGATGTCAATGTGCTCGGTCAAAAACGAAACCTGTAATTGATGTCTATCAAAAAGTGTTAACGAATTGTGAGATTGGATGGAACAAAAATTGACAGCCGCGGGTTAGTCTAGGATGAGGCGGCACTTGAAACGATGCCAAAAGAATCGAACCACGAAAAAGACAAGAAGAATTCGGGGCCGGCGATGAGCCCCGATCCGATCTCGGACAGCCTGAAACGGGTCTTCGACGAGACCTTGAACGAGCCCTTGCCGCAAGAGCTGGCCGACCTGCTCGATCGCCTCAAGAGTGGCAGTCCATGAGCGAGCGCGGCGACCGCGGTCCGCTTTCGGACCAGCTCGTCGCCGAGGTGCCCGCGTTACGTGCTTTCGCGCGCAGCCTGACGATGAACCATGCCTTGGCCGACGACCTGGTGCAGGAAACGGTCCTCAAGGCGTGGGCTAAGCTCGACAGGTTCGAGCCGGGCACAAAGATGCGGGCCTGGCTGTTCACGATCTTGCGAAACACCTTCCTGTCGATCATGCGCAAGCGTGCGCGCGAGGTCGAGGACGTGGATCACGCTCATGCGGCGCGCGTGGTTGAATTGCCCGCACAATCTGGTGTCCCGGACCTGGTCGATTTCAAGCGTGCGTACACGCAGCTGCCACCGCCCCAGCGCGAGGCGCTGATCCTGGTTTGCGCGGCTGGGTTCACCTATGACGAGGCGGCCGAGATCTGTGGCGTCGCGCCCGGCACCGTCAAGAGCCGCGTCAACCGCGCCCGCAAGAAGCTGAGCGAAATGCTGCCGCATCTTTCGCAGGATCTTTCGTCGGTTGAGCCCGTGACCCTGTCGGTGCTGGGGACGCATTTCGCCAAGCTATGATCGGCGGTCAGCCGCTCTCGCTGTCCCAGCGCCAGTCGATCACTTCGCCCAACGGCGCGCGCGCGGTTCGAAAGCTATTCGCGGGGTGGGTTTCGTCTGCTAGGCCGAAGGATATTGCACAAACGATCGTGCGATTTTCAGGTATCGCGAAGTGCGCGCGCACCACGGGCGCGTGCCAGGCGATTGCCGCCTGAGCGATCGAGGCGATGCCGCGCGCCCGTGCCGCCAGCATGAAGCTGGTTATGAAGGCCCCGCAATCGACCAGCCCATAGGACCCTAACTCGGCCTCCGAGGTCAGGATCGCCACATGCGGCGCGTCGAAGAAGCAGAAATTGCGCGCGTTCTGCCGGGCTGAGCCTTCGCGGTCGCCCTTGGTCACGCCGACCGCTTCGTAGAGCTGCCAGCCGCAGACTCGGCGGCGGTCGAGATGCAGGCCGCTATAGCGTTCGGGAAACGGGATGTCCGGCGCGCCCGGTTGGTCGGGCGGCAGGGACATGAGCTTTTCGCGCAGCGCGTAGGTCTGAGCCCGGTCGGCGATGACAAGTTGCCAGGGCTGGGCGTTGCACCACGAGGGCGCGCGCTGAGCGGTGTGGACGATCTCCTCGATGGTCTCGCGCGCAATCGGGTCGGGCAGAAAAGCGCGGCAGGACCAGCGTTCGCGCAGGAGGTCCTCGTAGACCTGAAGGCGGTCCGGCCCCGGCATCTCAGCGTCCGGTCCGTTCGCGCCAGGCCGCGAAGTCCGTCTTGGTCTGTTCGTGGGTCGGGGGATAGAGGCCGATGATCGAGCGGCCCTTTTGCACCTCCTCGGTCACGAAATCCTCGAATGCGGTCATTTCGACCGCTTCCCCGGCGATCTCGCTGGCCAGATGGGCCGGGATGACGACCACGCCCTCGGCATCGCCCACCACCACGTCGCCCGGCCAGACCGGCGCGTCGCCGCAGCCGATGGGACCGTCGATCTCGACCGCCTGATGGACCGTCAGGTTGGTCGGCGAGGAGGGCCGGTTGTGGTAGACGGGGAAATCCATTCCGGCCATCTCGGGCGCGTCGCGGAAGCCGCCGTCGGTGACAATTCCGGCGCAACCGCGCACCATCAGCCGGGTCACCAGGATCGACCCGGCGGAGGCGGCGCGGGGGTCCTTGCGCGAGTCGATCACCATCACCGCGCCCGGCGGGCAGCGCTCGATCGCGTCGCGCTGGGGGTGCTTGGGGTCCTGGAAAACCTCGATCGGGTTCAGATTCTCGCGCGCCGGGATGTAGCGCAGTGTAAAGGCCGGTCCAACCATGGTTCCGGCGGTGCTGACCGGATGGACGTCCTGGATGAACTGGTTGCGGAGTCCCCGCTTGAAGAGCGCGGTGCAAATCGTTGCAACTGAAACAGTTTTCAGTTTTTCGCGGGTTTGATCAGAAAGACTCACGAGATCACCTCGAAGCTGCGCTTGCCCATGGCTTTTTGCACCTCGTAGATCGAGCCCTGGGTCGGGCCGTCCGGGAAAGCCGCGCGCACGGGGCAGGGGGTGATGCGGGGCTCCAATGTCGGCTGGCCGCAGAGCATCCGGCTGTCGAACTCCTCGATCCCCTCCCACTTGCCGCGCCCGCAGGCGATTGGGAAGGCATCCGCCGCCATCATCTCGTAGAAGATGATCCGGCGGTCTTGGGTCGAGCGGTTGAGCGCCGAGCCGTGCACGATGCGCGCATGGTGGATCGAGATCGAGCCAGCGGGGCCCATCAGCGGCACCGCGTCGGCCATGTTCAGCCCCTCGGCCGCCAGGTCCATGGCGCCGACGAAGGCTCCGTCATGGTGGTGGTTGAAGACGCCGGCGCGGTGGGTGCTGGGGAAGACCATCAGGGGGCCGTTCTCGGGGCCCATATCGTCGATGATCAGACCAACCGCCAGCACGTCGTCATTGGTGTAGGGATAGAAGGCCCAGTCCTGATGCCATTCGACCGCCGCCCCGTAGCCTGCGGATTTCATGTTGAGCTTGGTGGTCTGGAGCCTCAGATCCGGCCCGATCAGGTCGCGCACCGGGGCCAGGATATGGTCCGAGCGCATGAGATCGGCGATCACCTCGCTTTGGGTATGGGGGAGTTTGACCCGGCGGATACGCGGGGCGTCTGGGGTGTGGCTGTCCTCGAGGTCGATCTTGTCGTCCGAGACGGTCATGCCGCGGGCCTGGTTCTCGAACCGCACGATCTCGGCGCGAATGGCGTCCATGATGTCGTCGGGGACGCGGCGTTCGAGGATCAGGTAGCCGCTCTGGCCGTAGAAATCGATCTGGGCTTGGGTCAGGGTTTCGGACATTTGGTCCTCCAAGCGGTAGGGTGGGTTTTCAACCCACCTTAGGTCCGAATGGTGGGTTGAAAACCCACCCTACAAGTTCATGCCGCGCTCGGCGCCACCGCATGAGCCTCCATCGCCGCCAGAACTTCTTCAAGCGATCGGCGCGCGCCGGTCTGCAAATATTCCATGGCGCGGAGCGCGGCCTCGTGAGCCTCGAGGCTGGACCCCGCGACGCAATCCTCGATCACCCGGCAGAAATAGTCGGACTGGTGGCCGTCGACGAAGGTGTAGTGGACGCAGACATCCGTCAGCCCGCCGCAGAGGAGCAGCGTGTCGACTTTCAGCCCCCTCAAAAGAATCTCGAGATCCGTGCCGAAAAAGGCCGAGTAGCGGCGTTTCGGGATGACGTAGTCGTCGGGCCGGATGCCCATCTCCTCGACAGCCAGCGACGTGCCCGGATTACCCTCGACGCAATGGACATCCTCCGATCCGTCAAGCTCCCGGCCGAAATCGACCAGGTCCGGGCGGTGGACCTCCTGGATGAAGATGACCGGAACCCCACAGGCACGCGCCTTGTCGATGGCCGTGCGGGCCTTCAGCATCCGTTCAGCATAGTCCGGCATGTGGTCGATGGCGCGGGTCTCGCTCTGGTCGATGAAGGTGCCCTTCTGGATGTCGATGACGATCAGGGCCGGGCGGCCTTCGATCAGGGCGCGGGGTTCGGCGTTGGGATTGGCCATGCGTCTGTCCGATCCGGTTTAAGTGTGAGCTTTCAGTCGTGGATTGGGGTAGGGGCAGTTCTCATTCCGCCTTTTTCGCCTTTTCCTTGATCCGGTCGGCGAACCGCGCAGCTGTCACGACGACCCGCTGGTGAGTTCCTTCGCTGATCCGGTCCCGTTCGTCCCGCGCGGATACCTTAAACGTCAGCTTGCGCCCGTCAATTTCGATCAGCTCGGCCGTCGCGGTGACCTTCATACCGATCGGGGTCGCGGCAAGGTGCGAGACGTCCAAATGGGTGCCGAGGGACTGTTTCCCCTCGGGCAGCAGGTGCTCAATCGCCGCCAGAGCCGCCTCCTCGATCAGCGTGATCATGATCGGCGTTGCCATCACGACGATCCGCCCCGAGCCGACACGTGGCGCGGTGTCATTGGTGCCCACCACCATCTCGGCTTCGCCCATCAGGCCCGGTACGATGCGGTCCATCTCAGAAAATATCCGGCTCCGGCGCCGTCCGCCCGAACCCGGTCTCAAGATAGTCGAAATCGCAGCCCTTGTCGGCCTGCTGGATATGGCGGGCGAACATCCAGTTATAGCCGCGGGTCGCCTTGGGCTCGGGGGCTTTCCATTCCGACCGGCGGCGGTCGAGTTCCGCCTGATCGACAGCCATATCGATGGTCCGGTTCGACACATCGACGCGGATCATGTCGCCCGTGCGCACCAGCGCCAAAGGCCCGCCGATCGCTGCCTCGGGGGCCGCGTGCAGCACACAGGCACCGTAGGAGGTGCCCGACATCCGCGCGTCCGAGATCCGCAGCATGTCGCGCACGCCCTGGCGCACCAGCTTGGTCGGGATCGGCAGCATTCCCCATTCCGGCATCCCCGGCGCGCCGATGGGGCCGGCATTGCGCAGCACCATCACATGGTCGGGCGTCACGTCCAGACCTGGGTCATCGACCGCCGTTTTCATCTCCGGGTAGCTGTCGAAGACCAGGGCCGGCCCCTCGTGCACCATCAGCCGCTGCTCCATGGCGCAGGGCTTGATGACGCAGCCATCCGGGGCGAGGTTGCCGCGCAGGACGGCGAGCGAGCCGGACGGATAGATCGGGTTCTCTACGGGCCGGATCACATCGTCGTTATAGACCTCGGCGCCTTTCAGCGTGTCACCCAGGGACCGGCCGGAGACGGTGAGCGCATCCAGGTTCAACCGCTCGGTCAGCCGGCTCATCAGCCCGCGCAGGCCCCCGGCATAGTAAAAATCCTCCATCAGGTATTCGCTGCCCGAGGGACGGATATTGGCGATCACCGGCACCTCGCGCCCGGCCCGGTCGAGATCGTCCATGGTCAGGTCGATCCCGGCGCGGCGCGCCATTGCGACCAGGTGGATGATGGCATTCGTCGAGCAGCCGGTGGCCATGGCGACGGTAACGGCATTGTCGACGGCCTCCTGCGTCATCACCTTGCCGGGCGTCAGGTCCTCCCACACCATCTCGACCGCTCGCCGCCCGCAGGCCGCCGACATGCGCTGGTGGCCTGCATCCGCCGCGGGGATGGCCGAGGCGCCGGGCAGCGTCATCCCCAAAGCCTCGGCGATCGAGGTCATGGTGGAGGCCGTGCCCATGGTCATGCAATGGCCGTAGGAGCGCGCGATGCCGCCCTCGACCTCGACCCAGTCCTGGTCCGAGATATTGCCGGCGCGCCGCTCGTCCCAGTATTTCCAGGTGTCGGACCCCGAGCCCAGCGTCTTGCCCCGCCAATTGCCGCGCAGCATCGGGCCGGCGGTCAGAAATAGGCAGGGATAGCCCGCCGAGATAGCACCCATCAGCAGGCCCGGCGTGGTCTTGTCGCAGCCCCCCATCAGGACAGCGCCGTCCACCGGATGCGAGCGCAGCAGTTCCTCGGTCTCGATCGCCAGCAGGTTCCGGTAGAGCATGGTGGTGGGCTTGACCATCGGCTCGGAGAGCGAGATCGCCGGAAGCTCCAACGGAAACCCGCCCGCCTGGAAGATGCCCCTTTTGACGTCCTCGACCCGGGATTTGAAATGGGCGTGGCATTGGTTGATGTCGGACCATGTATTGATGATCGCGATGACCGGCTTGCCCTTCCAGTCCTCCGGTCCATAGCCCATTTGCATGGCGCGCGACCGGTGACCGAACGCGCGCAGGTCGTCGGGCGCAAACCAGCGGGCCGAGCGCAGGTCTTCCGGCTGTTTCACGTCAGGCGAACCCGTCGGCCAGCGTGAACATGAACCAGATCAGTCCCGCCGCGAACAGGGCGCCGGCGATAGCCGGTGCGACCCCGTAATAGGCGCCGATCCCTCTCAGATCCTCTTCGCCGTCTTCGCTGTGCATCGGGTCTCTCCTTTATCCGCTCAGCGCCTTTGGCATCCAAAGCGCGATCTCGGGGAAGAACATGACCAGCAGCATGCCCAAGATTTGCAGCGCGATGAAGGGCAGCACACTGAGAAAGATCTCCTGCAGCGTGATCTCGCGCCCATCCGGCATCTGCTTCGCTTGCGGCACAACCGATTTCAGCCAGAAGCAGGCGGGGCCGAACGGCGGGCTGAGGAAATAGATCTGGATGTTCATCACGAAGAGCACGCCGAACCAGACCGCGGCCCAATCCGGGTCCATGCCCAACGCCGGGGCCAGGTCGCGCACGACGGGTGCGAAGACCGGCACGGTGATGAAGATGATCGCGATCCACTCCATGAACGTTCCCAGGATCACCAGGATCGCCATCATGACGAAGATGGTGCCGAGCGGTCCCAGCCCCGCCGACTTGATCAGGCCGCCCATGAACTCGGACCCGCCGATCAGATTGTAGAGACCGACGAATGCGACCGCGCCCAGGATGAGCCAGATGATCGTGCCGACGATGGTCATCGTGCTGGCCAGGCAATCGCGCAACAGCGCGTAGTTGAACTTGAAGCGCACCGCCGCGACCACGATGGCGCCGAAGACACCGACAGCGGAGGCCTCGGTCACGCTGGTGATGCCGGCATAGATGAAACCCATGACGCAGGCGATCAGCAGGATGCACAGAATCACCGCCACCACCTGATGCGTGCCGAGCTTGGTCTCGGACCCGGTCATCTTGGCGATCTCGGCGGCGGTGGGGGCGAATTCCGGATTGATGTTCACCCGTACCAGCACATAGATCACATAGAAGCTGGCCAGCATCAGGCCCGGGACGAAGCCCGCCGAGAAGAGATCGCCGATCCCGACATTGGCGGAGAGCCCATATACGATCATTACGATCGAAGGGGGGATCAGGGTGGCGAGCGCGCCGGCTGCGCAGATCAAGCCGATGGTCAGCTTTCGGTCATAGCCGAGCCGCAGCATCTGTGGGAGCGCGACCAGGCCCAGCATCACGATCTCGCCGCCCATCACGCCCGACATGGCGGCCAGGATCACCGCGACGATGGTGGTCTGCAGTGCCACGCCGCCGCGGAACCCGCCCGCGAAGATCGACATGGCGTCAAAGAGGTCCCGCGCGATGCCGGAGCGTTCCAGGATCGAGGCCATCAGCACGAAGAACGGCACTGCGACCAGCGGATATTTCTCCAGCAGGTCCATGGCATTGGTCGAGACCAGATACATGCCGTTATTGCCGTAGAAGAGCAGCGCGCAAATCACCGAGATGATCAGCGTCACGATCCCCAGTGGCATGCCGGTCATCATCAGCGCCATCAGCGCGATGACGATCATCAGGCTGATCGTGCCGATCCCAACCGCGTCGCGGTCCACACGGAAATTCTCGACGAAGGCGCCGCCGGTCTCGTTGAACGCTTCGTCGATGCCGGCGACGGCGCTGTCATAGCCCCCGTAATGGGCCGCGATCTGCACGAGGTAGCGCAGGCAAATGAGCGCCAGCAGCGCGAGGGTGGCAACCTGGAGCGGACGCGATTGAAAATGCCGGGTCAGGTTCACCAGAAGCTGGACCAGATACATGAAGAGGCCCAGCACCAGCACCGATTTAAGGATGATCGGCTGCGGCGAGTTCCACGCCGAACCCAGGCGCTCGGTCAGATCGATGCTCTCGAGTGCCCGGATCAACGTGTCGCCGACCAGCATGTAGAGGGCGAAGACGCCGACCAGCATGGCAAAGAGATCGAGCCACCAGCGAGTGCGCTCGGATGCCATCAGGTAGAAGACGGTGATCCCGATATGGCGCTTCTGCAGTGTCACGAACCCGGCCGACAGCATCCAGGCGCAGGCGCAGAGCACCATGACCACCTCGAAAACCCATTGGGTCGGGTCGTTCAGGATGTAGCGCGAGAAGACTTCCCACAACGTGGCGGCGGCGGCGATGATATACAAGTTGCCCACCGCCAGCCCGGTGAACCGGCTGACATGATCGACCACCCGGCCGAAGCCGGCGCCCGCGGGCGGGTTTATGACGGTTTCAGTGACCGCAACCATGGGCCTCGCCCCCTGAAAGATGCATGCCTTCCCCCCTGTTACGGAGAGGTGCGAGGCACGCGCCGAAATCAACGGGCGCGCGCCCCGGCCCGAGCTTACTCTTTCAGCAGACCGATGCTCTTCATGTAGGTCAGATGCGCGTCGAGGGCTTCCTTGGCGAGCTCGGACTTGGCGGCGAAGTCGTACCAGGCGCCAACCGCGATCTCACGGAACTTGGCACGTTCTTCTGTCGACCAGTCGATCACCGTGACATCCCCGCCGGCGCGCTGCTCGGCTGCGATCGCGCGATCCTGCAGGTCCGCCTCGCGGCGCATGGCGTCGTACGCCGCCGAATACCAGATCTCGAGTTGCGCCTGGCCCTCGGGACCCAAGCCGTCCCAGATCTTTTTGTTGACGATGAACTGCAGCACGGCCATCGAGTGGATGCCCGGATAGATCGGGTATTTCGCGACCTTGTACATGCCCGACGCGTTGTTGTTGACGTGCGCCGAAGCATCCGCCGCGTCGATCACGCCCTTCTCGAGCGCCGTGTAGACCTCGGAGAATGGCAGCGAGACCGGGGCCGCGCCCGCGCGCTTGAAGATTTCCGCCGCCAGGCCTTCCGGCGAGCGCACCTTGACGCCTTTCATGTCGTCAACGGTGTTGATCGGGATGGTCGAGACAAAGGCTTCCTTGGCATAAGGCCCACAGCCGACGACGTGCACTTTGCCGTTGGTGTATTTGTCGTAGAGCTTCTGCAGGATCTCCTTGCCGCCGCCATGCATGCAGAACGTACGCACCTGGTCGACCGTGTCATAGCCCGCAATCAGATCGCCGATCACGGCGAAGGCCGGATCACGGCCCGAGAAATAGCTGACCGCGTTCAGGTCACCGTCCAGGATACCATTGGCCACCGCGTCGATCGTTTCGCGGTGGGGAACCACCGCCTTGGTGGGCAGCACGTCGACCTTGAGATTGCCGCCGGTCATCGACTCGAGCTTCGGCGCCCAATTATCGGTCATGAAGCGATGCGCCCAGTCGCCAGCCTTCGACGAGGCCTGCAGCTTCAGCGTCTTCGCCTCGGCGCTGACTGCGCCCAGGCCCAATGTCACCGCAACCGCAGCGGCGGTGCTCATCTTGATGATCGAATGAATTCCCATTGCTTTCCTCCCTGATCCAGCACGTTCGCAATACACGGTCGCCGGAGCCTTCGCGGCTCCCTTGAATCCCGACTAGAAGATCAGACCCTGCGGTGCAAGGCTGTCAGGGAGTCCATCAAGTAGGTGCTGGAACGGGAATGCACGGTCGGCGCAGGCATCGCGGCCGCCGTGGCAAGTGCAAAGGCTCGGTTGGAACGAAATCCGGTGCGGATGATCCGCGACGCCCGGTTAAAGATCGGCCGACAGACCAATTTCCAGGAACGCGCTGACCATGCCGGCGACCAGAGCCAGGATCTTTGGGCGCAGTGCGTGGGTCACGATCGCGTCTTCCAACAGCTCGGCACGTTCCGACAAGCTGGCATAGCCGAACGATCCGGCGGTGCCCGCCAGCGAATGCGCGAGCGTTTCGAGTTCGGTAAGTGTCGCCTGCTGTTCGGCGGTCTGCCCAGCCTTGAGCATTGTTGCCAAGCTCGCGGCGCGATGGATCTTCTCGCCGGCGCGGTGAAGGAACGCGGCGCGCGCCGTCTCGATCCGATCGCGCAGTTGCGTCCGGCCGTCCAAGGCGGTTGCACCGTCCAAACGGTCCACATGCACATTCATGGAAGTCACTTGCCCCCTCGCTTTGCGAACCCGCAACTGGTCACTCGAGATATTCTAAATAGAGCAGTGATTTTTTGGTATTTTTGTGACGTATTCGCGCGACGCTACCTAAGATGAAATTGGTGAATTCGAGGACAACCGGCAGTTGATATACGCTCCCAAATCGGAATTTTTTTTGCTCTGACCTCAACTATGAGCAGACAACCCGGCCAGCTGAGCCGAGATTCGATGATCGCGCGGGATGGGATGTGGCGATGTCATATAACTCTTTGATAATAATTGATAAAATCATCAACGCTAGAGACCTGCAATGCGGAGAGATGCCGAGTCGCGGCTGCTGAACGCCCGTTTCTCACCTCGCTTCCATCTCTGAAATGCGTTTTTTATCCGTGACCTATGGTGATATCTTAATGCCAAGCCTGAGTAACCAGGCGCGCACCGGGAGGTGGGGGTCGCTCTATGACCATGCGTTGGATGATTGCGCTTACGGTTCTGGTCGTGCTTGGCATCAGCGCGGTCAAGTTCGTCGATGCGCGCGAAGCCGAGGGCTTGATCGCCCAGGCCCGCGAGGCCGCGCGCGGTGACGAGAACGTACGATCTGCCGATCTCTTTGCTCAAGCCCTGCGTCAGAATCCCTGGCTCCGCCGCGAGATCCTGCGCGAATACGCCGATCAACTACTTTATTCCGGCCGTGCCGCCGAGGCCATTCCGCTGTTTCACGAGACGCTGGAGACCCCGCGGTTGTCCGCCCTCGATACTGAGCGGGCGCGGCGCAGCCTGGCGCTCGCCTATCTTTGGTCGGGCAATCATACGGAGGCGGTGGCGGCTTACGAGGAGGCTCTGCAGCGCAAGCCCAGCGACAGCGATCTGGAGCGGAACTATGTCCAGGCGCTGATCGGCGCCGCGCGCGACCTTGGCCGCCAGGACCGGAACCATGAAGCAGTTGAGCGTTTCGCCGCCGTGATTGAGCGCGTCCCCGAACGCCGTGCCGAATTGTTGCGGGAATATGCCGACCAGCTGACCTATTCCGGTCGGGCCGCCGAGGCAGTCGCGCTCTATAATGAGGTTTTGGCCCAGCCGCAGCTTTCCGAAACCGATCTGCAAAACGCGAACCGAGGCCTCGCGCTGGCCTATCTCTGGTCCGGCAATCACGAGCAAGCGAAGGCGGCCTACGAGCAGGCAATGCGGCTGATGCCGCGCGACGCCGACATGACGAAGAACTATGTCGAGGCGATCATCGGCGCTGCCCGCAACGCGGCCCGGCGGGACCAGAACCGGGATGCGGCCGAGCGTTTCGCGACCGCGATCAGCCTGGCGCCCAATCGCCGCGGCGAATTGCTGCGTGAATATGCGGACCAGCTAACCTTTTCCGGCCGGGCGGCGGTGGCGGTCGAGTATTATCTCGAGATCATCGCGACCCAGGCGGATCAGCCGACCGATCCGCAACTGCTTTCGGCGCTGGGCCTGGCGTTGCTCTGGTCCGGACAGGCCGACGCGGCACGTCAGGTCTACGAGGAGGTGGTGGAGCTTCTCCCCGAGGATGCGGACGCTCGGAAGAGCCTGGCCGAGGCGGTTGTCGCCCAGGCCCGCAAGGCCGCCTCCCAGAACGAAAATGCATCGTCGGCCGCGTTGTTCGCCCGAGCGATCGCTTTGTCGCCCGACCAGCGCGCGGAGTGGCTGAAGGAATACGCCGACCAGCTCACCTATGCCCAGCAGGCCGACAAGGCGATCCAGCTCTACGAAGAAATCCTGAGCAATTCGGGGCTGACCGGCGAACGCAGCGCCGAGGTGCGCCTGGCGATGGCGCTGGCCCAGGCCTGGTCCGGGGCGCTGGCGGAAGCGCTTGGCGAGTACGACTCGCTGATCGCCGAGGACCCGGCGAATACGCGGGCGCGGCTGGGCCGGGCCGAGGTTCTGTCGTGGCTGCATGACCACGACGCGGCGTCCTCGGAGCTGAGCCAGATCCTGGAGACCGACCCGGAGGACGATGTGGCGCGCCGCCGTCTGGCCCGGTCCGAGAGCTATCGCGGCCGTCACCGTCAGGCCATCGCGCTCGCCAAACCGCTGCTCCAGGCCGATCCGTCGGACGAGGACGCGGCGATCATCATCGCCCAGGCGCAGCGCTGGATGGGCCGCCCGGACCTGGCGATCATAACGGTTGAAGGGCTGCTGGCCATCAACCCCGGCAGCGTGCGCGCACAACGCCTACGCACCGAATTGATGAACGACCGCCGTGCCCGCAGCTCGTTCGGCACGTCCTACTCTGATCAATCCGACGATTTGGGCATCGCGCGCGCCGGACTTCGGCAAAGCTTCAGCGTGAACGATGGGCGCACCGGTTTTGGCCCGGAAGTCCGATATATCAACTACGACCCCGAGGGTGCCGATGGGGTCGACGTGGTCATGGTGGGCGGGCATTTCCGTCACCGTTTCAGCGACGAGGTCGAGCTCAATTCTGCATTCTTCCTGAACCAGCAGGAAGGGGTGAACGACGAGACGCTGTTCACGCACGATTCCTACATCACTCTCTACCCCGACGATGCCTGGCGCGTCGACATCGGCGCCAGCCGCTCGACGCTGGACAACATCACCTCGCTGAACCAGGGCCTGACCGTCGATACGTTCAGCGGGTCGGTGGATTTTTGGCCGGCAAGCGACATCAAGCTGACCGGGCGGGCCGCCTGGTCGGACTATTCGGACGGCAATGCGCGGTGGTGGTTCCAGGGGGAGGTCCTGCACCAACTGATCAGTGAGTCGCCGGAGCTGTGGCTGGGCGCGCGCTATACGCGCTTTGCCTTCGAAAAGCAGCTGGCCAACGGCTACTTCAACCCGGAAGAACTGCAATCGATCGAGTCGACTCTGAAGCTGTCGGGCGTCCTGCTGGGCAAGACCGTCTATGAACTGCAGGGAAGCGCGGGCTACGAGAACGCCAATCCCGGATCGGGCATGTTCATCTGGTCGGCGGGGCTGAAGCTGCGCCATCCGATCGCCAAGAACGTGGTGCTCGAAGCCACGGCCGCCCACTCGTCATCTACGCTGGGCAGCGATTCCGGTTTCGAGCGCACGACCGTGGGCCTTGGCCTGAACGTGCGGTGGTGACATGGCAAGCTCGGCGCACTCCACCACGCTGTCACGCACGGCGAATGTGCTTCTGGTCGAGGACGAGCCCGAGCTCGCCGACCTGCTGAAGGCCGAGCTCGAGGCCGCGGGCTATCATGTGGAGCTTGGCCGCAACGGCCGGGAGGGCCTCGACTATCTGGGCCACGCGACACCAGACGTCATCGTCACTGACGTGATGATGCCCGAAATGGATGGGCTGGAATTCATCCGCATTCTGCGCGCCAAGCCGGATTGCGCGCAGGTTCCCGTCATCGTGCTCTCAAGCAAGCGCAAGATCGCCGATATCGTCGCCGGGTTCGATACCGGCGCGGACGACTATATCACCAAACCGGTCGAGCCGGCCGAGCTCGTCGCCCGGGTCCATGCCAAAGTCGACCGGCCAACGGTTCCTGCGGACCAGCTTTGGCATGTGCGCCATTCCAATGTCGTTTCGGAGAAAGCGTTCCGGATCGAGCTGCAGGCCGAAAGCCAGCGTGCGCTGCGGGTCGGCTATCCGATCACGGTGGCACTGGTGGCATTGTCCGAAGCGGCGCAGCCGCCTCCGGAGACCGCCGGCGCCGTAACGCGCCAAATTCAAACCGGCCTGGCTTCGGAAGTGCGCCCGCTCGACCTGATTGGTCGGTCGGGCGAAAACGGCTTCCTGCTGATGATGCCTGGGGCGACGGAGTTCGAGGCGGCGCGGCGGTTGCAGCGCCTTTCGCAGCACATCGCCGGCGATCCGCTGGACGAGGATTGCCAGTCGCCCGGCATGCCGCCCCTGATCGGCTACGGCCGTGTGATGCCGGGAGAGGACGCGGACGCGGCGTTGGAGCGGCTGCAGGGGACATTGCTGCGGGCGGCCGTGCAGCGCGGTCACAAGCCCGTGCGCTACCGGCCCAGCATGGGCGCGCCGAGTCAGGTCCCGTTCCTGGAGCGCTTTGATCTGTTGAAGCGCGAGCGCCTGTTCTGGCGCGATACGCTGGGCTCGAGCGGTCCGGTTACCGTGCCCGAAACGGCGCCGGAGCGTATCTCGCGGCTGCTTCTGGTCGAAGACGACCCGGACCTGGCAGCGAAGATCACCGCTGACCTGGAGGAGGCGGGGTATTTCGTCGAACATGCGAGCAACGGGCGCGAGGGGATCGAGCACGCGAAGCTCTGGGTCCCCGACCTGATCGTTAGCGACGTGATGATGCCCGAGATGAACGGGCTCGAATTTCTCTCGGCGATCCGCGCCGACGAAGAACTGCGCCGCACGCCGGTCATCATGCTCACCACCCGGCGCAAGGCCGCGCAGATCGTCGAGGGGTTCGGCCTAGGAGCGGACGACTATGTGACCAAGCCGGTCGATCCGGCGGAGCTCGTTGCCCGGGTGCGCGCCAAGATCGAGCGCCCGCCGGTGCCCGGCGAGGACCTGCGCCAGGACCGCCAATCCGGGTTCCTGTCTGCCACCGCATTCGCCGTGGCTTGCCAGGCCGAGATGCATCGCGCGGTGCGGGCCGGGTACGACCTGACCGCCGTCAGCATTGATTTCGCCGAGCGCGTTCCGGTGCGCGAGCGGATCGGCCCTGGGGCGGACGGGCCAATCGCGCGCCAGGTTGCCGAAGTGCTCGCAACAGAGCTCCGGACCCTCGACCTGATCGGGCGCTCGGCCGATGGCGGCTATCTGGTCCTGATGCCCGAGGTCACCGAGGACGAGGCCGCCAAGAAGCTGGAGCGTATCTCGCAGACCCTGATCGGCAAGGTCTTCACGGCCTGCGGCGAGTCCCTGCATCTGACGCCGATCATGGGCTATGCGGACGCAATTCCGGCCGAGGACTCGGACGACCTGCTCGAGCGCATGCGCATCGCGCAATCCCATGCCGAGGCGCATCTGGACCTGCAGCCTGCGCGCTACCAGACCAGCATGGTCGTGCCGCCGAAGCCGGACAAGATGCCGAAGACGTTCCGCGGCCTGATCGAGCGGCTGCGTTTTCCGCTGCAGATCGCCGCGACCTTCGTGCTGGGATGGGGTCTTCCCTACGCCATCTATCATTTTTCCGCGATGCTCGGCCACGACATCACAAAGGCAGCCTATATCGTCGTGGTGGTCAGCCTCGTCCTCACCTGCACCCTGATCTGGGTCGAAGGCTTCATGTCGCTGAAACGCATCGATCCGCCTGCGGACGATGACATGGAGTATCCGACCGCGAGCGCGATCATCGCGGCCTATCTGCCGAACGAGGCAGCGACAATCATCTCGACGCTCGAGGCAATGCTGAACGTGGATTATCCAGGCCAGATTCAGATCATCCTGGCCTACAACACGCCCAAGGACATGCCGATCGAGAAGACCCTGCGCGAGATGGCGGCGAAGGACTCTCGGCTGGAAGTCGTGCGGGTGATCGGCAGCACCTCGAAGGCGCAGAACGTGAACGCGGCGATCGCCTATTCGAAGGGGGCGTTCACAGCGATCTTCGACGCGGATCATCAGCCCGACCCGGACAGCTTCACCCGCGCCTGGCAGTGGATCAACTCGGGCGCCGACGTGGTCCAGGGCCATTGCCTGATCCGCAACGGCGACGCGTCCTGGGTCGCGCGCATGGTCGCGGTCGAGTTCGAGCAGATCTATACCGTCAGCCATCCGGGCCGCGCGCGTCTGCACAAGTTCGGCATCTTCGGCGGCAGCAACGGCTTTTGGCGCACCGATCTTCTGCGCCGCATCCGGATGCGCGGTTTCATGCTAACCGAGGATATCGACTCGGCGCTGCGCGTGGTCGAGGAGGGGGGTAACATCGTCTCGGACCCTTATCTGATCTCGCGCGAACTGTCGCCAACGACGTTCAAGGGCCTGGCCAATCAGAGGCTCAGATGGGCGCAGGGTTGGTATCAGGTGACGAATACCAGGCTACCGACCGCGCTCAAGTCGAAGCACCTGTCGATCAGACAGAAGGTGGGCATGTTCTATCTGCTGGCCTGGCGCGAATTCTTCCCCTGGATTTCGATGCAGATCGTGCCGATCATTGCTTATTGGGCGATCCAAGCGGGCTCGCTGGCGGCGATCGACTGGACCGTGCCTCTGCTCTTGATAATCACGATCTATGTGATGTCGACGGGCCCCGGGCAGATGGTTTTCATCAGCCGGCTTGCTGACCCCGAGATCCGAAAGCGGCGCTGGTGGCTGGTTTTCTATGTCTTCATCGCGTTCTTCATGTATGCGGAATTCAAGAATCTTTTGTCCCGTGTCTCGAACATCAAGGAATGGCTGAAGGAGAAGGAGTGGAAGGTCACTCCGCGCAGTTGAGCAATGAGCGATCAAACGACTGACACTTTTGGAGACAAGACCGGGCTGTGCGCACGCGGTGTGCCGGTCTCGCCCGGCAACGAGATCATATCCTTTGTCAGCCACGAATTCCGGGCACCGCTCGGCGCGCTGATGGGGGCGCTCAGCATCATTGAGAGCGGGGTCTTGGGCGATCTGCCCCCGAAGATGCGGCCGATGCTGGAAATGGCGCAGCGTAATGCCCGCCGGCTGCTGGCGTTGTCCGACGATCTCATCGACGCGGACGTCATCGAATCTGGGTGCCTGAAGCTGCATTTGTCGCCGGTCGATCTTTCGGACGTCGTGCGCGACTGCGTTTCCGCGAACCGGGTGATCGCCGATCGGAAGGGCGTCGCGGTCGAGGTTGCCGCCATCGATCGGCCGGTGAAAGTCCGGGCCGATCGAAAAAGGCTCGAGCAGGTTCTGACCAACCTGTTGACCAACGCAATCAAGTTCTCGGAGGAAGGCGGCACCGTCGATGTCGCCGTGGTGCATGAGGGGCAGGGCGCGCGGATCACTGTCCGTGACCGCGGACCCGGCATTCCCGCTGACCTGCAGCCGCGCATCTTCCAGAAATTTGCCAAGTCAGACGACGGTAATCACGCCGGCAACGGCCTGGGGCTCTATATCTCGAAGGCATTCGTCGAGGCCCAGGATGGGCAGATCGAGTTTACCAGCCAGCCCGGCGATACGCGCTTCGTGATTGTGCTGCCATTGTCCTTCACGGACGAATAACGTACCAGCACGGACAAGGCCGTTGGACGATCCGGTGGGAACAGTGCGTCGAATTCTTTGTGTCGATGATGATCCGGACGCGCGGGCGTTGCTCGAGATCGCGCTTGCAACGGTGGGCGGGTTCGATTTGCAGTTTTGTGCCTCGGGCGAACAGGCGCTTGGCGCGATCCCGGAATTCGCGCCCGATCTCGTGATCCTGGACGTCAAGATGCCGGGCTTGAATGGACCGGAGACCCTGGACGGTCTTCGTAAGCGTTCGAATGGCAGCGACTGCCCGGTGATCTTTCTGACAGCGGTCGCGCAGCCGGAGATTCTGGAGTCGCTTGGCGGCGTGGGCGCCGCGGCAATCGTAACCAAACCCTTCGATCCGATGACCCTGGCTGATACGGTCCGCGAGTTCCTGGACCGGTAGCGGGGCCAAATTCTCAATCGAATTACAGCGCTTCGCCCATCATGCGCGCGAGGTCGCCGACATAGGGCTCTCCGGTCAGATGGACCCGCCGTCCCGGAATGGCGGTCCCGCGGATTTCAACGACTTGAAGTGCGGGTAGGATGCGCTTCCATTTCGCTCGGCTATCGGGCGCGCCGGACGTGTAGAACGTAACCGGCCCGTCATAGGGCTGGGGCCGATACTGTTCGCGAACGCGGCGCCGGGCGTCCGCTTCATTCGCCGCATTGGCGGATGTGCGGGTCAGCCGAGACCTGGCCGATCGGAGATGATACGCCGACAATGCGTGGAGGCGTTTGGCATAGCGCTTGAGGCGTTCGGCGACAAATGCGGCCCGCTGGCGCGCCGGCATTGCCGTCAGCTCGGACCAATACTCCCGGACCGGGCGGCCCGGCATGTAGGCTTCGACCGTGCCGCTTGGGAATTCGGCGTCGATCAATCCCAGATAGTCGACCGGCTGGTCCAGCGCGCGCAGGCGGTGTGCGGCTTCAAGCGCGACCACGCCGCCCAAGCAATTTCCGCAAATACGATAGGGTCCGTGGGGCTGTTGGCGGCGGATCTCCGCGACCGCCTGCTGCGCCATCTCTTCGATGTCCGGCGGCGGCTCGGACCGGTCAATCAGGCGCAGGTTTTGTACGCCGTAGATTGGGTGCTCGGAGCCGATGCATTGGGCCAAAAGCCGGTATTCCAGCACGAATCCGCCAACACCATGGACGCAGAACAAGGGCAGCCCGTCGCCCTCTGGCGTCAGCCTCACCAACGCGCCGCCGCGTGTCTCGTCGTCGAAACTTTGATCCAGGCCGGCGACGGTCGGCGCCGAGAAAAGGAACTCGGGCGTGCATAGAATTTCGAGGCGGGCATTGAGCACGAGAAGCAACTCGGTCGCTTGCAGCGAGTCTCCGCCCATCTCGAAGAAGTCGTCGTTCAACCCGACTTGGTCGAGATCGAGTGTTTCCTCGAAGCAGGCGGCGATCTTGCGCTGGCGATCGGTTTCGGGCGGCACATAGGGCTCGGCCAGGTCGGGCCGTGTCCTGTCGGGTACTGGCAGGGCCTTCCGGTCGATCTTGCGGTTCGCGTCCAGCGGAAAGGTGTCCAGCGCCAGATAGCGCACCGGTACCATGGCTTGGGGCAGCGAATTTGACAGGGCGCGGCGCAGCGAGGGGATTGCCGGAGGGTCGCCAGCGGGCGTCAGATAGGCGACCAATTGCTGAGATCCGGGGCGGTCTTCGCGCACCATCACCAAGGCGCGGTCGACGCCCGGCTGTGCCGTGAGTGCCGCCTCGACCGCGGCGATGTCGATACGGATGCCGCGGATCTTCGCCTGAAAATCCTTGCGCCCCAGATATTCCAGGCAATTGCCTGGGCCCAGCCGGCCCAGATCGCCGGTCCGGTAGATCCGCCCTTTGGGGTCATCCGGGTCGGGGGCAAAGGCGCGGGCGGTCAGATCGGGCTGTCGCCAGTAGCCGGTGGCGAGGTAGCGGCTTGCGACAGCGATCTCGCCTTCTGGAACTCGGGCGCCATCCTCGTCGATGAGCCGGATATTCATGTCCGTGATCGGATAGCCGATTGGAACCACGGTTTCCGGCACCTGGCTGTCGTGGGTGATGAAGAACTGGCGCACGATCCCGGTCTCGGTGGCGCCGAGGCCGTTCACCAGGACGGTGTGGGGTCCGAAACGCTCGATAAACAGCCGGACATGGCGTGGTTCGCTGCGGTCCCCTTCCAGGCGGATCAGGCGCAAATCGGGCAGGGCAGGGGCGACCCCCGCCAATTGCTCGAAGATCATCGGGACGGAGTGAAAGATGGTGATCCGGTCGCGTTCCAGCCACCCGGCCATTGCCTCGATCCCTTGGCCCTGCAGGTCGAAGGGATGGATCGCGGCACCGTTCAACAGCGCGCCGAACAGGCTTGAGACGGTGCCGCTGAAGCTGCAGGACTGGATCATCGACAGCCGGTCCTCCGGGCCGATTTCCAGATTGTTGGTATAGCGCATCACGTTGTGCAGCACGTTGCGATGGCAATCGACCACACCCTTAGGCGTGCCGGTCGAGCCGGACGTGTAGAAGAGATACGCTGGGCGGTCAGGGGCGAGATCGAGCGCCGGGTCGTCCGCTTTCCCCCCGGTGCCCGTCCCGGACACGTCAAGCACGGATGTTTCGCCGGCCAGGCTCTGCGCCAGTGCGTGATCGGCCCGGTCCGTGACGATGAGCTCCGCGCCACTCTGCGTACGATAGCTTTGGAGGTCCTCTGCGGGATGGCGCGGATCGAGCGCCAGGTAGATCTTTCCCGCCTTCAAAGTGCCCAGGATCGCCGCAACGAGATCCGCGCCCTGCGGGAACAACAGGCAGACCGGCTCGGCGCCATCGCCGCGCCGGTCGAGGATTTGGTGCGCGATCCGATTGCTCGCCGCGTCCAGGTCGCCATAGGTCAAGCGCGTGGCGCCCGCGCTGACCGCGATCCGGTCGCGATGGGCCACGGCGATCTTCGCGAACCGGTCGGAAATCGACTGTTCGATCTCACTCGGATCGAAGGAGCGATTGGAACCGGCTGAGCCCTTGGTTCGCATGCCGAAAGATTATCGCGCGCCAATCCGGCAGAGAACCGGCAACAGAACATTGTTCACGCCGACTGTTCCCTGTGCCGATAGGCGGTCTTTCCCCGGACAATGGTCTCGAGCACCTCGATATGGCGGATTTCGGCGGGATCGTCGAGGGGATTGCCCGAGAGGATCGCGAAATCGGCGCGTTTTTCGGGCTCGATGCTGCCGCGCGTGTGGTCCTGGAAAACCTGCCAGGCGGCGTCGATGGTATGCGCCCGCAACGCCTCGCGCGGGGTCAGCGCCTGTTCGGGGCCCAGCACCGCGCCGCTGACCGAGCTGCGGTTGACCGCGCACCACATCAGATGCAACGGCCGGGTCGGGGTCACCTGGGCGTCATTGTGGATGGTGAAGCGCATCCCCCGGTCCACCGCCCAGCGGGTCGGGCAAATGTTGCGCACGCGGTCCGGACCGAAGGTCACGTCGCGATGAAAATCGCCCCAATAGTAGAGATGGGCCGGGAAGAAGCTGGCGGTCACGCCCAGGCGCATCATCCGGTCCAATTGATCCTCGCGCAGCACCTGAGTGTGGATCAGGGTATGGCGGTGGTCGTCGCGCGGGTCCTCGGCCAGCACGTCCTCGATCGCATCCAGGATTACGTCGGAGGTCGCGTCGCCATTCGCGTGGATGTGGCACTGATATCCCATCCGGTGGATGCGGCCGATATCCCGGGCCATTTCCTCGCGCGTGATTGAGACCGGGCAGCAATAGCCGGGCTCGCCATTGAGCGGTTTGTAATAGGGCTCGGTGATGCAGGCGGTCTGGATGTGGAACGAGCCGTCACCGAAGAACTTGCGAGGGCCGAGGAGGATGCCGCTGCCGTCGGCCGGCGGCGCGAGGCCGAGGCGGCCGTCCGTGAAGTCGGGTTCCAGGAAACCTGCGGGCAAGACCAGGGTCTCGATCTCGGCATCGCCTTCGCGGGCGAGGCGCAGAAAGTAGCCGAGCAGGGCCTCGGTCGCCCAGGCGTTCTGGGCCAGGGCGACGCCTTGCGAGAGGTATTCGTCGGCCGCCGCCCGATAGGCCGTGCGGAAACGGTCATACGTGACCTGAAATTCGGAATCGCCGAGCTCTCCCATCGCGGCCATCCCTTTGAGAAGACCCGTCAATTCGCCGCTCGCGGGATCGCGCCCCAGCCATCCGCCGGCCGGATCAGGCGTGTCGCGGTCGACGCCGCGCGCAGCCAGTGCCAGGGAGTTCCCAACCCCCGCATGGCCGGTGAAATGGATCACCCAGACCGGGTGGTCGGTGGAGACCGCGTCGAGCTCGGCCCGGGTGGGAAAGCGGTTTTCCGCGGCCCCGCCCGGCTCGAACAGGACACCGATCACCCACTCGCCGAGGGGTGTAGCGGCGGCACGGTCACGCAGGCGGCCGAACGCCTCCGATAGCGTCCGGCAATCGCCGATCGGCGGGCCCGACAGGTCTGCCCGGTGCAGGCCCAAATAGCCCGAATCCGGGAAATGCCCGTGCGGGTCAATGAAGGCGGGGATCATGGTGCGCCCGCAGAGATCGCGCCGCGTGGCGCCAGGGCCGGCGGCGCTCTCGACCTCGGCAAACGATCCCACCTCGCGAATGGTCCCGCCTTCGGCCAGCACCGCCTCGACCACACGGTCGTTGCCGTCGACGGTCAGGATCGTGGCATTCGAATAAAGGGTCTGGGCCATGCGAATGAAACCAATTGCGCCATCATTGGGATCGGGTCAGGGTGATCTGATTGAATGGCGCAAGGCAAGCATCAATGAGCGCGGACGGCCCCCGCATCGTCGAGACCTTCCCCCACAAGGTGCGCCAGATCGAGCATCAGTGGATCGAGATGCCGGACGGGGTGCGGCTTTCGGCCCGGATCTGGCTACCGGAGGGGGCGGGGACCGGTCCGGTTCCCGCGATCCTGGAATACATCCCCTACCGCAAGCGTGATAGCACCCGGCCTAGCGACGACCGGCGCCATGGCTATTGGGCCGGGCATGGGTTTGCCTGCATCCGGCTGGATATCCGTGGTACTGGGGAGTCCGAGGGGCTGATCACTGACGAATACCCGAAATCCGAGCAGGACGACGCAGTCGCCGCCATCGCCTGGATCGCCGAGCAGCCCTGGTGCAACGGTAATGTGGGCATGACCGGGATTTCCTGGGGCGGGTTCAACGGGCTGCAGGTGGCCGCCCGGCGCCCGCCGGCACTGAAGGCGATCATCACCCATTGCTCGACCGACGACCGCTATGCGGATGACGTGCACTGGATGGGCGGCTGCCTGCTGCTGGACGGGTTCTTCTGGGGCTCGGGCTTCTATCAGCGAATGGCGCGCCCGCCCGACAAGGCGCTGGACGCCCAGGGCTGGCGCGCGAGGTGGCTGGAGCGGCTGGAGCATTGGGAGCCCCCGGCCTCGCATATCTGGATGCGGCACCAGCGGCGCGACGATTATTGGCGCCACGGTTCGGTCTGCGAGAACTACGCCGATATCGAATGCGCGGTCTACGCGGTCGGCGGCTGGGAGGACGGCTATTCCAACGCGGTGCCGCGCTTGCTCGCCAACCTCTCGTGCCCGGCCAAGGGGTTGGTCGGACCATGGGGCCACAAATACCCGGAGGTCGGGATGCCGGGACCGGCCATCGGGTTCCTGCAAGAGGCTTTGCGCTGGTGGGACCACTGGCTGAAGGGCGAGGCGAACGGGATCATGGACGAGCCTGCCTATACGGTCTGGATGCAGGATTTCGTGGTGCCGGATGCCTGTCTGGCCGATGTGCCGGGGCGCTGGGTGGCCGAAGAGGCGTGGCCGTCAGCGAATGTCTCTACACGATCATATGCAATTAATAACAATGCGTTGGGAGGAGAATCTGAACCCGAAGGGGTTCTGCGTCATAGCTCGCCCCAGACCCTCGGCGTCGCTAGTGGCAATTGGTGTCCCTATGGGCTGGGTGGGTCCAGCCCCGACCTTGCCATCGACCAGCGCGAGGATGACGGACGGTCGCTGTGCATCGACACCCAGCCGCTCGACGCGCCGATCGAAATTCTCGGCGCGCCGGTTGCCCGCCTGCGCATGGCTGTCGATCAACCTCAGGGCATCCTGGCGGTGCGGCTGATGGATGTGGCGCCGGACGGCACGTCGCGGCGCATCAGCTTCGGGCTCTTGAACCTGACCCATCGCGAGGATCACGAGAACACCCGCCCGATGGTGCCGGGCGAGATGACCGAGGTCGCGGTGCAACTGAATGACCTTGCCCATCGCGCGGTCCCGGGCCACCGGCTGCGCTTGGCGCTGTCGACCACTTATTGGCCAATGGCCTGGCCTGGGCCAGCGCCGGTGGAACTTACCCTGGAGACTGGAACCAGCACATTGGACCTGCCCCTGCGCGATCCCGACAACGGTCCGGATGCGCCCACCTTCGGACCACCCGAGATGGCTGGGACCGCCATTTCCGTGATCGAGCCCGATCACTCCGCCCGGACGGTCGAGCGCGACCTCGCGACTGGACGCTGGGTCACCCGGCTGGTCGAGGACAGCGGGCGCTATCACATCGAGGATATCGGTCTAGATGTCGTGAACGGGATGACGGCTGAATTCATGATTGACGAGGATGACCCCCTGTCGGCCGAGGCGGTCTGGCAATGGCATTCGCTGAGGCACCGCGATGATTGGCATGTGGAGGTCGATAGCACGACCCGGGTCCGCGCGACGGCGACCGACTGGCTGATCGATACCGATGTCGAGGCGCGCGACGGCGACGAGGTGGTCTTCGCGCGGAATTGGCGTGAGAAGGTGCCGCGCGACGGGGTCTAAGTCTTTGGGGGACAAGGCATGAAAATCGTCGAGACCTTTCCACGCCAGACCGAGGTGATGGACCCGATCTTCATCACCCTCTCCGACGGAGTGCGTCTCGCCGCGCGGATCTGGCTGCCGAAGGATGCCGCCCAGAACCCGGTCCCGGCGATCCTGGAATACCTGCCCTATCGCCGCAAGGACGGGACCGCCGACCGGGATGCGATGACCCATCCCTATTTCGCGGGCCATGGCTATGCCTCGGTCCGTGTCGATATGCGCGGCGCCGGGGATTCCGAGGGTGCGATGCTGGGCGAATACCTTAAGCAGGAGCAGGACGACGCGCTGGAGATCATCGACTGGATCACCGCCCAGCCATGGTGTTCTGGCAATGTCGGCATGATCGGAATTTCCTGGGGCGGTTTCAACGGCTTGCAGGTCGCGGCACGCCGTCCGCTGGCGCTGAAGGCCATCGTCTCGATCTGCTCGACCGATGACCGCTACGCGGATGACATCCACTACATGGGCGGCTGCCTGTTGAACGACAACGCCGCGTGGAACAGCTACATGTTCTCGATCAACACCACGCCGCCCGACCCGGCCGTGGTCGGCAACAAGTGGGAGCAGGTTTGGCGTGACCGGCTGACCGGTTCCGGTATGTGGCTGACCGACTGGCTGGAGCATCAGACCCGCGACGACTTCTACAAGCACGGCTCGGTCTGCGAAAACTTCGACGACATCGAAGCGGCGGTCTATGCGGTCGGCGGCTGGGCCGATGGATATTCCAATGCGGTCTTCCGGCTGCTTGCGGGGCTGAAATCGCCGGTCAAGGGCTTGGTGGGTCCTTGGGCGCACAAATACCCGCATTTCGCCGAGCCCGGGCCCGCCATCGGGTTCCTGCAGGAATGCATCCGCTGGTGGAATCACTGGCTGAAGGGCGAGGAGACCGGGATCATGGACGAGCCGCAACTGCGGTGCTGGATGCAGGATCCCGTGCCGCCGCGCACATACTTTGCGGAACGGCCCGGCCGCTGGGTCGCCGAGGCGTCCTGGCCCTCGCCCCGGATCGAGGATCGCGTGCTGCACCTGAACGCGGGCGGTCTGGAAGCGGCCGCGGGATCGGGCACGCGCACCATTAGCTCGCCCATGGATACCGGGCTAATGGCCGGTCAGTGGTGCCCGCACGGGCTCGACCCGGATCAGCCGGGCGACCAGCGGAACGACGCGGGCGGGTGCCTGACCTTCGAGACCGAGCCATTGGACGAGACGGTGGAGATCCTCGGTGCCTCGGTGCTGGAGTTGGAGCTCGCCAGCGACAAGCCCGTGGCCATGGTCGCGGCCTGTCTGAACGAGGTCCTGCCCGACGGCGCGGCGACCCGGATAAGCTACGGCCTGCTCAATCTCACTCACCGCGATAGCCACGAACACCCAGAGCCGCTGGAGCCCGGCAAGACCTACCGGGTCCGCCTGCAACTCAACGAGGCGGGGCATAGCTTCGCGCCCGGACACAAAATTCAGGTTGCGCTTTCCAACGTCTACTGGCCCATCGCCTGGCCCTCGCCGGAAAAGGCGACGCTGATGATTGCGCTGGGCGCCAGTACGCTGACCTTGCCCGTGCGCCCGGCCAGCGATGCGGACGCGGGCCTGCGCCCGTTCGACCCGCCGGAATCCGCCGCGCCGTTGGATAAGGCGATGGAGGAGCCGCCCTTCTACACCTGGTCCTTCGAGCGCGACATGATCTCAGGCGCCGTCACCCAGCACCAATGGTTTGACGAGGGACGCACCGTCTACAACGAACATAACGGCTGGACGGTCGCCTCGACCCATGACGAATACCTGTCCGTCCATCCAGACGATCCCAATAGCGCCAAGCTCGACATCACCTGGACCGAGGATTTCAGCCGCGGCCCCTGGCAGATCACCAGCCGGACCCAGACCGTGCTGACCTCGACCGAGACCCATTTCGTGCTGGTGGCGCGCATGGAGGCCCGCCTCGGCGACGAGGTGGTGCATTCCCAGGCTTGGGAGCGGGAGTTCCCCCGGCAACTGGTCTAACTCATTGACTTACGGTCCCGTCAGTGGCGGAGTGAAACCAAATATAAGCAACAGGGAGGATAAAATGAGAACGGATTCGCACAGCCGGCGCCAATTCCTGCAGACCGCCGCTTTCGCCGGGACGGCGAGCTTGGTCGGCAGCTTCCCCGGCATTTCCTGGTCGGCGTCGGATGGCACTCTGACCGTGCGCTTCGACCGCGAGATGGAGAGCCTGGACCCGGGCTATTACGTGGGCGGGCATCCGCCGAACGACGTCAACTGGTGCGTCATGCCGGCGCTGGTCCATTACGGTTACAAGGACGGCCAGGCGATCTGGGTGCCTTCGCCCTTCGTCGAGAGCGTCGAATTGCGCGACGCGACGAATATCGATTTCACTCTGAAATCCGGCCTGATGTGGTCCGGCGGCAACGGCGAGCTGACGACCGAAGACGTCGCCTATTCCTATGACCGAATGAAGGAGAGCGAGTGGAAGGGTGACTACGTCGCCTACGACCACGTGGAGATCAAGGACAAGTATTCCGGCACCATCGTGCTGAACCAAGCCTTCTCGCCCTTCATGACCACGACGCTGGCGTCGGGCACTGGCATCATCGTCTGCAAGAAGGCGGTCGAGGCCGCTGGTGGGCGTTATACGGTGGATATCCCTGCGACATGCGGGCCCTACGTCATGGAGCACAAACAGGCGCAATACGTGAAGCTGCGCCCGAACCCAGAATGGACCGGTGCGAAACCGGCCTACGACAATATCGACTGCCTGTTCGTGACCGAGGACGAGGCCGGCGCCCTGGCCTTCGAGGCGGGAGAGCTCGATTGCGCCAAGATCACCTCGAACTCCTACGCCCGCTATCAGAAGGAGCTGCCGCCCAACGCCAAGCTGACGGTCGCGGGTGCCCTGCAATACATGTGGATGGGCATGAACATCGAGAACCCGAAGCTGCAGGATATCAAGGTGCGCCAGGCGATCCAGCACGCGGTCGATCAAGCCTCGATCATCCAGGGCGCCTATGCCGGCACGGCCGAGCCCTCGTTTGGCGTGGTCTGCCCGGGCCTTGTCGGGCGGCGGCTCGAGACCAGCTACTCCTACGACCCGGCCAAGGCCAAGGCGATGCTGGACGAGGCGGGGGTTTCGGGCCTGACCTTGACGCTCCGCACCCTGAACGCACAGGAGCGCGTCCTGGCAGCCCAGATCATCCAGGCAAATCTCGCTCAGATCGGTGTTACCGTCGAGATCATCCCGCTCGATTCCGGCCCCTTCTGGGAGATGGGGCAGGAGAGCAAGGGCGAAACCTGGAAAGACCTGGAGCTTTGGATCATGCGCTTTGGGTCGGGCCCCGACCCCTACGAGCCCTTCCAATGGTTCGTGCGTGACCAGGTTGGCATCTGGAACTGGGAACGCTGGTCGTCGGACGAGTTCGAGGACCTGTTCAAGCAGCTTGTGTCGGTCTCCGAAGTGGACGAACGCCACAAGATCGCGATCAGGATGCAGGAGATCATGGAGGAGACCGGCGCCTATGTCTGGCTGACCCACGAGCCGGAGGTCTTCATCCACCGCGCGGATATCGCGACCCAGTTCGCGCCGTCAGGTGAAATGCAGCTCGGCTACTTCAAGCCGGTCTGATCGGCCAGTGATGTTGCCGCCGGGGCGCGCGCGTCCCGGTGGCGAACGCCATGTGGTGGTATCTGCTCAAGCGTCTGGCGCTCTCCGTCGTCATCATCCTGCTGGCGGTGGCGGCGCTGTTCCTGATGCTGCATTCGATTCCGGGCGATCCGGTGTCGATTGCGTTGGGCCCCCGCGCCACGCCGGAAGTCCAGGCGGCCTATGCCGCGAAAATGCATTTGGATAAACCGCTTTACTATCAGTTCCTCATATTCGCTGGGAACGTGTTGCAGGGCGATCTGGGCAGCGATGTGTTCTCGAACCGCTCGGTCGCGCTGACCCTGTCCGAGCAGTTGCCCTACACGATCGCGCTTGCGGTGGCGGCGCTTGGATGGGCGGCGCTGGTCGGTATTCCGCTTGGTTGCCTGTCGGCGATCCGGCCCAATAGCTGGCTCGACCGGATCACCGGGATCATCTCGGTCGGCACCATCGCGGTGCCCTCGTTCCTGGTCTCGATCTGGGCAATCCTCTTGTTCTCGATCACGCTCAGATGGCTGCCAGTGATCGGGGCGGGAGAGGAGGGCGACATTCTCAGCCAACTGCGCCATCTGATCCTACCGGCCTTCGCGGTCGGTCTCGGCTGGGTCGGATATCTGGCGCGCATGGTGCGCGCCTCGATGCTGGAGGTGATGGGCGAGAATTATATCCGCTCGGCCCGGGCTTTCGGCCTCAGACCCCGCACCATCGTCTTCCGCTATGCGCTGAAGGTCGCGATCCTGCCCACGATCACCCTGATCGGCGTCGGGTTCGGCGGGCTCCTCTCGGGCACCGTTTTCGCCGAGATCATCTTTTCGCGCCCGGGCGTCGGCAAGATCATCTACGACATGGTGCTGGCGCGGAACTTCCCCGTGGTGCAGGGCGCGGTCCTGGTGACCATTGCTCTTTACGTGGTGGTGACGCTGATTGCCGATCTGATGGTCTCGTGGCTCGACCCCCGTGTCCGTGAATCCCTCTGATATCCCCGCCCCCGCGCCCGACCCCGTGAGGACGGGCGCGGCCGAGCGCGCCTACAGCGTGCGGCGCGAGAAGCTGATCCTGTTTCTGCGCAACCCGCAGGGCATGTTGGGTCTTTTCCTGGTGATCATGTTCTTCGCCAGCGCGATCTTCGCGCCGGTCTTCGCCACCCACGACCCCCTGACGATGGACATCCCGAACCGGCTGTCAGGGCCGACGGCGGACCATTGGGCGGGCACCGATCAGTTGGGGCGCGACACCTATACCAGGGTCCTCTACGGCGGCCGGGTGGCGCTGGAGGTCGCGGCGATCGGGGTCTCGGTCTCGCTGGTGATCGGGCTGGTATTGGGCATGGTGGCCGGGTTCGGCCCCACCTGGCTCGACAATCTGCTGCTGCTTATCTTCGATGCGATCCGGTCATTTCCGACCGTGATCCTGGCCTTGGCCGCGGTCGCGCTGCTCGGGCCAAGCCTGAAGCTGGTGCTCGCCATCGTCATCGTCACCTCGATCCCCAGCTACGCCAGGCTGGCGCGGACCAGCACGCTGGCGCTGAAGCGAACCGAGTTCATCCTTGCCGAGCGCTCGCTGGGCGCCAGCACGCCGCGCATCCTGGCCCGGCACATCATGCCGAACGTCATCGGGCCGCTTTTGATCCTGTCGGCCATGGACGTGCCGGTCGTCGTGACCATCGAGGCTGGGCTGAGCTTCCTCGGGCTCGGCGTCCAGCCGCCGACCGCGAGTTGGGGAACCGTGCTGAACGAGGGCTACCTGATCATCCGCGATACGCCCTGGATGGTCATCGCCGGGGGTATTCCGCTGGTGCTGACCACCCTCGGCTTCACCTTCCTGGGCGAGGCGCTGCGCGACATTTTCGACCCCAAACTTCGCAAGGGGCGCTGAGGGATGACCGCGCTTCTGGATATCCGCAGTCTGAACGTCGATTTCCGCACCCCACGCGGCCGGGTCCATGCGCTGCGCGACGTTAGCCTCCAGGTGCCCAAGGGCAAGATCGTCGGCGTTGTGGGCGAGAGCGGATCGGGCAAGAGCACGGTGATCTGGACCGTTACACGCCTTTTGGCCGCCAACGGCGTTGTCGAGAGCGGCGAGGCGATCTTCGACGGCCAGGATTTGCTGACCTACCCGGAACCCCGGATGCAGGAGGTGCGGGGCGAAAAGGTGTCGATGGTCTTCCAGGATCCGATGACCTCGCAATCGCCGGTGCTGTCCTACGGCCAGCAGATGACCGATATCCTCTACCGCCGCCCGGAGCCCGATGCCGAGAAGATGCGCCGCGCGGTTGAGATGATGCGCCGGGTCGGTATCCCCGACCCGGAAAGCCGGATCGCCCAATACCCCCATCAATTCAGCGGCGGGATGCGCCAGCGGGCCGGGATCGCCATGGCGCTGTTGATGGACCCGATGCTGCTGGTCGCGGACGAGCCAACCACGGCGCTGGACGTCACCATGGAGGCGCAGATCATTCACCTGATCCGCGAGCTTCAGCGCGAATTCGAGGCCACCATCATGGTCGTCTCGCACAATCTGGGCCTGATCGCCGAGCTTTGCGACGAAGTGGTGGTTATGTATGCGGGCGAGGTGGTCGAGCACGGGGACGTGCGCGATATCTTCTACCGCGCGGCGCACCCCTATACCCGGGCGCTGTTGGAATGCGACCCGGCGCGCGAGATGACCCGCACGCGGCTTCTGCCGGTGATCCCGGGCGATATTCCGGACCTGCACATCAAGCCGACCGGATGTGTCTTTGCGCCACGCTGTCCGAAGGCGATGGTCGTCTGCCGCGAGCGCCAACCGGACGCCCACACGCTGGAAGGCGGTCATGCGACGCGGTGCCATCTGTTGGACCCGGGCCTTGCCGAGGGTCCTGTGGCGCAAGCAGAACACACGGCCCCCGAGGCAGTTTCCGAGGGTCCGCGGTCCAGCGGAGCACCGCTGCTCGAGGTCGATCATCTATCGGTGCGATTCCGGATCATGGGGGCGCTGAAGGCGAGAGTGAAGGGGGTCCAGGAACCGTTCGTCGATGCTGTCTTGAACGCCTCGCTGACGCTCAAACGGGGCGAGACCCTGGGCCTAGTCGGCGAGTCCGGGTCGGGCAAGACGACGCTGGGCCGGGCGGTACTGGGGCTGGCCGAGGCGCATTTGGGAAACGTGACATTCGAGGGGCGCGACGTCCTGGGCCTCAGCCCCGCAGCCTTCAAGCCCTTACGGCGAGACATGGCGATGATGTTCCAGGACCCGGTTGGCTCGCTCAGCCCCCGCCAGACCGTGCGGGCGCTGGTCACCGAGCCGTTCGAGATCCATGGCCTCTCGAAGGGCCGCCTGGACGAGGAGGCCGAACGGCTTTGCGACATGGTGCGCCTGCCGCTGAACTTCCTGTCTCGGTATCCGCACGAACTCTCCGGCGGCCAGGCCCGGCGCGTGGGCGTGGCGCGCGCGCTAGCGCTGAACCCGAAGCTGATCATTGCTGACGAGCCGACCGCGGGGCTCGATGTCTCGGTCCAGGGCGAGATCCTGAACCTGATGGGCGAGCTGCAGCGCGAACACGGGCTGGGCTACCTGATCATCAGCCACAACCTGCCGGTGGTGCGCCATATCAGCGACAAGCTGGCGATCATGTATCTGGGCCGGCTGGTCGAGCGGGGTGACAGCGAGGCGATCTTCGCCCGGCCCGCGCACCCCTACACGGAAGCCCTAGTCGGCGGCGTGCCGCAGCCCGATCCCGACAAGCGGCGCGCGCTGGTTTCGATCGAGGGCGAGGTGCCGAGCCTGGCCAGCCGCCCCTCGGGCTGCGAGTTCCACACCCGCTGCAAATACGCGACCGAGCGCTGCCGCGCCGAGCGGCCCGGCGACACAGTGCTGGGCGACGGGCGCATCGTAACCTGCCATCATCCGTTGACGGATTGACCCATGACGCGGCCGCCGATCGACTTCGCCCGCTACCCGCTGGACCAAGACACCGCTGCCATGGGGCCCATCATCGCCGAGGCCCGGGCGCAGCTCGACCGCGATCAATATTGCTCGCTCCCCGGCTTCCTGACGCCTGAGGCCGTCACCGAGGCTGCTGCCGAGGCGACCGGGCTCATGGGCCAGGCAAATCCGGCGGAGTCGCTCCGCAACTGCTATCTCCAGCGCCAGGGCGACCCGTCGATGCCGGCGGATCATCCGCGCAACGTCCTGCAGCCCGCGCGCTATCGCATGATCGCCGCTGATCTGCTGCCCCAGACGTCGCATCTGAAGCGCCTGTACTTCTGGGAGCCATTCCAGCACATGGTTGCCGCGATCGTCGGCGCGCCAAAGCTCTACCCGAACGATGACCCGCTGCAGCCGGTCAACGTGATCTGCTACGGGCCGGGCGACCAATCCGCTTGGCACTACGATTCCACCAACGCCTTCACCATGACGCTGATGCTGCAGGGAGCGGAGGCGGGCGGCGCGTTCGAGTTGGCGCCGAACACCCGCGAAAGTCCGGACGGTGAGGACATCCCCTATATGACCGAGGTGCTGACCGGCGCCTCGGACCGCGTGCGGACGGTCTCGCGCGCGGCAGGCGAGCTCACGATATTCCGAGGCTGCAATTCGCTCCACCGGGTCTCGCCGGTCGCGGGCAGCCGCACCCGGCTGATGGCCGTCTTCGTCTACGAGGAGCGGCCGGGTGTCACCGGCGATCCGGAGGTCAATCAGACGGTCTATGGCCGGACCGGGACCGGTTGAACCATGGCGGCCTTCGGTAGCTTCGATCCGTCGGTCCGGGTCTTTTCCGTCGAGACGAGCGGCGCCCGGATGCGGGTGGCGCAGGTGGGGCAGGGGCCGGACATCGTCTGGGTGCCGGGCGGCGACTCGCCCGCCGAGGCCTGGCGGCTGCAAATGACGCATTTTGCGGGCCGGTTCCGCTCGACATCATACGACCCGCGCGGCGTTGGCGAGACCACCTCCGATCCCGCACCCTGGTCGATCGCCGATTTTGCGCGCGACTGCGCCGAGATGATCGAGGCGGCTTGCGCGCCGCCGGTGATCCTGGCCGGCCTCTCGATGGGCGCGCTGATCACCCAGCAGGTTGGCGATCGACTATCCGCATCTGGTGCGCCTGGCGATTCCCATGGGCACCGCCGCCTATATCGGCGGCTTCACCCGCGACTGGATGCAAGCCGAGATCGACCTGCGGAAGGAGGGTGTCGCACTGCCGGACTATTTCCTGGCACCCCACTACGCGGCCTTTGCGCTGCCGGCCAAGGCGCTGGGCGACCCGGCAATCTGGGAGCCGGTCAAGGCCGCCTATACCGAGCGCTTCGCCAACCGGGCGCCCCAGGATTTGATCGACCAATGGGACGCCTGTCTGGACTTCGATTGCCGCGATGGGCTGAAGACCTGTCCGGTGCCGATCGACGCCATTGCCTTCGCCGAGGATGTGCAAACCCCGCCTGCAATGGTGAGGGTCGTCGCCGACCTGGCGCAGAACGGGCATTTCCACGAGATCCCGGGCCTTGGCCACGTCTCAGTCGCCCGGCATCGCCAAGAGGTGGTGAACGCGCTGATCGAAAAGATCATTGACGGGGCAGGAGAGGCCGGCTGAACGTTGGGCGACCTGGGGGCGCTATCCGCCCGAGCATCCGGCAGCGCGGCGCGGGGTTTTCAGCGGCACAGGACGCAAAACACTCATGTCCCGGACCGAAAGGCCCCGGTCGAATTTTTGGTCACGCCGTTGTAGCCAGCACAGGCCTCAATCGATTGAAGCAACGTCCTTTGGACGGAACCGCACCAGCGGCATATCTGCGGCCGCATCCCTGATCCGCCCGACGAACGATGTGCCGAGGCGCTCGATGGACTCGACCTGAAGCGGAAGCGGGCTTCCGCGATAGACAAGTGAAACCCGCGTGCCGACCAACAATGGCGTGGTCAGCGGCTCCGTGCTTTCCGGCCGATCAAAGGTCGGCTCAACAATCTCTACAGAAGCGTCCAGCACACTCATGGTGCCCTCCGGGTGCATCGTCCCTCGCTCCCAGATGTGCGCCGATAATATAGCGATTCCCACATTTTTCCTAATTTTCTTGTCAAGTTCGCTGATTGGTTTTTTTCAGCAATCAGTTGAGTGCTGACAATTTTTTCAACCTATGCGATAGTATTGCTTCAAGTCGCCACCTCTCCCCTTCGGTGGCAAGTGTGCGGCCGCGCCGGCGGCCTTTGGGAGCGTGCGGTAGGCGCTCGTGTTGAGTTTGGCGGGAATTGGTTACCGCTCGTGCGTAACGTTAAGGGATGATTGAGATGGAAAGTGCTATCCTTCCCATCGGCGCCATCATTGGCGCGATACTTGGTGTTCTGATCGCGATCTACCGTTTCATGCATGCAAGGTGATCGCGGCCGAGCAATGCCCAGTACTGCCTACCGGTTGTCATCAGGCACGGAGGCGTCGTCCCCTTCGATCTCGTAGATCGATTGGGTGGTTTTCATTGTCGTGCGGTATCGCGCCGGATAGAGCCGGATCAGATGACGCGCGGCGACCAGCCGGTAGGCGATCACCAACGCGAAGAAGCCAAGCACGCCCGAGACGAAGATGAACAGTCCGCCCGGACCAAACCGGTCCATCAGCGGGGCGGCGGCGAGCGGACCCAGCGCGGCGCCCGCTGAATATATCAGCAGCAGCCCCGAACTCACCTGGACGAACCGGTCAGACGGCGCGCTGTCGTTCACATGGGCGAGGCAGAGTGCATAGATCGGCAGCATCAGCGCGCCATGAGCTATCGCGAGCGCGATGGTGGGCCCGGAAGACAGATTGCCGCTATAGGCCATGACCAAGCCGGTCACGATGGTCGCCAGGGCGACCGGCAGGATCACCACGCGCCGGTCATGGTTGTCGGAGATGCGCCCGATCGGCCACTGGGACAGCGAGCCGCCCAGCACGAATGCCCCCATCAGCAGGGTTACTTCGAAGACCGCCATGCCGCGCTGCTGGCCGAAGACCGGCCCTAATGTCCAGAACGCCCCTTCGGCCATGCCCACCAGGAAGCAGCCGACGGTCCCCACCAGGGACAGTCTGACCAGCCCCGGAAGATCCAACCGCGCATCGGGGATCGGTGTCGGCTCGCGTGTCGGGGTCAGCGCGACGGGGCCGACCGCGAGGCAGATCGAGATCGTCGCCAGGAGGAAAAGCGTCGCGCCCGCCAGCGAGGCCAGGTTGATGGCCAGCTGCCCGCCAATCCAGCCTGCATTGGTTAGGATGAAATAGAGCGACAGGATACTGCCGCGATTGGCGTTGGTCGCCTGGTCGTTTAGCCAGCTTTCCAGCGACATATAGGTGACCGCGAGGCAGATGCCCGTCACCAGCCTGATCCCGATCCAGGCGGCTGGCTGGACCCAGATCGGGAAGATCAGCACCAGCGCGGCGAGCAGCGCCACGACGCCCGCGAACGCCCTGATATGCCCCACGCTTTTGATCAATCGCGGCCCCAGGACACAGCCGGCGATGAACCCGCCGAAATAGCCTGTGCCCTGAAGGCCGATCATCGCCGTCGAGAAACCCTCGAGGTCCGAGCGCATCGGCAACATCGTCTGCAATAGCCCGTTGCCGGCCACGACAAAAGCCGCGCCCAGCAGGATGATGGCAATGGTGGCGGAGGCAGTGCGCATCGCACCGACCGTGATAACGGACGGTGCTTCGGTCACTCAAGCGGCAAAAGACCGATCGCTTCCGCGACACATCGAGAAGGTTCGGCTTGGCGCCAGGTTATATCGTGAGCGGGCGCAGGCTCAGTTGCACGGGAAGCTGTCACGAAGCGTGGCATGCACAGCCTCGGATGCCGACATGGCGCCGCGTGCAGAATAGTCCGCGTGGACCCAGCGCATGAAGGCCCAGCGCACTTCGTCCGCGGTGTTGAGCGCGGGCGGGCAAATGCCGCTATCACCGCCGATCATGCCGACGACCCGCAGGGCATCGACGAAGCCGATCAGGTATTGCTCGCATTCCGCCTCGGCCGCGGCGCCCCAACGGGCGTCGTTGTCGGCTTCTTGGCAGGGCGACAATAGGTCAAACGCCGAGTAGGTCGCGCCGCCGGTCAGTGTCTGCGCGAACCCCTGTGGCGCCGCCGCGATCATCGCGGCTGTCAGCGTGGCGATCACTTCCCTGCGCATGGTCGTCTCCTCACATCCTTGTGGCGCCGGCTTCTGACGCTGCGCGGCCCGCGGGACGGGCCGCCCGGTTCTGCTACTTCGTATCGCCCAGCGCGCGGACCGCTTCGTTCATCACCGCCTGGTGCTGCTCGTTGCTGACGAAGGCGGGCGAATTGACCTTCGACCACAGGTCTTCGTCGTTCATGTTCTGGTGGCAGCCCATGCAGAGGCCCGTGCGCTCGATCCGGTCACGCATCTCCTTCGGCAGTGGGCCCGTCAGCGGCCAATGCGAGCCGACCGTGACCAACACCTCGTCGTCGCGCGTCACAATCTGGCTGAGATCGTGATCCAGTGTCGGCACCGGCTGCGCCTGGAGCTGCGTCTGCTCTGGGATGATCTCGCCCAGCGCCGTCTCCAGATCGACATAGAAGCCGTCCTCGTAGCCCTTCATGAAGCGGCCATCCGAGATGCCGTAACCCAAAGCCTTCGGGTTGTTGTGGCAGCTCTCGCAGGTCCTGGCTTCGCGGCCCGCGGTGTGTGGTTGCACGGCGGCGTGGTCCAGTCCCTTCTTGCCGTCTGGCGTGATCCAGGTCTCGTTGTGCGCGACCGTGTTGCCGTCCTTGTCGATCACCGTGGTGATGACTTGGCAGCCGGGCATCAGCGGGCTGACGCGTCCTTCGCCGTTGATCCCCAACGTCGGCTCTTCCCAGCGCAGATACGAGCGGGTCTCGGATACTTTGCCCGGACCGGTCAGGCCGTTCGTGCCCAGCGGATAGTCGGCGGTCAGGCCGGAGTCCGTGCGGGCATTCGCCGTCGTGATCCAGTCGATGTCGGTCTTTCCTTCCGAGTAGTCGACCGTAACGTGGCAGCCGTAGCACTGAGGTGCCCAGTCGGCGTGGCAGGCATAGCACTCCAAGTTCTCCATGTGTCTGTCGACACGGCCCATCGCGACCATGGCATTCGGGCTTTTCCAGGTGCCGTCGGTGGCAATCTGCTTCAGGAGCGGCACCTTGAAATCGAGCCCGGAGGCCGAGTGCATGATCACCTCGACACCGTTCTTCACGACATTGCCGAAGGGGTTCCCGCGGGTGGTCAGCAGGTAGCCGTCCCGGCCTTCGTAGATGGTCGCGAAATATTGCTCCTCGGTGATGTCGTCGCCCAGGCCGCGGGCAGCATCGCCGATATCGGCGTCGTGCTCTTCGCCATAGCCGAGTGGTAGCTCCCACGGGAACTTCGAAACGGTGCCGTGGCAATCCTCGCACTCGATCTCGACCTGCGCCAGTGTCGTGCCGGGCAGGTTGCCATCGCCGTGCATGTCGACGGTGGTGTGGCAATCCTGGCATAGCATCCCGCCCGTCGGGTTCTCGGGGCGCGATTCGATCTGGTGGTGCAGGTCATCCTTGATGAAGGAATAGCTCTTGGTGTGCAGCTTCGGCTGTTTCCCGCCGGTCGGCCCATAGGGCGAGCCGTAGGGGAATTCCATGATGCCCTGATAGCTGACACCGATCCGCTTGCCGCGGTTGTGGCAGCTTACGCAGGTCTCGGTCGGAATGCCGGTATAGGTCGTGTCGCCCACATCGACGACCGACTTGCGTGTGGCTTGCATCCGGTGAACCAGCAGCTTGCCCGGCTGTTCCTTCGTGATCGTCGGATCGCCGCCTTCGTAGAATCCCTCGTTCGAGTACGGCACATGACAGGACGAGCAGCCCGCGCCGCGGTAGTCACCGCGTTTTTCACGGCCCGAGACGCCAACATGGCAGCGCTGGCATTGCTGCCGGCTATAGGTGATGCCCGCCAGATTCGGGTGCTGAGCGACCGCTTCGACGTCGACATCCGGAACCTGCTTCATCTCGGATGGCATCTGATCGGGATGCGCGGCGACATAGGCCGTCATGTACTCTTTATATGCGTCGGTCCCAACGCTCGGCGTCGGGCCGTCATCGTCGACCATGTCATAGTTACCCCAGACGACCTCCATGCTCTCCTGCACGCCCCAGGACCAAAGGTTTCCCTGCAATTTGCCGGCTTCGGTGTTCATCAGCGATTTAGCCAGCCGGTCCGCATAACCCGCATGGCACTGGCCGCAGGATTTCTCGGCGATCCAGACCGATCCCGGATCGGGATAGAATGTGTGCGGGCCTCCGGCCTCGGTCAACGGGGCCGGCGCGCCGGTATGGGCCGCCTCGGCATCCGTTGCCTCCGGGTTGCCACCGTGACAGGTGACACAGCCCTGCGGGTCGTTGAATTCCTCGCCGATCGCCACCACCGCATCATGCATCGGGCCATCGACGAATTGCTCGATTCCCTCATGGCATGACATGCAGCCGCTGCTTTGCGCCTGCGCGGGTTGCGGTGTCATGATCCCGTAAGCAGTGCCTAGGCCCAAGATTATCGCGATCGCGAGCACCCGTTTCATCGCTGTCCCTCCTGAAATCTAGGCGGCCTCAGCGAGTTGCCGAGAGCCGAGGATCTGAGGGAATGTTATTGGGGCTCGCCCGCGCACGCTCTGACCTAGGTCAGGAATGGGCAAATTCCTGCGACAATCTTGCCATGGCTCATTTGATATAGTGCAATTTTGCTGTTCCGCGGGCGTGATCTAGTTTGTGTGCGATGGGAGAAACGCACCGAGACAGGGGGGCCGCGGATCAAATGCTGAACCGCCTGCCAACTGCCAAAGGCAACATCTTCTGTGCCTGCGGCGCATTCGGTTGCCAATGCGCCGAGCTTTGCAGGTTTGGCGACAGCCAAGGGCTTGGGGCGTCCGTTCGAAGCCTGGCTCGCGGAGACCGGATCTACCCAAGCGATCAACCCTGTATGCGCTTCCATGTTGTGCGGACCGGCCTCGTTGCGACCTGCGCGATGACGCTGGATGGGCGGCGGCAAATCCTTTGCCTTAACGTGGCTGGCGACGTGATCTGCGCGATGTCCGCGAAGGGCGCCGAATGCTGGTGCGAGGCGTTGGCGCCTAGTGAAATTTGCGAACTCGATCTTACGTCTCAGGCTGCGCGCCTGCGGGGCGAGCCGGGATTCTTGCGCGCGCTCTTCGACCTTGCGCATGACCGATTGGAACGCTCGGCGGCGCACCTCATTGCGCTCGGCCGCTTGGACGGCATGGAGCGTCTGTGTGGATTCCTTGCGGAAATGACCCGTCGAACCGGGCGGCGCATTGGGCAGCGCTGGCTGGTCTGCCTGCCGATGTCCCGCGAGGACATTGCGGATTATCTGGGGTTGAACTCCGATACGGTGAGTCGGCTAATGACCCGGATCAAACAGGCCGGACTGGTGCGGTTCCTGTCGGTCTCCGAGTTCGAGGTCGCGTCCCTTGAACGGCTGGAGGACCGAGTTCCCAATTCACTTGCCCGGCACCTGTCGGATTGCGAGCAGCCGGACGAGGAATTGATGCTATGATCGTCGAACTGGGCCACTACGCGCTGTGTCTGGCGCTGGTCGCCGCGGCTCTGCAAGCGGTGACCCCGCTTTGGGGCGTGCGGAACGACAATGTTGCCGCGATGCGTTTCGGCGACTCTGCAGCGCAGGTGCAGTTCCTGGCCACGCTGGGTGCCTTCGCGGCGCTGACCTATGCCTATGTGGTCTCGGACTTCTCGGTCCGCACCGTCGCGCTGAACTCGCATTCCGCGAAGCCGTTGATTTACCGGATCACCGGCGTTTGGGCGAACCATGAAGGCTCGATGCTGCTCTGGGTGCTCGTCCTGGCGCTTTTTGGCGCGGCGATCGCGACCTTCGCGCGGGCCGTGCCGTTGGCCATGCGTGCACGGGTGCTGGCGGTCCAGGCGATGATCGGGGTCGGCTTCTTCGCTTTCATCCTACTGACGTCGAACCCGTTCGAGCGTCTGCCCCTGCCGCCGATGGACGGGCAGGGGATGAACCCGCTCCTGCAGGATCCAGGCATCGCGCTGCATCCGCCGTTTCTCTATATCGGCTATGTCGGGTTCTCGACCGCCTTCTCATTTGCCATCGCCGCACTGATGGCGGGCAAGGTCGAGCCGGCCTGGGCGCGATGGATGCGGCCTTGGGTGCTGGGCGCCTGGGCGGCGCTGACCTTCGGCATCGCATTAGGCAGCTGGTGGGCCTACTACGAGCTTGGCTGGGGCGGGTTCTGGTTCTGGGATCCGGTCGAGAACGCCTCGTTCATGCCCTGGCTGCTGGGAACCGCGCTGCTGCACTCGGCGATCGTGGTCGAGAAGCGCGACGCCCTGCAACGCTGGACCATCCTGCTGGCGATCTTCACCTTCTCGCTCAGCCTGATGGGGACCTTCCTGGTGCGATCGGGCATCCTGTCCTCGGTCCATGCTTTCGCCAACGATCCCGAGCGCGGGGCGTTCATCCTGGTTCTGCTGGCGATTTCGCTGGTGGGGTCGATGGTTCTGTTCGCGATCCGCGCACCGGCGATCCGCGAACGCGGGGTCTTCTCCCCGATTTCGCGCGAGGGAGGGTTGCTTCTGAACAACCTGCTTCTCGCCGCCGCCTGTGGAGTTGTCTTCGTTGGCACGCTTTATCCCCTACTCTTGGATATTGCGACAGGTGACCGGATCACCGTGGGTGCGCCATATTTCAATCAGACCTTCGGGCCGATCTTCGCGCTGGTTGCGATCGCCGCGGCGATCGGGCCGTTTCTCTCGTGGAAGCGTGCCGATGCAAGGGCGATCGCCCATCGGCTGCGGATCGTTCTGGCGCTTTCGTTGCTCGTGCCTGTGATTTGGGCAGCATTGACCGGTTGGCGCGAGCCGCTTGGCCTGGCGGGGTTGGGCCTTGCTGCCTGGCTTTTCACCGCGACCCTGGTGGATCTCGGCCGCCGCGCGGGTATTGGCGCAGCGCCCATCGCGACGGTATTGCGCAGGCTCGTCGGACTGCCCCGGTCGGCATGGGGTCTCTATGCCGGTCATGCGGGACTCGCGATCTGCATCTCCGGCGTCGTCGCGATTTCCGTTTGGAAGGTCGAGGCAATCCAGACCCAGCAGCTGGGATCCCCGGTCCCAGTCGGCGGCTACGAGTTCACGCTGGTCGATGTTAGCCAACGGGCTGGGCCGAACTACCAGTCCTCGATCGCGACGGTTGCGGTCTCGAGGGACGGCGAGCAGGTCGGCTTGCTATTCCCAGAACGGCGCTGGTATCCGGTCGAGCGTAAACCGACCACCGAGGCGGGCATCCGCACTCTCTGGCACGGCGACCTTTATGCGGTCCTAGGCGACCCTGCGCCCGAGGGCCAGTTCGTCACGCGCTATTACTATAATCCGGGCGTCGCCTGGATGTGGCTTGGCGCCACGCTGATGGCGCTGGGCGGGTTGCTGACTATCTCGGACCGGCGCCTGCGGGTCGGGGCGCCGGGCGCGCGCAAGGTGCCCGTCCAGGCACAACCGGCATGAGGGCAGGATGATGGCGCGGATAGTGATGTTCATGGCGGCCGTGATGCTCGCTTTCGCCGTTCCTTCGCCGGTGCAAGCGATCGATCCTGACGAGATGTTCACCGACCTGGCGCAGGAAGAGCGGGCCCGCGAAATCGGGAAGCAACTGCGCTGCCTGGTCTGCCAGAACCAGTCGATCTTCGACTCGAATGCAGGATTGGCGCGGGATCTCAGAATGGTGGTGCGAGAACGGATCACGGCGGGCGACAACGACGACCAAATCATCACCTTCGTCGCGGAGCGGTTCGGCGACTATGTTCTGCTCGAGCCGCCCATCAAGCAAACGACGTACGCGCTTTGGGCCGCGCCGGTCGTGTTCCTCATCGCCGCGCTGGGCCTTGGCGCAGTTTATTTGCGCCGGCGCCAGCCGGTCATCGAAGATGGGCTGAGCGAGGCTGAGCGTGCCGAGGCGCAACGCCTGCTGAAGGGAGGCGACGCATGATCTTCTGGATCACTCTCGCGGCGGCGGCCGCAATCGCCGGATTCTGGCTGGCCCGGTCGTTTCTGATCAGCGGTGGCATCGAACTGGCTGAGGGCGAACAATCGATCTCGATTTACCGGGATCAGATGGACGCCGTCGAGCGTGACGCCAGGCGCGGGCTGATCAGCGAAGTCGAGCGCGCCGAGGCGGAACGCGAGATCGAGGGCCGCGCGGTGCGGGCGGCGAAAGGCATCGACAATGACCTTCTTCGGGCCAAGACCTCACCCATCGCGGCGATCGGAGTGTTTGCCGTAGCGCTTGCCACGTCGGGCGCTCTCTATTGGGGTTTGGGCGCGCCCGGTACGCCCGACCAGCCGCTCGCCGAGCGTCGGGCGCAGGTATTGACCCAGCAAGCGGAGGCCGGCGACGAGGTCGCGCAAGCCACGTTGGCCGAGCAGGAAGCCGCCGAGGCCCCGGATTCCTTCGAGAAGTGGTGGCAACTTGCCCGCGCCCGAACCGCCAGCGGCGACCATGCCGCCGCCGCCGAGGCCTATCGCAAGGCCGCCGAAGCATCCAATGACAGCCCAGCGGTGCTCTCGGCCTATGCGGAAGCGCTTACACTCGCGAATGGCAATAAGGTGCCCCCTGCCGCCAAGATCGTGCTCGCTCAGGTTCTCGACCGCCAGCCGTTGGACGCCCGCGCGCGCTACTACTCCGCGCTCGCCAAGGCGCAGGCGCAAGACTTCGAAGGTGCGCTTCGCGATTGGGCGGCGCTCTACGGTCAATCGGCCCCCGATGCGCCCTGGGCCGCCCTGGTCCGGCGCGACATCATCAATATGGCGCGCTTCACGCGCCGGCCATTGCAGGAGATCCTTCCCGACGCATCGGCCGAAGAAATCGCACTGGCCGCCAGCGAACCGGCGACACAGGAGCTACCCGAGATGCGCATCGCGGCGATCGAGGAGAGCCTGGCGGCCGATCCGAAGAACTTCGAGCTGTCGATCGAATTGGCGGCGCTCTACGCCGGTAACGGTTCGTCCGACAAGGCCGCCGCCGCGATCGACGCCGCGAAGGCGCAGTATCAGGGCGCTCCGTTCGTTCAGCAGCGACTGGCCGCAACGGCAGAGGAGCTTGGGCTCGGCGCCGATGCCGAAAGCGCGGGGCGCCGCGGCCCGACGGACGATGATGTCGCCGCTGCGGCCGGGATGACCGAGGCCGAGCGTGGCGACATGGTTCAGGGCATGGTCTCAGGCTTGGCGGCGCGGCTCGAGGATCAGCCGGACGACTTGAACGGCTGGATCATGCTGATCCGGTCCTATGCCGTGCTGCAAGACCCAGAGAACGCGAAAACCTCGGTCGCCAAAGCCTATGCCCATTTCGACGGCAGGCCGCAGCAACGCGCCGCAATCCGCTCGATCGCCGCCGAATTTGGAATACCGCTGCTCTAGTCCCGCCGCCAACCCAAGACAGGAGACGACCATGGACTACGAAACCCGTTTCGCCGAGGCCGTGGACAAGGTGCGCGGAGAGGGCCGGTACCGGGTCTTCGCACATCTGGAACGTGTCGCGGGGCGATTTCCACGGGCGCGCAATCACGGGCCCGGGCCGGACGAGGTGGTGGTCTGGTGCTCCAACGACTATCTAGGCCAAGGCTGCAACCTGGACGTGATCGAGGCCGGACGCGCCGCGATGGCGGCGATGGGCGCGGGCTCCGGCGGCACCCGCAACATCTCCGGCACCAACGATCTCCATGTCAGGCTCGAGCGGCGGCTGGCGGAGTTGCATGGCAAGCCGGCGGCGCTGCTCTTTACCTCGGGCTTCGTCTCGAACGCGGCGACGCTTTCGATGCTGGGGCGGCTGTTCCCGGGGCTGGTCATTTTCTCGGACGCGCTGAACCACGCCTCGATGATCGAGGGGATCCGCCATTCCGGCGCCCATAAGCGGATCTGGCGTCATAACGACTTGGGCCACTTGGAATCGCTTCTGGCCGCCGAGGACCAGGACGTGCCCAAGCTCATCGCCTTCGAATCCGTCTATTCGATGGATGGCGACGTGGCGCCGATCCACGCGGTCTGCGATCTGGCGGATCGCTATGGCGCGATGACCTATCTGGACGAGGTCCATGCGGTCGGCCTTTACGGGGCGACGGGCGGCGGGATCTCCGAGCGCGACCGGGCCGCGGACCGGATCACCATCATCGAGGGCACGCTGGCCAAGGCCTTCGGCTGCATGGGTGGCTATATCGCCGCCTCGGTCGCTTGCACCGATGCGATCCGCTGTTCGGCCCCCGGCTTCATCTTCACGACGTCGTTGCCACCGTCGGTAACCGGCGCGGCGTTGGCCTCGGTGGATCATGTCTCCGGCGACAACGCGCTGCGCATCCGTCATCAGGAGCGTGCTCGGCGGTTGAAGGAGCGGCTGCGGGCCGAGGGCCTGCCGGTGATGAGCAGCGACACCCATATCGTGCCGGTCCTGGTGGGCGACCCGGTTCTCGCCAAGGCGGCCACCGACCGGCTGATGCAGCGCCACGGGGTCTATATCCAGCCTATCAACTACCCGACCGTGCCCAAGGGAACCGAGCGGCTGCGGATCACACCGAGCCCGCATCATGGCGACGACCTGATGGATGCTCTGGTCTCCGCACTGGACGAGACCTGGTCGGCCCTTGGCATCGCCCGCGAGCCCGGCGCTCAGGCGGCCCTAGCGGTTGCCTGAGGCGATTTGGAGCCCGGGAGAGGGGACGTGATATTATGCGCATGACCTTTCACGCGGGGAGCGGGACCGGTGTGGCTGATGTCGACGATGCCGCCGAACGGGCAAACTTGATCGCCAATCTGAAATTCGTGACGTAAAATTCCGATTCGCTTTGCCGCCGGTTGGCGAAGTTGGGGTCAATCTGTGTGCGAGGACGCTCTATGAAAGATCAAGACCATTTTGCAACCGTCCTGCGGAATCGGCTGAACGAGCTGACCCAGCGCCTGTCTGAGGTGGAGACCGAGCTGGACAAGCCGGCCGACCCGGATGTCGAGGAACGTGCTGTCGAGCGCGAGGGGGACGAGGTCCTCGAAGGGCTGGGAAATGCAGGCCTCAAAGAGATCAGGATGATCGAGGCGGCCCTCGAGCGGGTTGAGGAAGGGACATTCGGATTTTGCGTCGCTTGCGGCGAACCGATCTCGCGAGAGCGCCTGACCCTGGTCCCGCACGCGGCACGGTGCCGGAACTGCTTCGAAAGCTAAAGGAGCAGGCGTTTCATTGGACGGCGGCGTTTCTGTTTCTGGTCTGCCATCGGCGGATGCACCACCGCATCGGCCAGTCAGCGCGTCTGCGTACCCCGCAGCGCATCCTGCGGCGCGCCAGGCAGGCGAAGATTCCGGTGAATCGAGTGGCGGTGCTGTCAGACTGGTGGTCGCATGTTCAGCGCCTGATGCGGTGTTTATGTCTGTAATCGAAATCTCCTATCGGAATAGATAGATCGGGCTTGTCCAAGCGCGGTGGCCGTCAATTTGCTGAACCCGGATGTAAAGGCGGGTGTCTCTATCAGCATGGACCAGGCAACTCTGGTTGATCTCCATGCTGCGTTGATCCAACTGTTCGGGCAGCCGCTGCGCAGTCATTCTGCGCTTGAGGCCACCGGCTTCGACTTTGGTCTCCTCAACCGAAAGCTCCGAAATCGGCACCTCCAAGCGCGCATGTGACGTATCAATCTTCAGCCGCCCCGCGGCACCGTTCTTGAACCAAAGGTCGACACCGCAATAGTTGCCGGAGGTGACCGCTTTCCAGCTGACGGCTTTTGCGGATCGATGCTGAATGCCCCTGTCCAGGTTCCAGTTGTTAAACATTTCAGCGCGGATGATCTCGTTGCCATCAATCTCAAGCGAGCCGTCCCAGTTGGTCGTTCGCGAACGACCACGATATTCGGCTCCAGAGAAGGTCAAGCGCACGCGGCTTCCAAGATCGTCGGCGCCATAAGTTCGGTAAGTCGCGAGATGATCCAGGCCGTCGAAAAGATCGATCTTCTCAACCGGGGCTGATCCGATCACGTTGATGAACAGCTCAACCTCGTCATCCGAAACTCGGGCAATGTCCCCGACCAGAAGCTCTGATACTCGCTCGCATTCAGCATCTGCGAACTCGGCAGGATCGCGCAAATAGCGCTCCACACCCCCTGCAACGCGAGCCCGGACGTCCACGTACACGCGGTTTCCCGTTGTCCCGTAGTGCCGGCGCGCGCGCAGTGCTTCGAAAATCCCGTCGCGGCTGAGTTCGTTGGCGAGATAGCAGGTCAGGCCGCCATAGGCGCCAAAGAAGCTTGCACCTGGGTAACTCGCGCCGACGCGTCCTTTATGGCCGTCTGAGTTGCAGACGACGCCAACGCGGTAGTTCTTTGAAAACGCATCGTGCAGCAGCCATTCAAAGGTGCCCCAGGACGAATGAACCTCGACAGAGGCCTCAAGCTTCCCGTCGTGAGCGTAGACGATATCCGCGTATCGACCTCCGCAATGCGCCCAGCAGACACAATCCTCATCCTTCAGAAGCTCGAACAGATCATTTGCCAGGTGGCCGTCATTCACCTCATCGGAAAGGTCTGGCACCTGGGCGTGCGACGAGCGGTAAATCGGGCGGCCTTCGTGGCGGTAGAAAACATTGCGGTCGCCGCCGATCGCCGTGTTGGCGCTCCATTCGTATCCCGGGATTGCGACGAACCGGCCGGGCTCGTCGAGGCGCGCGGTAAGCGCATTGAGCTCTTCCCAGAATTGGCCGGTGATCTGAAAGTCGTTTCCTTGATGGGAGGACACATCGAGAAACGCGCGGTCGCGCGCGAACAAAAAATATTCCTCGGCGGTGTTCGTCCCGAGGGTCTCATTGGATTGTCCGTGCAGGTCACCCCAAAAGTGGAGCCAATCGGGCTCGTCTTGAATGCAGAG
>JAOTXT010000109.1 GCA_029862205.1 Paracoccaceae bacterium
ACAGCTCGTCGTCACCATCGACGAAGCGGACCCGGCCCTTGAAATTGTGGCGGATCAGCTGGGTCACGTCATCCGCCTCAAAGGCTTGCCGCGCGGCCTTGTAGCGCATGTAGCGCCCGGTGGCGAAATGCACTTCCTCGTCCTGGATGATGAACTCGGCTTCCGGGAACAGGTCCAGGTTCCCGGCGTGGTCGTAATGCAGGTGGGTGACGATTACGGTCTCCACATCTTGCGCCTTCACGCCCAGCACCTCCAGCCCTTCGGTCGGCAGGCGCTGGATCGTGCGCTTGCGCGCCTCCGCCCGCTCGTGGTTGAAGCCGGTATCGACCAGGATGGTCCGCCCACCGCCACGGATCAGCCAGACGAAGAAATCCATCTCCATCGCCCCCTCATGCGGGTCGGGCATCAGGAAGCATTCCTCGGGCGTGCGCCGCGCCTCGGCATACTTGATCGCGAAGACGTCGTAGTTCGGGCTCTTGGTCATCGGCCTGCCTGCTGATCGCTGAGGTCGCGCCGGATCGCGCGTCCCTCCTGCGATAGCCGATCTTGCGCCGGTCGGGCAATGGGCGGTTATTCGATGGCCCGTCTGCCGGCCGGCGCGAAGACCCGGCCCTCCATCAATGCCCGGGCGGTGCGGAAGACGCTGACCCCCTCGGCGAACGGGCCATCGGCCCCCGCCTCGACCACGGCCGAGACGGGCACCGCGCCGGACCCGTGACCGACTCGGATGGCGGTTCCCGGGTCAACTGGCGTTGCCGCCTCGCTGACCAACGAGCCGGGTGTCTGCGCGGCAACCGCGACGCACATCGCGCCGGTCAACGGGATCGCCAGATGCGGCACACCCATCGACAGCATCCGCACCTGTATGTCGCAATCGGCGGCTTCCAGCATACCGCCCGAGAGCATGGGCGAGGCCGCTGCCGGCGAGACCGCCGCAACTCGCGGCGACTGCGGCGAACCGCGTGTCGCCTCGGCCGGGTCTGACACGATCCCAGCCGCTACCGCCGCGGCGCCCCGGATCATCTCCATGCGCTGCATCACCTCGATCTTGTTGCGCAGAACGGTCGGTGGCTCGGTGCCTGTCAGCGCCAGGTCGGCGGCGCGCACGAACACGCACAAAGTCGAGGCATCGATGATCGACGCCTGCACGGTACTGCCATCGGCCAGATGCAACTCTTCGACCGGATGGCCCGTTGGCATCAGCGATCCGGTCGCCGCGCCGCCGGGCGCGAGGAAATCGAGCCGGATCGGCGATCCGCTGCCCGAGACGCCGGCGATCTTGAACGGCCCATCGACAACCGCACGGCCATCGCGGACCTGCAGGACGCAATCCACCCGCTTCTGGGTGTTCAGGTTGAACATCCGAACAGTCGCCTGGCCGTCGCGCGCCTCGACCAATCCCTGATCGATCGCAAAGACACCGACCGCCGAGGACAGGTTCCCGCAATTAGCCGCAAAATCGACCTTGGGCTCGCCAATCGCGATCTGACTGGCCATGTAATCCACATCGACCCCGTCGCGCTCGGACCGCGAAACGATCATGACCTTCGAGAGCGACGAGACCCCGCCGCCCATCCCGTCGAGCTGACGGCCATAGGGATCGGGGCTGCCGAGCACGCCGAGGATGAATGCATCCCGGTCGGTCTTATCTCCCGGCAGATCGTGGCTATGAAAGAAGACCCCCTTCGAGGTCCCTCCGCGCATGAAGACAGCTTGGCACGAACGTTGGATCATTCGTTTTCCCAATTACAATTATAATTGCCCAGCCGCAGCCAAGCACAGAGATCTGGAGCCTCCGCAAGCCAACCATAACAAATACTAATCGTTTATTAAAGCCTCTAATACTTACGGTTTTACTTCAAAACCGAATCGACCCATTGCGGCACGGTCTCGCTGGCGCGTCCCAACCGCTGCTCATCGAAAAGCGCCGTGTTTTCCGAGGGTTCGAGATTGATCTCGATCGTCCGGGCGCCCTGCTCACGTGCACCGGCAACAAAGCCCGCGGCCGGGTAGACGGCGCCGGAGGTGCCAATCGCAACGAAAAGATCGCAGCCGGCCATGCGCTCGGCGATCAGGTCCATGTGGTATGGCATTTCGCCAAACCAGACGACATCGGGCCGCACCGTGCCTTGCGCTCCGCAGGCGGCGCAGACATCACCGGTGCTCATTGAGCCCTGCCAGCCCCATTGATGCCCGCACCCGGCGCAAAGCGCATGGTTCAACTGCCCGTGCATGTGGATCACGTCTGGCGAGCCACCGCGCTCGTGCAGGTCGTCGACGTTCTGGGTGATCAGGGTGACCCGGCCCGCGAAACCGCGCTGCAGGCGCGCGATGGCCTCATGGGCCGGGTTCGGCATGACCGTCGGCAGCCGTCCCCGCCGGCTGTTGTAGAAGTCGTGCACCCGGACCGGGTCGCGCATGAATGCCTGGGGCGTCGCCACGTCCTCGAGCCGCACTTGGCTCCAGACGCCGCCCTTGTCGCGAAATGTCGAGAGCCCGGACTCCGCCGAGACACCCGCCCCCGTCAGGATTACGATCTCGCTTGTCTGCATGGCTCTGCTCATCGTCGTGCGGTGCCGCTCGGTCATGCCCCAGCTTGACCGGGGCATCCAGACCGGGAAGTCTCGGGCTTCGAACCTAGATTGCCCGGTCGGGCCGGGCAATGACGGAAGAAAGCCGCCATGGGACCGCAAAACCATTTCGAACGGGTCCGCGCCCTGGTGAGCCGAAATAGCGGGGCGCCCGAGAGCCAGATCACGCCCGAGACGCGGCTTGCCGAGGATCTGGGCGTCGCCGGAGACGATGGCGAGGACTTGCTGATCGCCTTTGGCGACGAGTTCGGTATCGACGTCACCGATGTCGCCTTCATCGATTATTTCGGCGGCGAAACCCTTTTCCAGTCCGAAACGAACAACCTCTTCACCCCGTTCGCCGCCGCCGCATTTCCGCGCTTTCGGGCCTTCGCCCGAAGGGCAGTGCGCGGGCGCAGAAGCGTGCGGGTCCGCGATCTCGTCTCGATCGCCAGGGCCGGCAAATGGTCACGGCCGCCTGTCTTCCCTGCAGATAATGATCCAACCCGGTTCGGGATCTACACCTTCCTGATGGCCTCGGGCAGCTTGGTGTTGCCTGTCCTGGTGGGCCTCTGGCGCTATGCCATCTCCGATGTAGCGGCCCCCAGCGCGCTCGGGACCGCGTTCATCCTATTTGCGGCGATTCTGGTGATCCTGGCGATCCGGTTCCTATTCACGCTCCCCTGGCTCCGCCGCCTCGATGCAGCGGCAACCCACGAGGAGAACGCCGGCCTCACCTCAGAACATCAAGCGCCATCTCGCGCATTTCCTCGTAGCGCGGCACCTCGGCCCTGAACTCCAGGGTGTTGTGCCCCTCGGGCTGGAACAGGTCCAGGTGATAGCGCCGCTCGGTCGGGCCGATCGAGCCGTTCTCGCGCGCCATCTCGGTGATGTAGTTGAACGAGCCCACAAGGAAGACCTTCCGTTCACACCCATCATGGACCAGGAAGAACAGCCACTTCTTGGAATATTCCCCGGCCATCGGCCCGAACTCGATCGCGTAGATATCGCCCGCATCGGTCGTCAGCGTCTCGCGCACCTGATGGGTCTGCTGGCCCGGGCCCAGATAATCGGGCCAGATCTCGATCAAACAGCCCTCGGGCCGCTCCTGCGCCGCGACCGGCGCCGCCCAGGCGATAGCAGCCAGCGCCAGCGCGGCCGCCAGCCCCTTCAATCCCGTCATTCTCATGTTATATGCCTCCTGCTCGATTGCGCGCAGTCTAGCGGAGGGAACCAAGATGACCACCCGAATCCTCGTCGTCTGTCTCGGCAATATCTGCCGCTCGCCCATGGGCCAGGGGGTGATCGAGAAACGCGCGGCGGAGGCCGGTTTGGCGGTCGAAGTGGACTCCGCCGGGCTCGGCTCGTGGCATATCGGCAATCCACCGAACCCGCGCGGGCTCAAGGTCGCCGCCGCGCGCGGCTATGACAATGCCCGCCAGCGCGCGCGCCAGGTACGGGCTGACGACTTCCACGGCTTCGACCTGATCCTCGGCATGGATGCCAGCAATATCGAGGGCCTCGCCCACCTGCGGCCTGACGGCGCCCTGGCCGAGATCCGCCTCTTCCACCCCACCGGCCAGGACATCCCCGACCCTTATTACGGCGGCTTGCCGGATTACGAGCACGCGCTGGACCTGATCGAGGAAGCCGCCGACACCCTGATCCGGGAGCTTGCGCAGCGCGCTTGACGCCCCTCACGCGCGTCCCCATAAGTGCGCGCCAATGACCGATCTCAGCCATATCCGCAACTTCTCGATCGTCGCCCATATCGACCATGGGAAGTCGACGCTCGCCGACCGGCTGATCCAGTCGACCGGCACGGTCACGGATCGCGAGATGAAGGCGCAGATCCTCGACACCATGGATATCGAGCGCGAGCGCGGCATCACCATCAAGGCCCAGACGGTCCGGCTGCTCTACAAGGCGCGTGACGGGCGCGACTACATCCTGAACCTGATCGACACGCCCGGCCATGTGGACTTCGCCTACGAGGTCTCGCGTTCCATGCGCGCGGTCGAGGGCTCGCTCCTGATCGTCGACGCCTCCCAAGGGGTCGAGGCCCAGACGCTCGCCAATGTCTACCAGGCAATCGACGCGGACCACGAGATCGTGCCGGTCCTGAACAAGATCGACCTGCCCGCCGCCGAGCCCGAACGGGTCGCCGAGCAGATCGAGGACGTGATCGGCATCGACGCCTCGGACGCCGTCTTGATCTCGGCCAAGACCGGCATCGGGATCGACGAGGTGCTGGAAGCCGTCGTCACCCGCCTGCCCCCACCGTCGGGCGAGCGCGAGGCGCCCTTGCGCGCCATGCTGGTCGACTCTTGGTATGACGCCTACTTAGGCGTCGTCGTCCTGGTCCGCATCATCGACGGGGTTCTGAAAAAGGGCGACCGGGTGCGGATGATGTCGACCAACGCTCTCTACGGGGTCGACCGGGTCGGCGTCTTCACGCCCAAGATGACCCAGACGGACATCCTGGGCCCGGGCGAAATGGGCTTCCTGACCGCCAGCATCAAGCAGGTCCGCGACACCCGCGTCGGCGACACGATCACGCACGAACGCGGCGGCTGCGCCGAGCCCCTGCCCGGCTTCCAGCCTGCCCAGCCGGTGGTCTTCTGCGGGCTTTTCCCCGTGGACAACAACGACTTCGAGGCCTTGCGCGACGCCATCGGCAAGCTGGCGCTGAACGATGCCAGTTTCAGCCACGAGATGGAGACCTCGGCCGCCCTCGGCTTCGGCTTCCGCTGCGGGTTCTTAGGGTTGCTCCACCTGGAAGTGATCCGCGACCGGCTGGAGCGGGAGTTCGACCTGGACCTCATCACCACCGCGCCCTCGGTCGTCTATCACCTGTATCTGACCGACGGCACTAGCTCCGAGATGCACAACCCAGCGGACATGCCCGACGTGGTCAAGATCGACCGGATCGAGGAACCCTGGATCAAGGCCACCATCCTGGTGCCGGACGAGTATCTGGGCGATGTGCTAAAACTCTGCCAAGACCGACGCGGGGTGCAGAAGGACCTGACCTATGCGGGCAGCCGCGCCATGGTGGTCTACCGGTTGCCGCTCAATGAGGTGGTCTTCGACTTCTACGACCGGCTGAAAAGCGTGACACGCGGCTATGCCAGCTTCGACTACCAGATGGACGGCTACGAGCCGGAACACCTCGTCAAGATGCAGATCCTGGTGAACGAGGAGCCGGTGGATGCGCTGAGCGTCATCGTCCACCGCGACCGGGCGGAATCCCGGGGCCGGACGATGTGCGAGAAGCTCAAGGAACTGATCCCCCAGCACATGTTCAAGGTGCCGATCCAGGCGGCCATCGGCGGCCGGATCATCGCGCGCGAGACGATTTCAGCGCTGCGCAAGGACGTGACCGCCAAGTGCTACGGCGGCGACGTCACCCGCAAGCGCAAGTTGCTGGACAAGCAGAAGGCGGGTAAAAAGAAAATGCGCCAGTTCGGGAAAGTGGAGATCCCGCAGGAGGCGTTTATCAACGCGCTGAAAATGGATGGGTGATGGGTAATCTGCATCGTACTATCCAGCGGCTTTCAGGAATCTTTGACCGGTCCAATGCGCGAACAGCAGCATCACTAGCTGTATTTCTGACGCTGTTCTGGTGGCTGTTTCCACAAACAAAAAGTGATGCGACGCTCTTATCGAAAGAACTATTTGCACTGTTATCTGCATTCGGTTTTTGGGTATTCCACGAGATAAAATCTAGATCGCCGAAGTTAGGAAAGCATGATGTTGATCTGCTTCACAGGTTCCTATGGGATTATGAGTTCACCATAAAACAGATATGCAAAGAACATGATATGATTTCGTACATGCCACCAGAAGTGTGGCGTCGATTATCAGAATATTACTACTTAATAAATTCCGATCGCGGGGTTTTTCTAGATTGACCTGCTCCCCTCATTCGCAGCCGGTTTGATGTTAATGATCGACTGGCTGAAGGAGGGTCGAGATGGCGCGGAAGAGGTATTCACCTGAAGAGATCATAGGCCGGCTTCGCGAGGCTGAGGTG
>JAOTXT010000110.1 GCA_029862205.1 Paracoccaceae bacterium
GACCTGGCGTCCGCCTTCAATTCGGCCAGGAAGTCGGCGCCTTCCTCCCAGACCTTCATGGCGTTGCGCTGGACGAGGGCGTACGCGTCCTCGCGGCTGACCCCCTTCTGGGTCAGCGCCAGCATGACACGCTGCGAGTGGATCAGCCCCCGGAACTTCTCCAGATTGGCCATCATGTTCTCTGGGTAGACGACCAGCTTGTCGATCACGCCGGTCAGCCGCGCCAGCGCGAAATCCAGCGTCACGGTCGCGTCCGGCCCAATGTTGCGCTCGACCGAGGAGTGCGAGATGTCGCGCTCGTGCCACAGCGCGACGTTCTCCATCGCCGGCAGGGCATAGGCGCGCACCAGCCGCGCCAGGCCGGTCAGGTTCTCGGTCAGGATCGGGTTGCGCTTGTGCGGCATCGCGCTCGAGCCCTTCTGGCCAGGTGAGAAATACTCCTCCGCCTCCAGCACCTCGGTACGCTGCAAATGCCGGATTTCGGTCGCGATGCGTTCGACCGACGAGGCGATGACGCCGAGCGCAGCGAAGAACATCGCGTGCCGGTCGCGCGGGATTACCTGGGTCGAGACCGGCTCGGGCGCAAGCCCCATGGCTTTGGCCACGTGTTCCTCGACGGCCGGGTCGATATTGGCGAACGTCCCGACCGCGCCCGAGATCGCGCAGGTCGCCACCTCGGCCCGGGCCGCGGCCAGCCGGGCACGGTTGCGGTCCATCTCGGCATAGGCCTGAGCCATTTTCAGGCCGAATGTCACAGGCTCTGCATGGATGCCGTGGCTGCGCCCGATGCAGACCGTGTCCTTGTGCTCCAACGCGCGCCGCTTTAGCGCCGCCAGCAATCCGTCCAGATCCTCCAGCAGGATATCGGCGGCACGCACCAGTTGCACGTTGTAGCAAGTATCCAGAACGTCCGACGAGGTCATGCCCTGATGGACGAACCGCGCCTCCGGCCCCACATGTTCGGCCAGATGGGTCAGGAAGGCGATGACGTCGTGCTTGACCTCGCGTTCGATCTCGTCGATCCGGGCGACGTCGAAGTCCACGTCTCTGGCTTTCCACACCGCTTCGGCCGCGGATTTCGGGATCACGCCCAATTCGGCCTGGGCGTCACAGGCATGGGCCTCGATCTCGAACCAGATGCGGAACTTGGTCTCGGGCGACCAGATCGCAGCCATCTGGGGGCGGGAATAGCGTGGGATCATGGGCGCCAGTTCCATTGCATGAGCGGATGCGCGCGGGGTAGCAAAGCCCCATGACAATAGCAACCGAGCCCTGGTTCCGCGGCCGCTGGCAGATGGTGCGGATCATCGAGAACGTTGCCGAGGGCGTGATCGGCGAGTTCTGGGGCGAATGTGAATTCGTGCCCGACGGCGAGGGGCTGACCTGCCGCGAGGAAGGCGTGTTGAGGTTCCGCGGCACCGACTATCATTCGGGCCGTGTCTCGCTTTGGCGGTTCCCTGGTCCGGGTCAGATCGACGTGCGCTACGAGGATGACCGCCCGTTCCACGGCTTCCTGATCGATGAGCCCCGGGCCGAGCATCTTTGCGGCGACGACCATTACCGCGTCAGCTACGATTTTGGACCCGATACCTGGCTCAGCCTGTGGGAGATCGAAGGTCCGGCCAAGGATTACGCGATGACGACACGATACCGGCGCGCGGGCCCCAAGATCACGTAAAAATTCAGCTTTAGACTCTTGGGCTCTGAAAATGATACACTATTCGGTGGAGCAATTTCTGCCTTGCGAGGGATGATAATGAAACCGATGCGAATGATTGGCGCGCTTTGCGGCGCTTCGGTGCTGGCCTTGGCTTTGACCACCACGCCAGGCCCGGCGGCTGCGGCGCCGAAATGGTGCCCGCCCGGGTTGGCCAAAAAGGGATGCATCCCGCCGGGCCAGCGCAAGAAATACCAGGTCGGCCAACGGCTGCCGGACTATGTGCGTTACCGCACGATTTACGACTACGAGCGCTACGAGCTGGCGCCTCCTCCTCAGGGCCATTTCTATGGCTATGTTGACGAGGACATCGTGCTGATCCGTGCCGCCACGCGGCTGGTCGTCGATGCGGTGATTCTCGGGGCGCTGCTGAATTGAGCGCGGTTTGGGTGGATCAAGATCCACCCTATGGCGTTTTGCTCGAAATCGAGGTGCGGAACCCCGGTCTCAGGTCTCCAGCGGGTCGCGCGCGGGCGGCTGATTCCGGCTTCGCCAGATCCGATACTCGTCACGGCCGCGAAATCGGCGCCAATTCGCGCCGTCGCAAAGCTCGAACGGACGATAGTCGACCTTGTAGTCCATCTTCGGGCTGCCGGGTACCCAATAGCCCAAATAGACATGCGGCAGCCCCATCTCGGCAGCCAGCGCGATGTGGTCCAGGATCATGAACGCGCCCAGGCTGCGATCCGCCACACCCGGCTCGAAGAACGAATAGACCATCGACAAACCGTCACCCAGGATATCGCTCAGGCACGCGGCGATCAGTTGTTGGGTCCCGGTTTCGCGGTCCTCCAGCGCATATTCGACCACGGTCGAGTTGATCGGCGTCTCGTCGACCATCGAGGCGAAATCGAACGCATCCATGTCGGCCATGCCTCCGGCGGCATGGCGGCTGTCCAAGTAGCGGCGGAAAAGATCGTACTGCGCCTCGGTCGCCCAGGCCTCGCATGGCCGGCGGATTAGGTCCGCGTTGCGCCGGAGGATCCGGCGCTGGGTTCTCGAGGACTGGAACTGGGCCACCGGGATCCGGATCGACATGCAGGCCGAGCATCCCACGCAGGCTGGCCGGTAGATCACCGATTGGCTCCGCCGGAAGCCCTTCAGCGACAGCGCGTTGTTGACGCCGACGGCCGAGGAGCCCTGGAGCGTGGTGAACACCTTCCTCTCCTCGCGCCCGCCGAGATAGGCGCAGGGCTGAGGCGCGGTCAGATAGAATTGCGCCTTCAGAGAGGATTCGTGGTGGCTCATTTGCGCCTTTCACAGCTTTCCAACCCAAATACGATAGCATGAAATCATCGCTTGTCACCGGTTTCGATGCGCTGAATCGCCCATACAACCGTGCCGAGCGGCCGATTTTCCTGCATTCCGCCAATCGGTTGCGGCCCCTATGCCGTGACCCGCGCGTGCCCGTCCAGTTGGCACGGGCCGGATATCCCGCTTAGTCTGCCTGCGGCTTAGGGATTCGCGGCCGGAAATCACGGGGGAGGCTCAATGGACCTGACGGAATACGCGCGCCACGATGCGCTCGGCATCGCCGATCTGATCGCCCGGGGCGAAATCTCCGCGCGCGAAGCCGCACTGACCACGATGCGCGCCGTCGAGGCCGTCAATCCCCGGGTCAACGCGGTGATCGAGACCTATGACGATCGGATCGAGAACCTGGACGAAACCAGCTTGGGCGATGGTCCGTTCCGTGGCGTGCCCTTCCTGATCAAGGATGTCTTCGGCCACGAGGAGGGCCGGCTGGTCGAATTCGGCAGCCGCCTTTGCGAGGGTATGCGGGTGCCTCAGACCACCTATTTCGGCGAGCTCTTCCGCGCCGCTGGCCTCAACATCATGGGCCGCTCGAACGCGCCGGAATATTCCATGGCGGGGGCGACCGAGAACAAGCTCTATGGCGCGACCTCGACGCCCTGGCGCCATGGCTACTGCGCGGGGGGCTCGTCGGGTGGTGCGGCCGCCGCGGTGATGTCGGGCATGGTGCCGATCTCGCACGGCACCGATATCGCGGGATCGATCCGGATTCCGGCGAGCTGGTGCGGCTCTGTCGGGCTCAAGACCTCACGCGGGAGGACATCTTTTGGGCCGGTGATGGATGAAGGGGGCTTCGGTCTTTCGATCGGATTCGCGCAGACGAAATCGATCCGTGACACCGCGGCGCTGCTGGATTGCATGTCGATCCCGCAGGTGGGCGACCCTTTCCTGATCCCCAAACCCGACCGTTCCTATGCCGAGCTTGCGCACGAACCCGCGCCCAGGCGCCGGGTAGGCGTTTCGCTGAAACCCCTGATGGGCGTCGAGGTCGATTCCGAGGTCGCCGCCGCGGTCCGCGCCACGGCGACCTTCCTGGCAGATCAGGGTCACGAGGTGATCGAGGTCGACCCGCAATTCGATGGTCTGAACGCGGTGCGGGACTTCTGCAATATCTGGTTCTTCGGCCTCGACGGCCGCTTGGAAGGCTATTCGGCCGCCTCCGGCCACCCGATCAGTCACCGGACGCTCGAGCCGGTGATTTATGCGCTCTACGAGCACGCCCAAGACTTGAGGCCCGCGGATTTCATGTCCGCCATGTCTGCGCTTAACCAGGCGCGGCGGCGGCTGGCGAGCATCTATCGGGATTGCGATATCTGGCTCGGGCCCACCACCGCCAGAGTCTCGGAGCCCCATGGCCGTTACAACCTGGGGCGCACCGGCGTCACCTTCGAGAACTATGTCGAGGAAATCCTGGCCGTCCCGGCCCAATTTACGGTGCCGCATAACATCCTCGGCACCCCGGCGCTCAGCTTGCCCCTGGCCATGCATTCCAGCGGCCTGCCGATCGGCGTGCAGCTTGGCGCGCCCCATGCACAGGAGCATGTGCTGCTACAACTCGGCGCGGCGTTGGAAGAGGCCATGCCTTGGGCCGACCGGGTGCCAGAGCTTCACATCTCCCGCTAGGACGGGAACGGTCGCGCCGCGCGGTCAAACCCCGGCGGCCGGCCGCCTCAATCCAATGGGCCCGGCGCTCCCGCGTTCGGTTCCGCACCGTTCCCTGACCGCCGCTTCTCTGGGTGCAATGCCGTACCCAGGATGTGATTCGACTTATGGATCACATGGTGTGTCGACCCGACGATCAGCGGGTTGGGCGCGCGGACAATGTGGCGGTCTTTCCCGGGATAGTCGAGCGAGTTCAGGAAGTGCATCATGCAATTCAGACGGGCGCGCTTCTTGTCGTCGGACTTGATGATGGTCCAGGGCGCGTCGGCGGTGTCGGTATAGAAGAACATCGCTTCCTTGGCCTCGGTGTAGTCCTCCCACTTTTCGAGGCTCGCCTTGTCGATGGGCGACAGTTTCCACTGCTTCAGCGGGTCGGATTCGCGCGACTTGAACCGGCGGAGCTGCTCGTTTTGAGTGACCGAGAACCAGTATTTGTAGAGCCGGATGCCCGAGCGGGCGAGCATCCGCTCGACCTCCGGGGTCTGGCGCATGAATTCGAGATATTCGTTGGGAGAGCAGAAGCCCATTACCCGCTCGACGCCGGCGCGGTTGTACCAGGAGCGATCAAGGAACACCATTTCGCCTGCGGTCGGCAGGTGCTGGACATAGCGCTGGAAGAACCACTGGCCCCGCTCGACGTCGGAGGGTTTCGACAGGGCAACAACCCTGGCGGTGCGCGGGTTGAGATGCTCCATGAACCGCTTGATGGTGCCGCCCTTTCCGGCCGCGTCTCGGCCCTCGAAAATCAGGACGAACTTCTGGCCGGTTTCCTGGGCCCAGAGCTGGACCTTGAGCAATTCCGCCTGCAGGCGCGCCTTGCGGCGCTCGTATTCCGCGCGGCGCAGCTTCGACTTGTAAGGGTATTCGCCACTCTCGAAGGCATGCCGGATCGCCTCAGAATCATGGCGCATCTCGGCGATGGTGGGCTTGTGCGGAGGTTCAACCGGGGCATCGGCCTCAGGGGTGGCCGCAGGTTCCATCGGCCCGGGTCCGGCAGCGTCGGTCATGAGTCTCTCCCTTGGAATCAACCGAGAGCCCCTAGCACCGAATGGCCGCGCAAGCCTTGCTCTGGATCAATGCACGCGCGGTACCGGCTTCATTTGGACTGGCTTCGCTCGACCATCTTCAGCACCAGGCGCCGAGGCAGCATGGCTGCGATCCAGTTCAGCATCAGACTTAGCGAGCGCTGATTGGTGACGACCAGATCGCCCCGCATCATCGCCTCATAGAGGCCGACCGCACCCGTCCACCGGCGGTGAATGATCAGCCCGGGCGACTGGCTCAGCCTTTACCGCAATCCGCGAGTTGTTCAACCGCGTAGATTTGCACCGGCGCTTGCCGTCCCTTGACGCTTTGTTCGGGCAAGGCGCGCACGTGAATATCCGTAGGCAGGCGTTGCCTGACCGCTGCGGAGATCAGCACGGACTCGCCGTTCGATTTGCAGGCGTCTTGAATGCGGCTTGCGACGTTCACGGTGTCGCCGATGACGGTGTATTCGAGCCGGTCCTCAGTTCCGATATTGCCGGCGACGACAGCACCGAAGTGAATGCCAATTCCATGCCGGATCTCGGTCAAGCCCTGGTGATTGCGTTCAGCGTTGAGTTCCGCCAATGCGGAGTTCATCGCCAGGGCGGCGCGAACCGACCGCTCCGCATCGTCATCGTGCGGGTCTGGCGTGCCGAAGGTGACCATGATGGCATCGCCGATGAACTTGTCGATCGTGCCGCCAAAATCGAAGATAACCTCGACCATGCGTTCGTGATATTGCGACAGGAATCCGACGACTTCGGAGGGCGGCAAATTCTCGGTGATCGCGGTGAAATCGCGCATGTCGCAAAACATGACGGCGACATCCTGATTGCGC
>JAOTXT010000111.1 GCA_029862205.1 Paracoccaceae bacterium
CCTGGGTCGGTCGCCAGGATCGAGCGCTTGGCGATCGGCTGGAACAGCGCCACCTGATCCAGCTCTTGAAACGTGTCCTTGCCCAAGTCCGACCGGCTGATCGCGCCCGCCAGCACCACGAGCGGTGAATAGGCCAGATGCGCCTCGGCCACGGCGGTCACCAGGTTGACGACGCCTGGCCCCGCCTGCGCGCCCAGGACCACACCCGGCTTGCCCGTCACCCGCGCCCAGGCATCGGCCATGTGCCCTGCGGCCCGCTCGTCCCGCGCGCCGATATAGCGAATCGCGTCCCCGCCATGGATCGCGTCGTAAAGCTCAAGCATCGAGCCGCCCAGAAGCCCGAAGACGGTGTTGATCCCGGCGCCTTCCAGCACCCGGTAGACCGCCTCGCCGCCTGTCACCTGATTGTTCATCACTCCACCTGTCCAATGTCGCCGCGCGAGAGGAGCAAATCGAATCCCGCTCGCAGATCCCGGTCCACCGCATCCGGCAGATGGTCCGGATAGTGTGCGGTCAGGATCTCCCGTGTCCGCTCGATCGCGCGCGTCCGCATGTCCGGTCCCCCATCCGCTTCCCAATCCTTTGGCGTCCTCCGGTCGCCGATCTCGGGGTAGACGTAATCCGATTTCATCCGCGCCAGCGTCTGCGGATGGCCCAGATAATGCCCCTCGCCCCGGCAGACCTCGGCGATTACGTCCAAGCCCAGGTTCTGGCTTGTGACCTCGACGCCGCGGATGCTGCGTAGGATGCCACCCAGCATGTCGTTATCGACCACATAGCCCTCCAGCGAGACCCCTAGCAGGCTGGCCTGCATGCCGCAGGCCTGGGTCACCAGATTGCAGCCCGCGTGGGCCGCCAACGAGACCGCCAGGTTCTTCTCATAACCATGCTGCGCGTCCGCGGTCTTGGCATCCGTGATCCCCGCGATCGAGCTGGTTGGCAGATCGTAGAACCGGCCCATCTGCGCACCGGCCGCCATCAGCACCGCCTGTTCGCCGCCTCCGCCGGACATGGCGCCCGTGCGAAGATCGGCGACCAGGGGCTTCGGCGCGAAGATGGCGCGCACTTGTCTGTCGATCAGCCAGGCGAAGACCATGCCGGCCAGTGTCTCGGCCACCGCCTGGACCAGCGAGCCCGCCAGGGGGGCGGGCGAGGTCGCCCCGGCCTGACCCGCCGAAATGACCTGGACTGGAAAGCCCGCCTCGACTGCCGCTTCCAGCGTCTCGCATGCCTCCTCGGCAAAGCGCATGGGCGGCACGACATGGCAGACCATCACTGTCAGGAACGGCCGCGCACGGAAGGCCGCCTCGCCACCTGCGATCCGATGGCACATCCTGGCAATGTCCTCGACATTGCGCGCCTCGGTCACGCTGATCGAGACCGGCTTCGACGTGCCCGCCAGGCAGACATAGGCGGTGTTGATGTCCAGTGCCCGATTGTCTGGCGCGTCACGGGCGACGAGGGACCGGCTGAAATGGTGCACATTGTCCAGCGCATCGACCAGACGCGCCGCGTCGTAGAGGTCACGCGCCATGGCCGCGCGGTATTTCCCGGTTGTCAGATCCACGATCTCGGGTGCAGCGCCGCCCGAACTCATATGCACGTGCGCGCCGGTCAGTTCCAGTTCCAAGCCTGGCCGCTGGCCGTGCAGCACCACGTCGCGCCGGACATCCGCGATCATTTCCTCGACCAGGGCGCGTGGGAAGGTCAGCCGCCCGTCCGGGGTCAATCTCCCGCCGCGCGCGGTGACGCGCTCGATCATCGATGGGATCGCCTGGCTAAGTCCCAGATCCTCGAGAAGGGACAGTGCACCAGCATGGACAGCACGTTCTTCCGCATCGTTGAGCGGCCGGTAGCGCCCGCCCATGACGCCGGCCCACGCGGCCGCTGCGGCGCTTTCATCCGCGTCCTGGCGGGCCTTGCGCCCGCCGCGTCGTTGGCCGGCATCCATGCCGCGCTGAGCCCCTCAAGCATGTTGCACACTCGGTGGCGATCTTGGACAGGAGTCCGATCCGTCGGCAACCGCAAAGATGTGCGCAGTTCCTGCGCTTCCAATGCTTTGGCCCGACGACCCGCCGATTTGCAGCCCTTTGAGCGATAAGGGCTTTGTTCCGACCTGGCGAACCGTCTCGACCGCGTTCTTGCCTGCACCCACCATGCCCTCCGCGAGCTTCGCCGCACCGATCAGCCGGGCGCCCTAAGCGGCAACCTTGCGTCGATTTGGCGCCACCGCCTTGGTCCTGCTGAGAGGGCTTTCCTATTGGCCACCGCTGCGCAGGCGGCTGAGTCGGAACATGTCGAAGAACTGGGCTTCATTCTCGGCGGCCCACCTCCGTTCGGAGGTCCGGCATGAGTTTCCAGCCTTGCGCCGAAGAATGCATCCATCGCTTGGGCCGAGCCATGCGACGCGGCGCCTTTGAGCGCGGAACCTGGGCACATGGATTTACCGCGTCGCTCCTCGGCCAGGCCAAGCGCCGCAACTGGCACCCCAGCGACAAGCAACTCCACGCCATGCGCCGGATGCTCGCCGAGTTGGCCGAGCCGGAGGGCGCCCTGATCGACTGGGACGATAGCGGGGAAGCCGCATGACGAAGAAGCGCCCCGACACTGCAATGGGAGTTGAATCCACAGGAAGTGTGTCGAGGCGCCTGCTGCGCGGACGGTTAGATGACAGTGGCGCGCGGCAATAATGGCATACCACGGGGCGCGACCATATGCCAACCGCAGTCCGAAAGGCTGAAGCGGGGTCGCCGGTGGCAGGGACGCCGCCGTTAAGTAGCAGCCGACTGGCACGCGGTCCTCCCCGAGGAATTGGGGCGACGTGCCAGGCCCAAAGCGAGAGGCCGGCTCCGAAGAGCAGGACTTAAACGCGAGGGCACGGGAACGACCACCGGACAGGTCCGGGGCTAGTCGTCCTATGCCCTTCGCTCAAGACCTCACCAAAGAGCAGATACGGCGCCACGGAAAGTTGGAAAGCAGAACTGGAAATGGAGCGCGGAGACCTGGAAGTGGCGAACGCCTCAACGCTGCAACCATTGGGGGGAAACCAGCGTTGAGGCGCTCATACCGCGCAAGAGCTGAAGAGCTGAATCAAGCGCGCGGCCCAATAGAAGTAACACATGAGAAAATCAATGCTACCCATTATTTCTAAAACCACATTTCAGTTCACTTGCAAGCATTCTGTGTGCCTGGCCGCCTTGGTCCCAATACCCAGCTTTCCGGCTTGGGAGAGGGCCGCGGAGCGGGCTTATCCTTTCGCGCTCGCGGCCAGGTGGGAAGAATACCTGGGGCTTTCGCTCTCAGGGACCGGCGCGCAACCAAACAAAATTTTTCTGCAATTCAGAAGTTGAGGTCACAATGGAACTCGAACAGCAAATCACGATCGCTGCTGACTTTTTTTTCGAGGTCACGACCGAGGCCCAGCAGGAGACACTGGGCCTCATATGCGACAAGTTCTTGGCTTTCACTCAAGCCACCGAACCGGGCCTGAGCGAGGCCGATCTACGTGCCCGGGGCGACGAATTCGCCAGTGCCGTCTCGGCTGAAATCCGGCGGCGCCAGGACCTGAATAGGGACCTTCAACCGGTCGGGCGCGCTTGAAGATGTTCGCGTTTTGTGCGAAACTGTAAATCCGGTCAGGAAACTGGCCGAGGGCAGGAATTTCCTGCCTCGCGCGTCTCGCGCCATCCGGCACTCAGCCGAGGCCCTTCATCCGAAGGGCGGTCCATAGGCGGGTTGACCACCGCGACTACACACTGCCCTCGCTGTGACAGCGACGGCTATCCCTGAGTTGGATTATGACTACCAAAATTGATGAACTACTTACCCGCCAGCAGGATGTGCTGGCCGAGGCGAAGGCCGAATTGCGCAAGATCGACGACGCCGGCGAAACGGGCGAAGCCGAGCACCTAACGCGCCATACTGAACTTCTGGCCGAATTCGACCGGCTGGGCCGCGAAATCGAAGACCTTGAAGGCGACCAAATCGACCTTTCGAGGCGACCCACTGGTGGCACGATGCGGTCAGGCGGTCAGGCCGAGGAAGCAACCGTTGGCCTGAAGCCCGAGCAGCGCATGGCCGATTGGGCGCGCGAACACGCGGGCCGCAGTGACTTCGAGGGCTTGAGCCTCGGCGGCTACCTCAAAAGCATGGTCTGCGGCGGCGGCTCTGAGCTAGAGCGGCGCGCGTTATCCGAAGGCGTCGATGCAAGCGGCGGTTTTACCGTGCCTGATATCCTGTCTTCCCGGCTCATCGACCTCGTGCGGAACCGGACACAGGTGATCCGCGCAGGCGCCGTGACCGTGCCCCTGACCTCAGACCAGCACTACATCGCAAAGGTGGCGTCGGACGCTGTCCCGGCCTGGCGTTCCGAGGCGGGGTCGGTGGCCGAAAGTGATCCGAGCTTCGCGCGGGTCGAGTTGGTCCCGCGCAGCCTGGCCGTTCTCACAAAGCTATCGCGCGAATTGATGGAGGACACCCTCAACCTCGAAACTGCCTTGCCCCAAATGCTGGCCGCAGCAATGGCGGTCGAGATCGACCGGGCGGCGCTCTTCGGATCCGGCGCGGCACCGGAACCGCTTGGCGTGTCGAACACGGCTGGGATCGAGGAGGTCGCGCTTGGCGGGCCGATCACGAGCTATCAGCCGCTCATTGACGCGCGCGGCAGGCTGACGGCGAATAACTTCGCTGAAGGTCCCTCGGCCTTCATCATGAACCCCGCCGAGGAAACCACTGTCGCAGGGCTGACGGCAACCGACGGGCAACCGTTGATGCCGCCGAGGGTGCTCGAAGGCGTGCCCATGCTCACCACCGGCAATGTGCCCGATGGCGCTACGGTCTCACCCGAGGACGGCACGATGATCGGCGGTGTGTTCCGGCACTTGCTGGTTGGGATGCGGAACGACATCAGGATACTGACGTTGCGTGAGCGCTACGCGGATACGCTGGAACTGGGGCTCATCGCGTTCGCGCGCGTGGATTTCGCCGTCGAGCACCCGGGTGCCTTCGTGAAGATCACGGGCGTTACCCAGTAATGGCACAAGGGTTGGCCGCCCGGGGTTCCTTCCTGTTTCTCGCCCAAAAGGCTGGGACCGGCGCGCCGGTGTCCCGCAATGGTCCGACAGCGAATAACAGCGCGCCACTCCGCCTGGGTCATCGTCTTTGGCGATCCTCCGCCCGGGTGAGGAGGAGAGGGGTGCGGGCTTCGGCCTGCCCCTCGACCCCAGGGGGGTGTCGATCTCTGAAACGCCTTCAGCCGAGGACCGGCGCGCCAGATCAACAAAAACGAACAACCCACTTTTGGAACTTTTTGGTCAGCACCATGAAACATACAAAAACCAACAGCGTTGAAGAGGCGGTTCGGGCAGTGCGTTCGCCGCCCGTGTCGCCCCCAAGCAATGTCCCGCTTGCAGACGGCGATATTCAGTTTTTCGCAAATGTCGTTGACGAATTCGCCCGGGCCGAATGGACCGCGCATCGGATCGAGTTGGCCGCGATGCTTGCCCGTTCGATGGCTGACCTTGCGCGTGAGCAAAACCGGGTGCGCGACGAAGGTTTTGTCACAGTGCGCGAGAACGGCACGATGGTCGTCAACCCGCGTGCGCGGGTCTGCCGAGGATTGGTGGGTGAGATTTTGGCACTTCGCAGGTCTCTCAGCCTTCACGCGCGTGCCCGGGCGCAGGGTGACTCCCGCAACATCGCGAAGCGGAACGAAATACTGAAAGATCAGGAGTTTGTTGACTTCGACGATGACCTGTTGGCGCGCTGGCGAAAAGGTAACTAGCTCGCCTATCACCGCCCCAATCCCACGACTGGAACGCGCCTGACGCAGTGGTGACCGGCTCGGCTATCGCGGGCGCGGGGTACAGGAATGGCAGCTCTGAGCCCTTTGCCGATCTTCAAGGTGAGCCTGATGAGCGTCTGTTTCGTGCCAAAAACGCACCGTCAAACTTATCGGGTCAAATTTCTTGTCGGGCGTTAAGGCCGCTCCACGGCGTGCGTGCGGTGCCTCAATGGCTTCTGTGCCTTGAAGCGACGTGCCGGGCAGGTGTGCGTTTAACGCATCACTTATCCCACTGATCTCCTTCGATTGATTCATGTCATGGCGCACGACTGCTAAGTCCGCGGAGATTTTTTCGCTCCGGCGAACAGTCGACTTTTTTCAACCATTCTCCGCCGGAGAGAGGGAGAAAGCTCATGGCTTACGATCCATATCGAATTGCGAAACGCGCAATCTACTGCGCGATTGGCGTCGGCTTGCTGACTTTGGGTTCCCCAAGCTGGGGGCCGGCAATCGCATCCGAACGGGACGAGGCGTATCATCGGGATTATATCTATGGCGCCCCGGCGGACCCGAGCGAGGCGTGGCTCATGGCGAACGGTGCGCGGCTATACGATAATTGGATCAATGCTCTGGACGCCGATAAGCCCGAGGGCACGCACCCCGCCTGGCCTGCATCGAACACAAAGAAGAAGGGTGCCGTTACCTGGCGCTGCAAGTCCTGCCACGGCTGGGACTATGCGGGTAAAGACG
>JAOTXT010000069.1 GCA_029862205.1 Paracoccaceae bacterium
CTGGGGGGCGGCCTTTCGAACCTCGATCACCTCTACGGCGACCTGTCCCAGGCGATGCGCCCCCATATCTTCTCGGACGTCTTCCGGACGCCGGTTCTGAAGAACCGGTTGGGCGACAGTTCGGGGGTGATCGGGGCGGCCTGGCTCTGGCCCGAGGAGGGCGCATGACCGAGGATCGCGAGACCCGGCTGAAGCGCCTGCGGATCAGAAGCTGGCGCCGTGGGACGCGCGAGATGGACCTGATCCTGGGCCCCTTCGCCGATACCCGGCTGGCCGAGCTCAACGAAGCCGCGCTTGACGCCTACGAGCAGCTCTTGGAGGAGAACGACTGGGACATCTACTACTGGATCACCGGAGCCCGGCCGGTGCCGGAGGCGCATGCGGGATTGGTCGATATCCTGCGGATTGAGGCTGGAGCGGTGTGAGACTCCGGGGGCTCTCACATGTGAGAGGCGTATTAGCGGATTGATTTGAAACGCGTATTCGGGATTTTAACCGATTATTCAGAGTTGGCGCGCGCTCGTGCAGTTTCTCGCGCAACGGGCAGAATGGCGGGGTGAGCCCCGCCCTACAAGGCGCGCCCGCCTCACCCCAGCGGCCCTCAACCCAACGACCGGGCGATGATGAAAAGGCCGAGCACAACCAGGCTGACGAAGAAGACCCGGCGGAAGGTGGGCTCGGAGATGCGCTGCCGGATGCGTTGGCCGATCACCATGCCCGCCAGGGCCGGGATCACGGCGGCCGTGGATTGCAGCCCGAGATCGGCACCGAGCAACCCGCGGTCCGAGAGCGCCAGGGCAAGTGTCACGGTCGAGAGCGTGAAGAGAACCCCCATCGCCTGGATCAGCATGTCGCGCGGCAGGCCCAGCGACTGCATGTAGAGCACGCTCGGGACGACGAAGGTGCCGGTCAGGCCGGTCAGCACGCCGTTGACCGCTCCGGTCAACGGGCCCGCCCATCGTTCGGCACCGCGTGGAAGCGTCAGGGACGCGCGCGCCAGGCCGATCGCCCCATAGATCAGGGTCAGGAACCCCAAAAGCGCGGAAAGCCATGCCACATCCACATGGGCGGCCAGCGCCGCGCCGATCCAGATGGTCAGAACCGCCGCCGCCATGAAGTGCCAGAGCCGGGCCGCGATCGCCCGGCCATGGCCGCCGACGGCACCCTGCCAGACATTGGTGACGAAGGAGGGCGCCAGCATCAGCGCCATCGCGGGTTGCAGCCCCAGAGTCGCGGTCAGAAGCGCCAGCGCGACCGTCGGAAGACCCAGCCCGATCACGCCCTTGACGGCGCCCGCCAGCAGGAAGGTCACGGCGATGATCAGGAACGTCGTGATTTCCAACCTTCTCCGCCTTTTCGGACCGGTGCGGGATGGGGTAAAGATCGAAGCGGAAGCAGCTAGGCATGGGAGACGGGCCAATGGCAAGCATCGGTTTCATCGGGTTGGGAAACATGGGTCTGCCGATGGCGCGCAACCTGATGAAGGCGGGTCATCAGGTGACCGGGTTTGATCTTTCCGAGGCCGCGTTGGCGGCGCTGGAGTCCGAGGGTGGTGCCCGCGCCGCAAGTCCCGTTGAGGCCGTATCGGAGGTCGATGGGGTGGTCACCGCATTGCCCGCCGCCCAGCATGTGCGCGGGGTTTATCTGGGCGAGGGCGGCATCCTGGCCGCGCCCCGGCCCGGCACGATCTTCATCGATTGCTCGACCATCGATGTGGAGACCGCCCGCGCCGTGATCGCCGAGGCCGGGACACGCGGGCAGATGATGATCGACAGCCCCATGTCCGGTGGGGTCGGAGGCGCGAGCGCCGGCACGCTGACCTTCATGGCCGGCGGCAGCGCCCAGGCCTTCGCCGCCGCCGAGCCGGTGCTGCAGGCGATGGGCAAGAACATCTTCCATGCGGGCGACGCGGGCGCGGGATCGGCCGCCAAGATCTGCAACAACATGATGCTGGCGATCCAGATGATCGCGGTCTCGGAGGGCTTCAACCTGGCCGAACGCCTGGGGCTGGAGGCTGAGAAGCTCTACGAAATCTCATCCACCGCCACCGCGCGGTGCTGGGCGCTGAACGACTATTGCCCTGCGCCGGGTCCGGTGCCGGCCTCGCCCGCCAACCGGGACTATCAGCCGGGTTTCGCCGCGGCGCTGATGCTGAAGGACCTGCGGATCGCGATGCAGGCGGCACAGGCTGCGGGCGCGCATACGCCGATGGGAGCCCAGGCGACTCAGATCTATTCGCTGATGGATTTGGCGGGCCAATCCGAACGGGATTTCTCGGGGGTGATCAAGCTGTTGCGGGGTGATATTTAGATGGAGACGGGCAATGAACGCCCCCATTAACGCGGCGTTTTCCTTTTCTGCCCATCCTGCTGCGCGACGCGGCCTATTCGCCGGTCGAACAGGATGCGGAGAACGGAATGAGCAACAGCGCAGCCTATGCCGCCGAGGGACGGCTATTGGAGGGTGGCACCGGTGAGGAAAATGCCGCCCCGGATATCGATTCCGGCTACCTTGAAACCCTGGCCCTGATCGAGCGGCTGCACCGGCTGCTGCTGGACGTGATCAAGGACGAGTTCGAACGGCTGGGCCGGGTCGAGATCAATGCCGTGCAGGCGTTGCTGCTGTTCAATATCGGCAACAAGGTGATGACGGCGGGCGAGCTGAAGAGCCGCGGTTACTACCAGGGCTCGAACGTCTCCTACAACCTCAAGAAACTGGTGGAAGGTGGCTATATCGACCATCAGCGTTGCGATGTGGACCGCCGGTCGGTCCGGGTGCGCCTGACCGAGAAAGGTATGGAGGTTCACCGGGTTGTCGCCGAATTGTTCAAGCGTCACGCGAGCGATCTGGGTGCCCATGGGCGGTTGCGCTCGGAAGGCATGCAGGCGATGAACACCGACCTGCGATCGGTCGAGCGCTACTGGACCGAAGAGATCAAGTATATCTATTGACCCGTGTGCGGCCTGGCCCCTTGCGAAGGCCGGGATCCGATGGGGTGGATCGATGCGGCGGATCGAAGCACGCGAGGTGCCGGTGCTTGCGCTTGAATTCGATCACAGGTTGAAAAGTCCCGCCGCAGCAACCGGCCAGGCCGACCTGTGCCAGGGAGGTTTCGTCCGCAACCCGCGAAATCGCCTTTGAAATCAGGTTTCGCCGATTGATTAACCGATGCGGGTCTGCAATACTTTGCCGCTGGCGACGGGTCGAAAAAACCCGAATAAATTCGATGAGATGAGCCTAGGTAGGGGCAATCCGTATGAGGCTCCGGGGGTACGATGAATACGAGGTGACTCTCGGCGACGAGATGCGCGGAGAACGTGCGTCCATCGGCAAGACCATCGAAGATGCCGAACGCGACCTCAGAATTCGGGCCCACATCATTCGCGCCATCGAGGATTGCGACCTTGACGGGTTTCCCAATGACAGCGTGGTGGCCGGCTATGTCCGGTCCTATTCGCGCTATCTGGGGCTCGACCCGGAGGATTGCTACCACCGCTTCTGCGCCGAGTCCGGGTTCCGGTCGCCCTCGGGCTCGACCGGCCGTGGCAACCGCGCCGAAAGTCCCACCGGGTTGCAGACCATCGCGGCCGCCGGAGCGGCGATCGGTGGCGGACTGACCCAATCGCGCTTTGCGGTCAAATCGGCTCCGGTCAATATCGGCACGCAGATCAGCCTGGGCGGGATCGCCTCGGGCCTGGCTCTGATCGCTCTGGTCGCGGGGCTCGGTTATGGCGGCTACGCATTGCTGCAGGATATCCAGCGAGTGGGGTTCTCGCCGCTGCCGGAGGCGCCCGAGGTGGTCGCCGATGCGCCACTGATCACCCCGCCCACTGTCGAGGGCGGGCTGCTGCGCCGCCCGGACGCGGATGCCTATGCAGGTGGCGGCGTGTTGGCCGCTGTGCCAACCGATCTGCCGCCGTTGCTGCCATCGCGCGACGGCCCGATCGCCGATATCGACCCCGAAACGTCTGGCATCTACAAAGTCCACAAACCCGAGCCGGAACCCGAACTGACGGTCGCGACGGATCAGGCTGATCCGCGCCTGGCTGGGCCGGCCTGGGGCCGGGTTGTCGAACCGCCATCCGATCCGCTGAGCGCGCCGGTCGCGGCCGCCGCGCCGGCCGTTGCCGCGCAGGTTGCCGCAAGCGGCCCGCCGGATGTCGCGATCCACGCCACCAACACCGCCTGGATCCGGGTTCGCGACGGCGAGGAGGCAATCGTCTTCGAGGGCATCCTGCAGCCGGGCGACCGGTTCGCATTGCCCGACCGGGTCGCCGATCCAATGCTGCGCGCCGGCAATGCCGGGGCGGTTTTCGTTGTGATCGATGGGATCACCTACGGTCCCGTCGGTTCCTCGGGCAGCGTGGTCAAGAACGTCTCGCTGCGCGCCGACGATGTCGCCGAGGCAATGCCCGAGGTGAATGCGGAGACAATCGGCGCCTCCGGCGCGGCGCCGGTGGAGCGCGCGCAGGCGGAAATTAGCCAGTGAAGCCGGGAGGCGCGGCCTGCCGTTCCCTCGACTTCCCGTTGTGTTGCTCTTATCTCTGACCAGCGACGGAATTTCTTCCACCGGAGAGCCACATGTCCGTGAACGCCATCCGCCCCTGGCGTGACATCTATCGCCGCAAGAGCCGCAAGATCCGGATCGGCGCGGTCGAGATCGGCGGCGACGCTCCGATCAGCGTCCAGACCATGACCAACACGCTGACCTCGGACGCGGACGCGACCATTGCTCAGGTCCAGGCCTGTGCCGAGGCGGGCGCGGACATCGTCCGGATATCGTGCCCGGACACGGACTCGACAGCGGCGCTGAGGAAGATCGTCAAGGGCGTCGATGTGCCGATCGTGGCCGACATTCACTTCCACTACAAGCGCGCCATCGAGGCGGCGCAAGCCGGTGCCGCTTGCCTGCGGATCAATCCCGGCAACATCGGCTCGGCTGACCGGGTGCGCGAGGTCATCCAGGCCGCGCGTGACCATGGTTGCTCGATCCGCATCGGAGTCAATGCGGGCTCGCTGGAGAAGCACCTGCTGGAGAAATACGGTGAGCCTTGCCCGGACGCGATGGTCGAGAGCGGGCTCGAGCACATCAAGATCCTGCAGGACAACGACTTCCACGAGTTCAAGATCTCGTGCAAGGCATCCGACGTGTTCATGGCCGCAGCCGCCTATCAGCAGCTGGCCGACGCCACCGACGCGCCGATCCATCTGGGCATCACCGAGGCGGGCGGCCTGGTCTCGGGCACGGTCAAATCCGCCATCGGCCTCGGCAACCTGCTGTGGATGGGGATCGGCGACACGATCCGGGTCTCGTTGTCCGCAGATCCGGTCGAGGAGGTCAAGATCGGCTTCGAAATCCTGAAATCCCTCGGGCTGCGCCACCGGGGCGTCAATATTATCTCGTGTCCTTCCTGTGCGCGTCAGGGCTTCGACGTGATCAAGACCGTCGGCATCCTGGAAAAGCGGCTGGAGCACATCAAGACGCCGATGAGCCTGTCGATCATTGGCTGTGTCGTTAACGGGCCGGGCGAGGCGCTGATGACCGATGTGGGCTTCACCGGCGGCGGCGCGGGCTTCGGCATGGTCTACCTGGCGGGGCAGAAAAGCCACCGGATGGACAATGACGAGATGATCGATCACATCGTCGAACAGGTCGAGGCCAAGGCTGCCGAGTTGGAGGCCGAACGCGCCACCGATACCGCTTCCGCCAGCAGTGGCGCCGGTATCGCCCCAGCGCCCCACGCCGCGGAGTAATCAATTGATCCGCCGCTTCCGCCGGCGGCTGACCCGATGGCTGATGCTGGCCGCATTCGCCGCAGCGGGCGCGTTATATTTGATCGTCAACTATTCTTCGCACGACCCGGCCCGGTGGCATCGGGACCCGGCGACCATCGAGCGGTCCGCCAGGCCGAACGACTTTCTGGCCGCCCCGCCCGGCGCGACGGTCGCCCAGATTGACCTGGAGACCACGACCCGAAGTGAACCGCCCCGCGACTTGCTTGCCCGTTTCGATTCAGTCACGCGCGCCCAGCCGCGCGTCAAGGTGATCGCGGGCAGCCTCGACGAAGGCATGATCACCTATGTGCAGCGCAGCCGGGTCATAGGCTTCCCCGACTATATCACCGTCAAGGCCGTGGATGCCGGCGAGGGCGCGGCGCTGATCGTCTATTCCCGCTCGCGCTACGGGAACTCGGATTTGGGCGTGAACGAGAAACGGGTCACCGCTTGGCTCGCGGCGCTCGGCGATGATCCGTAACCCAGGCGATCAGACGCCGGGACAACCCTCGGATTCCGGACGCCAGATGGGGTTGTTTACCGACAACTCGCAACGCGCCAGAACCCGGCGCGAGCCGATGGTCAGGCAGGCCTTCTGGCCCTTCTCGACACGCTGGCCCTTGCTGTCGGTGCAATAGCAATCCGGGTAGGTGTAGCCGTCCTTGGCGGGCGGCTGCGTGAAGTTCGGGTTCTGAATCCGCTGGGCGCTCGCCTCGCCAGCGCCAAGGGACAATACGGCCGCGATCGCGGCGGCTACCAGGAACATTTTGTGCATTGCCTAAATATATATCGTTTTTCGGCCCACACAACGACCCGCTTGACCTGTGCCCCCGGGCGGGGCAGACCGCGCCAATGATCCCATCAGAGCGATTGCAGGAGATCCTCGGACGCTTCGCCTTCATCGAGGCGAAGATGAACTCGGCCACCGAAGCCGCCGAGATCGCCCAGCTTGGCCGTGACTACGCTGCGCTGCAGCCCGTGGTCTCGACGATCCACGCCTGGCAAGGGGCGCAAGCCGACCTGGAAGCGGCGCGCGAGATGCTGGAAGAGCCGGACATGCGGGCGCTGGCCGAGGAGGAGATCGCCCAGATCGAGGCCCGGCTGCCGAGGCTGGAGGAGGAACTGCGCCTGGCGCTGCTGCCGCGCGACGCCGCCGATGAACGCGCCGCGATCCTGGAGATCCGTCCGGGCACCGGCGGCGACGAGGCGGCGCTCTTCGCCGGCGACCTGCTGCGTATGTATCTGCGCTACGCCGAAGGGCAGGGTTGGTCGGCCGAAATTCTGGACGAGAGCCCGTCCGAGCTTGGCGGCTACAAGGAGGTTGTCGTCGCGATCCGTGGCAAGGGGGTCTTCGCCAAGCTCAAGTTCGAGAGCGGTGTCCACCGGGTCCAGCGGGTGCCGGAAACCGAATCGGGCGGGCGCATCCACACCTCGGCCGCGACCGTCGCCGTGTTGCCCGAGGCCGAAGAGATCGACGTGGATGTTCCGGCCTCGGACATTCGGATCGACACGATGCGGGCTTCGGGTGCGGGCGGCCAGCACGTCAACACAACCGACTCGGCGGTCCGGATCACCCACTTGCCGACCGGGATCGTCGTGACCGCCTCGGAGAAGTCCCAGCACCAGAACCGCGCGCGTGCCATGGAGGTGCTTCGCGCGCGGCTTTTTGACATGGAGCGCCAGGCGGCGGCGGCGGAGCGGGCCGCGGACCGCAAGGGCCAAGTCGGCTCGGGCGACCGGTCCGAGCGCATCCGCACCTACAATTTTCCCCAAGGCCGGGTCACCGATCACCGGATCGGGCTGACCCTCTACCGGCTGGACCAGGTGATGGCAGGCGATTTGGCCGAGATCACCGGCGCACTGATCGCGGCCGATCAGGCGGCGAAGCTGGCCGAGATGAACGCATGAAGGGTCCGACCCGGGCCGACGCGATTGCCCAGGGAGCCGAGCGGCTGGCGGGGTCGGGCGTGCCCGAGCCCGAGCGCGATGCGCGGCTGCTCTATCGCTGGGCCGCGAGGATCGACGGAGCGGCCCTGTCGGCGGCGCTGGGCGCGCGGGCCGAGGACGATGAATTGACGCAGTTCGAGCAGGCCATTGTGGCGCGGATGCGCCGGGTCCCGGTCGCGCAGATCACCGGCGAACGGGAGTTCTGGGGCCGTCGTTTTGCCGTGACACCGGATGTGCTGGACCCGAGACCCGAAACCGAGACCCTGATCGATGCGGCCTTGGCGGGCCCGGAACCCCAGCGCATCCTGGATTTGGGCATCGGGTCGGGCTGCATATTGCTGACGCTCCTGGCCGAGTGGCGCGGGGCAACAGGTGCCGGCGTCGATATCAGCCCCGCAGCCCTCGACGTCGCGCGCCGAAACGCCGATCGCTTGAACGTGGCGGACCGGGCAACGCTGATCCTCTCGGACTGGTTCGAGGCCGTCGAGGGCCGCTTTGACCTGATCGTCTCGAACCCGCCCTATATCGCCGAGGCGGAGATCGCCGATCTGGACCCCGAAGTGCGGTTGCACGAACCGATTCAAGCGCTGCGTGCGGGCGCCGACGGTCTTGCCGCATACCGTGAAATCATCGCCGGGGTGCGCCATCATCTGGCGCCCGAAGGCCGGGTTTTGCTGGAAATCGGGCCGGGCCAAGCCGATGAGGTTTCTACGCTCTTGGCGGCCGCGGGGCTTCGCGTTCAGGCTGTGTTCCGCGACCTCGATGCCCGTAACCGTGTCATTTCCGCCAGATTCTAAGGAAAAAAAGCCGCACGTCACGAAATATTCAAAGCTTTTCCGTGTTTTCAGGTTGAGTGCGCGCGAAAACGAGGTATATGCATATGCGTCCCGGGTGCTCGCGGAGATGATCGCAGAGCAGTCGGTTGGGGATACCGGGACACCGCTTCAAGCGAACGACACGAGGCCGCCCGAGGCGCGAAGGCGTCTGTAACGGCAGCAGGCAAGCTAGGGTGTTCCACCGCCCCATCGGTGGCCCAAGCGAATGTAAATAAGAACGGATAAGATGAGATCATCGCAGAAACCTAACCGGACCAGAGGTCGTGGCGGGCGCAAGCCGAGCGGCAATAACCTGAACCGCGTTTATGAGAGCGCCGGGCCCGAGGGCAAGGTGCGCGGCACGCCGCAACAGATTATCGACAAATACTTGTCCCTGGCCCGTGACGCCCAGACTTCGGGCGACCGCGTGGTGGCCGAGGACTTCCTGCAACATGCCGAGCACTATCAGCGGATCCTGGTCGAGGCGATGGGCGCCCGGCAGGAGCGCCGCGATGCCCAGCAGGGCGACGGCGAGCAGCCGCACGTCGCCGGAACATCCCAGACTGAGTCGGGAGAGGCGCAAGCCAATGGCGCGGACGCCGAAGCCCGCGGAAACGGGCGCGATTCCCCGCGCGAATCCGAGGTCAGCGGCCTGACCATGATCGATGCGGAAGGGGGCGACGCGGGCAGCCTGCTGATCGAGGCCGAGGATCTGAGCGCCAGCCAGCCAAAGCGCCGCCGCCGCCCGGCACGCGACCAGCAGGCGGATGGCGAAACAGCCGAGCCCGAGACGCCGGCCGAATAGCCCCTCAGTTGCGTGCCGCCGAGGCGGCGCGCGCCAAGTCCAGAAACTCCAGAATGCTTAACGTCTCGGCGCGCCGCGCGGGGTCGATGCCGGCGTGCGCAAGCAGCGTCAGCGGGTCCGCGAATCCGCTCTTCAGCGATTGGCGCAACATCTTCCGGCGCTGGGCGAAGGCCGCCTGGGTCACCGCCTCGACCATACGCGGATCGACGTCCCGGGGCTGGTCTGTGGGCTCGACATGGACCACGGCCGACGTGATCTTGGGCGGCGGCGTGAAGGCCGCTGGATTGACCTCGAAGGCGATCTGCGCGGTAGCGCGCCATTGCGCCAGGACCGAGAGCCTACCGAAGGTGCGGCTGCCGGGCTGTGCGACAATCCGCTCGGCGACCTCGCGCTGGAACATCAGCGTCATAGAGCGCCACCAGGGCGGCCAGCCGCCGCCGCTCGCCTCCGGGGTCATCCAGCGCACGAAAAGCTCGGTCCCGATATTGTAGGGCAGGTTGGCGATGATGCGGGCCGGCCCTTCGATCCGGTCCGCGAGACCGAGTGCCAGCGCGTCCCCCTCGATCACTTCGAGACGGCCCGGATAATGCGACGCGATTTCGGCGAGCGCCGCCAGGCAGCGCCGGTCGCGCTCGACAGCAACGACCCTATTGGCGCCTTCGGCCAGAAGCGCGCGCGTGAGGCCGCCGGGCCCGGGACCAATTTCGACCACGGTGACGCTTGTCAGGTCTCCGGCAGCGCGCGCGATCCGTCGCGTGAGGTTGAGATCCAGGAGGAAGTTCTGCCCCAACGCCTTGCGTGCTGAAAGGCCATGACGCGCGATTACCTCGCGCAGGGGCGGCAGGCCGTCGGGGGCGATGCTCACGCAGCCGCCCGGCGGGCCACCATGCGTGCCGCCAGGTTCAGTGCCTCGATCAGGCTTGTGGGGTCCGCCTGCGCGGTGCCGGCAATGTCGTAAGCCGTGCCGTGGTCCGGCGAAGTGCGGATGAACGGCAGACCCAGGGTCACGTTGACCCCATGGGCGAAATCCAACGCCTTCAGCGGCACGAGCGCCTGATCGTGATACATCGCCAGAGCCGCGTCATAGCTGGCCCTCGCGCTGGTATGGAACATCGTATCCGCAGGCAGCGGCCCGGTGATATCGAGCCCGTCTGCCCTTAGCCGACCGATCGCGGGGGCGATCACCTCGATCTCCTCGCGGCCCATTGCGCCGTCCTCGCCCGCATGGGGGTTCAGGCCGGCGACTGCCAGGCGCGGCCGCTCGATGCCGAAATCCCGGATCAGCGCCTGGGCGACGATCCGCGCGGTCTCCTCGATCAGCTCGGTGTTAAGGGCACTGGGGACCCGTGCCAACGGGATATGGATTGTCACCGGCACCACGCGGAGCAGCGGCGAGACCAGCATCATCACCGAGCGGGCAACGCCGCCCAGATGTGCCAGATATTCCGTGTGGCCGGGAAACGCGAAACCCGCGCCGTCCATCAGAGCCTTCTTGTTGATCGGATTGGTTACCACCGCGTCCGCCTCGCCACTTCGCGTGAAAGCGACAGCGCGTTCGATCCAGGCGATCACCTGAGCGGCATTGGCGGGATCCGGCTGTCCGGGCGCGGCTTGTGCGGGCAGGGGCATGGGCAGCACGGGCAAGGCATCCGCGAAGACCGCGGCACACTCCTCGGGCGCGGCGATTTCCGTCACCACCGAGTCTGTCTGACGGCGCAGCATGTCGGGATCGCCGATAACGAAGAAAGGCGCCTCGCTGGCGCCCGACGCCCAAGCCTTGACCGCGATTTCCGCCCCGATCCCGGCCGGGTCGCCCATTGTCAGGGCCAAGGGCCCCGCATCGCTCATTGACCGCGCAGCTCGATCAGCGCATCGCGCCGCAATTCCTGCAAAAGGCCTTCGGCCAGGCGTTCGATCCGCTCGTTCTGGAGCTTGACCCGTGCCCGGTCGCGCAATTGCGGGTCATTCGTGTCAACCGCGTCGCTGTCGTCGCTGCGCACATCCAGCAGCTTCAGGATCGAGACGCCACCGGTGACGGGAAGCGGCGGAGCCACCTCCCCCGGCTTCAGCGCCGCAAGCGAGGCGACGAGATCCGGTGGCAACTGGTTGCCCGGGACCCAGCCAAGCTCGCCCCCGCGCTTGGCGCTGGGGGCACGGGAATACTTCTTGACCGCCGCGTCGAAGTCGGCGCCGGAATTGAGCTCGGCATAGAGACGATCCGCAAGGGCCGCGGTATCGGCCGCGCTGCGGCCGCCACCGCTGGCAGGCAATCCGATCTCCGCCAATTTGTAGGACCTGCCGATCCGGCCCGTCATCTCTGATATTTCGGCGTCGATCTCGCCCTCGGCCGGTTCCGTCCGGCGCGAGAAGCGGGCGCGCACAACCCCGCGCCACACCACATCCGCGGCGATCATGTCACGCAGTGCTTGTTCGGTGACGCCCTTAGCGCCCATTCCCGCCACCAATTGCTCGGGTGTCACCTTGGCGCGCTTGGCGATCTGGCCGAGCGCGTCGTCGATCTCTTCCGGTGAAGCCGTGATACCGCCGCTCGCACCGGCTTGAACCTTGAGCCGGTCGTCGATCAGCCGGTCGAGCGCTTCGCGCTTCAAAGCCACGCCGTCACCACCGCGAAAGCCGAGCGCGGCCAATATCTTCGCCCGCTGGTCCAGATCGTAGCCGGTGACCGCGGCGTCATTGACCACTGCGACGGGGCGGAACATGGTCTGCGCCACTGCTCCCCCGCTCATGCCGCCGGCAAGAATGATTGCGCCCAGCGCCACCGCGCCGAACAGGGTCTGCAACCCGTACCGGGTCATAAACATCATACAGTCTCCGCCCTAGGCCTCATTCGAGACGCTGTTCTTGTGAGTTGGTTACCGGTTTACCCTGGATTGATCCTCGTTGCCGAGGGTAAACAATTTTATCCGCACGCCGACCGAAGTCGAGGCTGGTGCGTCATCCGACTCGGTGAAGTCGCGCTTCACGAAGAAGTCGATCTCGCAGCATTCGTTGATAAAGGCAATGCCGCCGCCGATCTCGACGAATTCGTGATTTTCGAGATCGCGCCGCATATTGCCGAGCAGTGACCAGTTCCGGTCGAGCCAGAACCGCGCGCTGCCGCGCGCCTCCTCGCGATCCTCCGGAGCGTCGATCGCCGGGTCGGATTCCAGGAAGATATAGCTGCCGGTGAAGTCGACCCGGCCGAAATCGAACTCGGCGCCGACCTCGTTCCGGGTCAGCTCGAACCCGTCGGTGATCCGGACCCGCTGCCGGACCGTCACGTAAGGGTCATAGCTGGCCGACCAGGCGCCGACCCAATCGGACGCGGTATCCGACAGTCCCGACCCTTCGGTGAACTCGTCTGCCGAGCGGAACCGGAACACACGGCCCGCGCTGGCATCGAAATCGAGGCCCTGGGGCGACATCATCTCGTAGCGCATGCCGAGATTGAAGCGGGGGCCTTCCTCGAAGGCGTCGATCCCGGTGAAATGTGAGATGTCGAAGAGGTTCGTCTCGTCGAATTCGGTGACCAGGCTGTCCTCGTTCGGGATGTCCGCCTCGTTGATCCCGTAGGGTGAAACCACCGCTTGGGCGATTGGCTCGAGCACATGGGTCACGCCGCCTGGCGAATCATAGATCAGCGGATAACGCGCCTCGATACCCGCGAGCGGCGCCAGGCGCAGGTCCGTCGCATTGTCGACACCGGAGAAGTCGTCGACGACGAAGAAATCGCCCCTGACCTCGGCGAACCCGCGCAGCAGAACGCCCGAGGGCATGATCTCCTGGCGCTCCCAATCGGCGCCGAGCGAGATTCGCCCGGTATCGACGCCCTGGCCGCGCAAGAGAACAGCGCTGGAGGCGAAGAAGCCCAGATCGCCTCCGCCCAGGAACCCGGGAAGGTCATGGCGTGCGTCGAAATCGGGCAGCGCGACCGGGATCTGGCCCGATGGCTCGTCGTCGCGCAGGCTCTGGAAATAAACCGCGGTCATGTCGAAGAACCCGTCTTCGGCATATCGGCGCAAATAGAACTCGCTGGTGAGCCGGTCATCGTCCGAGAAGTCGTAGCGCCGCAGGAACCCGTTATCGGTCGTCGCGATGGCGTCGAAGCCCCAGCGATAGTCGCTGATCAGGGCGAAATCTCCCTTCGCCTCGACATGGCCGTGGAATTCCTGGGGACCCTCGTAATTGTCGCGTGTCAGGCTGCCGCCGATCGAGAAGTCGCCCGCCTCGAAGTTGCGGCGGAATTCCGCGACCCCGACCAGCCCGTCGCCGGTGGTGATCAGTGGGCTGACGGTCAAGTCGGAATAATCGTCGATCACCCAGTAATAGGGGATCTGGGCGCCGTATCCGGTGACCGAGGACTGCCGGAAGGTGGGCACCAGGAAACCGCTGGCGCGATCGACGGTCGGGTCCGGGTGGCTGAAATAGGGAAGCCAGGCGATCGGCACGCCCATCACGTCGAAGGTGGCGTCCTCGTAGTGGATGATCCGCTCGACCTCGTCATGGATCACCCGGCGCGCCCGGATGCGCCAGAGCGGCGTCGGATCCGCCGCGCAGACCTTGCAGGGGCTGTAGACCGCCTTGGTCAGCGTGTTGAACCGGCCATCAATGCGCCGCGCCTCGGTGGCCGACAGCTTGACATGCTCGCCCATCACCGAGCGAGCGCCCCGGACCAGCCCCTCGCGCAGATCATCGTCCAACTCGGCGAAGTCGGCGAAGACCGTGGCGCCGGATGCGTCGCGCAGCACGATCTGCCCTTCGGCGTTGATCCGGCCGGTATTGCTGTCATAGACGATCTTGTCGGCGGTCAGGGTCCGCTCGCCATAATAGACCTCGACCGACCCGTTGGCGGTGACGATGCCTGACCGGGTGTCGTAGTCTACCTGGTCGGCGACCAGGGCGACCGGCAGGTCTGGCTTTGCCTGCGGCACTTGGGCGGCGGCGTGCAGCGTTAGGGCGAATACCAGCACGCCGACCAGCGCCAATTCGGCGGCGATCGCTCCGATGACCGGAATGGCGCGTTGGCACGGACGCATGCGAATTCCTGCTGGGACGCTCTTACTCACTCCCTTTTATGCGGCGAGTCGCGCGATCAGCAAGCCCGGAGGGACCCTCATCTGGCCAGGACGGAGAATCCGCGATAGTTCTTGATCGGCCGTTCTGACCGAGCTGCGAGGGAGCACACGATGACGACACCCGCCACAATCGAATTTCTGCCCGCGCGAGGCACCGACCTAGAGGCGGTCGAGGGAACCCTGGTTGTTTTCGCGGCCGCAGACGGCGTGTTGGGGCCCGCCGCCTCTGAGATCGACGAGGCGATGGGTGGTGCCCTGACCCGCGCCGTCGGCGACGATTTCAAGGGCAAGCCGGGCACGGCGCGCAGCATTTCCTATCCAGGCGGGATGGCGGCGAAACGGGTGATCCTGGCGGCGATCGGTGACGATCCTGACCGCACCGCCGCGCGCAAAACCGGCAGTGCCATCGCCAAGGTCCTGGCAAAGGGCGATGTCACGCTGTGTCCGGCCGGCCTGGCCGACGACAAACTGGTCGCCGAGATGCTGTGGGCCATGATCTTGCGGTTATACGATTTCAACGACTTCAAGACCGATGACGAGGCAAAGGACAACGCGCGTGCCGTGGCGGTCGTGACGCCGCGCCTGGCAGGCCTGCAAAAGGCCTTTGCACCCTTCCGGGCCTTGGCCGAGGGCGTGTTCTTCACCCGCGACCTGGTCAACAAGCCCGCCAATGTTCTGACAACCAACAGCTTCGCCAAGGAACTGAAAGCGCTCGAGAAGCTGGGCGTTGAGGTCGAGGTGCTGGGCGAGCGGGAACTCAAGAAGCTGGGCGCCCGGGCGCTGTTGGCGGTCGGGCAGGGCTCGGCCAGCGAATCGAAGATCGTGGTGATGAAGTGGATAGGCTCGAAGCGTAAGCAGGCGCCCCTGGCACTGGTGGGCAAGGGCGTGGTCTTCGACACTGGCGGCATCTCGCTGAAGCCCGCCGGAGGCATGGAAGACATGACCATGGATATGGGCGGCGCGGGCGTCGTCTCCGGCGTCATGAAGACACTCGCCCTGCGCCAGGCCAAGGCGAACGTGATCGGCGTCGTCGGCCTGGTCGAGAACATGCCCGGCGGCAAGGCGCAGCGCCCCGGCGATATCGTCGAATCGATGAAGGGCGATACGGTCGAGGTGATCAACACCGATGCCGAGGGGCGGCTCGTTCTCTGCGACGCGCTTTGGTACACCCAGCAGGAGTTTGAGCCGCAGGGGGTGATTGATCTGGCGACGCTGACCGGGGCCATGGTGATCGCGCTCGGCCATCACCGTGCGGGCTATTTCTCGAACGACGACAAGCTGGCGGGCCAGTTTGGCGAGGCGGCCGATCTGGTGGGCGACGACGCCTGGCGGATGCCGCTGGGCAAGCCGTATGCCGATCAGCTGAAGTCGCGGCTGGCGGACCTGAAGAATGTGGGCGGGCGCCCAGCGGGCTCGATCACCGCGGCCGAGTTCCTGCACCGCTTCATCCAGGATGGCATGCCGTGGATCCATATCGACATCGCGGGCGTGGCCTCGGTCAGCTCGGCCACCGAGTTGGCGCCGAAGGGGGCGACCGGATGGGGCGTCGCGGCGCTCGACCAACTGGTCCGGACCCGGATGGAGCGCTGAGCCCTTGGGCGAGGTCCGGTTTTACCACTTGACCGCGCGGCCGCTGGAATCGGCCCTGCCGGTGATGCTGGAGAAAAGCCTGGAGCGCGGCTGGCGGGTCGTGGTGCGTGGCACCGACCCTGACCGGGTCGAGGCGCTGGCCACCCATCTCTGGACCCATGGCGATGGCAGCTTCCTGCCCCATGGCAGCCGCGCCGACGGCAATGCGGCGCGTCAGCCCGTCTGGATGGGATGCGAGGGGGATGAGCCTGCCAATCCAAACGGGGCGAACACGCTGTTCCTGATCGACAACGCGGCGGCCGGAACCGGCGAGCTTGCCGAAATGGAGATGGTGGCGGTCCTGTTCGACGGTCATGACGAGAGTGCCGTCGCCAAGGCACGCGATCAATGGCGCATGGTCGCCGATGCCGGGCTGAAGGCCGTCTATTGGGCTCAGGACGACCGGGGCGCCTGGGTCAAGCGCAGCGAGACGGGGTGCTAGCAGGGAGCAGTGGCGCGTCTCCAACAACTGTCGCGACATGGTACCTGTTTGTGATTTGAACCCGGCGGCGAGCAATCTTGATATCGGCCAATCGGGGACCGAGGATATGGAGAAAGCGATGGCAGACATACCGACTTGGCATATCGCGGGAGAATGGTTCGACAATTGCAGTTGCGCCGTCGCCTGTCCCTGCACCTTCGCGCAGGCACCCGACAATGGCTTCTGCGAATGCGTCCTCTTCTGGCATATCGGCAAGGGCCATTACGGCGACACTTGCTTGGATGATTCATGTTTCGTCCGGGTAGGAAGATGGGACGGCGACTTGTGGGCCGGCATGGTCGAAGGCGAATTCGGCATCTTCATCGACGAGCGCGCCGACGATGCCCAGGCCGACGCTCTGGCGACGATTTTCGGCGGCCGGGCCGGGGGCTTTCCGGGCGAGGTAAATGCTTTGTTCAGCGGTGGCCGCAAGGTGATCGGTACCGAACGCGCCAAAATCGTCTACGAGATCACTCCCAACCAATCGCGCTGGGGCGTCGACATCGCGGGCAAGGTCAAGGCCTGGGCCGAGGCGATTACCGGGCCGACCAGCAATCCCGGCGAATATCCTCGCCTGACCGGTGCGCCGGGTTCGGAGACGGGTCCGGGGCAACTGGTCACCTGGGGTAAGTCGCAAGTCTGCAAGGTCGACGCCTTCGGCTTCGAGTTCTCTTGGGAGGTGAATTCCGCCAAGCACATCCCGTTCGACTGGCGGGGCCCGGAGGCTGCGCCTCTGCGTCGGTGAAACCGGATCAGCCCTCCATCAACGCCATGCAGTCCGGGTCGTTCACGACCTCGACTTCGACCCCGTGCCGTCGCAGATGGTCCGGGTCGCCCGCAAACGACACCGCGTCGCCGATCACCACGCGGGTGATCCCGAACCGGATCACCGCGCCCGAGCACATCTCGCAAGGCGACATGGTGGTGTAGAGGGTCAGGCCCTCGCGCTCGACCGCCGCGCCTGCATTGCGCAGGCAATCGATTTCCGCATGGGCCGTCATGTCGCCCGTCTGGTTCGACCGGTTCCGTCCGGTGGCGATCGCCTGGTTCCCGTCGACGAGCACGGCCCCGACCGGGTAACCACCCTCGGCCAGTCCATCCAGCGCCTCGAGGCGGGCTTGTTCGAGGTATGCTTTGTCCGTCTGCGTGATCATGGCGAGCCTCGGATTGTGCGACTATTACCTGCAATAGGGGGCACCGCCCCGCGGGCTGGTGTCCAGGTGGAAATGGTCGTGGTGATAGGGGTCGGCATCCGGCCCCAGCACCGTCGCGAAGGGACCGCAGGCTTTCCGCCAAATCTCGCGCAGGAATGCGCCAGGCTTGTCCTTGCCCCAATCGCGCTTCACCGAGACCACCTGGCCGGTGCTGAGGGTGAAGCCGCCGATATCGACCGCGCGCCCGCGCCCATGCTCGGATCGCCGGCTGGTCGCCCCGTTGTTGCGCCGCCGGCAGGCATAGCTGCCCATAACCCGCATCCCGGTGATCCGGGCGCCCAGCGCCCGCTCGGCCGCGGGCTCGGCGACACCGGTCAGCCAGTCGGCGACGCGGCGCGCGGTCATGCAGCCCGTCACGATGGGCGGGGCCAGTTCGATCGAGCCGATCCATCCGATTTTCACCGGATCGTCGATGCCGCAGGCGAGACGGTCGACCTCGACGATATCCGGCACGGCTTGGCCGATCAGGCGGGGGTCTCGGCAGACCGTCCCTGGCGCGCCGGGCCGTGTGGGATCGGGCCGTGCGGGAAGGCCCTTCGGCGCCGGGTCGCGGGGCACCGGGACGATGTGTTTCGGTGGCGGGATCGGCGAGAAGGGGGGCGGTTTGTCCGATGGCAGCGGCGCGACGGTCACCGCGAATGTCACGAGCACGGCAAGGCTCCCGGCGCTCACTCGTCCGGGTCCTTGGCGGGCGCGGCGTGGCGCCCGAAATCCGGGGCGTCGGTATCTTGGCCCGCCTCGATGATGCCGCGCCGGATCGCCCGCGTATGGGTGAAATATTCGTGCAGGTAATCCCCGTCGCCCATCCGGATCGCCCGCTGCAAGAGCGAGAGCTCTTCCGAGAACCGGCCCAGGATGTCGAGCACTGCGTCGCGGTTGTTGAGGAACACGTCGCGCCACATGGTCGGGTCGGAGGCAGCGATCCGGGTGAAGTCGCGGAAACCGGCCGCCGAGAACTTGATCACCTCGCTATCGGTCACGCGGCGCAGGTGATCGGCGACGCCCACCATCGTATATGCGATGGCGTGCGGCACATGGCTGGTCACCGCCAGCACCAGGTCGTGGTGCGCCGGGTCCATCCGGTCGACATTGGCGCCCAGCCCCTCCCAGAACGCCTGCATCCGGTCGACCGCTTCCGGGCGGCTCCCGGCCAGCGGGGTCAAGATGCACCAGCGATTGTCGAAAAGCTCGGCAAAGCCGGATTCCGGGCCGGAATGCTCGGTGCCCGCGAGCGGGTGGGCGGGGACGAAATCGGTCCCGTCGGGCACATGCGGCGCCACATCGGCGATGAGCTGCGCTTTGACCGAGCCGATATCGGAGAGGATCGCGCCCGATTTCAGTCGCGGCGCGATCTCGGCCGCGACATCGCCGCAGGCACCGACAGGGACGCACAGGATCACCAGGTCGGCGCCCTCGGCCGCCTCGGCCGCGGTTTCGCAAGCCCGGTCGACAAATCCCAGCTCCTGCGCCCTGGCCCGGGTCGCCTCGGTCCGCGCATGACCGGTGATGCGGCCAGCGAGGCCGCCCCGCTTGGCCGCCCAGGCGATCGACGAGCCCTCGTGGCCCAATCCGATTAGGGTCAGGTTTTCGAACAGCACGCTCATGCGCCCGCCCGAAACGTCTGAAAAGCGTCGGCCACTGCGCGGCAGGCGGCCTCGTCGCCGATCGAGATACGCAAGTAGCCGGGCAGGCCATAGCCGTCGACCCGGCGGGCGATGATGCCGCGCGCTTTCAAATGGGCATCGACCTCGGCCGCCTGGCCGTCGGTGCCGGTCAGAACGAAGTTGCCCTGGCTGTCCGTCACCGCGAACCCGGATGCGCGCAGCTCTTTGGCCAGCCAGTCGCGCCAGACCTCGTTGGTGACCGCGCAGTGATCCGCATATTCCACGTCGCGGATCGCGGCCTCGCCCGCGGCCAGCGCCGGGGCGGTCACGTTGAAGGGCCCTCGGATCCGGTTCAGGACGTCGATCACATGGTCCGGCGCATAGGCCCAGCCCAGGCGCAGGGCGGCGAGCCCGTGGATCTTCGAGAAGGTGCGCAGCATCACCACGTTGTCCCGGGCGCGGACCAGCGCGGCTCCGCCGTCGCGCCCTTCGCCCCGGACATATTCCGCATAAGCCGCGTCGAGCACGAGGAGGGCGGCGGGCGGCAACGCGTCGGTCAGCCGCGCGATCTCGGCGTCGCTGATCATCGTGCCGGTCGGGTTGTTCGGGTTGGCGAGGAACACCAGCCGCGTGCGCTCGGTCATCGCCGCGATCAGGGCATCCACATCCGCGGTCAGGTCGCGCTCGGGTGCCGCGACCGGAGTGGCGCCTGCCGCCAGCGCCGAAAGCCGGTACATCAGGAAGCCGTGCCGCGAATAGAGCACCTCGTCGCCGTCGCCCGCATAGGCCTTGCAGAGGAGCGCGATCAGCTCGTCCGATCCCGAGCCGCAGGCGATCCGGTCGGCTTCGAGCCCATGGACGCCGGCAATCGCCTGGCGGAGCGCCGTGTGCCCCCCATCCGGATAGAGCGCCAGGCCGCCCGCCATCGCTTCATAGGCCGCGCGGGCCTTGGGGCTAGGGCCGAACGGGTTCTCGTTCGAGCTGAGCTTGATCACCCGGTTGGCGCCCGCGACAGTACTCTCGCCGCCCACATAAGGCGCGATCTCCAGGACGCCCGGGCGGGGCTGGATTTTAGGATGCGCGGACATGCCTGGGCGCTCCGTTCTTCGCCGCGAGCCTGCGACAGGGGCGCTTTAGCGGGTCCGGCGCCGATTGGCCAGTGGGATCACATGGACTGCGACTCTGCTCCGGACACGGGACGGGGTCACAGCGGCGGCCCTGGTGGGAGGTTCACTGGGTTATATGTAGGCGAGATGCGGCTCCGCTTCCGCTCCCCGACCGAGGGGTGGATCGTGGCGTCCGGCGGGATAGGCCGTGGCTCAGAGCGTGGCAAGTAGACGCCAAGCGCGGCCTTTCGTTCGTGCCACTCGATGCGCGTTGCCCGTTTCGGCAGCCATTCCAACACCGGCCAGGCGCCGGTTATCGAGTCGTGCAGCATGCCCTCCGGATTCGGTGCCACATAAACTCGGGTGCTGTTGCGCGGATTGTCGCCTTGCACATAGCGTCTGCGGCGACTTTCATGGCAGATCAGCCCGTGCTTTTCGGCCTCGTCGATCATCCAGTCGAGCGGAATCTTGGCCAGACCACTCTGGGTCTCCGGATAGCCGCCGCCGATGTCGGAATGGACGCCGGCGAACCAGACTTGCTCGATGTCCTGCTCGGCCGCATCTTCGTCCTTGACGAAGGGATTGGTCTTGAACTTCTGCGGTTCGGTCCAGGTGCTCAGCCGGAACATGCGCCGGCGCTCGTCGATTGCGATCGCGTGACGGAAGGCACGCACGCAGGGGTTAGTCTTGGTGTAGGGCAGCGTTTCGAGCGATGGGATGAGATAAAGCCGGTCCGGGCGCGGAATGATCACCGTGCCCACAGTGTCCCAGCAGCCCATGAAGTGGATCGTGACGCGCCGGGTCTCAAGCACCCGCTGCACCCTCCATGCGATGCGGAAATCGTCCTGGTTGCTGGCCTGTTTGTAGGCGGTCAACGCGCAACTCGTCAGATGCTCCTGCTCGGGCTGCACCAGCCCGACGAGATTGAGGAACCCAGCCAGCACCCGTACCGTATAAGCACCCCGGCTAAAGCCGAAGAGATAGATCTGGTCGCCGTCCCGGTAGTTCCGCACTAGGAAGCGGTAGCTGTCGAGCACATTGGCATCCAGCCCATAGCCGGTTGCAAGACCGAACACCCCCTTGGCCTTGTGTTTGAGCCTGGACCAGGCGTCGGAGTTGCTGATCGTGCCGACGCCCGGATCGTAGAAGCAGACCTGTTGGCCGTTCTTCTCCAGAATCCGATAGAGTTTCAGGACGTTGGACAGGTTTTCTTTGATCTCGTTGCCGGTTCCGTCGGCGCAGATGACGATGTTCTTAGGCATAATCTTACCTCATGTCTGCAAGCTGAAATCAGTTGGAGAATTATCGGGAAAATAACCTGTTTGCGCGGTCATGGGCAATATTCGCGCTGACAGCCGGGAGTGGGATCAAGCTGCCACGCCACCGATCGCCGCTGCGGTTTCTGCGGCCAAGGTCTCAACGAGCTCGGCCGCGCCGCCCTGGCGATTGCGTGCCACCGACTGACCCGCCAGAAGCCCCATGTAATCCGGCGCGCCGGCCGTGGCCCCGGCGATGTCCAGTGGCAATGTCAGTCCGTCCAACAGCGGAAAGGGCGGCAGGTCGTCTTCGTGGGGTGCCATCGCCTCGACGAAGCGATTGACGATGGCGCGGGCGGGGCGGCCGGTGAAGCCTTTGGTCATGGCCGTGTCGCCGGCGCCCGCGCGGCGCATTGCCTCGCGGCGGGCCGGGGCGACCTTCGCCTCGTCGGTCCAGAGGAACGCCGTTCCCATCTGCACGCCGGAGGCGCCGAGCGCCAGCGCCGCGGCGATGCCGCGGCCATCGGCAATGCCGCCCGCCGCGATGACCGGAACTTGCACCGCATCGACCACCTGTGGAACCAGGACGAGGGTTCCAATCTGGGCTGGCTGGTCGCTCAGATAGCGGCCCTGATGACCTCCCGCCTCCCAACCCTGGGCGATCACGGCGTCGGCGCCGCGCGCTTCCAGATCCCGTGCCTCGGCGGTGGTGGTGGCGGTGCTGAGGATCACGGCACCCTGCGCCTTCAGGGCACGGATCGCCTGGGGCGAAGGCAGGCCGAAATGGAAGCTGACGATTTGGGGTTTTGCCTCTAGCAGGGGCCCCAGTATCGTCGCATCGAAGGCGCGGATCGTCTGGGGCCACGGCGGTATCTCCAATAGCCCGGCCTCGGCATAGATCGGCTTCAGGAAATCGCGGGCGCGGGCAAGGCCGCCCCCATCCGCGCGAGGCGAGATGTGGGCGAAGAAATTGACGTTGATTGGGCCGTTGGCCAGTGCCCGCGCTTCGGCGAAGGCGGCGCGGAACTCCTCGACCGACATCTCGGCGCAACCGAGGGATCCGAGCGCCCCGGCATTTGACACGGCGGCGGCAAGCGTCGGCGTCGCCGAGCCCGACATTGGCGCCTGAATGATCGGATGCTCGATGCCCAGGAGGTCGCATAGGCGACGGTCGGCCCAGATCACCGGTGAAGCTCCCGTGAGGCGCCGTGCCCCGCGGCCGGCTTCGGTCTGAGCCGGTCCAGCACGCGCAGGGGCTCGCGGGCGGCGACCTTGGCGCCGGATTGCGGGGCGATGTAGACCAGCTTGGTCGCCTCGACCATGGCGACACCGGCGAAGCGTTGGGCGTCGATGCGCTGGCCCAGGCGCTCGAACGCGGGTGCGACGCGCAGCCAGAAGCGCTTGTGCGAGGGCGGCATGTAAAGGGCCGCCGCGCGGCGCTCGGCGGCGAATTTGTTGGCCGAAAGCGTCTTTTCGAGCTGACCGATCGAATAGGGCCGGCCATAGCCGAACGGCGTCGCGTCGCGCCGGGCCCAGATCCCGGCGCGGTTCGGCACCAGGAAGACAGCCTTGCCGCCCGGAGCCAGCACCCGCCATATCTCGTCGAAAAGCGCGGCCGGGCGCTCGCATGTCTCGAGCCCATGGGCGACGATCAGCCGGTCGGCGAAGCCGCTCGGCACCGGCCAGAGCGTCTCCTCGACGAGGGCCGTCGCGTTCTGCCCATCGACCGGCCAGGGGCAGACCCCCTGCTGTGCGGGCATCAGGCACAGCGTGCGCGCACTCTCCTCCATGAAGGGGCGCAGGAAAGGCGCGGCGAAGCCGAACCCGACCAGCGTCTGGCCGTGGATGTCCGGCCAAAGGGCACGCAGACGCGCACGCAGGACGCGCTGGACCATGCGGCCCAAATCGGTCGTGTAGTAGAAGCGCCTGAGCTCGACGACATCCAGATGCATTGCGCCCAATCCCCTGATCGGCCATGGTCAGATTAGTCGAAATCAGAGGAGCGCGCCATGCCGGTCGAGATCGTCACCGTTCCCTGCCTGGCGGACAACTATGCCTATCT
>JAOTXT010000010.1 GCA_029862205.1 Paracoccaceae bacterium
ATCTGCGCCAGATCGTGTTGCAGGTGACGAGCGTGGTGGCGGACGTAGCGGCGGCGACGGCCGGGGCGCAACTGACCAATACGGCCACGCTGCAAGCCTTCGACCCCAACGACCCCACGACCGAGCTGACCGATCCTGCCAACCCGACCCAGGCGAGCGAGACCGTCGAGGTGGTCGAGCCGGTTCTGGCGCTCGACAAATCGACCACCGAGGCTGGTCCAGTGGATGCAGGCGATGTGATCCCGTATCAGATCACCATCCAAAACACCGGCACGGGACCTGCTTTCGACATCGTGGTCGAAGATCTTCTTCAGGATGCGGGGCTGTCGCTGGTCTCGGGCAGTGTTGTCTCGTCCGATGGCAGCACCGCAACCGAAGTCGCGAATCCGGACAGCACACTGGGTTTCACCCTGACCGCGCCGGCACTCGATGCGGGCGGCACCCTGACGATCACTTACAATGCAGTTGTGACCAATGGTTTCTCGTTCGGCCTCGATGTCGAGAACACCGCACGCGTTGTCTCGTTCGACACCTCGCCGCTCGAGCCCGGCGATCCGGGCTTCGTGACCGAGCGGACCACGACTTCGGATCCAAACGATCCGGCCGATCCGCTGATCGACGAGGAAGCAGTGCCGACCGGAAGCCCGGACTTCGATAAGTCGGTCTTCACCACATCCGTTACCGAAACCGGCGCCAGTTTCTTCGATCCGGCCGCGCCGGATTTGACGATCGGCGAGATCGTCGTCTACCGGTTCCAGATCGACCTGCCGGAAGGCGAGGCCGATCTGACAATCACCGATCAGCTACCCCTGGACGGCGCGTTCTCGTTCTTGGGCGTTTTCGTCACCGGGACGCCGACGATTTCCGGCCCGCAGGTCGCATCGCCGATCACCAGCTTCACAGACAGCAACGGTGATACATTCGCGGATCGGCTGGTCATCGATTTGGGTACTGTGACGAATGCGGCGGACAATGTGCTGGACGCCAATGACACATTGATTGTTGATGCACTGATCCGGGTCGAAGACGATGCGCGCAACGCGGAAGGCGACAGCTTTATTGATGATGCGACACTCGATTTCGGTTCGGGTACCGAGAACGACGATGCTGTGATCGATGTTGTCGAACCGAATATCGTGCTCGACAAGAGCGTCGAGGACACGGACCTCTTCCTCGGCCAGACATTCAACTACACCGTCGTGATCGAGAACCTGGCCACAGCGACCGCTCCGGCATTCGATCTGGTGATCACCGACGCAATCCCGGCCGGGATCGTGCTGACAGGGAATCTGACCCTGTCCGATCCTTCGCTCGGCGCTGTGGTCGATGGGGACCAGCCGGGCGACACCGCGGTCGAGATCAATGTTCCAATTCTACAGCCGGGCGAATCGCTGACCATCGTTTACGAGGCCGAGGTTCAGTTCACATCGCCGATCCTAGAGGACCTGGTGAACACCGCTCAGGTGACTGGAGGGTCGGTGCCGCTGGTCGGGAATCCGCCGCCGGAATTCCCTGGGCCGCCAGGATTGGCGGACGGGCCTGGCCGTCCGATCTCGCTGCAGGATTCCGCGATTGTCGTCGCAATACCCGCTGGGGCGCCAGAGGTGGATCGGACGCCAAATTTCTCGGTCATCGACGACGCGCTGTTCCTTCCGGTTGTCCTGATCGATCCGATCTACAGCGGCACGACAGAATACGGGGCGGGCCTGTCGATCGAGCTATTCGACGAATTGGGCGGATTCGTCTCGTCGCGCTATGTGTTGGCGGACGCGGCCGGGCAATGGATCGCGGCATTCCCGCTGGTGCAGGCGGGCATCGCACAAGATCGCGGGTTCGATCAGTTCTTCGAGGCTGGGAGCATCTTCCACGATCCGACCGGAACCCTGCCCGAGGCAGATACCGGCGAACTTGGCCTCGCTGCAGATGAACGCGTCGCCTTGATCGGTACCCGGCTGACCGACGATGTCTACCGGCTGCGTATTGAGGACACGGCGGGCGTCAACGCCAATCCGAAGGGCGAGACCTTCAATACGCGGCTCTTCTACGCGCCGGCGATGAGCCACGACCTTTTCGCCGAACCGGAGTCAATCCGCATCGGCGAGGTATTCGAAGGTGCTGCGGAGCTGACCGTGCAGCGACTCTTCGACGCCTCGGTCAACCCGTTGGCTTCCGGTTTGAACCGGTTCAATGCAGAGTTCCTGACCGTTTCCGCGACCTCGGCCGGTTCGCGTTAGGAAATGATGCTTCAGATCCAGAAGGTGATCAGGGCCCAATCGCGCAGGCGGCGCCAAATCAAGAGCCCGAGCGCTACTTCGTCGAAGACGAAATGCGCAACGCCCTGCATGCCCGATTTCAGGAACTCGCCGTCGTCCGGGGCATTCAATTTCGTGCGCCCCAAATAAGTGACGGCCTGGCCCTCGAAAACAGGTGCGGGAGAGATCACCGACAGCGACACGAGGTATACCCGGCTGGGCGCGGAATCAGGCCTGAATTCACCGACATTTCCCTCGCGCATGCGGCCGCGAGCACGTGGATCGATTACCACTTCCAGCGCAACGCCGGCCTCTCCCTGAATCGACAAGACCGGCATTCCAAGGCCTACGAAGGACCCAAGCCGCTGTGAGAGTTCTTCAGCCTGTACGACTCCGTCGATTGGCGCGTAGACCTCGGCCAATCCGCGCTTTTGCTCCAACGCGTCGACGGTCAGTCGGGCCTGTTCTGCCTCGATCTCCGCCTCACGCAACGCCGCGGCATCATTGCGCGCGCGCAAGCTGTCTTTGCGGGTCAACGCGGCCGCGAGCGCGGCCCGCGATTCCGCCAATTCAAGGTCGATCTGAGTTTTGTCCATTCGGATCAGCAGGGTCTCGCCCGCAGCGACCCGGGATCCATCCTCGACCGCGATCTCGGCAATCTGTCCGTCGAAAGGCGCGGTGACAATGCGCGCGGTCTCGGCGACCACCGAGGCGGGCAGGTCAACCGCATCATCGACGGGCCAAAGCAAGAGCGCGGCCAAGCCAGCGGCGATTGCCGTTCGGACCAGGACCCGCCGATTGCGCGACGTCCAGCTTTGGTATTGGCGGTTGCAGCCGGTTAGAACCTCGACAGCCGCCAGAAGCGCGGCCTCGGATGGAGGGCGCGCCTTGGGGACGATTGCATATCTTGGCGCCGCGTCGCCATCCAGGTAGACGCCCATTCCTCGGGCATCGCCGACCATGGCCGCATCGATCTTGTCCTGGAGCTCCGACATTGCATTGCCACGCCGCGACGGTTCCACCTGCCCGCTAATCGCGCAACGCTTCACGCGTCCCCCCCCCATTTCGGCGATTGAAACCGGCACCCCACCGCTCGCCGCGGAGAGGGAATCACTCAGAGCCTGAGCCTGTGACCATTCGCCTTTCCCGACGGCAGCGGCCGTCTCGAGGATGCCCGGTGGCAGATTGGATCCCAGCGACCCTTGGTTCGACGCGCAGACCCGGTGGATCAATTCGAGGCGCTCGTGAGCGAGCGAAAATTGAACCGGGTTGCCGGGTGGCATGTGCAATGCAAGCACCGCTGCGTTGCCATCTGGAAGACTGAGCGCGACGGCGAGAGCCGTAGCGCCATCCGAGACCACGCGATCGGTATCGGTCGCCGCTTTTGCGACGGCGATCAGACGCTCGACCGGGTCGAGGATCCCGATCGATGTCAGCGGCTCGGCTTTGGAACCCGAGAACAAACCCACGCCGCGCGCATTGGTCAGGTTCCTGACGAATTCACAAAGCCGTTCGGAGAACCGGCCGTCGGCCCGACGCGGCTGCTCGAACAGAGTGGAAAGCGCGTCGCGCAGGGATCCCGGCGTCGCGGCGGGCTCTATGTTTTGAAACCTCTCATTCGCCATCACGAACCGTCTGGCAGCAAGATGGCGATCTCCAAGCCCGCAGGGCTGGCGACATCGTTCTCATAGTGGAAGACGACCCTGAGTGTCCTGCTCGACGGCTCGACCCGCGGGTCGATCGATTCAAGCGTCACCTCAATTTCTCGATTGAACGGCATCCCAATCCGCGCGGGAAATCGATCCCCAGGGCTCAGCCCTGTCACCCGCTCGACGGGCACGAAAACCGAGACCCTCATCTCCGATGGATCGGCGACTACGGCCAGGGGATCCTCGCTGCTTGGAAGCGCCCCAATCTCGGCATTGGTCTCGAGAATGATGCCGTCGAACGGTGCGGTGATCGTAAAGTCGAGCAGAGCGACGGCCTCGAGATCGCGCCGGGCGCGGTTTGATTCCACTTCCTCCATCGCTGCCCGAAGAGTAGCCTCGGCGATGGCGACCGCTCCTTCGGCTTCAGCGACCTCCCATTTCGGAGCACCGCCCCGCGCCGCAGCGCGCTTTAGCCGGGCATGGCGATCCTTGGCGACGCGCAACTGTGCTTCGGCGCGCGCAATTGGGCCAAGCGCATTCGCCGCTGTCTCTGCGACCTGGAAACGCGCCCGCTGCAGCCGGTCATCGAGCCGGATGAGAGTATCGCCTTCGAGCACCGCGGCGCCTTCCGCCACCACGACATCCGAGACGGCAGCCGAAACCTTTGCATGCAGATCCACCAGGCGCGCAAATTCGGAAACGCCGACAATCTCCTGCGCGTGCGCAGCCGGGGTCAGCACCATCGATGCCGCAAGAGCCAACGCTGCCGCGCGCGGTGCGATCATTTCTGCACCGCGTCAAGCGCGGAGAATTGTGCCAACGAGAAGTGATGCGCCGCGATCAACCCGGCAACGCCACGGCGCACAAGGCCGGCGAGGACCGCGTCGCTCTGTTCGCGGAGCTTCTCCTCTTGGATCATCATAAAGCCTTCGAGCTTGATCTTTTTTCCGCCTCGATGATGCAGGGTCACCCTCGAATTCTCGAAAAGGTCGAGGGCGTTCAGTTCTTCACACAAACGGCGGGTTTTCACGAGCCCGGATTCGTAAGTTTCGCAAAACTTGAGGATCTTATTCAACCGCTCCGACGGGACCACTTCATCAAATAGACATCCCACCTGTGCGCCGTCGGTTTCGAAAAAACCTTCCGCCGACAGATCGGCGCATAGCACCATCCGTTCGCTGTCGGCTTTGTCGCGCACCAGCGCAAATGGATACCGCCGCAGATATGCGGGCAGGTAGCGGCCCCGGGTCCAGGCACCTGACTCGTCGATAAATGCGTTTCCCACGCTACCGCCCAAGAGGGCCACCGGCATATGTGGCGGCGCAGGCGTAAAGACGATCGGAAAGTCACCCTGTGCCCGCGGCATCTCGTCGGCGATCAATGGAACGGCCGGCAGGTCTCGGGCGAATGCATATGTCTGGTTCCGCCTGTAGCCCAGCTTTCCGTGGCTCTGCGACAAGATCGGCATGAGTGATCCGTAGCCAGGCGGAAGTGCCGAAGTAACCGATTCCACCGATCTGTGCCGAGTCGCTCCCATCCCAGCGACCCTAGCAAATTTCAGCGCTGCATCGGAAGCGGAATCCGGCTTTGCGCGAGCCGTTCGAAATATCGAAATGCCTGCCAAACCAGAGCTTTGCGCTCGCGTGCCAGGCGGATCACGGCGCCGGATCCGTCAGGCAACCCCTCAAAGCACGGGTTCTTCCCATCAATCGCGACTTGCAGGCGGAAAAGCTCGTCCTCGCCGAGCCTTGTCGCAACCTGATCGATCACCTCTCCCTCGGTCTTGCAGGCTGGGCGCTCGCGCGCCTTCATCTCCACCGACGAGCCGGATTTCAGCCGCGTGGTGTCGTCGAACTCTCCCTGCATGAGAAAGGCTTCGACGCGCGCTGGCTCGGGCTGGGCAATCGTTCCAAGGACGCGGTTGTCGTATGCGGCAACCCAGGCAGATTGGAAGTCACGCGCCGCTTCCGGTTGCCAGAAAACCCTGACCGGTTTCCTCGCCTCCAGCGCTTCTAGCCGCGCGACCCGCCCCGCGATCTGCGCAGTGACCTGGTCAAGCGACGCGCGCAGCACCTGCTGGGCGGCTGCGTCGCTCAAACCGTCGGAGCGCAGCGCGCCCTCAATTCGCGAGGCATCGAGCCGCAGCTGAGCAATGCTGAGAGTCAGTTCCGGGCTGTCGGCCGACGCGATGATCTCGCTCGGTGCCACCCATCCCATTTGCGCGGCTTTCAAGATGCGGGCATCCTCGTTCAGACGCAGCGCCTCGGATCTGCTCAAGACCAGCCTGCCGTCGATATAGAGATTGTCCGGAACCGGGATCACCAGCCCAGCGACAAGCAGCAGCCCTGCCGCCAGGGCACCTCCAAGCCGGACCGGATGTGCGGAATGTGTGCGGGCGGCCGCGACGAAATTTAGAACCGGTCGGATGACTAGGATCATCAGTGCCAGAGGGATCACCGCCCAGGCGAGGCGCGGATCGATCGCGTAGGCAAGCCAGAAGATGCCCGCGAAGATGACCCAACGATAGAGGGAACTTGCCAGCCAATAGGCCAAATATCCGGTGTGCGCCTGACCGGCCGGCGCCCCAAGCAGGCGCAGCATCGCACCGCGCGCTGCCATCGATGCGCGGCTCGCGAGATTCGGCTTTCCAATCAGGTCGGTGAGCACGAAATAACCATCAAGACGTACAAGGGGATTCAAATTGAACAAAAGCGTCGATGCCCCCGCGATGATCAATACCTGAAACAGGACTGTTTGGAGCTCGCCAGGGCGGATCGTCGCCCAGGCCAGGGCGGTGAGTGCGGCGACCCAACTCTCGAAGTAGATCCCTGCCAAGCCGATTGCGGCGCGACGGAAGCGATTTCTCAGCAGCCAGGCCTCGGTCGCATCCGTAAATGGGATTGGCATCAAAGCGAAGAACGCGACCCCCACATGGATCGGTCCGGTCGAGACGCCCTCTGCATCCGAGAAATGTCGCAGTGCCGTGGCGTGACCGATCTCGTGCAAGACCTTCAACGCGAGAAAGATTGCCGCCAATGTGGCGGCCCCGCGCCAGGTCAGCTCCGTAAGCGCGCCGGCCGCCTGCTGGAATGCATCCCAGGATCCCAGAAGCACGTAGCAGGCACTTGCAACAAGGAGGACCCAGATCCCGAAACCGAGCGGTGTGAACGGGATGCGTGCCAGCGGCAGGATTAACTCGATCAGCCGTGCAACATTACCCAGACCAATGCGAAAGAAGATCATCCGGCTCTCGATCGGGGGTTTCTTTGCTGTTTGCGCAACGGTTTCGCCTGACCGATCGATCAAACCATTTCTGGCAAGTTGAGCCATCAATTGGTCAATAACATCCGGTTCAATTCCAGCAGCGCGCGCCGCCTGTTTGGGGTGCGTTCGGCCATCTAGCCGGTCCAGGAATGTGACGATCCGACGGTCACAGCGGAACATTGCGCCCGTGACATCGTTCGAGATAGCAAATTGCTCTGAACCCGACCCTGAATCGATTCGTCTGGTTCTCAGGTGGGCTACTCTTCTATAAAAGCCTGCCTCGATCATTCCGAGCCGCTGTTGCAAACGCGATTGCACCAACCGATAGGCGCGCGATCGATCCGTGTCCAGGTGCGATCAACTCTTATCCCAGCAAGGAAACAATCGTCGTTAGGGGCGGCCTTCTGCCAATTCAGGTTCGTCTGTCCGCCGGCACAATCGAATGATATCGTCGATCTTTAGTGTCCGGAGCGTTCGGTGCGTCGAAGTTGCCAGCCTCGATGGCCCAGACATCGACACATAGTCACTAAACTTTCAGTTTGACAAAATACATGTGATCTACTCTCGCCAATCGAAGGAGCGAATTTTGGCGACTTTTCCAGGCTCTGGCTCTGTGCTTAATCGGTCGAAACTGCATTAGGTGGAATTAGCCCCATGCGGTCGGTGGTCGTCCGGGAACGATCTCTCGAAATGGCATATCGTTGCAATCAGCGAACGTGAGAGCGCAGCCGGCAAACGGTATTGGCGCAATGCAATTCTTTTTTGCTAAGAGCGTCCAAAAGCCGCCAAAGCGGACGCTCAGATTTTCGAAGGAGCGCGTGCTACTGGCACATTCTTGGCTTAGCCCCAAAGGCAGCAATCGGGACCGAACCGGACATTTGAAATTTTGCTCGAACGGCAGGTTTGTCCGCATTGCAGACATTGGTGCGAGGTGCAGCGAAGGTCGGCTTCGAGCCCTTTTTGCTCGATGCTGCGCTGCGGTCGAACGGAAGCAACCGCGACAAACCCGACGTTCGTAAGCTCAATCTCAGTGAATGTCTTGATTGCGTTATAATATAACATTACAGCTACTTGCCCTGAGTGATTCTGCGACTGATTCACGGAGACAACAGAATGCAGAGAGCCACCACCCTAGCGGCGATCATTGCAATCGCTTTGCCAGCCTATGCGCAACAGGATCGTCAGCTTGATGCCCACGAACATGGTGTCGGCCTGCTCAACATTGCGTTCGAAGGTGATCAGGTCGCAATGGAGTTGGAAGCGCCTGGCGCGGACATCGTGGGGTTCGAGCACCCGCCCGAGAGCGACGAAGACCGCGCAGCGATCAGCGGCGCAATTGCAGTCTTGGCAACGCCTCTGGAGCTATTCTCGATCCCGGATGCAGCGGGCTGCACGGTTGTCGAGGCGAATGCGGCCCTGGTCGGCGAAAACGCTGACCACGAAGAACACGGTCATGGTCATGGTCATGATCACGCTGAGGAGGGCGAACACAAGGAGCATGCCGACGAGGGCGAGCATAAGGAACATGCCGGCGAAGAACACCACGAGGACGAAGAAGGGCACACGGAATTCCGCGCGGAGTATCTGCTGGCCTGCACCGCCCCCGATACGATTGACAGGATCGCGTTTCCCTATTTCTCTCAGTTCCCGAATGCGCGGGAACTGGAGGTGCAGATGATCTCGGACAAGGGAACCCAAGGCTTCGAGATTGAACGTGACAGTCCGGTTCTCTCGCTCGAAGGCCTAATCTAAAGCAAGTTGGCGACGGTAGAACACATCGACGTCGCGCTGGAGATGCGCGACGTCGCGTTTTCGTGGCGCGGGCGGACACCCTTCAGGATCGATGTCGCGGGCCTCACCGTGGATTCCGGTGAGCGCATTGCCTTGTTGGGTGAGAGCGGTTCGGGCAAGTCGACGCTTCTCAGCCTGATCAGCGGGATCATGGCGCCGGACCACGGTTCCATTCGCGTTGCGGGAACCGAGATTTCTGCGCTCCGCCGCAGCGCGCGGGACCGCTTCCGGGCCGAACAGATTGGCGTCATCTTCCAGCAGTTCAACTTGCTGCCCTTCGCAACGCCGATGGACAATCTTCTCTTGCCGCTTCGGTTCGCGAAAGCTCGCCGCGCACGGCTAGATGACCCAAGAGAAGAGGCGCTGAAGTTGACCGACGCGCTGGGACTCCCGAACGCTCTGGTGTTGCGGGCGCGCGCTTCGGAATTGAGTGTTGGGCAGCAACAAAGGGTCGCGGTCGCTCGGGCGCTTCTGGGCGCGCCAGCGCTGATCCTGGCGGATGAGCCGACGTCCTCGCTGGATGCCGGCACCCAGGACAGGTTTCTCGATCTGCTCTTCGAACAGGCGAATGCTGCCAATGCCACATTAATCATGGTGACCCACGATGAGCGACTGACCGGCCAGTTCGACCGGGCGCTGCGTCTCGGCGATGTCGCCACGATTTCCAGGGAAGCTGCGGCGTGATCCTTCTCCGACTGGCATTCGCATCATTACTTGCGCGGCGGATCACGGTCGGTCTGACGATCGTCGCGATCGCATTGTCCGTCGGTCTGATCCTCGGTGTCGAGAAAGTGCGCAATGGCGCACGCGCGAGTTTCGCGAACACGATCTCGAACACCGACCTGATCGTCGGCGCCCGGTCCGGCAGCGTGCAGCTTCTGCTCTACTCGGTCTTCCGCATCGGCAATGCCACGAATAACATCACCTGGCAGACCTACCAGGACCTGGCTTCGCGACCCGAGGTCGCCTGGATCGTTCCCATCTCGCTCGGCGACAGCCATCGCGGTTTCCGAGTAATGGGGACGACGGCTGATTTTTTTGACCGCTACAAGTTCCGGAGTGGCCAGTCGCTGTCCTTTGCCAATGGCGACCCGTTCAGCGATGTCTTCGATGCCGTGCTCGGCGCGGATGTTGCGGCAAAACTTGGGTATCGGCTCGATGATGACATCGTTGTCGCGCATGGGCTCGCATCGTTCAGCGAACACAAGGACAAACCTTTCCGAGTCGCTGGCGTCCTTGAGAAGACGGGCACACCCGTTGACCGGACCGTGTTGGTGAGCCTGGAGGGGATCGAAGCAATCCACGTCGATTGGCAGGGCGGTGCGAGGTCCGGACCGGCGATCTCTGCTAAAGCCGCTCGGCAGATGGAGTTAACGCCGAAGGCCGTCACGGCGGCAATGATAGGCGTCACCTCGCGGCTGAAGGTCTTCACGCTGCAACGTGCGATCAATGAATACCCCGAAGAGCCTTTGCTCGCGATCCTGCCAGGCGTCGCACTGCAGGAGCTCTGGGGGATCGTGGGGATCGCGGAGATCGCCTTGGTGGGCGTGTCGGCGCTCGTCGTCGCCACCGCTTTGCTGGGCATGGCGGCGATGATCTTCTCCGGCCTGAACGAGCGCCGCCGTGAAATGGCGATCTTTCGCGCGGTCGGCGCTGGGCCCGGGACAATCTTCATGATGCTCATGCTGGAGGCGCTGCTTCTGACCTGCATCGGGATAGGGGCCGGGGTGGCTCTCCTCTACACGGGATTGTTGATCGCCCGGCCTTATATCGACGCGGCCTATGGGTTATATTTGCCGATAACTGGCTTGTCCGCCCACGAGCTCACTGTTCTGGGTGCGGTGTTGGTTGCGAGCGTTGTAATTAGTATCCTGCCTGCAGCCAGGGCCTACCGGTTGTCGGTCGCGGACGGAATGACGGTTCAAATCTGAGCGAGGGATGATGATGCCTCTCACGAGACGACAGGTTGCTCTCCAGATTGCAGCGTTTGCCTCCTTGGGCGCGCTTCCGGCTGACGCTTCAACGGACCCAATCGAGCTGGAATGGGAAGATCTCATTCCAGCCGAGAACAAAGGGCTGTTGTATGAAACGCTTCAGGGCCTCGGAATTGTAGAGCATGGCCAAATCTCGACCCCCTTCGATCAGGAGGCAGCGAGCGCGGTTGTGACGGAATATAACGGCAAACTCGTCCGAATACCGGGGTTTGCGGTTCCATTGGACTTCGCAGGAACAGCGGTTTCGACCTTTGTCCTCGTGCCGTATTTTGGGGCGTGCATTCACGTGCCCCCGCCACCGCCCAATCAGCTTGTGTTTGTCCAAACCAAGACACCGTTCGAAGGCGAGAGCATGTGGGATCCGATCTATGCGACCGGTATCTTTGGTGCTGCCGCCACAGCAACTCAACTCGCTGAGGTTGGCTACGCAATGACCGAGGCCGAGATCACGCCCTACGAGTAACCATACCACCGCGGAGACTATTCGCTGGCGACAACGGAACCTCGCTTCGTTGGTGCTTTGATCCGTCGAGCTACGTCGTGGATCGGTTGGCCGCACAGCCTCGACCTGGCCCGAACGTCACCGATAAAGGTTGAACCCGACATTCGAAATTCGGCGCCAACGGCAACTTTGTCCCGCGCAGCTGACCTTGGGCGCACAGCGTCACTGAGATTGTCTGAGTGAAGTCGTCGGATGACCGCTTAGAGCCCATTGCCGACCTTCGAGGTGAGTCCCGAGAGCGTCCACTTCGTGCCAAATGCCGCCATTTAATGGGTAGCCCGTTTCATCGTGCTAAGTCTCTTCACTAGTGCTCACACTGCAGCGTGCCGGGCTAACGTAGAGATTCCCAAATATTGCAACCACTAGCATATTGAAATTTGCTCATTACACTTTTTAAATAAATATAATAATATTTTTTATCATAAAATTAACATTCGATTATAAGAATCGAATTATTTCATTGATAATAAAATAGTTTTAATAAAAGATTGCAAAATGATACCTTTCAACCGGGAGCGAGAGGAATATCAAATGTTTGCGAATTTTTTACGAGACGACGCCGGCGCCGTCACTATTGACTGGGTTGCCCTAACAGCGGGTATTCTACTCCTCGGCATCATGGTCATCTATGCGATCTTCAACGGCGGCGTGAGTTCGCTCGTGTCGAGCGTGAACTCAACGCTCGCGACCACGGGCTCCGGCGTGAACATCGGCACGCTGGAGAACCAGAACGGCGATGGAGTGCAATCGATAGATCCAAACATTTTGTAGTTCTAAGCCAGACCTGGTGATTAGATCGGTCTCTATGTCGGGTGCAGGTTGGATACGCTTTGCGGGCGCTTTGTGTCTTGCGCGCTTTATGTTGACTCGAAGCGAACCAAGCCCCGGGAACTCGGCGTCGCGAACCCGCGGCAAGAACAACGACCTGGTCTTCTGACCCCTCAGGCGACCGGTATGCGCGAGGAGGAATGGTCACTTTTCCGCGCACTCCAGATCGATGACGAAGCGGCGGGCGACTTTGGCCCGCCGTTTCAATTTCCGAAGGAGCCTGAGAGCACCACAAGCAAGAAAATCAAGTATGACGGCTTCGGGTCACCGACCCGTCATCTGACCAATTTGCTCGGATGACCGCTTCGTCCCGCACACCTGCCGTTCGACGAAAACCACCGGTGAGAAATCTTGACTGGCTCAGTCGGATGTCTGCTTAGAGCCCAAACCTACGCTCGAACGCTTCTTTCGACGGGCGTGGCAGCCCACGAGCGGCTGTTCTTGTCGATTGGATGTGGGGTGACCGCCACTGGTGACGTATTCCGGGGTTCGCGGCGGCCACCCCAACCCCACTCGGAATTACGCTCAATGGTAGTCTAGGAGAACACTTCGCAGCCGTAGGTCTCGCCAGATCGTGGCCAATCGAAACCGAAGAGTGCACGAAAGCCCGGAGTCACCAAGCTCCGAACTTACGAATGACCGCTTCGTCCGCATAGCTGCCGTCGTGCCCGGACGATCTGAATGCACGCTTCGGGTCAAGGACGACCTTCACCTCCCGACGCAGCCATGTCGGTTCTCAGCCCGAAAGCAGACGGTCGGTCGGGCCGCATTGCCAGGAAGACGATAGGGTGACGGCGCCGTTGGGGAGAAGGCGCACAAAACCTCATAAATTATTGCGTTTGAGTTCAGCGATTCAACTCACGAACAAATTCATATTTCGGCGACCGTATCCAGTGTCCGGCGTTGTCCAAAAAAATGATCGGTTTGCCAATAAGAACAAAGGTTTCTGTCTTAGAGATGCGTGTCACTGAGCACCCGAGGGGAGTAAAATCAAAAATGCCCGTCGTTACGGTCCTTTAACCGGCCTTTGGCACTGCGAATAGCTTCGACGGCAAAAGTTTTCTGCAGATCGAATTCGATGGCGAACGTCAAACGGTGCTTCGCTTGGATGAGACGCTTTATGGCGACCTAATCTATGAATTTGTCCGCCTGGGCAGCGTGGCTGGAACCGACAGATTTTTTGTCGTAACGCAGGGCGAAGTGCAGCAAATGGTTCACCGCGAATATTCAGATTGGTTGGCCAGCTTTTGACTCGCAGGAGAGGAAAAGGCCAGGCGGGGGCGAGAAATGATATCAAATTACGCTGCTGCGAAGAGTGGCATCGCGATAATGGGGGAATTAAAGGGGGAAGACAGGTGGAATTTTATGATTAAGTATCTGATTTTTAATTTAAAAAGTGCATATTATGGCGGAAGGGGAGGGATTCGAACCCCCGGAACCTCTCGGTTCAACGGTTTTCAAGACCGCCGCGATCGACCACTCTGCCACCCTTCCGGCGCTGTTAAATTAGTCATTGCGCTGATATCGGTCCAGGGGGGGCGATTTTCGCCCACCGCTTCCCACTCGGTTCCGGTTTCGCTACTATTGAACGAAGCCCCAAATGAAGGGCGGAGCGAATGGCAGAGCAGATGGGCATACGTCTGATCGCGGGGATAACGAGCGCGGGCGCCGGTTGCGCGCCCGCTCGCGTGCTGGCACTGACGCTGATGGCGGGAGTGACCGGCGGCTGCATGGGGCTGGACCAGTCGGCGCAGGACCCGGCACCAGGTGTGGCGCAGAAAGCCGTACCCGCGCCGAAGACGGCTCCACGCCTCGTTCTGGTCGCCGATCCGGACACGTTCCAAGCTGAGGACTTTCTGCTGTGGAATGGCGAGGAGACCTTGCGCGGGCGTTGGATCGCCTTCCCGGACCTCGGCGCCGCGCGACAGGTGCGGGTGACAAACGGCGAGACCGGCGCGGTGACCGACGCCGCGATGTTGCGGCGCGACGCGGGCGCCGCGGGGCCGCGCATCATCGTGTCTTCGCAAGCGGCGGACGCTTTGGGCTTGGTTCCTGGCCATGCGACCCAGGTGACGATCGAGGCGCTGACCTATGCGGATCCGGCGGCTGTGGAGGCGGCCGCGGCGACAAAGCCGGACGCGGAACCGGGCGAGGATCTCGACGACCAGCAAACGACCGAGGATCAAGAGATTGCCCAACCGGCTGATCCGCCCGCCGAGGATGAGGCTCCGATCGAGATTTCCGCGATCTATGGCGGGGGCGAGGAGGCGGAGGCCGGCGCTGACGAGGCCGGAAGTCTGGTTGCGCTTTTCGGCGCGGCGCTGGAAGTCCTGTCGCCGGAGAGCACGAGCGATCCGACGGTTCCCGAAGCCGAGGCCGCCGCACCATTGGCCGATCCCGCGCCAGCCGCAACAGGCCCCCTTTATATCAGGGCCGGAACATTCGAGAACGCAATCGAGGCCGAGGCCCTTGGTGCCGATCTGCGCGAGGCCGGCATGACGGTGGAGATCCGCGCGCCCGAAATTGACGAGGCGGAGCCGACGCAGGTGCTGGTCGGGCCCTACGACAGTGTAGAGGCCAGGGACCAGGCGCTGGAACAGATACGCGCATTCGTGACCGACGACGCCGTCCCGGCCGAAGGATAACTGGGCGGTTGATCGGCGGACAAATGACCCAAGGAGGGATGCACATGGCCCGCAGCCAACCTCGGACTGGCAGACCGGCCCCCGTTCTGCAGGTATTGCTGGTGGCGCTTGCGCTGAGCCTTTTGCCGGCGCTGCAAACGGCGAAGGCGCAGCCGCAGACGACGCCCGCGCGCGCCGCCTTTCTGATCGATCTATCCAGCGGGGCGGTGCTGTTGGAGAAGGACGCGGATACGCCGCTGCCGCCCGCATCGATGTCGAAACTGATGACCCTGGAGATCGTATTCGACGCGCTCAGAAACGGACGCCTGAAGCTGGAAGACAACTTCCGCACCAGCGCCAGGGCGGCGGCGATGGGTGGCTCAAAAATGTTCATCCGCTCGGGCGAGGTGGTCAGCATCCAGGACCTGCTGCGCGGGGTGATCGTGCAATCGGGCAATGACGCGGCGGTGGCGCTGGCCGAGGCGATCTCGGGCACGGAAGAGAGCTTCGCGCAACTGATGAACCAACGGGCGGGTCAGCTCGGGCTTGCCAATTCGAATTTCGTTAATTCCACGGGTTGGCCCGCGGCGGGCCACGAGATGAGCCTGCGCGACCTGGCGATCCTGGCCGAGCGGCTGGTCGACGACTATCCCGATTATTATCCGATCTTTGCCGAGACCAGCTTCACCTGGGACGGCATCACGCAGAGCAATCGCAACCCGCTGTTGGACCTGGATATCGGTGCCGATGGGTTGAAAACGGGTCACACTGAGGAGGCGGGCTACGGGTTGGTCGCCTCGGCCGAGCGCGACGGGCGCCGCGTGGTGTTGGTGATCGCCGGACTCGACAGCAATCAGGCCCGCAGCCAGGAGGCCGAGCGGCTGATCAATTGGGCGTTCCGGGCGTTCGAGACCCGGCGGCTGCTGGAGAAGGGCCAGACGGTCGCGACCGCGAAGGTCTGGATCGGCGATAAGGACAGTGTCGGCCTGGCGACCGCCGACGAACTGGTCGTCACCGTGCCGGTCGGCAGCCTGGAGCAGGCGCAGATGCGGGCGCATTTCAACGAACCGGTCGCGGCGCCGGTCGAGGCGGGTGCCGAGTTGGGCCGCCTCGAAGTAACGATCCCCGATGTCACGCCGGTCTCGGTGCCCCTGGTCGCGGTCGAACTGGTCGAGCGCGGTGGGGTCGGTGCACGGTTCGGCGCGGCGGCGCGGCTGTTGATGCGCCGGCTGCTCGAAGGCGTCGCGGGCTGAGGCGCGTGGCCAAGCGCGGGTTCTTCCTCACGGTCGAGGGCATCGACGGGGCCGGCAAATCGACCCAGGCGCAGCGACTTGCCGAACGCCTGCGGGCGCTGGGTCATTCCGTGATCGAGACCCGCGAACCTGGCGGCGCGCCGGGCGCCGAGGAAATCCGCAAGCTGCTGGTCGAAGGGGCGCCCGGCCGCTGGTCGGCTGAGACCGAGACCCTGCTGTTCACCGCCGCGCGGCGCGATCATGTGGAGCGCACGGTCGAGCCTGCGCTGGCGGCAGGTTCGATCGTGATCTGCGACCGCTATGTCGACTCGACCCGGGCCTATCAGGGGGCGGGCGCGGTTGAGTTGCGCCAAGTGGTCGACCGGTTGCATGCGCTGGCAATCAGGCTCGACCCGGACCTGACCCTGATCTTCGACTTGGACGCCGGGGCCGGCCTGTCGCGGACCGATGCGCGCGCGAACGGCGCGGCCGAGAACCGCTTCGAGCAAAAGGGTGCCGCCTTCCAGGCCCGGCTGCGCCAGGAATTCCTGGCGATTGCTGAGGCTGAACCTGAACGCTGTGTGGTGATCGACGCGGCCGCGGCCCCGGATGCGGTGGCCGATAAGGTCTGGGAAGCGGTCGCGCCGCGGCTGGGGCTAACCCCATGAGTGAGGCGCCACAGACCCCGGAGTCGGATCGCGTATCGGGCTACCCACATCCCCGCGAGACAACGCGCCTGATCGGCCAGGCAGCGGCCGAGCGAGAGTTCCTGGGCGCCTGGGCCGAGGGGCGGCTGCACCATGGCTGGCTACTGCGCGGATCACGCGGGGTCGGCAAGGCGACGCTGGCCTACCGGATCGCGCGGGCGCTGATCACCGATGGGCCCACCGGCGAAGCCGCGCTTTTCGGGCCGTCGGCGCCGGCAAGTCTCGACCCGCCCGAGGGCTGCGCCATCCTGCAACGCATCCGGGCGCAGAGCGAGCCGCGTCTGACCGTGCTCCGGCGCGGGCTGAACGAGCGTGGGCGCCTGCGCACCCAGATTTCCGTCGATGACGTGCGCGCGGTGCGCCGCTTCCTGTCGCTCAGCGCCGCCGATGGGGGCTGGCGCGTGGTGATTGTCGATCCGGCCGACGAGATGAACCGCTCGGCCGCGAATGCGCTGCTGAAGGTGCTGGAAGAGCCCCCCGTCCGGACTGTCCTTTTGCTGATCGCCCATGCGCCCGCCGGGCTTCTGCCGACGATCCGCTCGCGCTGCCGGACCCTGGATTTGCGGCCGCTGGGCGCGGCTGACCTGGCCGAGGCACTGGCGCAGGCTGGCGCGCCGGTGTCCGAAGCCGACGCCGAGGCGCTGGCGCTGTTGGCGGGCGGCTCGGTCGGCGAGGCATTGCGGCTGATCGCGGGCGACGGGGTCGCGCTCTATGGCCGGCTGATCGCGCTTTTCAACGGCGGACGTGGCGTCAAGCGCGGTGCCCTGATGGCGCTGACCGACTGGGCCACGGGCCGCGACGCAGAGAGCCGGTTTGACCTGGTACCGAAGCTCACCCTGACCCTGATCGGCCGCCTGGCCCGGCACGGCGCCATGGCCGGCGCGCTGCCCGGCTCCGAGGCCGTTCCCGAGGCCGTTCCCGAGGCCGTTCCGGGGGAAGCGCCCTTGATGCAGGCGGTCGCGCGCAGCCCCGCCCAGGCCGCGCTCTGGGCCGAGGCGTCGGCGCGCATCGCCGCCGCGACCGCCCATGCCCGGGCGGTCAATCTTGACCCTGGCCAGACGATCATCGATACGTTCCTCGAACTCGACGCCACCCTGACCCGGGCACGCGACGCGGCCTGAGAAACAGCCGCCGCAGGGGCTGGCCCATGCAAGGACAACGCGGACATGCCCCTGCCCCAGTTGGTCGATAGCCATTGCCATCTGGACTTCCCTCAACTGATCGGGGAATTGCCGGATGTGGTCGCGCGCGCCCGCGACGCCGGCGTGACCCGCATGGTGACGATCTGCACCCGGCCACGCACCGAGCCGCAGGTCCGCGCGATTGCCGAGGCGCATGAGGGGATATTCTATGCGGCCGGGGTCCACCCGATGAACGTGGCCACGGAGCCGGAAGTGTCGGTCGCCGATCTGCTCGCGCTGAGCGAACACCCCAAGATGGTGGGGATCGGCGAGACCGGCCTCGACTACCACTACACCAAGGAGTCGATGGCGGCGCAGCAGGAAAGCCTGCGGGTCCATATCGAGGCGGCGCGCCAGACCCGCCTGCCGTTGATTATCCATGCGCGCGACGCGGACGAGGATATGGCGCGCATCCTTTCGGACGAGCACCAGGCGGCGCCCTACACATGCGTCATGCACTGCTTCTCGTCAGGCCAGGCGCTGGCAGCGACGGCGCTCGATCTGGGCTTTTATCTGTCGATGTCCGGGATCGCCGCATTCCCGAAATCGGATGCCTTGCGCGCGATCTTCGCCGCAGCTCCGCTCGACCGGATCCTCGTCGAAACCGACAGCCCGTATCTCGCGCCCCCTCCCCATCGCGGCAATCGCTGCGAGCCGGCCTTCGTGGCCGACACGGCCCGGGGTGGCGCCGAGACCATGGGCGTCGACTACGAGGAATTCTGCGCCGCTACCTCGGCCAATTTCGACCGGCTCTTTGCCAAGGCGGCGGCCCATGGGTGATGTGCTGCGCATCACCGTCCTGGGCACCGGATCGTCGGGCGGCGTGCCGAGGATCGGCCCGGAGGGGCCGAATTGGGGGGCCTGCGACCCGGCGAACCCGAAGAACCGGCGCCGCCGCTGCTCGCTGCTGGTGCAGCGGATCGGCGCCGAAGGCCGGACCAGCGTCCTGATCGACGCGGGGCCCGACACGCGCGCACAGCTTATCGATGCGGGCACCGGCTATCTGGACGCGGTGATCTTCACCCATGACCATGCGGACCATGTCCATGGGATCGACGATCTGCGCATGGTCGTCTTCAACCGGCGCGCCCGCCTGCCGGCCTGGATGGACGAGCCGACCGAGCGCACACTGAAGACCCGGTTCGGCTATATCTTCGAACAGGCGCCGGGCTCGAACTACCCGGCAATCCTGGACCATTATCGGATCGACGGGCCCGTCCGGGTCGACGGCGCGGGCGGTGAGGTCGTCGCCGAGCCCTTCTACGTGCCCCATGGCGATATCGAGGCGTTGGGATTCCGCTTCGGTCCGGTGATCTACACACCCGACATCAAAGACATGAGTGAGGCGGCCTGGGACGTGCTTAGAGACGCCGATTGCTGGATCCTGGACGCGCTTCGCCACACCAACCACCCGAGCCATGTAAATGTCGAGACGGCGGTGGAATGGATCGTCAAGGCGGCGCCGCCACGGGCCTATCTGACCAACATGCATGTGGACCTGGACTACGCCGAGCTCGACGCCGCGACGCCGGAAAACGTGCGCCCGGCCCATGACGGCCTGGTGCTGGAATATCCGCTGGACCCTGACGCGTGAGCCTGATCGCCGCGCTTCTGGTGATCGTCCTGCCGGTCTTCCTGGTGGTCGGCACGGGCTATGCGTTGGTGCGGATCAAGTTCTTCCCGGATGCGGGCGTCGATGCGCTGGTCCGCTTTGCCACCGCGCTGGCGGTCCCCTGCTTGCTGTTCAAGGCGATGTACGAACTGGACTTGGGCACGGCGATGCGGGCGGACCATCTGATTGCGTTCTATGGGGCCTCGCTTGCCTGTTTCACGACCGCCGCGCTGATCTCGCGCAAACTATTTACGCGCCGCCCGGGCGAGGCGGTCTCGGCTGGTTTCTCGGCCATGTTCGGAAATGCGGTGCTGCTGGGCATCCCGATCATGCAGCGCGCGTTCGGTGCGGCCGAGCTTTCCGCCATGTTCGCGCTTTTGGCGTTCCATGTGCCGGTCTTCTACACGGTCGGGATCCTGGCGATGGAGCTGTTGCGCCGGGATGGGAGGGGGGCGGCCGGCGCACTGCTCCGGACGGTCAGGGCAGTCGCGGCCAACCCCCTGATGCTGGGCCTGGCGTTCGGACTGGCGGCGAATATCGCGGGGCTGGGCATCCCGGGCGTGCTCTACGACGCGATCTCGATGCTTGCGCGCGCGGCGCTACCGGTCGCGCTCTTCGCGCTCGGCGGCGTGCTCACCCGCTATGCGCTGAAGGCGGAATTGGGCGAAGCGACAATGATCTCGCTGGTTTCCTTGATGCTCTGCCCAGCGCTCGCCTGGCTGCTGTCAGGCCCGGTCTTCGGCTTGCCCGAGCCGTTCCTGCGCGCCGCGGTTCTGATGGCGGCGATGCCACCGGGTGTGAACGGCTATGTCTTCGCGGCGATGTATAATCGCGCGGTCGGCACTGCGGCCAGCGCGGTGATCCTGGGCACAATCCTCTCGCTCGCCACCATCAGCCTTTGGCTGGCCTTGCTGGGTGGGTCGGGGGTGTAGGGTGGGGCAGATCCCGCTATCTGCGGTCGCTCGTACAGAAAATGACACTTCTTCGTTGTGGCAAGCGTTGACGCGGGCAGGCGCCGCCATGCGATAAAATCCGAACGATGCCTCGTTTTACCGGAGCGCCCAATGATCGAAGTTTCGAAGATAACGCCCGCGATCGGTGCCGTCGTTTCCGGTATCGACTTCTCGCGCCCGATCAATCCGGACGATCATGATGCGATCTATCAGGCGCTGCTTCAGAACTTCGTCATCTTCTTCCGCGACACCGCGATCACGCCAGCGGCTCACCTGGACTTCGCGCGAGGTTTCGGCGACCTGGACGAGCCCCATCCTCTCTATCCGCACGTCGAGGGATTCGAGAACATCGTGCTGCTGGAGAACGACTCCGGGGCTTCGCGGGACACCAATAGCTGGCACACCGATCTCACATTTAAAGTGGAACAACCCTTCGCCTCGGTACTTGTCGCGCGCCACGTCCCGCCGGTCGGGGGCGATACGATGTGGTCGAGCTGCCATGCCGCCTATGACCGATTGCCCGATGGCATGAAACGAGATCTTGAGGGAATGCAGGCGATTCACGATTTCGGCGATTTTCGCAACAGCTTCGCGGGCGAGCGGAACGGTGAGAGCGGCGTCGAACGGCTGAACGAGAGCGTCAGCCGCTTTGGCCACAACATCAGACCACTGATCGGCAGCCATCCGGTCACCGGCCGGAAGTTTCTGAATTTCAATGAAGCCTTCGTGACCCATATCGTTGGGCTCACGACGAACGAGGCGAACGCGCTCAAGACCTTCCTGGCAAATCATATGAACAAGCCCGAGGACCAGATGCGGTGGCGCTGGCGGGCGGGCGATCTGGCGATGTGGGACAACCGCGTGACGATGCATTACGCGGTGGCGGACTATTTGCCGGAGTATCGCTGCATGAACCGGATCACCGTGATCCGCGATCGCCGCGCGAAGGACAATATGCAGGCGGCGTGAGCAATTGTAGTGCGGGGTTCACCCCCCACCATTCCCCACCGTCTTTCCCGTCCAACGGTGGGGTGAAACCCCACCCTACCAGGCCGAGATGGCGGGAAATGCAACTCGCTTATTCAGCCGCCTGCGGGATGGACGTCTCGCCAGACCGGAAACGCTCCAGCAGGACCGCGCGTTCCTCGGCCGCGCTTTCGGCATTCGCGACCTTGACGTGTCCGAAACCCCGGATCTTCAGGGGCAGCCGGGCCAGTTCGACCGCCAGCGGCCCGTTCGCGGCGGTCAGGCCGGCGATCAGTTCCTCGACCATGGCCCGGTAGTCCTTGATCATTTGCCGCTCCATCCGCCGCTCGGCGTTGCGACCGAAGGGATCGAAGGGCGTGCCGCGCAGGAACTTGAACCATGCCAGCCACCGGAAGATCCGCGCCATGCGCGGCCCGAACTCGCTTTTGGCCGGCCGCCCATCAGGATCCACGCGCCGCAGGACCGGCGGGGACAGATGGTAGGTGACCTTGCCGTAGGTGCCGAAGGCCTCGTTCAGCGCGGCCTCAAGTGTCTCGGTATGCAGCCGCGCGACCTCGTATTCGTCCTTGTAGGAAAGAAGCTTGAAATAGCCCTCGGCGACCGCTTGCGTGAAGCCGGCTGCGCCTGACGCCGCCTCGGCCTCGCGCGCCTTCTGGACCAACTTGCGGTAGCGCTTGGCCAGACGCTTGCCCTGATAGCCCACCAGGAAATCCGCGCGCCGGTCGATCATTCGGTCCAGCGTCTCTTCCGGCGGGACCTCCGGCGCCACGGCGGCTCGGGCCTCCAGCGGGTTGGCGACCGCCCAGCGGCCGATCTCGAAGGCGCGCAGGTTGCGCTCGACCCCAGCCGCGTTCAGCTCGATCGCCTTGCGGATCGCGTCCGCCGACAGCGGCACCATGCCCGCCTGCCACGCCGCGCCCAGAAGCAGGACATTGGCGAAGATCGCGTCGCCCAGCAGGGTCTCGGCCAGGCTGGTCGCGTCGATCATGCTCAGCGCATCCGCGCCGACCCGGCGCTCGAGCGCCAATTTCAGGGCCTCGCTCGGCAGCTTGAACTCGGTGTCGTGAGTGAACTGGCCGGTGACGATCTCGTGGGTATTGCAGAGAACGCGCGACCGGCCGCGTTCCATGGCGCTCAACGTCTTCGGCGCGGCGGTGACCACCAGATCGCCGCCGATCACCGCGTCGGCCTCGCCGGCGGCAATGCGGATCGCGTTGATGTCTTGCGGCGCAGGCGCGAGGCGGCAATGGATCGTCACCGCGCCGCCCTTTTGAGCCAGGCCCGCCATCTGCATCTCGCTCGCGCCCTTGCCCTCCAGATGCGCCGCCATGGTCAGAAGCGCGCCGACCGTGACCACGCCGGTACCGCCGACGCCGGTGATCAGCAGGTTCCAGGGACGGGTCAGCTCGGGCGTCTGGGGCTCAGGCAGCGGCGGCAGGTCGAATGCGGCCGTCTCGCGGCCCCGGGGCTCGGCGTCCTCGACAGTCACGAAGCTGGGGCAGAAGCCCTTGAGGCAGGAGAAATCCTTGTTGCAGGCGGATTGGTCGATCTGGCGCTTGCGTCCCAGGGGCGTCTCGAGCGGCAGGATGGCGACGCAGTTCGATTGCACCCCGCAATCGCCGCAGCCCTCGCAGACACTTGGGTTGATGAAGACGCGCTTGTTCGGGTCCGGGAATTTGCCGCGCTTGCGGCGGCGGCGCTTCTCGGCGGCGCAGGTCTGCACGTAAATCAGCGCCGTGACGCCTTCGATCCTAGCCAATTCGCGCTGGGCGACGGCTAGGCGGTCACGCTCGTGGACCGCCACGTCCGAGGGGAATTCGGGCTGCTCCTCCTTCTCGTCGATCACGGCGACGACGCGCTTGGCGCCGGCCGCCAGCGCTTCGCGGGCGATCTGGCCTGGGGTCAGCCCGCCGTCATGGGCCTGGCCGCCTGTCATCGCGACCGCGTCGTTGTAGAGGATCTTGAAGGTGATGTTGGTGTTCGCGGCCACCGCGGCCCGGATCGCCATCAGGCCGGAATGGTTGTAGGTGCCGTCGCCCAGGTTCTGGAAAATGTGCTTGCGGGTCGAGAACGGCGCCTCGCCAATCCAGTTCGCGCCCTCGCCGCCCATATGGGTGAAACCCTCGGTCTCGCGGTCCATCCACTGGACCATGTAGTGGCAGCCGATCCCGGCATAGGCGCGGCTGCCCTCGGGCACCCGGGTCGAGGTGTTGTGCGGGCAGCCAGCGCAAAACCAGGGCTGGCGCTCGGCCAGCTCCGGCGCGTTACCGGCCTCGGCCAGGCGCGTCAGGCGCTCGAGGCCCTGGGTCATCGGAGGGTGGCTGATCCCGGCGCTTGCCAGCATCCGCCCCAACCCTCGTGCGATGACCATCGGGTTCAGGTCCATCTTGACCGAGAAGAGGACCGTGCCGTCCTCCTCCTTCCAGCCGACGACGCGGGGATGGTTCGGCACGCCGAACAGCACCTCCTTCAACTGGATCTCGATGACCGGGCGCTTTTCCTCGACGATCACGATCAGATCCAGGCCCTGGGCCCAGTCGCGCAGGCGCTGGATCTCCAACGGCCAGACCATGCCGACCTTGTAGGTGGTGACGCCGAGCCGGCGCGCCGCCTGGTCGTCGATCCCCAGCATCTCGAGCGCGTGAACGGTGTCGAGCCAGCTCTTCCCGGACGAGACGATGCCGACACGGGCGCCCGCCTGGCCATGTACCCGGCCATCGAGCCCGTTGGCCTGCGTGAAGGCCTGGGCCGCGAAACGCTTGAAGTCGTGCATCCGCGCTTCCTGCAGCTGCGCAGTATCGCCCAGGCGGATGTTTAGTCCGTCGGGAGGCAGGATGAAATCGGCGGGCTCGGTGATCGTCAGCTGGTGCGGATCGCCATCGACCACCGCGGTCGCCTCGACCGTGTCCTTCATCGACTTGATCCCGACCCAGAGGCCGGAGAATCGGCTGAGCGCCCAGCCATAGAGCATGTGGTCGATCAGCTCCTGCACACCGGCGGGTGACAGGATCGGCATCATTGCGTCCATCAGCGCCATTTCGGACTGATGGCAGGTGGTCGAGCTTTCGCAAGTATGGTCGTCGCCCATGGCGACCAGCACGCCGCCATGGCGCGAGGTTCCAGCAAAATTCGCGTGCCGGAAGACGTCACCGGTGCGGTCGACCCCGGGCCCCTTGCCGTACCAGAGGCCGAAGACCCCCTGATGCTTGCCCTCGCCGCGCAGCTCGGCTTGCTGGGTGCCCCAAAGCGCCGTCGCCGCCAGATCCTCGTTCAGGCCCGGATGGAACTTGATCTGGCTTTCGGTCAGATACTTGCCGGCCGCTTGGAAGACCCCATCGACCGCGCCCAAGGGCGAGCCGCGATAGCCGGTTACATAGCCCGCCGTGTCCAGCCCCGCCGCCGCGTCGCGCGCCCGCTGCATCAGGGTGGCGCGGACCAGGGCCTGGGTGCCGGACAGCAGCACTGGCGACTTTTCCAGATCGTAGCGGTCCGACAGACGGACGTCGCGCAAGTCCATGCGTGGCCTCTCCTTGCGTGGCTCCTTGGGGGAACGGATCAGAACGGCATTATAGGTAAGCTATACTGACATTTCCCGCAAGCACCCTCACAGCGGACGGACCAGGTGGCCGCCATCCACCGGGAGGGTCACTCCGGTAATATAGGCGCCCTTTTCCGAGAGAAGTAGCTCCATTGGCCCGTCAAGATCCTGAAGCCGCCCGAACCGGCGCATCGGGATACCCTTCAACAGCTTCTGACCCTCGTCGCTGGCCAAATAATCCGCGTTCATCTCGGTCGGGAAATAGCCGGGTGCGATCGCGTTGACCCGGATGCCGTGGCGCGCCCATTCCAGCGCCAAGTTGCGCGTCAGATGCACGACCGCTGCTTTCGACGCAGAATATGCGGCGAGCCCTAGCCCGGTGCCGAAACCCAGGATCGAGGCGGTGTTAACGATCGCGCCGCCGCCCTGCCCCGCCATCACCCGCGCCGCGGCCGTGGCGACCCGGAAGACACCGCTGAGGTTGATGTCGATTACCCGCTGCCAGTCCGCGTCGGGCATGTCCAGCGTGCGCCCGCCCCACGAAATTCCCGCATTATTGGCGACGCCGTCCAGCCCACCCATCGCCTCGGCTGCCGCGGCAATGCCGGCGGTGACCGAGTCCGGATCCGCGACATCCATCCGGACCGGAATGATCCGGCCCCCGGCCCCGTCCGCCAACGCCTTCAGCGCCTCCAAACGGCGTGCCGCGGCACAAACATGGGCGCCTCGCGCAGCCAGCATCTGCGTGAAATGCGCCCCCAACCCGCTGGACGCGCCGGTCACCAAAACGCGGCAGTTGCTCAATGACACGCAAATTCCTCCCAATTTTTCGTTTCGATCTGCAATCCGAAAAATTCCATTTCTTTGAGCAATTTATCTGATTTTCTGAATAGTCCCAGTGCCCTTGTGAGAGGATTCAGAGAAAAAAATAGCGAATTTCTCGCAAGATTCCCCGACCCCACGTGTTTTTCGGACGGAGCTTATCATTGGGTTGCGTAACAAAGGGGAGCGGTTGTGAACGAATTTGCACGCACGGAGTCGAATGGAATGGATCGGGCTGTCCGCCAGGTGGGCGACAGCTGGAGCCTTCTGATCATGTGGGCGGCCCTTCAGGGGACGACCCGTTTTGACAATTTCCAAAGCCGTCTGGGCGTCGCCCGGAACATCCTTTCGAACCGGCTGTCGAAGCTGGTCGCGGAAGGTATTCTGGTGAAGCGTCCCGTACACGCGGGTGCCCGGCGTCTCGAGTACCGCGTGACCGGTAAAGGCGAGGCGCTGCGTCCGGCGCTGGAGCTGATGGCCGGTTGGGGCGGTGGAATGTCGGTCCAGGATGGCGATCACGGGAGCCGCCCGGTCTCGGGTTTCCGTCACTGAAGAATTCAGCGATATCTGCCCAGGACGGTTCCTGCTGTCTCCAGCAGGACCGCCTGGGCACTTAGCTCTTTGGCGGCCCGGTCGCAGTTGGGCTTGGTCTCCGGATAGCCGTCGGCGCAGCGCACGTTCATGCGCAGCGTCGCTTTTTGCTTTGCCACCTCGGCCTTGAACTGCGCGAACCGTCCGTCGCGCTGTGTCGTCGCCATCGTATCTACGACCTCGGCACACGAGACCCCCTGCCCGCGCAGGGCCACGGCCAGCGCCCGGTCCGCGTTGGGCGCCAGGCAGAGTTTCCAGATGACGTCGAGTTGCACCGCCGAGAACAGGCGGATCAGGGTCCGGAACCGGTCTGGCAGCGACAGATAGCCGTTGCGCACACCATTCGCGTCCCAGAACTCGTAGGAGGCCAGAAACCCGTTCGCGCTGATCCGGCCCAGGCCATCGCGCGGCGGCGTTACGAAATCAGACCCTGGCTCGGGCAGCGCCAGTCCCACGCGGACAAAGTTCAGAATCCGCCCTTCGTCCGTCACCAGATTCCCGGACTGGTCGAACGGCACGATTGTCACCGCGGCCCCGTAAGGCAGCGGTGCCACCCGCATCAGCACGGTCCGTCCGTCCATGTCCAGAACGGCCTCGGCGGCATCGCCGGACCTGTCGGCACTGAAGGACTGACTGCGGCCCTGCGCGTCGAAAAACTTGCCCCGATAGCCCCTGGAATCCGGCTTGATCTCGATCGACGCGCCCGTCGCGTCGTCGACCCCGTAGTAACGCCCCTTCAATTCCTCGGCCTCTGCAACCTGGGATAGGCTCAGCAGAAAGGCGAACACCAGGCTTGCGGTGAGGGATCTCAGACCCATATGTCGCATTCTCCAGCGAAACTTCGTCATTGTGGATATAGTGATACCAAACTACCGCGGGAACCACAGGAGAAATGCCCTGCCCCGGCAAGGCGGTTGAAGGAACGGCAAGGATGGATTGGGACAAGCTACGGGTCTTCCACGCGGTCGCCGATGCCGGCAGCCTGACCCATGCCGGAGAGCAGCTGAATTTGAGCCAATCGGCGATCAGCCGCCAGATCCGCGGCCTTGAAGACCAGCTTAAATCAACGCTGTTCCACCGTCACGCGCGCGGCCTTTTGCTGACCGAGCAGGGTGAATTGCTCTACGAGGCCACGCTGGCCATGAGCAAGCGCCTGAATGCCGCGGCGGCGCGGATCCGCGACTCGAAAGACGAGGTCTATGGGGACCTGCGGGTGACCGCGACAGCGGGGTTCGGCACCATTTGGCTGGCCCCCCGGCTCCACCGGCTGTTCGAGGCGCATCCCGATCTCTCGGTAAACATGATCCTAACCGAGGCAATCCTGGACCTGCCGATGCGCGAGGCGGATGTGGCAATTCGCTTAGCCAGCCCGCAACAGGCCGACCTGATCCGGCGCCCTTTGATGGATGTCCATATGCGGCTCTATGCCTCGAAGGACTACCTCGAAGAGGCCGGCATGCCCGAGACGGTCGACGATTTGGACAAGCGCCGTGTGATCTCGTTCAGCCCGAACGCCCCGCAGCCTAACGCGGCGTCGGATTGGCTGAAGGAGCATATCCACCCGCACCGGAACACCCATCTGATGATCAACAGCTATTTCGGGGTGCTGAAGGCCGCGATCAACGGCCTGGGGATCGCCGCGCTGCCGGACTACGTGACCCGGGACTATCCGGAACTGGTCAACATCGTGCCCAACCAGATCAGCCCGCCCTTCCCGGTCTACTTCGTCTATCCGGAAGAGCTGCGGCGCTCGCGCCGGGTCCTGGCGTTCCGCGACTTCATGGTAAATGAGGTCGAGAATTTCGTTCGGGAGCAACGTGTTGAGGCTAGGGTTGCATCCAGCGCATAGCTGGTATTCACCCCTGCGACAGGGCGACCGCTTGCGGAACCAGGGATGGCGGACTACATCCGATGGTGAAGCGCCGCTTCTGAGTTGCGCTTCAGGTTGTGATACCTCCCTGTTGAACTAGGCCGGGCCGTTTGGTCCGGCTTTTTTTTTGTGCGAAGTACGGTTCGCTTGCTGAGTTCGCGTCACTTGGGCGGCGCGGATCCCCGCGCGCCCTGTGTGTGGCGCAGGCTCTGGATACAGGCTTGGGCAGCGTTTACCGCCAGAGGCGATCGGCGAATTCCGCCTCCAATCCGTCGTAGAGATGGGCCACTTCGGCGCCATAGCCGTTGAAGCGAACGGTCGGCACGCGCTTGTCGGTGCCCAGCACCCGCTCCTGCGCCTGGCTCCAGCGCGGATGGGCGACCGCGGGGTTCACATTGGCCCAGAAGCCATATTCCTGGACCGCGAGATCCTCCCAGAAGCTGACCGGGCGTTCGTCGGTGAAGGTGACCTTCTTGATCGATTTGATCGACTTGAACCCGTATTTCCAGGGCAGGTGCAGGCGCATCGGCGCGCCGAATTGCTGGGGCAGCACCTTTCCATAGGCGCCGACCACCATCAGCGACAGGTCGTTTTCCGCCTCGGCCATGGTCACGCCTTCCACATAGGGCCAGGGATACCAATGCTGACGCTGGCCGCGGGCGACCATCGGGTCGTGGAAGGTCTCGAACCGAACGTATTTCGCCCCCGACAGCGGCTTGGCCAGCGCCATCAGCTTGCTGAGCGGAAAGCCGATCCAGGGCACCACCATCGACCAGGCCTCGACGCAGCGATGCCGGTAGATGCGCTCCTCCAGATCGATCTGCTTCAGCAGATCCTCCATGCCGATCTCGAAAGGCGTCTCGACCATGCCGTCGATCGCGACCGTCCAGCCCGTGGTATCCAGGGCCATGGAGGCCTCGGCGATCTTCTTGTGCGAACCGAATTCGTAGAAATTGTTGTAGGTCGAGTTGATTTCCTCGTCGGTTACCATGCGGCCCGCATCGGCGAATTTCGGATTGAGCAGTGGCTGAGGGTCCAGGACGGTTCCCGGACCGCCCGCGCGGATTGCCGCTGCCGCCGGCATCGGACCCATGGGGATCCGGCCGCGGATCACAGCCGCCGCGGCACCCGCTGCGATCAGGCCGCCGCCCGCCGCCAAGACGCGGCGGCGGTTCCAGAACACCGGTTCGGGCGTGACCTCGTTCTCGCTGATCAGCCAGCTTTCCTTGCGGATACGTTTCATGGGTCCGGTCGCTCCTCGTCTCGCTAGAGACAAAAATAGCCAATCTGCGCTGTAATTACCAACGGGACAGGATCACGAGGCCGCTACCGGGCTGAAATGTTGCGCTTCAATCGCGCACGAAATCCCGCTCGCCATAGCCTTGAAGATAAAGCAAGGCTGTCAGATCCGCACGGTCGATCACCGCATCCGCTTCGGCGACCAGGGCCGGTTTGGCGCGATAGGCGACGCCCAGCCCCGCGGCCTGGATCAAGTCCAGATCGTTGGCGCCGTCGCCGACGCTCAGGACCTGGTGCCCGCCGATCCCCATCGTCTCGGTCAGCTCATGCAGGGCATCGAGCTTTGCCGCCCGGCCTAGAACCGGCTCGGCGACCTTGCCGGTCAGCTTGCCGTCCTCGAACAAAAGCCGGTTGGCGCGGTTCTCGGCAAAGCCCGCCTTCTCGGCCACCCGTTCGGTGAAATAGGTGAACCCGCCCGAGACCAGGGCACAATGCGCGCCGTGCGCGGCCATCGTACGGACCAGCGTTCTGGCGCCGGGGTTCAGGTTGATCCGCTGCTCGTAGACATCTGCCAGCGCCGCCTCGGGCAGGCCGGCGATCAGCGCGACCCGCTCGCGCAGGGCACCGCTGAAGTCGACCTCGCCACGCATCGCGCGCTCGGTGATGGCCGAGACCTGCGGTTTGACCCCGGCGAAGTCGGCCACTTCGTCGATGCACTCGACCGGGATCATAGTCGAATCCATGTCGGCGATCAGCAGCCGCTTGCGGCGGCCCTCGACTGGCACGATGTTGACGTCGATCCCTGGAAAGGATTGGCGAAGGGCTTCGAGCGGCAGCCGGTCACGACAGGCGATCTCGGCGGCCGTCGCCCCAAGACGCCGGCGCGAACCGGCCGCCACCCGCTCGGCGATCTCGCTGATTTCCAGGTCGGACAGCCCCCGCCCGGCGGGAGCTGTCACGACGATGACATGGCTCGCTGCGGCGTCAGCCAACAGCCTGCTGACGGTGCGGCGGCGTCACGCTCTCCAGCTCCTCGGCCAAAAGGAATGCCAGCTCCAGCGCCTGGCTGGAATTCAGCCGAGGATCGCAGGCGGTGTGATACCGGCTGGAAAGATCAGCCGAGGTAAGCTGCTGCATTCCGCCGATGCATTCGGTCACATCCTTGCCGGTCATCTCGAAATGGACGCCGCCGGCATAGGTGCCTTCGGCGGCGTGGACCGCGAAGAACTCGCGCACTTCGGTCAGGACCCGCTCGAACGGCCGGGTCTTGTAACCGGAGTCGGACTTGATCGTGTTGCCGTGCATGGGATCGCAGGACCAGACGACCTTCTTGCCCGCCCGCTCGACCGCGCGGATCCAGCCTGGCAGGTGATCTGCCACCTTTCCGGCCCCGGTCCGGCAGATCAGCGTGATCCGGCCGGCCTCGTTCGAGGGGTTCAAGATGTCGATCAGGCGCACCAGCTCGTCCGGCGCCAGCGACGGCCCGCACTTCAGCCCCAACGGATTCATCACGCCCCGGCAGAACTCCACATGGGCGCCGTCCGGCTGGCGCGTGCGGTCACCGATCCAGATCATGTGGCCCGAGCCCGCAACATGCTGGCCGGAGGTCGAGTCGATCCGGGTCAGCGCTTCCTCATAGGGCAGAAGCAACGCCTCATGGCTGGTGTAGTGGCTCACGGTGCGCAGTTTCGCCGAGTTGACCGGATTGACCCCGCAGGCATCCATAAAGTCGACCGCAGTCGAGATCCGGGCCGCCAGTTGCTGGAATTTCTCGGTCTCGGCCGAGCCCTTTGCGAAATCCAGGTTCCAGGACTGCACCCGGTGCAAATCCGCATAGCCGCCGGTCGCGAAGGCGCGGAGCAGGTTCAGCGTCGCCGCCGACTGCATGTAGGCCTGCAGCATCCGCTCCGGGTCCGGCTCGCGGGCCTCGGCCGCGAAGTCGAAGCCGTTGATGATATCGCCCCGGTAAGTGGGCAGCTCCACGCCGTCAACTGTCTCGGTCGGGGCCGAGCGAGGCTTGGCGAACTGGCCGGCAACCCGGCCTACCTTCACCACCGGCACCCGGGCGGCGAAGGTCAGCACCACCGCCATCTGCAACAAGACGCGGAAGCTGTCGCGGATATTGTCGGCGCCGAATTCGGCGAAACTCTCGGCGCAATCGCCGCCCTGTAACAGGAAAGCCTTGCGTTCGGCCACTTCGGCCAGTTCGGCGGTGAGATTGCGCGCCTCGCCTGCAAAAACCAGGGGTGGATAAGTGGCAAGCTTCGCGGTCACCGCCTCCAGCTTCGCCTCGTCGGCATAGACCGGCATTTGCAGGGCTTCGTGCTCGCGCCAGCTGCTATTTGTCCATGTCCGGGTCATTTCCCTGGTCTCCATAGTCTTCGGAGATGCCCCTATAGCCTAGCACAAAACCTGTGGCTAGACCTGTGGATAACTCGAGTTGGGCCGAGCAGAGCCAGAGTTTACGCATTCTCAAAATTTCCCGCACAGATGCTTGACGATGCTTGAAAACCAGCGTCAATGTCGCAATTGAGCGATGAACGACGAGACCGAAGGGATCGCCGCATGACAGCAGCGGATTGAGCGCTCCGATGACCGAACAGGCCGGCGCAGCTGCACCCAAGACCCACGAGTTCGTCTTCTTGCTGGCGGACATGTTCTCGATGATGCCGTTCGCGGCCGCGTTGGAGCCCTTGCGCCAGGCCAATCGCATGTCGCGCCAGCCGCTCTATAGCTGGCGCTTGGTCTCGGAGACGGGCGGGCCGGTCACCGCCTCGAACGGGATCACGATCAATGTGGATGGCGGTTTGGAAGACATGCCGCGCGAGGCCTCGATTGCGGTCTGCACTGGTTTCGGGTTGGAGCAAGCGGCCTCGCGGCCGGTTCTGACCTGGCTCAGGAAACAGGCCCGGCGCGGGGTCGTGATCGGCGCGCTTTGCACGGGCAGCTATGTGCTGGCCAAGGCGGGCCTTTTGGACGGCAAACACTGCACCATCCACTGGGAAAACCACGCCTCTTTCATGGAGGAGTTCCCTGAGGTCCAGCTTTCGAACCTGCTCTACTGCCTGGATGACGGGATCTTCTCCTGTGCCGGTGGCACGTCCGCGGCCGACATGATGCTGCACATCATCACTGACGAGCACGGGCACGATCTGGGCTCGCTGGTGGCCGACACGATGGTGCACACGCCCCTGCGTAGCGACACCGACGAGCAGCGCCTGTCGGTGCCCGCTCGGATCGGGGTCAGGCATCCGAAGCTGGTCTCGATCATCCAAACGATGGAGCGCTCGACCGAAGAGCCGATCAGCCCCTCGGAATTGGCCAAGTCGGTCAACATGTCGACCCGGCAGCTGGAGCGGCTGTTCCGGCGCTACCTCAACCGCAGCCCGAAGCGCTACTACATGGAGCTGAGGCTCGAGAAGGCGCGCAACTTGCTGCTGCAAACGGACATGTCGGTGATCAACGTGGCGCTGGCCTGCGGCTTCACATCGCCATCGCATTTCTCAAAATGTTATCGCTCGCATTTCAACCGCACCCCCTACCGCGAGCGTGGCTCGCCGACCAATACGGGCTACGAGCGCACCACGATCCCCGGACGCGCCGCCACGGCCAAAGGTGGCAAGGCGGGCAAATCCGCCGCCAGCGGCGGGTGAGGCCGGCAGCGCCCACGCGCGCCGGTTTCGCCGTCTACCGGCCGATCGCGACCCGCTGGCGCGACAATGACATCTACGGCCATATCAATAACGTCGAATTCTACGCCTTCTTCGATACGGTGGTGAACGGCCACCTGATCGACGCAGGCCTTTTGGATATCGCGCATGGCACCCTGGTGGGCTACGTCGTCGAGACCAAATGCAGCTACTTTGCCCAACTTGCCTTTCCGGACCGGCTGGAGGGTGGATTGCGGGTCGACCGCATCGGCACCTCGTCGGTGCAGTATGGCGTCGGCATCTTCCGGGAGAGCGATGACCAGGCCGCGGCGGCGGGTCATTTCATTCACGTCTACGTGGATCGCAAAACGCAAAGACCGACGCCCCTGCCCCAGAATTGGCGCAGCGGATTGGAGGCCCTCGTCATCGGCGCTCGATAGTCAGGGGAAATGGTCGGGGCGACAAGATTCGAACTTGTGACCTTCGGTACCCAAAACCGACGCGCTACCAGGCTGCGCTACGCCCCGTGCGTGCGGCACTACCCGAAACGCCGCGTCGAGACAAGCCGGAGCGGCGAATGTCCCGGGTTTGGGGACCCCGGTGAACTTTTCGGAGATGTCGATCGAGGCCCCGGCTCGAGGCCGGGGCATTGTGCTGCGCCGTCACTCCGGACAGGCCGCATCCTCGGGCGCCGCCTTGAAGGCGGGATGCACCGTTTGGGCGCCAGGCGCGATCCCCAGTTCCTCGGAGAGCCCGCCATTGATCTCGAGCACGGCGCGCACGTCGCCCTCAGAGGATGAGCCGCGGGTCGAATAGGTGTCGGTACGCACCGCGATGCTCTCGACCCGGCCGGTATCGTCGATGAACAGCATGTCGAGTGGGATCATCGTATTGCGCATCCAAAAGCTCGCACGCTGGGGCGGATCGTAGATGAACAGCATGCCGTGGCCGCGCGGCAAGGACGGGCGGAACATCAGCCCACGGGCCTGTTCCGTCGGATCGTCCGCGATCTCGATCGTGAATGCCTCGCTGCCGCTTTCGGTCCGAATCTCGATTCGGTCTGCGGCGCAATGCTCCGCCGCCGGAGCGGCCTGGGCCGCGACCGCAATAATCGCGCCGGCCCAAAGGGCCCGGCGCAAGACCTCACGGACTCCGCTCAGCTCTCGTCGTCCACGCTCAGGGCCGATTCCCAGAGCTTGAGCTCGGCCACCATCAGCCCGCGGGGGCCACGGAACGTGCGCACCGCCATCCCCTCACCGCTTGCCAAATCCTGGAAGCCACAGCGGCGAACCGTCTCCATGTGCACGAAGACATCTTCGCTGCGCCCGAAGATATTGACGAAGCCGAAGCCCTTTTGCTTGTCGAACCACTTCACCCGCGCGGGCACCAGAGGGCCGACCTCGACGTCCGGCCCCAGGAACTCGGTCGGGCGCGCGGTTTCGGAGAAGCCATCGCTGGCCTCGCCTTCCGGCTCCTCGACTTCAAGGATCTCCTGAGCGTTGAGACCACGCTGCCCATGGCTAGCGAGCAGATGTACCCGCGCGCCCTCGGTCAACGCCATCTTTCCAAAGGCCCGCACACAGGATGCGTGCACCATAATGTCCGGACCACCGTCCTCCGGTACGACGAAGCCGTACCCTTTGACCGCGTCATACCACTTTACGTGGCCCCATAAGACGTTGCCTGAATTCGTTTGGGTATCAGTCACCATGCCACCCCACAGCTTACTCGCGCAAACCCCACTGAACACTATATTTCTGCCACGCTTCCGCCTCAATCGAAAATGCTATAGATTTTCGCGGCAAGTGCAAAAAAACGGGGCAATTGAAATCATAAGCAGGTTTGCAGTGAGATCAATACATCTGGTGGTTGTCTCGTCGCTTTGCCTGCTTCTTGGCTGCGTCGAAAATGGCGCCATTCAACGCTCGCAAAGACAACCTCTGGTTGAAGAATTTCATTTGCAACGCATGCTGGTGATGCGCTACCCGCCGAAAATTGCCGCAAAAAGCCCCATGGAGCTGCCCGCGGCCATGAAAGCCGCCGCAAGAATTGATTCGTCAAACCTTGCCGCGCGCGAATCGGCGCGGTGGACCGGGATCGACAGCCTGCCCTATCTGACCAACACCGAGATCGGGCTCAAATTCCTGAAATCCGGGCGCCCCCGGGCATTGGCACGTGGCACGCCAGCCAACGCTTGCCCCGTGATCGCGATGGCGGACGGCGTTGCCGGCAACTCGCGCCCGGAGGTGGCGCGCGCGGCGCTCGAGAAGTGTCTCGCCCAGATAACGCCGGACCAGCCGGCCTGCGGCTGCCAGGTCGTGGCACTGGACGACGTCGTGATGATTGCCGCTGACGAGACCGCCTATGCGACCGGAACCAGCGCCCGTTTGCGCTCGGCAGCGCTTGATCTGGACCTGTTGCTGGTCGCCGAGGAGATCGAGGGCGGGATCCTTCTGCGCGACCTGAACGGCGAGATCGCGCGCGTCGCCTACGGGCCGGCCGAGCAGGTCGAGTTGCGTTTCGCGGGCAATGGCGAGGTCTTCAAGGGCACGCGCATCCCGGTCGGCTTCCGGCGGGGCCGCATCGCAGAGCGCATCTACGCAAGTGATGCGCAGGGCGGTCGGGTCAGCTTGCTTGTGGGTTTCGAGCCGTCGGAGTTGGCGGGCGGCGCGGCCGCATGGCTCGCCTGGCCGTCAGAAAGTTAGGGCCGTCCGAAAGTTAGGGCCGGCAGAAAGTCACGACCGTCCGGGAGCGAGATCAGCACCCGCCCCGGTCATCCGCGACCCGGGTCCAGGTCTGCGCCTTCCCGAAAATCGGTAGCAGCACATAGCCGCGCAGGACCAGCTGGCCCGGGTCTGCCGTGATTTTTGCCGCGTAGGATTTTCCGTCGCGGGGATTGTAGATCATCCCCGACCAGGTGCCGTCATCTGATCTGCCGAAGCTCTTGACCAGTTCGGTCGAACAGAGCGGCGCGTTGCGGAGCGTTTCGTCGTGATTGTTCCGGTCGGTCTTGGCCTGTCCCACGTTATCCAGCGGCTCGCGCAGCCAGGCGATCCGGCCGCAGGCCTTCGCGGGCGCCGCGTCGCAAGGCGCGATCCTGACGATCGCCCGGCCGCTTTGGGTCAGCCAAAGGCCGAACGGCGCCGCGCGCCCCTCTGGCGACGCGAACGCAGCGCTTGGCGCCGCCATGACAAAGAACGCCAAGGCGCTGAAAAGCAACCGTCCCTTCATTCCGACGGCCTAATTGCGTCAGTTGGCGGCCCGATTCAAGTCAAGCTCGCGAAAGCGTCATTTTCGGCTTGCTCCGCCAAGCGCTCCGGGGCCAGCATGGGCGCTGGCCAGCCGGGGGTGCGCGATGTTCCAATCCTTCGATCAAAAGGGCGGCAGGGAGGGCACGCCCGAACGGGTCGCCGCGTTGCGCGCGCGCCTTGTCGGGCTGGGAGCGGACGGCTTCCTGGCGCCGCGCGCCGATGCCCATCAGGGCGAGACGGTTGCCCCCTGCGACGAACGGCTGGCCTATCTGACCGGCTTCACCGGTTCGGCCGGGCTGGCGATTGTCATGACCGACTGCGCTGCGCTTTTCGTCGACGGGCGCTACACGCTGCAGGCCGAGGCCCAGGTCGAGCCGTCCATCTTCGAGATCGTGCCGATCCACGAGACGCCGGTCGCCAAATGGGTGGAAAAGACGCTCGGCGAGGACCAGGCGCTTGCCTATGATCCGTGGCTCCACGGGCGCAACGAGATTGACCGTCTCAGGAAGGCCACCGCCACAGCGGGCGCGAAGCTGATGCCGCTCGATGCCAACCCGGTCGACGCGATCTGGGAAGACCGGCCACCGCCGCCGCTTGGGGCGGTCCGGGTCCAGCCGACGGAACTGGCCGGCGAGGAAACCGCGGCACGCCGCCGCCGGGTCGGCGCCCGGGTCGCCGAAGCGGGGGCGGCGGCGGCCGTCCTGACCCAGCCCGATAGTCTGGCCTGGCTGCTGAACATCCGAGGCGGCGACCTGCCCCGCTCGCCAGTGGCGCTGGGCTTCGGAATCCTAAACGCGGACGGCACCGTCGCGCTCTACATGGAACCCGAGAAATGCGATGGCGAGGTCCGCGCGCATCTGGGAAACGAGGTCGCCATCGCGCCACCTGACCACTTCGGCGAGGGCCTGGCGATGTTCGGTGACAAGACCGTCCTAATCGACAAAGCAACCTGCCCGCTTTGGGTGGCGGACCAGCTAAAAGGTGCGGACGCACACATCGTTTGGGGTCAAGACCCCTGTGTCCTGCCGAAAGCAATAAAGAACGAAGCCGAGTGCGAGGGCATGCGCGTGGCTCATCGCCGCGACGGCGCCGCGATGGTTCGGTTTCTCCACTGGCTCGACACCGAAATCGCGGCGGGGACCGAGCTGACCGAGATCGATGTGGTCACGGCGCTAGAGAAATTCCGCGCCGCCGATCGGGCCCTCTTGGATATCTCGTTCGACACGATCTGCGGGTCCGGGCCGAACGGCGCGATCGTGCATTACCGGGTCACCCGCCAGACCAACCGGACCCTGGCACCGGGCGAACTGTTGCTGGTGGACTCGGGCGGGCAATACCAGGATGGCACGACCGACATAACGCGGACCATCGCCGTCGGGCCGCCGCCCGAGGAAGCGCGGCGGCCTTTTACCCTGGTGCTGAAGGGCATGATCCAGCTCAGCCGCACGCGCTGGCCTGATGGGGTCAGCGGACGCGATCTCGACGCGCTGGCGCGCGGGCCGCTCTGGCGCGCGGGTCTGGACTATGATCACGGTACCGGCCACGGGGTTGGAGCGTATTTGAACGTGCATGAAGGCCCACAGCGCCTGTCGCGCAAAGGGGGCGACGTGGCCCTGGCCCCCGGCATGATCGTCTCGAACGAGCCCGGCTATTACCGCACCGGCGCGTTCGGCATCCGGATCGAGAACCTGGTCCTGGTCACCGAACCCTCGGTCACGGAGGGCGGCGAACGCGAAATGATGGGCTTCGAGACGCTGACCCTGGCGCCGATCGACCGGCGGCTGATCGCCTCTGATCTGTTGAGTGTGGACGAGCGGGCGTGGCTCGACGATTACCATGCGCGCGTGCGGGGCGAGATCGGCGCGGCGCTCGGCCCGGAAGGCGACGGCGTGGTTATCGACTGGCTCGACCAGGCATGCGCGCCACTGGACTAGCCGAGGATCGGAAATACATTCATCTACGTTTGAGGGGAAAGCCTGATGTCCGAGAAATTTTCGATCGCGCCCGCCAGCGGCGTCCATGTGGTGCGGGCCGGAGGCGCGGTGATCGGCGAGACCGTACGTGCTCTGATGCTGACCGAGCATGGCTACGAGCCGGTGATCTATTTCCCGCGAGAGGATGCGGGGATCGAGTTCCTCGATCGTTCCGAGACCCGCACGAATTGCCCACACAAGGGCGAGGCCAGGCATTTCCACATCGCGGCCAAGTCCGGTCCCATCACCGATGCGGCCTGGTCCTACGAAGACCCGCTGCCGGGCGCGGAAGCGATCAAGGGCTACATCGCGTTTTACGCCGAAAAGGCCACGGTGGAAGCGTTGTAGGCTAGATTCCGCCGCCCACCCAGGCCTCCCCACCCAACCACCAATCATGCCAATGGTAGAGAATTGGTGGTTGGGCGGGGAGGCCTGGGTGGGCGGCGGCCAGATAATCACGCGTGCTCTTCGCGCAATTCCTCCTCCAGCACCCGGCTATAGGCCGACAGCGCATCGGCGCGGAACAGCGCGCCCAGAAGCTCGGGCTTGGTTTCCTCTGTTACCGCGCCGTCGATCACTGGTAGGAACCGCCCGCCCAGCTCTCTGAACATTGGCAGCGCCCGGTCCAGATGGTCTTCGCGGCGCAGGTAGACACCCTGCTCGATCAATTCCCAGCAACTGGCATCGGCCGCGCAATCCTCGGCCCCGCGATGGCGCATCAGATGGACGACCGGCATGGTCGCCGCCAGATAGCCCTGCGGCCCGTCCGATAGTTTCAGGCCGCGCCGCTCGAGCTGGGTCAAGAAGGCCGAGCGCGCGACGATCCGGCTGGCCACGACCGAGGCGAGCGAGACCGAGATCATCACCGCGATCCCCGCCTGCCAGTCGCCGGTCAGCTCGAAGACGATCAGGGTCGACGAGATCGGCGCTCCCAGGACAGCGCCCGCCACCGCGCCCATGCCCGCCAAGGCATAAAGCCCTTGGCTGCCCGAGACCGCCGGGAAGATCTGGATCGCCAATTCGCCGAAGGCGCATCCCGTCAGCGCGCCCAGCATGATCGCGGGCGAAAAGACGCCGCCACCCATCCGCCCCGCATAGGTGATGCAGACCGCGACTACCTTGACCACGGCGAAGGCCACCGCCGTGAAGAACGCGAATTGGGTCGTCAGCGCCAGCGACGTGGTCTCGTAGCCGACGCCAATGATATGGGGGAACTGGAGCGCGATGATGCCCAACATCGCGCCCGCCACCGCCGGTCGCAGCAGGTCGGGGATATGCAGCGCCTGCTGCACCCGGTCGGCAACCCCCTCGGCGACGAAGAGGCTGCGCACCATCACCGCGCCGACGAAGCCCGATAGGACGCCGAGGATCATGAACGCCGGGATCTCCCAATAAAAGGCGATTGTGTGGACCGGAAGGGTGAACTCGGTGACGTCGCCCAGATGGATCCGCCCGACCACCGTGGCCGCGACCGCGGCGATCACGATCGGCCCGAGCGCGTGCAGCGCGAAGTGACGCAGAACCACTTCCATGGCGAAAAGCGCGCCCGCCAATGGCGCGTTGAAGCTGGCCGAGACCGCGGCCGCGGCCGCGCAGCCCAGAATGTCACGCGCCGCGATCGGGGGCGCTTTGAGCTTTTCCGAGACCCAGCTCGCGATCACCGCGCCTAGATGGATCGCTGGTCCCTCGCGGCCGGTACTGCCCCCGGTCGAGAGCGTCACCAACGCCGCCCCGACCGAGGCGACGCCGGTGCGCCGGTCGACCTTGCCGTCATGGATCGCCGCCGCCTCGATCACGGCATCGACCCCGCGCGCCCGGGCGTCTCGGGTGAAGACCGTCAGGATCAGCCCCACGATCAGCCCGCCGACGATGGGAATAACGAGGACCAGATACCAGGGAAGCGCGGCGGCGACCGAATGGATCACCTCGTTATCGGCGCCGTAGAACTGGGTTTGCAGCCAAATGATGCCTTGGCGGAACAGGATCACCGCATATCCGGTGACCACGCCGATGACCATCGCAAGCGGCCAAAGCACGATTTGGCTGAAATCGCGGGTTCGCAGCACCCGGGCGCGCAGCCGGGCGGCCTTGGCCCGAAGCCATTCCTTGGCTGGCTTGATCCCCGCTACCGGCATGTCGCCCGGCACTACCCCTGAAGGCGTATCGTTTTCAATTATCCACAGCCTAAGACCATAAGGACTCGGCGAAAAGCCCCTGGCGCGGGAAGTTGATCAGGTGTTGCTGCGAATGCCCAGGCGGTTTCCGGCCTGTGCGGGTCGCGGGAGCCCCGCATGGGCTGCCGTCAGCCGCTGGATCCGCTCTTGCGCCGCGTCCGGATAGGGCGCCGAGCGCCTGGCCTCGAGGTCCACGTTCATGGTCAGGCTTTCATAGGTCGCCGCCGGCTGGCCGGTCTCGCCGTTGATCATAGTCATGAAGAAGTGGACCCGCTTCGGGTCCGCGTCCAGCACCTGGAACTCGCAGTGGAACGCGCCGCCCTCGAGCAGTTCGCCCAGATAGTGGATCTGGGTCTGCAACGCCATCGGCCCCATGCGGTGCTCGCGGACCAGGTTCTCTCCGATCTTCAGGACCCCCTCGAAAATCTCGTCCGCCGCCTGGTCAAAGGCCATGGTGTAATAGGCGACGTTCATATGGCCATTATAGTCGATCCACTCCGGCGGCACGTGGCGGGTGGTGGTGCGGATCGGGGCCTTCTCGTACGCGATCTCGGTCTCGGCCATGGAGCCTCCTTAAGCGTTGCTGGCGCGAATAAATCAGCTTATCCCGGGCCAAGACAAGGAAAAGCCTGCGAGAGGTTCGATGAGCATTGAGAGTGCGATTACCGAGTTGGCCCCGCATTTCGGTGACCGGCTGAGCCAGGCCGAAAGCGTGCGCGAACAGCACGGGCACGACGAGGCGCATCACCGCCCGCGACTGCCCGACGCGGTAATCTGGCCCCACTCGACCGAGGAAGTGGCGCTGGTCGCGCGCACCTGCAACGAGCATGGCTGCCCAATCGTGCCCTGGGGCACCGGCACCTCGCTGGAAGGCCATGTGATCCCCGTCCAGGGTGGGATCAGCCTGGATTTCACCCAGATGGACAAGGTGCTGGCAGTCCATTCGGAAGACATGGACGTAGTCGTGCAGCCCGGTATCCAGCGCATCCGGCTGAACGAGGAGCTGCGCGAGACCGGGCTCTTCTTCCCGGTCGATCCGGGTGCGGACGCCTCGATCGGCGGCATGGCGGCGACGCGGGCGTCCGGCACCTGCGCGGTGCGCTATGGCACGATGCGCGAGGCGGTGCTGGCGCTGGAGGTGGTGCTGGCGGATGGGCGGGTAATCCGGACCGGCAGCCGCGCCCGGAAATCCGCGGCCGGCTATGACCTGACAAAGCTCTTCGTCGGCTCGGAAGGGACGCTCGGGATCATCACCGAGCTGACCTTGCGCCTTCACGGCGTGCCCGAGGCGGTGGCGGCGGCGACTTGCGCCTTCGAGGCCATGGAGGACGCGGTCAACACGGTGATCGAGACCATCCAGATGGGAGTGCCGATCGCCCGGATCGAGCTGTTGGACGCGCTGTCGATCAAGGGCTTCAACGGGCACGCGGGCTACGACATGCCGGAATTGCCGACCTTGTTCCTGGAGTTCCAAGGGTCGGAGGCCGGCGTGGCCGAGCAGTCCGAGACCGTGGGCGTGATCGCCGAGGAGCACCGGGGCCGTGGTTTCGAATGGACCACGAGACCTGAGGAGCGCAACCGCCTGTGGTCGGCGCGGCACAATATCTTCTACGCCCAGCAGTCGCTCAGACCCGGGGCGAAGGGCTACGTGACGGATGTCTGCGTGCCGATCTCGCGGCTGGCCGAGGCGATCCTGGAGACCAATGAGGACCTGGACGCAAGCCCGCTGATCGCGCCCCTGGTCGGCCATGTCGGCGATGGGAACTTCCACCTGGCGCTGCTCATCGACCCGGACGACCCGGCGGAGAGATCGGAGGCCGAACGGGTGGGTGCCCGCATCTCCGAGCGCGCCATCCGGCTCGGCGGCACGGTGACGGGAGAGCATGGGGTGGGCCTGGGCAAGCGCAAGTTCATGGAGGCCGAGCACGGGGAGGCCTGGGCGGTGATGGGCGAGATCAAGCGGACCCTGGACCCGAGGGGGATTCTCAATCCGGGCAAGATCGTGCCCGGGAATTGAGGGATCTCACAGGCTCTCACATGTGAGAGCCTTATGAGCCGATTGTTTTTAAACGGTAATTCGAGATCTTTACCGATTCTTCACGGTTGGCGCGCGCTCCGTGGCTTTCCGGCGCAACGGGTTTCGGCCGGCGATCGGCCTGATGCTGCGGCGGATCGGTGGAACCACGGCGGGCAAATCCGGTTGCGTTGATTGTGGGCTCTGACGAGCCCACCCTACGGGGCTGGTGAAACCTACGGACATAGCCTTCCGGCCAATAACGGTCGAATTTGCGGGTGCAGCTTAAGGTTTGGATTGAGCCCGAACTACAAAATGCTGCACCGCATCCGAATGGCAGCAATGGGCGGCAAGCCGGACGCTCGGAGAGTGCGCGCTACGTGTACTTCTGACCCAATGCGGACATTCGTCACGTTTCACATGGGTCCGCTGAGGTCTTAGCACGCGTGAGACATAGCGCGGCCTACTCATCATTTTTGGATGGTTGTTCTTTCCTTGAGGATTTCGCGTCAGGCTTCTCACTCGTGTGCGAGATGAACGGCATCTCTTCCTCTGCCGAGTAGCGAAGAACAAACGATGCGACTGCCAGTATCAATGTCGCGCCTGCAATTGTAAGCAGACGTTCGTTCGTCATGTCCTTGATGTTCAGCGAACTGGCAAGTGACCGCGTCATCACGGTGATCGCGACGTAGAGCAGAAACTGAACCGGCAATCTATTGGTCTTGAAGTAGATGCCGACCATCGCACCCAATTCCAGGAAGATGAACAAGAGGAGTATGTCCTCGACGCTTGCCGCCCCCTTTTCCATCATACCGAGATAAGCATCAATGGCTGACCAGACGATTGTCGCGCCGATTGCAAACAATGCAACCAGTTGAAAGCCATCAACCATATGATTGCCGAGTCGCTCAGCAACAGTCTCTGCTTTGTCAGCCGTTTGATCAACGAAATCAACGATCTTCGACATTTTCCACTCCTTCTTGTGCAGCGGCGATTTATTCTGCAGCTTGTTCACCCTTTCACTCGATCAACGCCATAAAAGCCCTCGCGGGCAAGGAAGGCGCGGGTCGAGGCGAGATAGTCGATTAGATCTTTGTCGGGGAGGTAGATTTCTTCGCGTAGGGTATGCATGGAATAGAGATGCCAGACCTCGTAATCGTGATCTATCCCTGTCATTTCGTGAGCAGGTATGATCTCCCGAGATGCAACGCACTTGCCCGCAAATTGCACATCCACGCCGTCTTCGCTGCCCGTTTGATACACTCCGACCCTCGGTCGCGGTTGGGTGAGCTGCACGCCCAGTCTTTTCCAGAGAGTAGATCCGACGCTGACAAGTCGCGGCTTGCAGGCCTTCGCGGTTCGAAAGAACCGGTCAACCTGCATGCCCACATAGTCTGATCTGGCAACACCCAGAAGCTCTTTGGTGACTGGTCGCGCCGGCCTGAAGTTGAGCCCGTTGCACAGCGCCGCATAGTCACCGGGGTCAATTTCCGATAGTCGTGCTTCACTCCCGAGAAAACCCATGATCTTGTTTTCGAAGTGATCGTATCTTCGGTCCGGAAGATGCAATGCATTGGTAACGAGGTCGACGAGCGCTTTCAGTGAAAGATCGAAATCGAACTTGGCGCCTAAGCTCTCGTCACCGAAGCTTAGCTTTCTCGGCTGCGCCAAAACATCCAGTAGCCCTGAAATGAAGGCATTTCCGACCGCGCGAAGTTCATCTTCGTTGCCATCATCGACATCGTAAACAAACCAGTACTCGTCACCAATAATCTTTACTAAAAATAACCTTCTAATGTCTATTGCGCCACTTTCACAAACAAACCGATAAAAGGATTCCTCTATTTCAAACAAATTTTGAACGTATAATTCGTAAAGCTTATTAATTATTTTGAAATCATGATTTCCATATCGAAACATCTCCCGTTTCAAAGGCGTTGACCCAACTAGGTCAAGAGATATGGAAACAAACATGTTAAGAGCCTCCGTTGCGCCAAAGCGTCGAACGCGAGCGCAGCGATTCCCCCTCAACTCCATGTCTGTACCAGCCATGCGCTGACCACAGAAACCATAGACTCATCGCTGAAGGAGCGCAAAGCCGCAGGCTGACAGAGCAATCATGATCCGGCGATGGTAAGCCACCGGACTCACCAATGAGCGACTCTTCGGCTAATCATCGGATGTCGCGCTGCCGACCGCGAAGGTCTCTTCATGGCACGAGACCGACATAGCCCCTACGGCAGTAATCGGGATCAAACCGGACATTTGAGAACGTTGCCTAAACGACCGCTTCGTCCCGCACAGCGGACAATTGCCCGTGTGTCAGATACGGTCATTCTTGCGCACCGCCCCTAATCGGAAGGCGGAACATGGTCCACCCCACGGAGCCGCGCCTGATCACCGGATCGCGCGCAGGACCAGAAAAACCACCACCACCAAGGCCGCGCCCCAGGGGCTGAGCATGAAGTTGATATAGCCGCCCGCCACCGTCTCGCCGCCTGCGCCGACCGCGTCCGCGGTGCCCTGACCCGCCTTCTTCAGGACCGTATCCAGCATCAGGCAGCGCCCTCCATGAGCGCCCGGGCGGCCGAGCGTGCTTCTGGCGTCACGGTCTCGCCCGCCAGCATCCGGGCGATCTCGTCGACGCGTAGGTCCGGGTCCAGCGCGTCGACATCGGTCCGGGTCAGGCGCCCGTCGCTGGTCTTGGCGATCCGCCAGTGATGGGCGCCGCGCGCGGCGACCTGGGGGCTGTGGGTGACGACCAATACCTGGGCGGTCCCGGCCAGCCCGGCCAGGCGCCGACCAACGGCATCCGCCGTGGCGCCGCCGATGCCCCGGTCGATCTCGTCGAAGATCATGGTCAATCCGGGCGCCCGCGCCGCCAGGCAGACCTTGAGCGCCAGCAGAAACCGCGACAGCTCGCCGCCCGAGGCGATCCGGTCGATCGGTCCGGCCGGCGTGCCGGGGTTGATGCTGGCGGTGAACGCCACGTCGTCCACGCCTTCCGGGCCTTCCCGGCCGGGCGCGATCCGCGTCTCGAAGGCGGCGTTCTCCATCTTCAGTGGCGCCAGTTCCTTGGTCACGCGCTTGTCGAGCTTCGCCACCGCCGCCTCGCGGGCCTTGGTCAGCGCACCGGCCGCCTTGCTATAGGCCTCGCGCGCGGCCCCGGCCTCGGTCTTCAGATCGGCAATCCGCGCATCGCCCAAATCGATCTCCTGCATGCGATCGGCGAAATCCTCCGCCAGCTTCGGGAGGTCATCCGGTGCCACGTTGTGCTTGCGCGCGAGGCCGCGGATCGCGAAGAGCCGCTCCTCGACCTCGTCGAGCCGGCCCGGATCGAAGCTGAGCCGGTCGAGCGCATCCTCGACGCCGCGCTGCGCCTCGCCAAGGGCGACCAGCGCCCGGTCGATTGCCTCCACCGGCGCGTCGAGCAGGCCGTCGGCCTTGTCCGCCGCGTGGCCAAGCCGCGAAAGCGCGTCGCCCAGCATGCCCTCGGCGGCCTCGGGCGAGAGCGCCTGGGCCGCCTGGCCGATCTCGTCGCGGATCCGCGCGGCTGCCTTAATCAGGCGGCGTTCCGCGTCGAGTGCGTCATCCTCGCCCGGCTCAGGGGCCAGCTTCTCGAGTTCCGCCACGCTGTGGCGCAGGAAATCGGCGTCCCCGGCGGCGCGCGTCAGGGTATCCTCGGCCTCGGTCAGGCGTTTGGCCGCCGCTTGCGCCGCTTCCCAATTCGCCCGCGTTTCGGCCAGTTTTCGCTCGTGGCCACCAAGAGCATCGAGCAGTGCACGGTGACCACGCGGGTTCAAGAGCCCCCGGTCATCGTGCTGGCCATGCACCTCGACCAGGGTCCCGCCGATCTGACGCAGGGCCTCGGCGCTGGTGCGCTGGTCGTTGACGAAGCCCCGCGCCGGGCCGTCCTTGGCCGCGATCCTGCGGAGCACCAGCTCCCCCTCGCCCGCGTCGAGGCCAAGATCGGCCATAATACCGGCCGCGGGGTGATCGGGCTCGACCGCGAAGACCGCGGTCACGGTTGCCTGGTCGCCGGCGGCCCCCACCAGGTCGCGCCCGCCCTGGCGGCCGAGCGCGAATCCCAGTGCATCAAGCAGGATAGATTTGCCGGCCCCCGTTTCGCCGGTCAACACGTTGAGCCCAGGCTGGAAATCCAAAGTCAGCGCCTCGATCAGGACAATGTTCCTGATTTCGAGGCTCAGCAGCATGGCGCGACAGCCCGGACCCCAACCCGGGCCCCAACCCGGTCCACGTTCAGAGCCACTCACCCAGGATCACCCGGCGATAGACGCGCTTGAAGAACCCGCCATGGTCCTCGTCATCCGGCAGCAGGTTGCGGCCGGTAAGCAGCGCATAGCTGTTCGCATACCAGGTCGAGCCCGGGTGGTTGTGGCCCAGCACGGCCGCCGAGGCCAAGGCCTCGCGCTCGAGCCCCAGCGAAAGGTTGGCCTCGACCAGCCGGTGCAGCGCCTCGGGTGTCTGGCTGGTGGTCTGGTATTTCTCGACCACCACCCGGAACCGGTTGATCGCAGCCAGATAGTGGCCGCGCTTCAGGTAGTACCGGCCTATCTCCATCTCCTTGCCCGCAAGGTGATCCAGCGTCAGATCGATTTTCAGCTGGGCGTCGCGCGCATAGTCGCTTTCCGGATAGCGGTTGACCACTTGGCGAAGCGCGGTCAGCGCCTGCTCGGTCGTGCCCTGGTCGCGGCCCACATCGACGATGTTGTCGTAATAGGTCAGGGCGATCAGGTGCTGCGCATAGGGCGCGTCATCGTCGGACGGGTAGAGGTCGAGATAGCGCCGCGCCGAGGACCGCGCGCCACTGAAGTCGTTCGCATTGTAGGACGAGTAAGCGGACATGATGATCGCCCGCTTCGCCAATTGCGAGAACGGGTAGAGCCGTTCGATCTCGTTGAAGGTCTGGGCCGCCTGGAAGGCCTTGCCGTCGTTGAGTTGTGCCTCGCCGAGCGCGAAAATATCGCCGGGCGGCACGTCGTCGAGGGTCTCCTTATCCTTGCCGCCACATGCCGCAAGGGTAGCGGCGAGCCCAAGGATCAGGGCCAGGCGGATCGGGCGCAGGATTGACGGGGGCTGGGTCAGCATGGGGCCGCTTCCTCAATTCGCGTTCGTGCGCGTGTCATCGCGTTGGTTTGCGTTTCAGGGCGCAGAATAGTGACCCTTCCAGCGTTAAGAAAGGGGGTGCGGCGCCGTCGCAGGTTTGGGTGTGGCGTCGGTTGATCCAACGGGTTCGGACCCAACGGATTCGGGTATAGAAAATGGCCGCCCCGAGGGGCGGCCAGTGAGTGTGAAGAGACTGGTTCTTCGATGGGCGCGGCCGATCAGTTCGCTTGCCGGCGAAGGAAAGCGGGGATCTCGCCATCGTCATCGTCCGCGACCGGACCACGATCCGGGTGGTCCGGCTCACTGCTCTGACCCGCGCCCGAGACACGGTGGATCAGCTTGTTGATCGCGAAGAGCCCAGTGCCGCGGCCGGCGACGCTGGTGCGCTCGGACGGCGCCCGGCGTTCCGCCGCCAATGGGCGCGTGCTGGGCTCGGGCTCGGCGCGCGCCCGCGCGTGGTCTACCGGCGCATGATCTATCGAGCCACGGTCGACATCGAACAGCTCGGGCTCGTCGTCGATGACCCGGGTCGGGCGGGCCGCGTCCGTATCACGCTGGGCGCGCGCGGCCATGGCGCGCTTGCGCACCTCCTCGGCCCGGGCGCGGATATCGTCCGGGCCGGGCGTGGTGGCGGCCCGGGTTTCGACCTCACTCGGCTGCGCCATGGGCTCCGGTGCCGGCTCGGGCTCACGCACGACGCGTCTGGCCACCGGTGCAGCGGCGGGCGCGTGTTCGCGGACCGGCTCGGCCACTTCAGCCTGCGCGGTGGCGGCCTCGGGCCGGCGGACCGCGCCACGCACCGCCGAGATCATCCCCGGATCGGTGGCAGCGGGACGCTTGCGCGGCATACCGCTGAGCGGCTGGCGCTGGACGGCTGACTCGGCGTCGATGCCGGTCGCGACGACCGAGACGCGCATCCGGCCTTCCATCTCGGGGTCGATGGCCGAGCCGAACTTGATCATCGCATTCGCGTCGACCTCGTCCTTGATCCGGTTCGCGGCCTCGTCCATTTCGAACAGCGTCAGGTCGTAGCCGCCGGTGATGTTGATCAAGACGCCCTGGGCGCCCTTGAGGCTGACCTCGTCCAGAAGTGGGTTGGCGATCGCCTTTTCGGCAGCGTCGATGGCGCGGGTGTCGCCGTCGGCCTCGCCGGTGCCCATCATCGCCTTGCCCATCTCCTCCATCACCGAGCGCACATCGGCGAAGTCGAGGTTGATCATGCCGGGCCGGACCATGAGATCCGTGACCCCCTGGACGCCCTGATAGAGCACGTCATCGGCCATCATGAAGGCCTCGACGAAGGTGGTGCGCTCCGAGGCGACCTGAAACAGGTTCTGGTTCGGGATCACGATCAAGGTGTCGACGACCCCCTGCATCTCCTCGACGCCGGACTCGGCCAGTTCCATGCGGCGGACGCCCTCGAACTGGAACGGCTTGGTCACGACACCGACCGTCAGGATGCCCATCTCTCGCGCCGCGCGGGCGACGACCGGGGCGGCGCCAGTGCCGGTGCCTCCGCCCATCCCGGCGGTGATGAAGCACATGTGGCATCCGTCGAGGTGATTCATGATCTCCTCGATTGATTCCTCGGCCGCGGTCAGCCCGACCTCGGGTTTTGATCCCGCGCCGAGGCCCCGGGTCACGCCGGTGCCAAGTTGGATCTTACGCGCCGCGGCGGAATGCTGGAGGGCCTGCGCGTCGGTGTTGGCGGCGATAAACTCGACGCCCTGCAATTTCTTTTCGATCATGTTGTTGACGGCGTTTCCTCCAGCGCCGCCTACACCGAACACGGTGATCCGTGCACGGAGTTCATGATCGTCGGGTTCACGGAGATTCAGTGCCATTATCCTGCCTCTTCACTGCTCGTGGCCGGTTTGCCGGTCCATCTTTTTCGTGGAAGTCTGCTCGTTATTTTGGATTCAACCTATCGTAAAGCGGACGCGTCGTCACCCTACATTTCACCAACTTGCACGCAACCACCGCAACATCTCGTTGGCGCGGCCCTTTGCCGAGAGCGGACGGGGCGCTGGGAAGTCCCATAGCTCGGCCGGGGGGCGCAGCGCGTAGGAAGCAAGCCCGACCGCGGCCGAGTAATCCGGCCCCGACAGCGATTGTGGTAATCCGGCGATCCGCAGGGGTCGGCCGATGCGCGGACGGCGGCCCAGAACCCGGGTCGCCATCTCGTCGATGCCGGGCATCTGGCTGGCGGCGCCGGTCAGGACGAAGCTGCAGCCGGGCATTTCGGTAATTCCCATCTCGACCAAGCGGTTGCGCAGATGGCGGAAGGTCTCCTCGATCCGGGGGCGGATCACGCCGATCAGCATCCCGCGGCTGATCTGGCGGCGGTTCGGCGCGTCCTCCTCGCCGATTTGCGGCGCGTCGATCAGGTCGCGGTCGTCGGCGCCGGTCGAGATCACGCCGCCGTAGAGCGTCTTCATCCGCTCCGCCGCGGCCGAGCGCATCAACAGCCCGGCGGCAATGTCGCTGGTGACATGGTCGCCGCCGAACCGGATCTGTTCGACGCAGATCAGCCTGTCGCGCAGGAAGACCGAGAACGAGGTCGATCCGCCGCCCATGTCGATGCAGACCGCGCCGGTGCGCTGTTCGTCCTCGACCAGCGCCGAAAGCCCGCTGGCATAGGAAGCGCAGGTCACCCCGGCCAAATCCAGATCACATTGCCGGACGCATTCGATCAAATTCGACAGCGGTCGCTGATCCACCGCCAGCACATGCATGGCACAAGAGAGGTGCTTGCCCTCCATTCCGCGCGGATCGGTGATGCCGGAATGATTATCCACCTCCAGTTCGACCGGCTGGGCGTGCAGGATTTGGCGGCCCTCGCCGATTGGCGGCGGCGGGCAGGCGCCGAGCACATTCGAGATATCACGCTCGGTGACGCGCCCGGTCTCGGTCTCGACCCGGGCATGGGTGGAATAGCTTTGCGGCTTGCCGCCTGAGAACGAAACCACGACCTGATCGACACGGCCGAGCTTGGGCGCCGCCATCTTCTCGGCGGTCAAAAGCGCCAGCCGGATCGAACGAGCCACTTCGTCCATGTCGATGATCTCGCCCCGGCGCACGCCGCGCGACTGAACCGTGCGCGCGCCGACCACCTCCAGGGCACCAAATCGGCTGGTGCCCAGGTGATCGTTGCGCTCGGCTTCCTCGAGCAGGCCCGGATCGAGCTTCAAAACCAGGCAGGTGATCTTGGACGACCCGATGTCGAGAACCGCCAAACGGCCCTTCCGGCTGGCCGCGTAGAGCCGCGAGCGCATGGACCTGAACGGCTGAAGTTCGGCAAAATTCATGTCTCCTCCCCACCGATCGCGGCGACCGCCCGTCTGATTTGATAGGTCTCAGCCGCTTCCGGGCTCATGCGCAGGGCTGGGCGTTCCGGAAATCGCATGTCGATGACCGCCAGATCGCGGTCCAAAAGGTCTTGGGCGTAGTGCAGCGCCATGATCTGTGAAAGTGCCTCGGTGCTGTTCTCGGCCGGTAGCTTGATCAGCATGTCCCGGTCCAGCACCACGTCCCAGCGCCGCTGGCCGACGCGGACGAAGGCCCGCAGCCTGGGCACGATTTCCGGCGCGGTCTCGATCAGCGACAGGACCTCGCTCACGTGCTCGGGCGCACCGTCGCCCAGGATAACGGGCAGATCCCGATAGTTGGCGCGAATGCTGGCCGGGCCGATCTCGACCCCACCCTCGTCCATGACGACCAGCCGGTTCTCGGCATTGCGGTAGAGCACTACGGGGACACGCTCGACCACCCGCACCATCAGCGTGCCTTGCGGGTCGAATTGCACCGCCGCGCTTTCGACCGGGCCCAGCGCCTCGACCCGGCGCCGCAAATCGTCCACGTCGAGTGTCAGCGACGAGGTGCCAGGCTCGACGCCGATGACAGCGTGGACATCGATCCGAAGCCCGGTGCTGCCGCCACTGACGGCGACGCCTCGCACGGCGAATTCGGGGCGCGCGGCGATCCGTTCGATCACCGCCGCGACGCGCGCCTCGATCGCGCCACGCATCTGGTCATCCGCCGCGACGCGCCAGCCGATCAGGCCGAGCAGCGCGAGCGGCAGATAGACCAGCGCCGCATTGCGCACCATCGGCTTTTTCCATGCCCGCGACAGCCGGTAGGCGAGTTTCGACGGGCCCGGGCCCTTGCGCGGGTCGCGAGCCTTCTTCACAGCGCCTGGCTTCGCAGCGCCTGGCTTCGCAGCGACTGGCTTCGCGACGACTGGGATGTCCTTTGGTTCCGGCTTCGATGGGCGATTGTTGTCGGCCGCAGCGAAGCTGATCAGCCGACGCATCTCGTCGCGGGTCAATCTGGGGCTTGTCAATCTGGGGCTTACCGGCCGCATGAGGCGTCCTCCACAAGCCAGTGACACAGTTCTTCGAATGAAATGCCGCAATGGTCAGCCTGCTCGGGCGCCAGCGATGTCGGGGTCATTCCAGGCTGGGTGTTGGTTTCGAGCAAGACCAGCCCTTCGAGCCCGCGCGCCTCGTCCCAGCGGAAGTCGGTGCGGCTCATGCCGCGGCAGCCCAGCGCCTCGTGCGCCGTCGCCGCGTGATCCAGGCAGGCCTGGAAGACATCGTCGGGGATCTCGGCCGGAACCACATGGCGCGAGCCGCCTTCCGCGTATTTCGCGTGGTAATCGTACCAGCCCGTGGCGGCCTGGATGTCGGTGACCGAGAGTGCCCTGTCCCCCATCACCGCCACGGTCAGTTCGCGGCCCGGGACATATTTTTCGACCAGCAGGCGATCAGGCGCATCGTCGTCGAGCCGGGCCGGACCGTTCGGATTTTCCTGAACGATATAGATGCCGACGGACGAGCCCTCGTTGTTGGGCTTGACCACATAGGGCGGCTCCATCGGGTGCCCGGCCAGGACCTCGGCTTTCGGAACGATCAGGCTTTCGGCAACCGGCAGGCCGGCGGCGCGGTAGATCTCCTTCGAGCGGGTCTTGTCCATCGCCAGCGACGAGGCCAGGACGCCGGAATGGGTGTAGGGGATGCCCAGCCATTCGAGCACACCCTGGATGCAGCCGTCCTCGCCCCAGCGTCCATGCAGCGCGTTGAATACCGCGTCGGGCTCCTCACCCGCGAGCACCCGGGCGACATCTCGCCCGGCATCGATCTCGATGACTTCGTAGCCCGCACGCCGCAGTGCGCTTGCGCATTCCCGGCCCGAGACCAGCGAGACTTCCCGCTCGGCCGACAGGCCTCCCTTGAGCACCACCACGCGGGGAAATGTCCTGCTCGACATCCGCGCCCCAATCGTTCAGCCGGCCCCGTTCTCCAGCGCATCGTCGGATGCGCCGCCGGGTGATTCGGCTCGTGCCGCTTTTGCGGTCTATTGGGGTGGAATGCTAACCCCTGCGCGCCGGATTTCCCAGTGCAAATCGACCCCGGTTTGCGATTTCACCCGGGCGCGCACGGTCTCGCCCAAGGTCTCGAGATCAGCGGCGGTGGCATTGTCAAAATTGATTAAAAAATTGCAGTGCTTTTCGCTGACCCGGGCCCCGCCGACGGTCAGCCCGCGGCAACCGGCTTCGTCGATCAGCTTCCAGGCTTTTAGCTCGTCCGAGTCCCCCGGCTGGCCTGTCGAGGAGAAGCCCGCGGGGTTGCGGAAGGTCGAGCCGCTGGTGCGCTCGCGGATCGGCTGTGCCGCCTCGCGTTTGGCCAGAAGCGCCGCCATCCGGGCGCTAACCGCGGCCGGATCGTCAGGCTGGCCTGCGAGCATGGCGCCGGTGAAGATCACGCCCTCGGCGGCGTCCGCGTGGCGGTAAGAGAAGCCCATTTCGGCTGCCGGGATCGTCAAGCGCCTGCCTTTGCGGTCGACCGCATGGGCCTCGACGAGGACATCCTTGATCTCGGTGCCGTAGCAGCCGGCATTCATCGACAGGGCGCCGCCGATCGTGCCGGGCACCCCGCGCAGGAATTCAAGCCCGGCGATGCCGGCCACGGCGGCGGCCTCGGCGACCCTGGCATCCAGCGCGGCGGCGCCGGCCCTGACCGTCGTGCCATCGGTGTCGATCGCCGCGAAAGCGCGGCCGAGGCGGATCACGACCCCGGGGATGCCCCCGTCACGCACCAACAGGTTCGAGCCCACGCCGACCGCCATCACCGGCACGTCGTCGGGGCACAAGGCGAGGAATGCTGCCAGGTCCTCTTCGTCCGCAGGCTGGAACAGCACCTCCGCCGGGCCGCCGACCCGGAACCAGGTCAGGTCCGCCAGGACACGCATTGGCGTCAAGCGCCCGCGCACCTGCGGCAGGCGGGCGATCAATCCGTCGGCGGCGAAATCCCCGCCAGCCATCAGATCACCGTCCAAACAAAGGCGACCGCCGAGCCGATGGCGCCGAACCAGGGCAGCCAGGCCGGGGTGACGAAAGTGCCCTCCGGTGCCGGGCCCGCGCGTTTCAGCACGATCAGCGCGCCGTTGATCGAGACGAAGACCAGAAGCAGCACGGCCGAGGTCACCTCGGCCAGTGCCACCAGATCCGCGGTCAGGGCCAGCGCAAGCGTGACCCCGGTCGCCAGAACCGTCGCCAGGACAGGCGTCCGGAACCGCCGATGGGCATGGTGGAAGACCGAGAGCGGTTGCAGGAAGCGGCCCAATCCAAACAGCACCCGCGACGACATCACGATCTGCGCCAACACGCCGTTCAGCGCCGCCGCGACCGCGATCAGCGCCAGGAACGCGGCGCTACGCCCGGTCGCGGTTTCATATACAAGGGTCAGGGGCCGCCGGCTCGCCGCGAGCTGATCGACCGACACGACGCGGGTCGCCGCCCAGCAGACCAGGATGTAGAGCACCGCCGTCACCGCCAGTGCGGCGAAAATGGCGAGCGGCACCGTGCGCTGCGGCTCGCGGGTCTCCTCGACCATGTTGACCATGTCCTCGAAGCCCAAGAAGGCGAAGAAGGCCAGGATCGCGCCGGTCGCGACGCCCAGCATGTTCAACTCGAATGCTATTTCCGGCTGGACCGCGGCCTCGCCGGTCGCGCCAGCCCAGATGACGATGGCGAGCCCAACGACTTCGACCGTGGTCAGGACCGCCGCCAACAGAAGCGACTCGACGACCCCGATGATCGCCGCGGAACCCAGCCCCAGGCCGATACCGATAATCAGGACCGGCTCGGGCAGGTCGATCAGCCCGCGCAGATAGCCTGCCCCGCCCTGCAGGACGACCGCCGCGGAAACGACGCCCACGATCACCACCGCCAGGCCCGCCGCGGCTCCGGCGAGCGGCCAGCCGGTCGCCGTTCGCAGATAGGCGGCTTCACCCGCCGCCTCTGGGATTCGCCCTGATAGCTCGCCATAGGAAAACCCACTCGGCGCCGCGATCAGGGCCGCGACGATGAACGACAACGGGGCCCATGTGCCCGCATGTCCCGCGACCGCGCCGACCAGGACGTAGATCCCGGCGCCGACCATGACGCCGACGCCGTAGAGGGTGAGCAAGCCGAAGCCGACACGGCGGCGCAATCCGGCTTCGACAGGTTTGGTGGCCATGCGCGGCCTCCGTTCAGCCGGCCCGCTTCGCCAGTTCGCCGGGCAAGGCGTTGGTCCAGGCCGAGATCGTGCCGGCGCCGAGGCACACCACGATGTCGCCCGGGCCCGCATGGGCGGCGACGAAGTCAGCCAGGCCATCCGGCGCGTTTACCTCGTGTGCTTCGCGGTGGCCATGGCTGCGCAGACCGCGCACCAGGGCCGCGGCGCTGATCCGATCGATCGGCTGCTCACCGGCCGCGAAAACCTCGGTAATGCCAACGACATCGGCATCGTTGAAGGCGGCGCAAAACTCCTCGAAGAGATCGTGAAGCCGGGTGTAGCGATGCGGCTGGTGGACCGCGATCACCTTGCCCGACGACGACGCGCGGGCGGCCTTTAGCACCGCGGCGATCTCGACCGGGTGGTGGCCGTAATCGTCGATGATCGGCGCGCCGTTCCATTCGCCCACCCGGGTGAAGCGGCGCTTGACCCCGTCGAACTCGCCAAGACCCCGCCGGATATCGTCGAACCCGATCCCCAGCTCGCAGGCGACGCCGATGGCGGCGAGCGCGTTCAGCACGTTGTGCTCGCCCGGCATCGGCAGGGTCATGCCTTCGTGGCGCTCGTCCGGTTCGCCGCGCAGGACCACGTCGAAGCGCATCGCGCCATTCACGTAGGCCAGGTTTTCGGCGCGGATATCGGCCTGGCGCGATAAGCCATAGGTCACGACGCGGCGGTCGGTGACCCGGCCGATCAGGCTTTGGACCTCCGGGTGGTCGATGCAGGCGACCAAGGCGCCGTAGAAGGGAATGTTCGAGGCGAAGGCTTCGAAGCCCGCATGGAGCGCCTCGACCGAGCCGTAATGGTCCATATGCTCCGGGTCGATATTGGTCACCACCGCGATGGTGGCGGGCAGCTTGACGAAGGTGCCGTCGGACTCGTCGGCCTCGACCACCATCCAGCGGCCCTCGCCCTTGCGCGCGTTCGAGCCATAGGCGTGGATGATCCCGCCATTGATGACCGTCGGATCCTCGCCGCCCGCGTCCAGAAGCGCCGCGACCAGCGAGGTGGTCGTGGTCTTGCCGTGGGTGCCGCCGACGGCGATGTTCGAGCGCAGCCGCATCAGCTCGGCCAGCATCTCGGCCCGGCGAACCACGGGCAAGGCGCGCTCGCGCGCGGCGTCCAGCTCCGCATTGCCGCGCTTGATCGCGGTCGAGATCACCACGACCTCGGCCTCGCCCAGATTCTCCGCCTTCTGGTCAATATGAACGGTGGCGCCCAGGTTCCGCAGGCGCTCGATGATCGGGCTTTCCTTCAGGTCCGAGCCCTGCACCCGGTAGCCCAGGTTCAGCATCACCTCGGCGATGCCCGACATGCCGATCCCGCCGATCCCGATGAAGTGGATCGGACCGATATCCATGGGCAAGGCGGTCGGCGGGTTCACGTGTGTCTGCTCTCTGTTCTTTTGGGGCGGGGTATCAGCCGGCGGGCGTTTTGCCAAGCGCCTCCACCAGATCGGCCAGGCGCTGGGTCGCGTCCGGGCGGCCCTGGGCCAGAGCGGCGGAGGCCATCCCGGCGGCGCGTTCGGGGTTCTCGAGGATCGCCTGAATCTCGGCGGCCAGCGCGCCCGGGTTCAGGTCGCGTTCGGGCATCATCACCGCGGCACCGGCCTCGACCAGGCCGCGCGCATTGGCGGTCTGCTCGTCACGCTTGGCGATCGCGAGCGGGATCAGGATCGAAGGGCGCCCGACGACGGCGATGTCGGCGACCGACGAGGCGCCGGAGCGGGCGATCACCAGATCGGCGCGCGTCAGCCGCTGGGGCATGTCGTCGAAGAAGGGCAGGATTTCGGCTTTGACCCCGGCTTCGTCGTAGACCACCGAGGCGGCGTCGTGGTCGGTCGGGCGGGCCTGATGGGCGACCGTCAGGCGCGCGCGCAGTGCCTCGGGCAGGAGCGCGACGGCGGCGGGTGCGACCCGCGACAGGATGCTGGCCCCCTGGCTGCCGCCGAAAATCAAAAGGTTCGGCGCCTCGCCCTCGGGCGGGTATGGCGCCCCGACCACCTCAAGGATCGAGGCGCGCACCGGATTGCCCGTATGGACCGCCTCCGCACCGGACGGCAGCTCGGTCGGCCATATGCCGCAAGCGACCCGGTCGACCCGGCGCGCGAAGAGCTCGTTGACCCGGCCCAAGACCCCGTTCGCCTCGTGTATCAGGCGTGGCCGGCGCAAGATCCACGCGGCGGTCATCGCCGGAAAAGCGGGATAGCCGCCGAACCCGGCGACGCAGGCCGGGCGTTCTCGCGCCATGCGCAGCACCGCGGTGACGGCCCCGGCCAGGATTTGGAATGGTGCCGCCAGCCGCGACAGCCCGCCGCGCGCGAACGTGCCGGCGCTAACCACCTGACGCTCGACTTCATCGGGAAAGGCGCCCGCATAGTGCGCGCCGCGCTCGTCGGTCGAGAGGCGCACCCGCCAGCCGCGTTTCAGCATCTCCTCGGCCAGCGCCTGGGCTGGGAACATATGCCCGCCGGTTCCCCCTGCCGCGATGACCAGCAGGGGTTTGCTCACCCCAATTCTCGCGTTCAACCTGCGCTCCGGAACGCCGCGGCATCATCGGCCCGCCTGTCGCGGGTCAGCGCCAGCAGCATTCCCAGGGTGATCGCGGCCGCCAGCATCGACGAGCCGCCATACGAGATGAAGGGCAGCGTCATGCCCTTGGCCGGCAATAGCCTGATCGCCACCGCCATGTTGACGAAGGCCTGCAAGCCAAAGAGCACCGCCAGCCCGGTCCCTGCCAGGCGGATGAACGTGTTGCGCTCGTCGAGCAAACGCACGAGGGCGCGCAGTGTGATGAAGAGATAAAGCGCGATGATCAACAGCGTCAGGATCAGCCCGAACTCCTCGGCCGCGACCGCGATGATGAAATCCGTATGGGCGTCCGGCAGGGTCCATTTGACCGAGCCTTGCGCGGCACCGACGCCGAAAAGCCCGCCCTCGCGGATCGCGGTCTGGGCATAGGCGAGCTGGGTGTTGGGATCGACCTCGGCCGCCAGATAACCGTCGATGCGGCCGGCGAAATGGACGGACTTCGTGTAGGCGAAGGCCCCCGCGCCGCCGATCAGCACGCCAAGCCCCAGCAGGGCCAGGATCGGCGCGCCGGAGACGAAGATCATGGTCGACCAAACCGCCAATACCAGTACCGCCTGGCCAAAATCGGGTTGCAGGGCCAGCATAGCGGCGATCGCGACCGCCACGACGCCCGAGATCGTCCGCCCTGGCGGTCCGAACCGCTGATAGGAGCCCGATATGATCCAGGCCGCGGCCAGAACGAAGGCGGGTTTCAGGAATTCCGAGGGTTGCAGGCTGAAGAAGCCCAGCGAATACCAGCGCGTGGCACCCTTGCCGAAATCGGTGCCCAGCCACGGCAGCAGCGCGGTGGCCAACAGGGCGCCCGCGAAGATCATCACGCCCAGCCGCCGCACGCGCCTGAGCGAAGACATCGAGATCGTCGCGATCGCGCCGAGCGCCAAAAACACAAAGATCACATGCCGGACCACGTAGTGATAGGTCCAAAGGTCGTTCTTGTAGGCCAGCGGCGGTGAGGCCGCGAGGCCCAAGACCAGGCCCAACCCGATCAGCGCCAGCACGGCGCCCAGGGACCAGCGGTCGACGGAATGCCACCAATCGCCGACGATCGAGCTTTCGGCCGGGCCGAACTCCGAACCCCGGAAGGTCGGGCCCCCGACGTTCGGGCCACGCAAAGTCAGATCGGTCATGGGATGGCCTCCTTTTCGGCCGCGGCCTCGAGATAGGGCGTGACGAGGGTGCGAAACGCATCGCCGCGGGCCTCGAAACTGGTGAACTGATCCCAGCTCGCGCAGGCGGGCGACAGCAGGATCACGTCGCCGGGCTTTGCATCCGCCCAGGCGGCGGCGATGGCCTTGTCCAGTGTTCCGCAAGACTTGCTGGGCGTTTTGTCCAAGGCCCCGGCGAAGGCGGGCGCGGCCTCGCCAATCAGATAGGCGCAGGCGATCCGGTCGAAGAGCGGGGCCAGCGGCGCGATGCCCCCCTCCTTTGCCTGCCCCCCGGCGATCCAGCGGATGTTCTGGTAGGCCAGCAGCGCCTTCTCGGCGGCATCGGCGTTGGTCGCCTTGGAATCGTTGACGAAGGTCACCCCATGCGCCTCGCCGATCCGCTCCATCCGGTGGGCGAGGCCCGGGAACGAGATCAGCCCGCCCTCGATCTGGCGCGGGCCCAGGCGCAAGGCCCGGCAGGCGGCGTATGCGGCGCAAGCGTTTTGATGGTTGTGGGCGCCCACGAGGCCGAGGGCCGGGCGCAGGTCGATGGCGGCGGCCTGCTTGCCGCCGCGCCATTCGGCCAGATGGCCCTTGTGCATGAAGACCGACCAGCCCTCGCCCTTGAGGCGCCGGGTGACCGAGATCTGGATCGGGCCGTCGAGGCGTTCGGCCAGGTAGCGGCCCTCCTGCTCGTCGACACCGATCACCGAGCGTTCCGGCGCGCCGATCTCGAAGAGCCGCCGCTTGGCGGCGAAATAACCGCCGATCCCGCCGTGCCGGTCCAGGTGGTCGGGCGAGAGGTTCAGGAAGACGGCCACGTCCGGGGCCAGCATCCGGGCCAGTTCGATCTGATAGGAGGACATTTCGATGACGGTGGTCTCGCCGGGACTGGGCGGATCCAGGTCGAGGACGCCACGGCCGATATTGCCACCCATCTGGGTGGGGCGTCCGGCCTCTTTGAGAATATGATGGATCAGCGCGGTGGTGGTCGACTTGCCGTTCGATCCGGTGACGGCGACGACCTTGGGCGCCGGGCCGTCCCCATCCATAGTCTCGGCGAAGTCCTCCGGATCGGCGTCCATCAGCGCCTGGAAGAAAAGCCCGATATCGTTGTCGAGCGGCACGCCCTGGGTCTGCGCCTGGGCGACCGCCCGGTTCGGCTCGGGATAGAGATGCGGCACGCCCGGAGAGACAATTAGCCGGGTGATCGAGGCAGCCTCGCGCTCGCGTCCCAGATCGGCGATTTCGAAGCCCTCGGCCTCGGCCGCCGCGCGAGGCGCCTCGTTGTCGTCCCAGCAGACAGGCCCGGCCCCGCCCGCCTTCAGCGCCCGCGCCGCCGAGAGCCCCGTGCGCGAGAGCCCCAGCACCCCGACCCGCTGACCGGCATATGCGCGGATGGGGATCACCTCAGCTTCAGCGTCGCCAGCCCGACCAGGGCCAGGATCACGGCGATGATCCAGAAGCGGATCACGATGGTGGGCTCCTGCCAGCCCTTCTGCTCGAAATGGTGGTGGATCGGGGCCATGCGGAAGACCCGCTTGCCGGTCAGCTTGAAGCTGACGACCTGGACGATCACGCTAACCACTTCCAAGACGAAAAGCCCACCGATAATGGCCCAGACGATCTCGTGCTTGGCCGCCACCGCGATGGCGCCGAGCGCGCCGCCCAAGGCCAGCGAGCCGGTGTCGCCCATGAAGACCATCGCGGGCGGCGCGTTATACCAGAGAAACCCGAGCCCCGCCCCGATCAGCGCCGAGCAGAAGATCGCGATCTCGCCAGTGCCGGGCACGTAGTGGAGTTGAAGATACTCGGTGAAATCCGTGCGCCCCACCACATAGGCGATCATGCCCAACGAGCCCGCGGCAATCATCACCGGCATGATGGCCAACCCGTCGAGCCCATCGGTCAGATTCACCGCGTTGGCTGATCCCGCGATCACCATCATTGCGAATGGCGCATAGAAAACTCCGGCTTGTATCACCGATTCCTTAAGCAGCGGCAGGGCGATCGTGTTCCGCAGGTCCTCGGGTTGAATCGCGGTCGCCCAGATTGCGGCAACGAGCGCGATCAGGAAGCCTAAGCCAAGGCGTAGCTTGCCCGGCACGCCCTTGACCGAGAAATGACGCACCTTCAGGAAATCGTCAGCGAACCCGATGGCGCCGAAGCCAAAGGTGACCATCGCTACGATCCAAATGAAACCGTTATCGAGCCGCGCCCAGAGCAGCGTCGAGATCAGAAGCGCGCTCAGGATCATCACGCCGCCCATGGTGGGGGTGCCCGCCTTCTCGATTATGTGCCGCTCGGGCCCGTCGTCGCGGATCGGCTGGCCCTTCTTCTGTATCCTGCGCAGCCAGTTGATGATCGGGCGCCCGAAGGTAAACGCGAACAGCAATGACGTCATGAACGCCCCACCCGCCCGGAAGGTGATGTAGCGGAACAGATTGAAGACGTCGCCGCCATCGCTAAGGGGGGTGAAGAGGTGGTAGAACATGCGCTGCTCACTCCTCGACGCGCAAATGCGCGTCATGCGCCTCGCCCAGCGCCTTGATCGCGTCGACGACGCGGCGCATGGCCATTCCGAGCGAGCCCTTGACCATACAGACATCGCCCGCGTCAACCATCCGCCGTGCGCGCTGGGCCAATTTGCCGCTGTCCTCGAACCATTCGCCGCGCTTTTCAGTGGGCAGCGCCGAATGAAGCGCGCGCATTGATGGGCCGGTGAGATGGATTTGATCGATCCGGTCCAAGTCGTCGAGTTCGGCCAGCGCGGCATGGAGCTGATCGGCCGTGGGGCCGAGTTCCAGCATGTCGCCGAGGAAGGCAATCCGGCGCCCCTGGGCGATGCGTCCGATCCCGTCGCGCACCGGCGCGGCGGCCAGGGCGGTCAGGGCAGCGCGCATCGAGGCAGGATTGGCGTTGTAGCTGTCGTCGATAAGCGTGACTTCGCCATCGATCCCGGCCGGGCCGAGATCGATCCGCCAGTGCCGGCCGCGCCCTTCGGGCGGGACCCATTGCGCCATCGCCAGGCCAGCCCGCGCCAGGTCGCCGCCCGCAGCCTTGACACAGCCGAGCGCGGCCACGGCATTGAGCGCGAAATGCGCGCCGGGCGCGCCCAGCTTGAAGGTCATCGGCTGCCCGTCGATCGACGCCTTAACGACCGTCGCCGAGTCGCCAATGCAGGCACGCTCGAGCATCAGGTCCGAATCTGCCGTGCCGAAAGACACGATGGCCGCGTCTCCCGCCTGCGAGGCGAGACGCTGGAAATGAGGGTTGTCCCGGTTCAGCACCGCGACGCCGCCAGGTTCGAGACCCGCAAAAACCTCGGCCTTGGCGTCGGCGATTGCTTCGACCGAAGGGAATTGGGCCAGATGCACCGCCTCGACCGCGGTGATCAGCGCCACATGGGGCCGCGCGAGAAGCGAAAGCGGTTTGATCTCGCCCGCGTGGTTCATCCCCATCTCGATCACCGCGAACTGGGTGTCGGCGGGCATCCGGGCCAAGGTCAGCGGCACGCCCCAATGGTTGTTGTAGCTTTTCTCCGCCGCGTGGACCCTGGCCTGTCCGGCGAGCATTGCGCGCAACATGTCCTTGGTCGAGGTCTTGCCGACCGATCCGGTGACCGCGATGACCTTGGCCCGCGTGCGTGCCCGGGCCGACGCGCCCAAAGCGCGCAGCGCGTCCAGGGTATCGCGCACGATCAAGAGCGGAGCGTCTTCGGCCACACCCTGGGGCACGCGCGCAACCAAAGCGGCGCCTGCGCCTGCTTGGAGGGCCTTGGCGACAAAATCGTGGCCATCGCGGTTTTCGCCCGCGAGCGCCACGAAAAGCTCACCGCGCTGGATGGTGCGCGTGTCGATCGAGACGCCGGTGACGCCCTGCCACTCGCCCCGGATCTCGCCCGAGGTCGCCGCGGCGGCCTCTTCTGCGGACCAGAGATGTCCGCTCACCGGCCCGCCCCCGAGACTTCCTGCAGCTCCTCCAGCGCGCCCACGGACGAGCGCGCCTGGGTGGCGTCATCGAAGGGCAGCATCTCGCCCTTCACCTCCTGGCCCTGTTCATGGCCTTTCCCCGCGATCAGCAGGCAATCGCCAGGTTCCTTCAGCGCGTCGACCCCGGCCAGGATCGCGGCGGCCCGATCGCCGATCTCGTAGGCCTCGGGACAGCCGGTAATCACCGCCTGACGGATCGCGGCCGGATCCTCACCGCGGGGATTATCGTCAGTGACCATCGCCACATCCGCCCGTGACGCGACCGCCTGGCCCATCATCGGGCGCTTGCCTGGGTCCCGGTCGCCGCCGGCGCCGAACACCACGACCAACTGCCCCAGGCAATGGGGCCGCAGCGCATCGATCGCGGTGGCGAGCGCGTCGGGCGTGTGCGCATAGTCCACATAGACTGCCGCGCCGTTTCCGCGGCGCGCCACTAACTCCATTCGTCCCCGCACGCCTTTGAGCGTGGGCATCGCATCGAATACCGTCTTCTCGGCCACGCCCGTCGCCAAGGCCAGACCCGCCGCCAGGGCCGCGTTCTGTGCCTGGAAACTGCCGACCAGATCCAGCGACTCCGTCCGTTGCCGCCCTTCCCAGGAGAATTGCACGACCTGGCCTTTCGCGGTGTAGCGCATCACCGAGATGGTCAGATCGGCCCCGATGCCGTGCCCGACCGAGATCACCTTGGCGCCGGCCGCCAGCGCGCTGTCCCGGGCGTGCGCGAAGACCGGATCGTCGGCGTTCAGCACCGCCGTCGCGCCCTCGGGCAAAAGCGCGCCGAATAGGCGCAGTTTGGCCGCCACATATTCCTCGTGGCTGGCGTGATAGTCCATATGGTCGCGGCTGATATTGGTCAGCGCCGCGGCGGCCAGCCGGACGCCGTCCAGCCGATACTGCGCCAGGCCGTGGCTCGATGCCTCCATCGCCGCATGGGTGCAGCCCTTGGCGGCAAGCCGGTCGAGAAGCGCGTGGAGCGTGATTGGTTCCGGCGTTGTGTGAATGAGCGGCTCGTCGAAGCCCTCGCCCAGAACGCCGGTTGTGCCGAAGGCAGCGGCCCGGTGACCGCCAAAGGCCCAGATTTGGCGCAGGAAATCGGAAACCGAGGTCTTGCCGTTCGTGCCGGTGACCGCCGCCATCACCTCGGGCTGGCGCGGGTAGAAACGCGCCGCCAGCCGGGCTAATGCCAGGCGGGGCTCCTCGGCAATGAAGACCGGGACCGGTAATCCCTCCAGATCCCGCCGTGCCGTTTCGGCGCCGGCTTGCGTTGCGACCACCGCGAGCGCCCCTTGGCGCACCGCGTATTGGGCGAAGCTGGCACCGTCCAGCCGCGTGCCGGGGATCGCGACGAAGACGAACCCGTCGCGCACCTCGCGGCTATCGACCGCGATGCCGCGCACCTGTGCATCCGGGTCCGCATCAGCGCCCCGGTTCGGCATCTCGGTCAGGCCAAGCGCGGCAAGTGTGCGGGGACGCGCCATTCCCAGCCCTATTGCCCGCTGGTCTCAATGGCGGCCAAGGCGCCCGGCAGGCTGCCTGGCTGCGGCCTGAGACCCAGCAGCGGCGCAATGCGTTCGATCGCTGCGGCAGCAACCGGCACGGCTGTGCGGCTGGCCTCGCGCCGCTCGACTTTCCCGGACCGGTCCACCGGCTCATCCAGCGAAAGGACCAGCACGAAACGCGGCTCGTTGATCGGGAAGACCGCCGCGAAGGTCGCGATCACCCGGTCGTTGTAGTAGCCGCCGCCCGGGCGGTATTTATCGGCCGTGCCAGTCTTGCCGCCGATATCGTAGCCCGCCAGCTGACCGCGCTGGGCGGTGCCCCGGCGCACAACGTCGCGCATGATCTGCATCATCACCCGGCTGGTCGCGGTCGAGAAGATCTGCTCGCCAGGCTCGTGGCCGCCCTTGATCAGGGTCGGGCGCACCCGTCTGCCGTCATTCGCCAGTGTGGCGAAGGCGGCGGCAAGGTGGATCGGCGAGACGGCCAGCCCGTGGCCGAAGGAAATGGTCATCGTCGAGAGATCCGTCCATCGTGGCGGCAAAAGCGGTTTCGCCCGCGCCGCCTCGGCCAGTTCGAGCGGCAATTGCTCGAACATACCCAGACGTTTCAGATAGTCCTTGAGGCGCGGCGTACCAAGGTTCAGCGCAAGGCGCGCCGCGCCCACATTCGAAGACCTGACGACCACATCGGCCACCGTCATCTCGGGTGGCATCTTGTGCGTGTCGCGAATCCGATAGCGCCCGAAGGCCAGCGCCGAACCGGTTTCGATCATGGTCTGGGGTCCGACGATGCCCGATTCCAGCGCCGAGGCGGCTGTCAGCACCTTGAAGGTCGAGCCGAGCTCATAACGGCCAAAAGCGGCCCTGTTGAAGCGCGGGTCCAGTTCGGCAGGACCGCTATAGGATTTCGGCTTGTGGTTCGGATCGAAGTCGGGCAGCGAGACCATGGCGTGAAGCTCGCCGGTGCGCACGTCCATCACGACCGCGGTCGCCCCCTTGGCGCGGAAGCGCTTGGTGCCGGCGGCCAACACATCGCGCAGCGCCGCCTGGACTGTCAGGTCGATCGAAAGCTCCAGGGGCGTGCCGATTTGTCCGGGGTTGCGCAAGCGGGCGTCGAAATAGCCCTCGACCCCGCCCGAACCCACCAGCTCGGCAAAGCGCACATCCTCGGACGCCGCCTGGACGCCGCCGACCAGATGCGCGGCGGTGCGGCCGGCCGGATAGATGCGCATGACACGCGAGCCGAATTTCAGGCCGGGATAGCCGAGATCCAGCACCGCCTGGCGCTGGCGCGGGGTGATGGGGCGTTTGATCCAGGCGAACCGCGCCTTGCGTGACAGGCGTTTGAACAATTGCTCGCGATCCTCGTCCGGGAAGATCGCCGCCAGGTCGTCCGCCACGCCGGCCGGATCCTTGATCTCGGTCGGATCGACGTAGAGCGAAAAGGCCGGCAGATTGGCGGCCAGCAAATTGCCATTTCGATCGGCGATCTCGCCGCGCAAGGGGGTGGTGACGCCAGCACCGCCGGCCATCCGGGGCTCGACCGGCTCGATCAGCGCGAGCAGGCCCATCCGCAAGCCGACCGCGCCATAGACCAGCATCATCGCCAACACGACGAGGATCAGCCGCCAATCCTCGCGGGTCCGGCCCGGCCGGACAGATCCCGATTCCGAGCGCCCGCCCTCAACGCCCCGCCGGGCAGCAGGCAGGCGCAGCCTGATCCGTTCGCCGAGGTGCTTTTTCATCGTCATTGCCTGCTCCAGGCAGCCGGGCGCGGCGCGGGTTGGGGCACGCGGGCGACAACGATCGGCTGACGCTCTGACACGACGACCGGATCGGACCGCAAGGTGCCCGGCGCTGCCTCTGGAGCGGTTCGCGGCGGGAACGGCACCGAGGAGACGGTGTCGAACCCTTCCGGCCCCATCGGCTGGAGTTGCAGATCCTCGTTGTTCTTGGCGACCAGGCGGGTCAGGCGCTCGGGCGAATTCAGATAGGCCCATTCGACGCGCAGCACCTCGACCGCCTCTCGCTCGGCGGCGATCTGGCCGCGCAGAACATCGATCCGGTCAAGCGCATTCCGGGTCTTGTAGTTCACATGGTAGGCCCAAGCGGCGGATCCCACCACCGCGGCCACCAGCAGAAAGAGGCCGATCCGGGTCATGGGCGGCCTCCCGTGATCAGGCGCTCGACCGGCGGGACCGGTGGCAGCCCCAGACGCGCGGGGGCGAGCGCGACAGCAGGCGCCGCAGTGCGCCGGGCGGCGCGCAGCCGGGCCGATCGTGCCCGCGGATTGCGGGCGATCTCAGTGGTGCCCGGTTCGACCGCCCTGGAGGGTCGTTGATAACGCGGCGCCGGTTCGTCACGGGCGGGTGCATGGCGCGAACCCTGGCCCGCGCGGCCAGAGGCGATCTGGAAATAACGTTTCACGATCCGGTCCTCGAGTGAATGGAAGGTGACGATCACCAGACGCGCGCCTTCGGGCAGAACCCGCTCGGCCGCCGCCAGGCCCTCGGCCAATTGGCCAAGCTCGTCGTTGACCGCAATGCGCAGCGCCTGGAAGCTGCGCGTGGCCGGGTGGATCTGGCCCGCGCGCTGGCGCGGCAGGACGCCGGCGACGGCCTCGGCCAGCGCGCCGGTCCGGACGATGGGACGATCCCGGCGGGCCGCGACGATCGCCCGGGCGATCCGCCGCGCGGCGCGATCCTCGCCATAATGAAAGATGACATCGGCCAGGGCGCCCTCGCTGGCCTGGTTGACAAGGTCGGCGGCCGATGGACCGACATCGCCCATCCGCATATCCAGCGGCCCGTCGCGTTGGATCGAGAAGCCACGCGCGGCCTGGTCGAGCTGCATCGACGAGACGCCGATGTCCAGCACGATCCCGTCGACGGGTCCGGCGCCATGGGCCGCCGCGATATCGTCGATCCGCGCGAAGGTGCCCTCGACCAGCACCAGCCGGGTGCCGAACTCCCGCGCCATATCGCTGCCGGCGGCGAGCGCTTGGACGTCGCGGTCGATCGCGATCACCTGGCGGGCACCACCTTCCAGCAGCGCGCGCGTGTAGCCGCCGGCGCCGAAGGTGCCATCAATGAAGACGCCGCCCTCGATCGGCGCCAGCGCCTCGAGAACCTCTCCGAGCAGAACGGGAATATGCGGCGCAGCGGAAGGGATGGGGTCCCCGGCGCCGCCCATCAGTGCAGCCCCGCGAGCCTGATCTTGGGTGCTAGCGCCTGGCTGCGGTCCTTGACCGCCGCCTCGTAGGCATCGCGTTTCTTGGGCTCCCACAGCTGGAAGCTCGAGCCGCGGCCAACGAAACGCACCTCGTCGCCAACGCCGATCTGGTCGCGAAGCTCTTTCGACAGCACCATGCGCCCCGCAGGGTCGACTGGGATCTGGCGGGCATCGGTGACGATCCTCAGCGCCAGCGCCTCGGTATCCTCATGCGCGAGTTCGAGCGATTCGAACTGCTCGACCACTTTTTCGAAGCCGTGCTGCGACAGGACCACATGGGAATCTGGGTGGTTCATCTGGGGCAGCACGACCACGTGGCCGGTGTCCAGCCCTTCCAGCACCTTGCGGTAATCCGCAGGCAGCGAGACCCGGCCCTTGCCGTCCACTTTGTGGGTCGAACTTCCCGTGAAGAACTTCAGCACTGTCCCACGCCACCCCGTCCTAGCGTACCCCGTCCTCCGGCGCCCTCGCGTCGCCTTCCCGGCCCCTCGCCAGTGCCGCCGCGGATCTCGCCCGGGCGGCGGGGCCGGAATGTGTAGGGGCGGACCGGGCTTTCAGCCAATCAGTCCGCCCCCTGTCCCTCAGTCCGGCTTGACCTTGCCTATGCTGCTCGTTTGTCCGCCGTCCTTGTCACGTCCGTCTGTGCGGCCCTAAGGCCAGTCAGGGGCGCCCGCCGATTGCCTGTATGAAACTGCCGATTTTCTCGTTTTCGGCGGGCGCCTCTGGAATCAGTGTATACACTACCACTTTGCACCACTTCAAGGGTTTTCTCTTCCACTCCACTCCATTTTATGTTTTACTCTGATTTGCCTGCACGGCCTCTCCCTCCGTGTAGGCTTGCGTACACAGCACAGGTTCCAGGTTTTAAGGAACCATCCAACCGGGGCCGGGTGGCATTTTTCCACCCGGCCTTTCTCTTTTCATTTCAGAAGTTTAGACCGGCATGAGCGGATGGGTGGAACAAGTTCCACCCGACGATGCTGGACCGCCAACGTAGGGTAGATCTTGATCCAACCGGGTTCCGCGGCGGCGCCAGTGGCTCGATAAGCGCCGGATGGGGGTGCGCTCCACCACCGGCCCGCATCGAAAGATTCGATGAAAAAAATTCCGCGCGGCTGGGGCCGCGCCGCGCTAACCCCGCCGGAACTCCGCGTAGCCGCCGGCGGCGACCGCCTCGCAGGCCTCCACGTAGCGCGGGAAACCGCCGATATAGGGCATGAAGACCGCGGGCTTCCCGTCGATGTTCTCGCCGGTATACCAGGACGCGCATCCCGAGCGCAGATGAGCGCCGGCCACTTCCTGATGATGCGCCTGCCAGTCCGACTCGGCATCCGGGCGGACCTCGATCTCGCTCTCGCCCGCATCGCGCAGGCCGCAAAGGCACTCGGTGATCCATTCGCAATGCTGCTCGATCGAGGGCAGCATGTTGGTGAAGACCGAGGGGCTGCCCGGCCCGGTGACGGTAAATAGGTTCGGAAAGCCCTCGACCGCCAGCCCCATGAACGAGACCGGCCCCTCGGCCCATTTCTGGGCCAATCGTCGGCCCGCCCTGCCCTGGATGTCGATCCGCATGAGCGCCCCGGTCATCGCATCGAAGCCGATCGCCAGAACGATGGCGTCCGCTGGGAACGCCTCACCGCCCGCCATCACCGAGTCCCCGGTGATCCGGATCGGCGTCTCCGACACATCGACCAGGCGCACATGCGGCAGGTTGTAGGTCTTGTAATAGTCCGTATCGACGCAAAGCCGTTTGCAGCCGATGGTGTTGGTGGGACAGAGCAGATCGGCGATCTTCGGGTCATCGACGATCTCGCGGATCTTCGCGCGCACGAAATCGGCCGCGGTCGCGTTCGCCTGCGGGTCAAACATCAGGTCCGTATAGGCAGCGAGGAACCCCAGCCCCCCTTCGGCCCAGCGCCGCTCGTATTCCGCCTTCCGCTCGTCCGGCGGCGTCTTCGTGGCAACCGCATCCGGGTTGAAGCGGAAGGCGGCGGCGGAGAACGCCTTGCGCTGACGCGCCCGCAAGCCCTCGTAATCGGCCTTGACCCGGGCGGCGTAGTCCGGCTTGAGCGGGTGGTTCCAGGCCGGCACCGCGTAGTTCGGCGTGCGCTGGAAGACGGTCAGCGCGGCGGCCTGTTTGGCGATCTCGGGGATCGACTGGATGGCGGAAGACCCGGTGCCGATCACCGCGACCCGCTGGCCGGTGAAATTGACGCCCTCGTGTGGCCAGAGGCTGGTGCGGTAGATCGGGCCCCGGAAGTTATCCTCGCCGTCGAACCGCGTCTCGTTCGGCGCCGACAGGCAACCGGTCGCCATGATGCAGAAGGGCGCTGTGACCGTCTCGCCCTGCTCGGTGGTCAGGGTCCAGCGCCGCGCCGCCTCGTCATACGTGGCGGACCGCACCCGCCGTCCAAAGCAGACGTCGCGCCTCAGATCGTGCTTGTCGGCCACATGGTTCGCATAGGCCAGGATCTCTGGTTGGGGCGCGTAGCGTTCGGACCAGGTCCATTCCTGCTGCAGATCCTTGTCGAACTGGTAGGAGTATTCCATCGACTCGATGTCGCAGCGCGCGCCCGGGTAGCGGTTCCAATACCAGGTGCCGCCGACGCCCTCGGCGGCCTCGATCGCGACCGCGCTGAAGCCATGCTGGCGCATGAGGTAGAGGAGGTAAAGCCCGGCGAAGCCCGCGCCGACGATGGCCACGTCCACTTCGGCCGGCACCTCGGCGCGGCCTTTTTCGGGCATGCCGCTCATGGCATCGAGACGCCGCCATCGACATTGATGGTCTGGCCGTTGATGTAGCTGGCATCCTCGCTCAGCAGGAACCGGATCACGGTCGCAACCTCGTGCGGCTGGCCGAACCGGCCGAGCGGGTTCTCGGCGAGGAGCGCCGACCCTCGCTCGCGGATCAGGTCGGCCGGCATCGGCGTTTCGATGATCCCGGGCGCCAGCGCGTTGACGGTGGCGCGCTCGCCCAACCGCCGCGCCAGCGAGCGGGTCATGCCGACCAGCCCGCCCTTGGCAGCCGAATAGGCGGTGTGGCTGGGCCCGCCCCGGCGGAAGGCAAGTGACGAGATCAGAACGATCCGGCCCATGCCGCCTTCAGGCAGGCGCGGGATCAGCGCGGTGACGAAGTTATAGGCGTTCTCGAGGTTGTTCTGGATCGTGCGGGTCCAGATTTCGGGGGTCTCGCCGAGCGCCGGGTCGGGCTCGAAGGTGCCGGCCAGATGGACGAAGCCGTCTATCGGGCCGTCGACCGCGCCCAAGGCCTCGGCGCATTCGGCAGCGCTGAGCGGCGATCCGGCGACATGTACCGCGCCGCTCTCGCCGGCCAGGTCAGCAATGCCGGACGCCGCCCGGTCGATCAGCAACAGGCGGTCGCCCTCGAGCAGCGGCACGAGCGCCCGGCCGATACCCCCCGCCGCCCCCGTGATCACCAATGTCCGCGCCATCGCCAACGTGCCTCATTACCTATTGGGCGAACCTAAAGGCGTGCGTCGATCATGGCCAGACATGAGCGGCATCGGAAGCGCCTGAGTTCAAATTGGTCGGTAGCAAAGAGCCCATTTCGACGTTGCTGAAGAGTCGTTTTTTTCATAGCGTCTCCGCAAATTACAATGGAGATTCAGTATATGCGTTTTCGATTGTTCCTGTTCATTGTGGTTGCCCTGTATCCTGTACACTTGCAGGCCGCCGGATTTGAGCGAGCCTCACTGCCGTCTACGCCTCCCATCGATATTGGAATCTGGTATCCTTCTTCCTCTCCTGTTCCGGATGCAGCCAATACGCCGTTTCGTCAGGCACTGGCGATTGATGGCGCAATTGAGGGGAAAGGTTTGCCACTGGTTCTGTTGTCACATGGGAATGGCGGCTGGATGGGAGGTCATGCGGACACGGCGCTGGCGTTGGCTGAAGCAGGGTATATTGCGGTCGCACCGACTCATCCTGGTGATAATGGAAAGGATGAAAGCGCGTCCCCTACGGAATGGCTGGTATCTCGCCCTGCGGACATGTCTGAAGCCATCGACTACATGTTGTCCGACTGGACATATGCGGATCGTATCGATCCCGGCAGGATCGGCGTCTTCGGCTTTTCGGCAGGCGGCTATACCGCTCTGGTCGCCGCCGGCGCTCTGCCGGATTTTTCTCTGGCTGCGCGGCACTGCGCTGACACGCCGGAGGAATTCACATGTCGCATCGGAATGTTGGATGACGTTGACCCGGCCAAACTCGAACCGCAACTACGCGCGGTCGCAGATGGTGCCCGAGTCTCTGCGGCGAGTGTAGCGGCGCCGGGATTTGGCTATAGCTTCGATAGGAAGGCACTGGCTGATGTTACCCTGCCGGTCCAGATTTGGTCCGGCGCCATTGACGACAGCGTTCCCCATGAAACGAATGGTGCGAACATTGCTGCTAACCTACCGAATACACCGGAAGTTCACGTCGTCGAGAATGCCGGGCATTTTGCCTTTCTTGTCGAATGCGACCCGCGTCTGAAGGAAATCAAGCCTAAGATCTGGAATAGGTTGTGCGTGGATGTCGACGGCTTTGATCGGGCCGCATTCCATAAGGCGTTCAATCAGAAAATCGTCGAGTTTTTTGATGCAGCACTGATGCAGTGAAGGTCCGCTCTGTCCGCACAGCCGACCTCGAAACCGAGACATTGTGAAAGCGCGGATGGCCTGTAAGCCGGGTTCTGTCCCGGCCCCGCCCGAAGGCCAGGCCGGAGATGGCCATTCATCTGGAACCACGGTCGCCCGCGGCCTCGTGCGGTCTACCCGGATGACGGACCGGAGGTGGTCCAGGGCTGGTGCCCTGTCATCCCTATCTGACCTTGCTCCCGGTGGGGCTTGCCGTGCCACCCCCGTTACCGGGGGCGCGGTGGGCTCTTACCCCACCCTTTCACCCTTGCCGGGGAGATCCCGGCGGTCTTCTCTCTGTGGCGCTTTCCCTAAGGTTCCGGGCCAGAGTCGCCCCTGCCTCGTCCCTCGCCGGGCGTTACCCGGCACCGTGCCTCCGTGGAGCCCGGACTTTCCTCACCCCCGCCAGGAAAACCCGGGGGAGGCGCGGCCATCCGGCCATCCGCTGGTTTTCAGGTAAGGGGCGCGGGCGACCCGGTCAAGCCTCGGGCGCACAAGGCCAGTGTTCCGCCAGGCGCTCGAGATGGGTCACGCCGCGCCCGGTCGGCGCGCTTAGCTCGGCGGGCAGAAAGCGCATCGCATAGGCCTGCCAGACCGCCAGCGTCCCCGCGCACCAATCGCCCGACCGGGTCACTGGATAGCCGAAGCGCTCGGCCGCCGCCTGGAACCGGGCGGCATCCGGCTCCGCGTCTCCGCCCGGTTCCGGGTCGAGCCAGACCGACAGGCCGCTCAGCGCCAGGCGGCGCCAGTCGAACTTCTCGCCCGGGTCGCGCTTGCGTCCTGGCGACACGCAGGCATGGCTGACGACGCGCTCGGGAGGAATGGTAAGACGTTGGAGAATTCCGGCGAGCAAGCTTTCCAGCGCACGTATCTGCGTCTCCGGAAAGGGCGGATAGCCAAGCTCGTGTCCCGGATTGGCGATCTCGATTCCAATCGACCGCGAGTTGACATCTGTCACCGCGCCCCAGGCCGCCGCCCCGGCGTGCCAGGCGCGCATCTCCTCGTCGACCAGGCGCCAGACATGGCCGTCCTCGCAGACCAGGTAGTGCGCGCTGACTTCCGCCCCCGGATCGCAGAGCCGGTCGCGCGCGGCCCCGGCCGTGTCCATGCCTGTATAGTGAAGCACCACCATGTCGGGCCGCGCACTGTCCCTGCGGGGGCCGAAATTCGGCGATGGATGCGCGTCGATCCCGTCCATGCCCGCAACTTGCGACACAAACCCGGCCAGGAAAACCCCCGCCGCGGAAGATCGGGAGAAGATCGGGCTTAACGGCGCCGGACCCCGGTGCTACGAAGGCGGCATAACATTTCTTTAACCATATTGAGGGAGGGCAAGGTATGGCGGTTCGGGCAATTTCGGTTGGATGGCTGGCGCTGGCGCTGGCCCCGTTTCTGGGCGCGTGCGGTGTAATCTACACCGCGCCGGATGTGCGTGACGCGGCGGCAGGCGGCGAGACCTATGCCACCGACTACGATGTCCAGGTGCTGCCGCTGACCTATGAAAGCGCCGCGGCCGCCAATCTGATACCTTATGTCCCGGCGCGGCTGCCGTTGGCGTTCCAGCCAGGCGCCGGCGCAACCGCGGCCGCTACGCGCGCCGCGGTGCCCGACCTTCCCAGCCCGCCCCCCGCCACCGCGCGGCCAACGGCGCGGCCCGGATTCGTGCCCGACGAATTCCCTCCCCTGACCGAGCCCGAGCCCTACCGGATCGGGGTCTCGGACGTGCTGCTGCTCTCGGTCAACGGGACGGCGACGCTGGAGAACCTGCCGGGCCTGATCAGCGCCCAATCCAAGCGCCAGGGCTATATCGTCCAGGATGACGGCGCCATCGCGATCCCCGATGCTGGCCGGATCCGTGTCTCCGGCATGACTTTGCAAGATGCGGAGGCCGAGATATTCCAGGCGCTGGTCGCGGCGGGGATCGACCCATCCTTCTCGCTCGAGATCGCCGAGTTCAAGTCGCAGCGCGTCTCGGTCGGCGGGCTGGTGGCGACACCCAGCCTGCTGCCGATCACGCTAAAGCCGCTCTACCTGCACGAGGCAGTGCAACTCGCGGGCGGCGCCGTCGCGCCCGATCCCAGCACGACGCGGGTGCAGCTTTTCCGCGACGGCCAGATCTACCAGATCGGGCTCGAGCGGTTCGAGACCGATCCCGCGACCCGCCGCGTGGCCCTGCGCGACGGCGACAGCATCCATGTGGGCAGCCTCTACCGCGCAGACGAGGCGCGGCGTTATTTCGAGGAGCAGCTGCAGCTTCGGCAGGAGCAACTGCAGAGCACGAACTTCCAACTCCAGCTCGAGCAGCTTCGCGACCAGCGCGCACGGTTGGCCGACGAGCGCCTGGCCAGCGAGCGCGCGGTCTTCCGTGAGCGGCTGGAACTGGGCGCGGTCGAGCGGCATTACGCCTACCGGACCGGCGAGGTGCGCCAGCCGGGGCGCGTCCCCCTGCCCTTCGAGCGCTCGATGAGCTTGGCGGACGTGCTGTTCACCGATAACGGGATCGACATCAAGTTCGCCGATTACGGCGAGATCTACGTGATCCGGCCCGAGACCGACCCCTTAAAGGCGGGCGGCCTGACCGCGTTCCACCTGGATGCCGAGAACGCGGCGAACCTTGCGGTCGCGACCCAGTTTCAGATCCGGCCGAACGACGTGGTCTTCGTCGCCGAGCAGCCGGTCACGAGTTGGAACCGCGTCTTGAGCCAGATCCTGCCGCAGATCTTCCTTAGTGCAACCGACCGGTTGAACGGACTCTGAGGCCCAACGCAGATCAGGCTTTGCCGCGCTGTGCCTGCAGGAAGCTGACTTCGCCGTCCGCGATCCGCGCCGCGGTCAGCCGCCGCGAGGCATACGCGCCGGTATCGACGGCGATCCGGCCGCTCACGGCGCTCGGCCGCTCGACGACGAAATGACCGTGAACGACCCAGATGCCGTCGCTGCGCGGGGTGGTCAGGAAGCTCTGATGGCCCCAAAGCAATGTCTCGATCGGCTGGTTGTCCAGCCTCTGCGCCGGGTTTGCCCCCGCATGGGCAAAAAACACGTTGCCGACGGCGTGGCGCATTTTCAGAGCCTGGATGAAGCCCAAATGGCCGCCGAGCGCGGCGATCAGGCTCTCGCGCAGCCGAAGCGCGTTCTCCGGATCGGCAAGATTGCCGGGATGGCCCAGGCCATAGCTCATCAGGGTCTGCAAACCACCACTGCGTAGCCATAGCTCGGATACATCGGGGGCACGCAGGAACTGCATCAGCATCTGCTCGTGGTTGCCCATCAGGAAGACGGTCTCGAGCATAGGCTCGCCCGCCGCCCAGGCGGCAAATTCGATCAGAAACTCGACCGTCTTGCGCGAGTTCTCGCCACGATCGATGTAGTCGCCCATGAAGACGATCATCGCCGGGGCGCCCTGGGCATCGATATCCTCGATGATGCGCGCGACCAGCGACCGCGCCAGACGGTGGCAGCCGTGAATGTCACCGACCGCATAGACCAGTCCGCCGGTTTCGACCGGTTCGCCGAAATGCGCCGCCGGGGCCGGGGCCGGGGACCGTTTTCCGAAGAGGCTCAGCAGCGGTTCGTCCTCAGCTATGGTAGTATTTCGAGGTGTCCCGGTAGTAGCGGTATGTGGAATACCCGTAGCGGGCCATCTTGTTGATATTCACTTGGCTCAGCACCAGCCCAGCGATCTTGACGTTGATCTGGGCAAAGAACCTCAGGCCCTCGGTCACATTCTCGCGGGCTGTCCTGTTCCAGCGCACGCAGAACAGCACCGCGTCCGCCGCCTTGGCGATCACCCGCGCGTCCGGGACCGCCAAGACCGGCGGCGTATCGATGAAGATGAAATCGAACTTTCCGCGCATCTCGGCGATGAAATCCGAGAACCGCTGCGAGGCGAAGACATCGGCCGCGTTCACCGAACTCGACTCGCCCGGCAGGATGTGCAGTCCGCTCTCCTGGTCGTAATACACGACCTCGTCGAACTCGCGCGAGCCGCTGAGGAGCGACAGCAACCCGCCCTGAGGCGGCAGGTCGAAATAGTCCTGGAACGTCCGCCTGCGGATATCGCATTCAACAAGCAGAACCCGTTTGCCGAGCGCCCGGGAAATCTGGGCCAGGCCGACGCAGCAGGTGGTCTTGCCCTCACCCGGCAAGGCCGAGGCCAGCAGGATCACCTGGGGCGGCTGGTCCACATTGGCCAACAGCACCGAGGTCCTGAGGTTCCGGATTGCCTCGGCCACATTCGAGGTTGGCTTGTCGATCAGATAGTCCAGGAATGCGCGGCGCCGCGTAAACGGCGCCATCGGTATCGTGCCGATCACCGCCTCGCCGGTCAGGCTCTCCAGTTCGTCGGTCGAGCGGAAGCTGGTGTTCAGCCGCTCCGAGAGCAGGATCAGCGCCAATGCCAGCAGCACCCCGCCGCCGCCGCCAATCATCAGGGTAAAGCCGCGCCGGGGCGACGAAGGGCCCCAAGGCACCTGTGCTTCGGTCAGAATCCGCGCGTCGGGGCGCTGGATCCCTTCCTGCACCGACGTCTCCTTCAGCCGCGCCAGGAAGAATTCATAGATCAAACGGCTCGCCTCGGCCTCGCGCTGAAGCTCGCGCAACTGGACCAGCGACTTGGCGTCATCCTCCTGCTTGGCTTCCAGCTCGGTGATTGTCTGACGAACCGTGGCTTCCTGCCCGCGCAGCCGGTCGACGGTCACGGCCATGCGGCCCGTGGCCGTGTCAAGCGCCGCATCGAAGCGCGACAAGAGCTGCGCGCGCGCATCCCCGTCGCCCGAGCCTTTCACACGATCGATCTCGCCAGCCAGCCGCGCCAGCTGCGGCTCGCGCATCAATTCGGCAATCCCCGCAAACTGTTCCGAAGTCCGGCCCGCCTTGATCGCGCGCAATCGATCCGCAGTGACCGCCTGCTCCTCGGCCAGGGTTTCGGCCCGCTCACGCAGGTCCTTGAGTTGGCGCGCCGAGACAGCGAGCGCCTCCTCGCTGACCAGCGACATGCCCGCGGAGAAGCCCTCGACCGACTTCTCGGCCGCTTGCAGCGCGACCCTCAGATCAGCGACCCGCGCGGTCAGCCAGTCTGTCGCTTGCCGGGTGGCGTCGAATTTTGTCTCGAGCTGGTCGAGGATGTAGAACTTCGCCATCGCATTGGCGAGATCTGCGGAGCGTTGCGAATCCGAGGTGGTGGCGCGGATGATCAGCACATAGGTGCTGTCCAGCCACTCGGCTTGAACGGCGCCGCGCACCGTGGCGATCAGCCGCTCGGTCACCTGATCCGGCGTTTCCTCGACAGCCGCGCGCCCCTCGCCGGCCCCGAACAGATAGGCCCTGAGCGCGCCCAGATTGTTCGATAGTGACAGCCAGCGGGTCCAGCCCTCGGGCGGCTGAAGCGCGTGATTGAATACCGGATCGTTGGCAAGGTCGAGTTCGGTCACGACCCGTTCGAGCAGGCGGCCCGACTTGATCACCTCGATCTGCGAACCCAGCGAGAAGTAATCGCTGCCCAGGCTGCGGGCGACCGGATCGATATCGACGATCTTGGTTTGATCGATCTCCCACAGAACCCGGGACTCGGCGGTATAAAGCGGGGTGATCCGCAGAAGCTGCGCATAGGCGATCGCGATGCCGGCAACGGCGAATAGCGCGATCAGCCATTTCGAGCGCCAGATCAGCATCAGCAGACGGCGCAGGTCGACATCCGGCTCATGCGTGGGCTCGACGGCACCGTCGGCGCGCAGCGTCGCGAGTGCCTGGCGAACGTTGGAATCTAGGCCCATGTTACCCCGATCACGCCGCTCCCGGCGCCCTCTCCCAAGCCGCGAAACCCGCCCTGGGAACTGCCCCGATTAGGATAGCGGCTCCGCATCCGCATGGTAAGAGCCAATTTCGAAACGCGCCGTTCCGACATGATCCGCCGTCCTTCGAATCGGCCCGACGCAGGCCGCGCGAGTAAATCCACCAACCACAGAGACGCGCCAAGAGGCTGATATAGTTTAATTTTTTGCACCACCAGTTGCACAAATCGACCACTCATCTTGCCCCATATCGAATTTCTTCGAATTTAGGTCGAAATCGAAACTGAATTAATTTAAGGCTTATTTAATGTCTGCTGTGGGAACACAGTTTCCGCAGCTCCGCGTCACCTTGTTTGCGGGGCGCATGTTGGGGGCGAGACCGCACGTCTTGTGCGGGCCTTGTCGGGGGTTTGGCCGGTCCGATCCGTGATCTGCTCATGGACTGGCCAACGGGTGGCGTGCGCAAACTGAGCGAGGCGGTGGGGCAATGAACAAACAAATCGGGCATCAAGACTTTAACTTGGCGTCGGCCGCGGCACTGGCCGGACCGCTGGACTTCGCCGCGGATCAGGCGCTGGCCGCATCTACGTCCAATCTGACATTCAGGGTTCTCAAGCGATGGTTCGACATCGTGATTACCCTGTGCGCGCTTCCGTTTGTCGGCGCGATCGCGGCGATCTTGCTGCTGCTGAACCCGTTATGGAACCCGGGACCACTGTTATTCCTGCAGACGCGGATGGGGCGTGATTGCAAACCGTTCCGCGCGGTCAAGTTCCGGACCATGCGCCCGGCCGAGCGGATCAGGCGCGGCCCGGACGACCCGCTGGAGGCGGACCGGATCACCCCGCTGGGGCATGTCCTGAGGCGCAGCCGGTTCGACGAATTGCCGCAATTCCTGAATGTGCTGGCGGGCGAGATGAGCGTGATCGGCCCCAGGCCCGATTTCTGGAACCATGCCAAGCACTATCTGCGCACGGTCCCCGGCTACCGGCAGCGCCACACGGTGCGCCCGGGCATTACCGGACTGGCGCAGGTCGATGGCGGATACGCCGAGGGCGTCGATGCGACGCTCGAGAAGACGCGGCTGGATCTGCGCTATCTGCGGGCGGGCAGCTTCGCGATGGAGACCTACATCCTGTCGCGGACCGTTGTCGTGCTGCTGACCGGTTTCGGTGCCCGCTGACGAGGCCGGCGGCGCGGCGTTGCCCGGCAAACGCCTGCTCTTCGTTGTCAACGATTTGGCGTTCCTGATCTCGCACCGGTTAGAGATCGTGCTTGCCGCCGTAGCGGCCGGTGCGCGGGTCGAGGTCGCCGCCCCTCCAGATCAAAATTCGGCGGCGAGGCTGGCCGATCATGGGATCCGGGCTGTGCCGATCCCGATGAGCCGGCATGGTATGAATCCCTTCCGCGAGTTCCGCAGCCTCTTGGCGCTCTACGGGCTGATGCGCCGGACCGCCCCCGACCTGGTGCATCTGATCACGGTCAAGCCTGTCGTCTTCGGCGGCATCGCCGCCCGCCTAGCCCATGTTCCGGCCATGGTCGCGGCGATCAGCGGGCTCGGGTTCGTATTCGACGGCCGCGGCGCGCGCAGCCGCATGTTGCGCTTGGGGCTTCGCCCGCTATACCGGGCGGCAATGGCTCACCGGAACGCCCGCGCCATCTTCCAGAACCCGACGGACCGCCAGCGCCTGACCGCGCTTTGCCCCGGCATCGCGTCTGAACTGATCGCAGGCTCGGGCGTCGATCTGGTGCGCTTTGCACCGGCCCCCGAGCCGGACGGCCCGGCGACCGTTCTGCTTCCGGCCCGGTTGTTGCGGCCGAAGGGGATCGCCGAGTTCGTTGAGGCGGCGCGGCGCCTGCGGGCCTCGGGCACGAATGCCCGCTTCGTCGTCTTGGGTGACGCGCCCGCAAGCAACCCAGCCACCATTCCCCAAGAGCAGATCGAGACCTGGCGCCGGCAGGGCAATGTGGCCTTCGAAGGCTTCTGTGACGACATGCCGGCGGCGCTCGGCGCCGCGCATTTGGTCGTCCTGCCCTCCTATTACGGCGAAGGCCTGCCGAAGGTTCTGCTCGAGGCCGCCGCCTGCGGGCGGGCAGTGATCACCACCGACCACCCCGGATGCCGCGACGCGGTCGTGCCGGGCCAGACGGGACTTCTGGTCCCGCCCCGCGACCCGGCCGCTTTGGCCGGCGCGATCGGCGCGTTGCTGACTGACCCCGAGCGGCGGCGGTCCATGGGCCAGGCGGCACGCGCCCATGCAGAGCGGAATTTCGCGGTTTCGGATGTCGTGGACCGGCATTTGGCGATCTATCGCGCTCTGCTCGCGCCCGCCCGGACCGCCGCCGCTCAGACCGCCGCCTAGAACGATGTGCGGGATCGCCGGACTGCTGGATCCAGGCGGGCAAGCCGATCTCGCCGCGCGCGCCAGCGCCATGGCCGGGAGGTTGCGCCATCGCGGTCCGGACAGCGGGGACGTCTGGTCGGACCCGGAAGCAGGCATCGCGCTCGGCCACCGGCGCCTGGCGGTGATCGACCTCAGCGAGGCCGGACACCAGCCAATGACCTCCTCCTGCGGCCGCCTGGTGCTGAGCTACAATGGCGAGATCTACAACGGACCGGAGCTGCGTGCCGAGCTCGAAGCCCTAGGCCGCCGGTTCCGCGGACACTCCGATACCGAGGTGATTGCCGAAGGCGTTGCGGAATGGGGCCTCGATGCGCTCCTGCCGCGCTTGATCGGCATGTTCACCTTCGCGCTCTGGGACCGGCAGGCGCGAAGCCTCGCCCTGGTGCGCGACCGGTTCGGGATCAAACCGCTCTATTGGGGCCAGGACCAGGGGTGTTTCCGGTTCGGCTCGGAACTGCGGGCGCTCAGCGCCGAACCTGGCTTCGACCGGCGCGTCGACCGGGACGCGATCACCGCCTATCTGCGCTTCGGCTATGTGCCGGCACCTCAGTCGATCTATCGGGGCGCGCGCAAGTTGCAGCCCGGCCACGTGCTGGAAATCGGCCCAGGCGGCGCGCCCGAGATACGGGCGTGGTGGCGCTTGGCCGATCTGGTGCGCGCCGGGCGTGAGGCGCCCTTCACCGAGGATGAGGACGCGGCGGTCGAGGCTCTGGAACCGCTGCTCCGCGAGGCGGTCGGCCAGCGCATGGTCGCGGATGTGCCGCTGGGCGTTTTCCTCTCGGGCGGGATCGATTCAAGCACGGTCGCGGCCCTGATGCAGGCCCAGAGCGGCGTGCCGGTCAAAACGTTCACCATCGGCTTCGACCAGCCGGGCTATGACGAGGCCGCCCATGCGGCCCGCATCGCCGCGCATTTGGGAACCGAGCATCGTCAGGAGATCCTGACCGCCGAGGCGGCTCTCGCGGTGATCCCGAAGCTCGCGCAAATAAGCGACGAGCCCTTTGCCGATCCCTCGATCATCCCCACCTGGCTGGTCTCGCGCATGACCCGGCGTGACGTCACGGTGGCGCTGTCGGGTGATGGCGGTGACGAGATGTTCGGCGGCTATAACCGCTATATCGAGGCGATGGGACGGTTGCGCCGGCTCTGGTCGCTGCCCGCGCCCGCGCGCCGGGCGCTCGCCGGGGCGGTGCGGGCGGTGCCCGGGCGCTGGTGGCCGTGGGTGGCGCCGCAGCTTCCCGAGGCC
>JAOTXT010000011.1 GCA_029862205.1 Paracoccaceae bacterium
GGTCGCCCATAAGGGCAGCGACGAGGCAAAGGCCAAGGGGCGCATCTACCTGATGCTATTGATGGCGACCTCGATGATGCTGCTTCTGCCGGCGATCATCTGGACCGGGGTCGCGGCCGGCACGATTGACTTCACAGCCGGCGGGATACTGGCCGGGGCGGGTCTCTCGGGCACCGCGATCCTGGGGCTGCTGGCGCTCTACATTTTCGGCATCGGCAAGGCGGCGGTGATGCCGGTCCACTACTGGCTGCCCAACGCCATGGTGGCGCCGACCCCGGTTTCGGCGCTGCTGCATGCGGTGGCGGTGGTCAAGGCGGGCGTCTTCACCGTGGTCAAGATCGTGGTCTACGTATTCGGGATCGATCTCCTGGCCGAAAGCGGCGCCAATCAGGTGATGATCTATGTCGCCACCGCAACCCTGGTCATGGCCTCGCTGATCGCCATGACCAAGGACAACCTCAAGGCCCGGCTTGCCTATTCGACAATCAGCCAGCTTGCCTATGTGGTGGTGGGTGCCCTTCTGGCGACCGGGTTTGGCATTCTGGGCGCGGCACTGCACATCGCCATGCACGCGGTCGGCAAGATCACGCTCTTCTTTTGTGCCGGCGCGATCTACACCGCCGCCCACAAGACCGAGGTCAGCGAACTCGGCGGTCTTGGCCGGAAAATGCCGTTCACATTCATCGCCTTCCTGATCGGCGCGCTCAGCATTATCGGCCTGCCGCCCTTGGGGGGCATGTGGAGCAAGTGGTATCTGGCCAGCGGCGCCATGGACGCGGACCAGCTCATCGTGATCGCGGCGCTGATGCTGTCCTCGCTGCTGAATGTCGCCTACCTGATGCCAATCCCGCTGAAGGCCTTTTTCGGCACCCGCCCGCCGGACGCGGACCAACCGTTCGACACGCAGCGCGAAGCCGAGCCAACGAAAATCGAAGAAGCGCCCCTGCCCTGTCTGATCGCCATCGGCGTCACGGCGCTTGGCTGCATCGCTCTCTTCTTCTTCCCAGATCCCATCTTCGATCTGCTCGCGCAGATCCCGCTAAGGTAGGAGGCGCAACCATGTCCGAGCATTCCGACCACCCGGGCCGCTTCGACTCGCCCGAGAGCCGCAAGCGGGTGCGCCAGGTGCTCTATGCCCTCTGCACGGTCTCGGTTATCGCCGAGATTTTCGTCAAACGCTACGTCGACCATCCGTGGGAAGCGCTGCCCGGCTTCTACGCGATCTACGGCTTCATCGCCTGCGTCGCACTGGTGCTGCTGGCCACCGAGTTGCGCAAGGTGGTGATGCGCGGGGAAGATTATTACGATGATCACTGAAGCCCCGTTCGTCGTCTTCTTCGTCGCCGCGGCCCTGGCCGCCGTAACCAGGGGACATCTGCGCGGCGCCATCATGGTCGCGGCGCCGGTGATCGGTGCCTTCAACCTTTACAACCTGCCAGCCGATACCAATGTGCAGATCCCGCTGATGGATTTGACGCTGGAGCTGACAAGGATCGACAAGCTAAGCCTGCTATTCGGCTATCTCTTCCATCTGGCGGCCTTCCTCGGGATCATCTTCGCACTCCATGTGCGCGATACGACCGAGCAAGTGGCGGGCCTTCTCTATGCCGGCAGCGCGCTCGGCGCCGTCTTCGCGGGCGACCTGATCACACTTTTTGTCTTCTGGGAGCTTCTGGCGGTCACCTCGGTCTTCCTGATCCTCGCGCGCGGGACCGAGCGCGCCTACCGCGCCTCGATGCGCTACATGGTGATCCAGGTCCTCTCGGGCGTCATCCTGATGGCGGGTGCGATCATCCACTACCATGTCACCGGCTCGATCGCCTTCGAATATGTAGGGCTTCAGCCGCTTGATTCCGGGCTCGCGGGCCTCGCCTCGTGGCTGCTGCTGTTGGCGATGGGGATCAAGTCCTGCTTCCCGCTGCTGCATAATTGGCTGACCGACGCCTACCCGGAGGCGAGTCCCACCGGTACTGTTTTCTTGAGCGCCTTCACCACAAAGGTGGCGGTTTATTCCCTAGCCCGCGCGTTCCCGGGAACGGAACTCCTGATCTATGTGGGCGCCACCATGGCGATGTTCCCAATCTTCTTCGCGGTCATCGAGAACGACCTGCGCCGGGTGCTGGCCTATAGCCTGATCAACCAGGTGGGCTTCATGGTCTGCGGCATCGGCATCGGAACGGCGATGGCGTTGAACGGTGCGATCAGCCACGCCTTCAATGACGTTGTCTTCAAGGGATTGTTGTTCATGACCATGGGGGCGGTGCTCTACCGCACCGGCAAGATGAACGGATCCGACCTCGGCGGCCTCTACAAGACCATGCCGAAGACCACCGTCTTCTGTATCGTCGGGGCGGCTTCGATCTCGGCCTTCCCGTTGTTCTCGGGCTTCGTATCGAAGTCGATGGTGATGACGGCAGCGCTCGAGGAGAATTATCCCACGGTCTGGCTGGCGCTGCTCTTCGCCTCGGCGGGCGTCTTCCACCACGCGGGCATCAAGATCCCCTATTTCGCCTTCTTCGCCCACGATTCCGGGCTGCGGCCGAAAGAGGCACCGCCGAACATGCTGCTGGCCATGGGGCTGGCCGCGGCGATCTGCATCTTCAACGGGGCCTACCCTTGGGTACTCTATTCCATGATGCCCTTCCCGGTGGAATACGAGCCCTATACGGCCGCTCATGTCTTGACCCAGGTGCAGCTCCTGTTCTTCTCGGCGCTGGCCTTTGCCTGGCTGCAGCTCACCGGGCGCTATCCGCCAGAACTTCCCAGCATCAACATCGATGCGGAGTGGCTCTATCGCAAGCTTCTGCCCGGGCTGGGGCGCTGGACGGCGGCCTGGGGCGCGCTGCTGCGTGACGGCGCCTTGCGGCTGGGCCGCGCCGCGTCCGGCGAAGTCTACAAGCTGATCACCCGGCATGGTGGCCCGGAAGGCACGCTCGCCAGAACGCGGCCGTCGGGGTATATGGCGCTATGGATGACCGTGTTACTCTCCGTCTTTCTTGTGTTGTCGTTTCTTGAGTAGCGTGCGCGGGAGCAGCGTATGACCCACAGCCCCAATGCCGATTGGGCGGCCAATCTCGACTCGGAGACCCCGCTTCTGGTGACCGGCGCCGCCGGGTTCATCGGCTTTCATCTGTCCGAGAAGCTGTCCCGCGCGGGGTTGCCCGTCGTCGGCATCGACAACATGAACGACTATTACGACCCGGCCTTGAAGGAGGCCCGGCTCGACATCCTGCGGCAATACCCGAATTTCAGCTTCCAAAAGCTAGACCTGGACGACCGCGCGGGGATGACCCGGCTCTTCGAGCGGCACCCCTTCACCCACGTGATCAACCTGGCCGCCCAGGCCGGCGTGCGCTATTCGCTCGAAAATCCGCACGCCTATGCCAGGTCGAACCTGACCGGGTTCCTGAACCTGCTCGAGGAATGCCGCCGCGCCCAGGTCAAGCACCTGGTCTATGCCTCGTCCAGCTCAGTCTACGGGGGCAACCGCAAGCTGCCGTTCTCGACCGAGGATCGGGTCGACCACCCGGTCAGCCTTTATGCGGCGACCAAGAAGGCGGGCGAGCTGATGGCGCACAGCTACAGCCATCTTTACGGCATCCCGTCGACGGGCCTGCGGTTCTTCACCGTCTATGGGCCTTGGGGCCGCCCGGACATGGCGGTCTACATCTTCACCAAGGCGCTGTTCGAAGGCCGGCCGATCCAGGTCTTCAATCATGGAGAGATGCAGCGCGATTTCACCTATATCGACGACATCATCGAAGGAGTCGCCCGGGTGATCCCGATGGCGCCCGAATTGGGCCCGGAAGGCGAGGCCGCGCACCGGATCTTCAATATCGGCAATTCGCGCCCCGCGAAGCTGACCGAGATGATCGCGCTGCTGGAAGAACTGACCGGCCACGAGGCGATCAAGGAGATGCGCGAGATGCAGCCCGGCGATGTGCGCGCGACCTACGCCGAAGTCACGGACCTGGAGGCGGCCGTGGGCTTCCGCCCGGACACGCCGCTGCGCGAGGGGCTGGCCCGGTTTGTCGCCTGGTACCGGGATTATCATCGGGTTTGATGGCGCGATCAGGCAATCGTCGCTCGAACAGGAAAACGAGGATCGCGACCGACCCGAGGGTGGGCGCGTTCGCCGGGCACCACCCTAAATCTTCGGCTGCCGTCTCAGCGAAATCCGCCCCTGGGCGCGCGCAACCAAAACTCCGCTGAGCGTGATCAACCCGATCCCGGCCCAGGACAGCGCGTCCGGCAAGGTCCCGAACATCACCAGCCCGATCAGCACCGCCGAGACGATTTCCGTATAGGTGAAGGGCGCCAGGTCAGATGCCGGCGTCCGTGACATCGCCAGGATCATCATCGTTTGGCTTGCCGCGCTGGTAAACGCCATCAATACGATGATTCCGTAATCCCCCGGCGCGACCGGGGTCCAGACGAAGGGCAGCGTCGTCACGAGCAAGAGCGAGGCAATCAGCGCGCCCCACATGGCGATCACCGAGGAATCCGCCAGCACCCCCAGCTTCCGGTTGAGCAGCATCTGCAGGGCCACCAGCAACCCGGTGCAGAGCACGAAAAGGGCGTGGGCATCGAGCCCACTGGGGTTCGGGCGCACGACCAGCAGCACCCCCGCGAAGCCGCCGAAGACCCCCAGCCAACCGGCAGCGCTGACCCGCTCGCCCAGGACCGAGGGCGCGAGCAGGGTCATCAGGAAGGGATAGACGTAGAGGATTGCGATCGCGTCCGCGAAGGCGAGGCCCATCACCCCGAACATGAAGGTCAGGTTGCCCGCCACCTGGAAGACCCCGCGCATCACCTGGATGCCAATGCGCGGCGGCCTGAAGGCGGCGCGGCCCACACGCGCCAGCGCGATCGGCAGGATAATGATGAAGAACCCGGTGAACCGGAACCATCCGATCAGCATCGGCGACATGGTGTCGGTCAGCGATTTCATCAGCGCGCCGGTGAACGCGGCCAGGCTCATGGCGGCGATGATCAGCACAATCCCGCTTCGCAGCGAGGCGGCCGCTTGGTTGCTGTCGCCCGGGGTCATTGATCAACTCTTGATCGCCCGGCACGCCGAGGCAACAAGGGAATCGCGGGGCCAGACCGGAAACACGACGCATGGACAAGATCGAGATCAGCGCCGGGGAATTCGCCGAACGCCGGAAGAGGGCGGCGGACGGCGCCGCGGCGCGCGGGCTGAAGGGGCTCTTGGTCTGCTCGCGCGGGGGCGGCACGCTCGACCGGTTCGGGGATGTCTACTACCTCACCAATTACTACACCTCGTTTCCCTACATCCCGGACCTGCGCGGAGCCTGGAACGCGCGGGCCCACGCCTTCGTCGTGCTCTCGGCGGACGGCGAATGTTTGCTTGTGACCGATGCACCGAACGATGGGCGAACGATGCTGCCCGAGGCGCGCGTGATCTACACGGACCATGTTCTCGACGGCGTGCTCAAGGCGTTGCAACGGCTGGGCATGGCCTCGGGAGAGATCGGCCTCGTCGGCGCCGACGTCCTGCCGCTCAAGACTTACCGGACGCTCGAGGAAAGACTGCCGGGCGCCACCTGGCCCGATGCGCAAGAGGTTCTAGCCAAGCTCCGGGCGATCAAGTCACCGGACGAAATCGCGCTGTTGCGCCGGGCCTCGGCGGTCGGCTCGCGCGCGATCGAGGCGATGATGGAGGCGGCTGTGCCGGGCGCCAGCCATGGCGATGTAGTCGCCGCCGGGATGGCCGTGCTCGCGCCGGCGGGCGCCGCGCTCTACAATAGCTTCATGGCCTCGGGGCGCGGTGGCGAGAACCCGGTCGCGGTCAGGCGCAACTTCCCGACCTGGGGCGCGGACGAGGCGCTGGAGGACGGCCAATGGTTCCGTATCGGCCTCTCGGGCGTGGTCGACGGCTATTATTTCGATCTCTCGCGCTCGAAAGCAATCGGCCCGCCGACCAACCGGCAGATCGAGCTATTCGAGGCGGCGGTCGAGATCATCGAGGCGGGAATCGACGCGGTGCGCCCCGGCGGAACGGCGGCGGAGGTCGCGGCCGCCGGACTCGGGAAGCAACAGGCGCTGGGCTATCCCAATGACGGCGTATTCTCAGGGCTGGGCCACGGCGTCGGCCTCGGCTGGGATGTGCCTTGGCTGGCGACGGGCGACGACACCGTGCTCGAGCCCGGAATGGTGCTTTGCCTCGAACGCACGATCCGCAAGGACGGGTATCTTGGCGATTTCGAGGAAACGGTCGTGGTCACCGAGGACGGTTGCGAGAAGATCACCGATGCGCGCATTCGCTGGTGGTAGGGTGGGCTCGCACGAGCCCACCATGCATAGCGGCGTCGATGGTGGGCTCTGTCGAGCCCACCCTACAAGCCCATCCGCGCCGCGACCCGCTGCCGGGCCATGCCGGCGTCCTGGTCCGCCACATGGAGAAGCCCGCACAGCTTCCGGACTAGCGCATTCTCGTGATGATCCCGCTCGCCATCTGCGTAGATCACTTCCCAGACCGCCTCCAGGACCCCGACCCGGTCGATATGGGGCACCGCGTCCTTGACCGCGCGGGTGAAGCGCACCAGGTCGACCGCCTCGGCATGGGCGGCTTCGCCTTCGCGCCGCAATGTGTCCGCGCCACTCGGGTCAAGTCCAAAACGCTGTGCCAGGATCCGCGTGATCCGGTCGCGCTCGGCCGCGTCGTAGTCGCCATCCGCATGGGCCGCCTCGACGAGGATGGCGGCGATCGCGGCGCGGGCATCGTTCTCGGCGACCGGCGCATCCGGCGCTCGTGCCGTCAAACGTTTGAAAAGATCGATCATGGGCCAGAGATAGCGCCACGGCGCCGCTCTGGCGAGGGCAAAGCGACGGGCCTTGCGCCCGAGGCCGATTTCGCGCTTTACATGAGCGCCAAGCCAGAGCGGAGCCCAAAGCGGAGTGAAGTGGCGATGACGGCAAGAACGGTCAAGATCGGCGACATCCAGATCTCCAATGACCGGCCTTTCGCCTTGATCTCGGGCCCTTGCCAGGCCGAAGGGGTGCAGCATTCGATCGACATCGCCGGACGGCTGGCTGATTTATGCACCGCGCGCGGCGTGCCGCTGATCTTCAAGGCCTCCTACGACAAGGCGAACCGGACGTCCATGTCCGGCGCGCGCGGGATGGGGATGGAGAAGGGCCTGGAATGTCTGGCCGAGGTGCGCCGGCAGGTGGGCTGCCCGGTTCTGTCGGACGTGCACGAGCCCGGCCAATGCGTGCCCTCGGCCGAGGTGCTGGACGTGCTGCAGATCCCCGCCTTCCTGTGCCGCCAGACCGACCTGCTGCTGGCCGCGGGCAAGACCGGCAAGGCAGTGAACATCAAGAAGGGTCAGTTCCTGGCACCTTGGGACATGGAGAACGTGGCGGCCAAGCTCGCCTCGACCGGCAATGACCGGATCATGCTCTGCGAGCGGGGCACCAGTTTCGGCTACAACACCCTGGTGACAGATTTCCGGGGGCTTCCGACCATGGCGGCAACCGGCTATCCGGTGATCTTCGACGCGACCCACTCGGTGCAGCAGCCGGGCGGGCGGGGCGAGACCTCGGGCGGGCAGCGGGAATTCGCTCCGGTTCTGGCGCGCGCCGCCGCGGCGGTGGGCGTTGCCGGGTTCTTCATCGAGACCCATCCCGACCCGGACAACGCCCCGTCCGATGGGCCGAACATGATCCCGCTCGAGGCCATGGGCGCGCTTCTGGACACCCTCGTGACCTTCGACCGGGCGGCCAAGGCCGATCCGGTTTCGCTCGGCTGATGGCGCTGATCGAAGCCTCCGGATTCCGCGAATACGACGCCCGCTGGCGATACCCAGAGCAGATCGATCTGGATGGAATGCGGGCGCTGGGGCTTGGGCTCGCCATCCAGATCCACGAGGCGGGACTTCCCGCGACAGTCGCGGTCGGGCACGACTACCGCAGTTATTCCGAAGCGGTGAAAGATGCCCTGGCCGAGGGCCTGGTCGAGGGCGGGGCCGAGGTGCAGGATATCGGCCTGGCGCTCAGCCCGATGGCCTATTTCGCCCAGTTCGATCTGGGCGCCCAGGCGGTCGCCATGGTCACCGCCAGCCACAACCCAAACGGCTGGACCGGGGTCAAGATGGGGATGGAGCGGCCCCTGACCCATGGGCCGGACGAGATGGCGCGGCTGAAGGAGATCGTGCTGGGTGGCCTGGGGCAGCCCCGCCCCGGAGGCCGCCACATGCGGGCCGAGGGCGTGGCCGAGCGGTATCTGGCCGACCTAGCCGGCGATTTCCAGCTGTCGCGGCCCTTGAAGGTGGTCTGCGCCACCGGCAACGGCACGGCCGGAGTCTTCGCGCCGGACCTGCTGAGCCGGATCGGGGCGGAGGTGGTGCCGCTCCACACCGACCTCGACCATGAGTTCCCCCACTACAACCCCAACCCGGAAGCCATGGAGATGCTGCACGACATGGCCCGGGTGGTGCGCGAGGCCGGTGCCGATCTGGCGCTCGGCTTCGACGGCGACGGCGACCGGTGCGGGGTTGTCGATGACGAGGGCGAGGAGATATTCGCCGACAAGGTGGGGGTGATCCTGGCCCGCGACCTGATCGCGCTTTACCCGGGCTCGATCTTCGTGGCGGATGTGAAATCGACCGGGCTTTTCGCCTCGGACCCGGTGCTACGCGCGGGCGGCGCACAGATCGATTATTGGAAGACCGGGCACAGCCACATGAAGCGCCGGGTCAAGGAACTGGGCGCGCTGGCGGGCTTCGAGAAATCCGCCCATTTCTTCTTCGCCCCGCCGGTGGGGCGCGGCTACGATTGCGGACTGAGGACCGCGGTCGAGATCTGCAAGCTGCTCAACCGGAACCCCGACCGCTCGATGTCGGACCTGAAGCGCGCCCTGCCCCGGACTTGGTCGACGCCCACGATGTCGCCTGCTTGCCCCGATGATCAGAAATACGGCGTGGTCGAGCGGCTGACCGCGCGGCTGAGTGAAATGGAAACCCTCGCCGGGTTGAAGATCGAGCGGGTGATCACGGTCAACGGCGCGCGCGTCGCGCTGGAAGGCGGGGCCTGGGCGCTGGTCCGCGCCTCGTCGAACACGCCCAATCTGGTGGTGGTCTGCGAGAGCGCCCGGTCCGAGGAAGAACTCAGGGCGATTTTCGAGGCGCTGGACCGGGTGATCCGGACCGAGCCGTCGGTGGGGGCCTACGATCAGACGTTTTGAGGGGGCTCTCACATGTGAGAGGCTTTTTATGCCCATGAAATAAAACAATATTTCTGATCGATTTACCGAATGGTAACGGATGGCGCGCGCTGGTGGGCCGTAGCGCGCAACGTGGTGACGCGGGGGCCGAGAGTCTGTTCTTTTCACAATCTCCCGCGCACCCAATCTCAACAAACGAGAAAAGGTAACCGCGGTACGCAAGGGTGCTGTTTCACTCCAGCGCCGGGCCAAATGGTGGGTTGAAAACCCACCCTACCGGGCGGACCGCGTCACCACCCGGCGCGCAGGTCCTCGCGCGCGATTTGTTTCAGGAACCCGCCGAAATCCTCGGCCACGTCCTTGCGGTTCATCGCGAAAGCCACGGTTGCGCGCAGGAAGCCAGCCTTCGAGCCACAATCGAAGCGCTCGCCCTTGAAACGGTAGCCGTGGACCGGGTGACCCGCCGCCACCTGGGCGGCGATCGCGTCGGTCAGCTGGATCTCGCCGCCCGCGCCCTCCTTCACCTGGCCGAGCGTCTTCATCACGTCCGCGCTGAGGATATAGCGGCCGATCACCGCGGTGTTCGACGGCGCTTCCTCCGGGCTCGGCTTCTCGACCAGGCCGGAGGCGCGGACCAGATCGCCATGGTCCTCGGCGACTTTCAGAATGCCGTAGCTCGATACCTGGCTGTCGAGACGTCCATGGCCGCGACCATGCAACCGCCGCCGGCCGCGTCATAGGCATCGACCATCTGCTTCAGGCACGGCTCGTCCCCCGAGATCACGTCATCGGGCAGGATGACAGCAAAGGGTTCGTCGGCGATCAACCCGCGTGCGCACCAGACCGCGTGGCCGAGCCCCAGCATCTCCTGCTGACGCACATAGGCGATGGCGCCAGACGGCATGGTCGAGTTGTGGACCTCGGCCAGAAGGTCGGTCTTACCCTTCGCCTCCAGGTCACGCTCCAACTCGGGCGCGCGGTCGAAGTAATCTTCCAGGGCGCTCTTTCCCCGGGAGGTGACGAAAATGAACTCGGTGATCCCGGCGGCGCGCGCCTCGTCGACCGCGTATTGGATCAACGGACGGTCAACCAGCGGCAGCATCTCTTTCGGGATCGCCTTGGTCGCCGGCAGGAACCGGGTTCCAAGCCCTGCCACCGGAAAAACCGCCGTCGTGACTTTCTGCGCCATTGAGCTCCCCAATTCCACCCGCTGCTTGGAGACTTATTTATCTAGCATTATCTGAGAGAAACGGCAATGAACTAAAGTGGATCATTCGATCCCGGATTCGGCCAGAACCTGTTCGATCCGCGGCACATCCTCGGGGTTGTTGAGTTCCCAGAAATGCGCGCCGCGGGCCTCGACCTCGACGCAGTGAACCGGCTCTCCGTGCTCCATGAAGCGGAGTTGCTCGAGCCCTTCCCATTGCTCGAGCGGGCCGGGCACCATGGAAACATAGCGCGCCAGCGCCTCGGGCCGGTAGGCGTAGACGCCAACGTGATGGAAGACCGGGCATGTCTCGCCCGGCTCGAGCGCGCGGCCCGTATAGGGCAGCACCTCCTTCGAGAAGTAGAGCGCGCGGCCCGCCACGTCGAAGACCGCCGTGGTTGCGCCCACCCTGCCCGCGCGCCGGTCGGCCAGAAACCCCTCCATGGCGCGGGCGTCACAGCGCAAGACCGGGGTGGCCACCGCGATCTCCGCGCGGTCTTGCATCGCCTGGATCAGAGCCTCGACAAACCAGGGCGGGGTCAGGGGGGCGTCGCCTTGCAGGTTGACGACGATCTGCGGCTGGATCTCCAGCTTGCTCAGGGCCTCGGCGCAGCGCTCGGTGCCATTGGCGCAGTCGGGTGAGGTCATCGCCACATTGGCGCCGAAGCCCCGCGCCTCGTCCGCGATCCGCCTGTCGTCGGTGGCGATCACCACCTGGGCGGCCCCGCCGACCCGCATCGCCGCGTCCCAGGTGCGCCGCACCAAGCTGCGCACCTGGCCGGTCGCCCCGCGCAGGGGCGCCAGCGACTTACCCGGATAGCGGGTCGAGCCATAGCGCGAGGGGATGATGATCGCGGCGCTCATGGCGTCTCGACCGGCGGGCAAAGCTCGACGCCCGGCGCCAACGCCAGGAAGAACGGGTTCTCGAGGCCGGGCTTGCCGTAGGCGAGCGGCCGGTGATCGTCGAAGCGCAGCACCTGCCCACCCGCCGCAGCCAGCACCGCATGGCCCGCCGCCGTGTCCCATTCCATGGTGCGCCCGAGGCGGGGATAAAGATCCGCCTCGCCTGCCGCCAGCAGGCAGAATTTGAGCGAGGATCCGGCGCTTTTAAAATCGGCGACCCGGTAGCGGGCGATGTAGTCGTCGGTCGCCTGGTCCCGATGGGATTTCGAGGCCACGACGATCAGGGCGCTGTTGTCCGGTGTGCCGACCCGAAGCGCGCGCGCGGAACCCGCGGCCGGAGTGCCGTCCTCGCCGACCCGCTCCTCGATGGCGGCACCCGGATGGCATCGGAAAAGCCGCCCCTTTGCCGGCGCGTAGACCACGCCGACGGTCGGGGAGCCCTCCTCGATCAGGGCGATGTTGACGGTGAAATCGCCTCGCCGTTGAACGAATTCCTTGGTCCCGTCCAACGGGTCGACCAGGAAGAAGCATTTCATCCCGGTTTGTCCGTGGCTTTCGGAATTTTCCTCGGTCACCGCCGGGATATCCGGGAACGCTTCTGCTAGCCCCTGGCTGATCAGCCGGTCCGCGGCCAGGTCGGCGGTGGTCACCGGGCTTTGGTCCGCCTTCAGCGCGGTCTGGAAATCCGGCCCGTCATAGACCGCCATGATCGCCTTGCCCGCCGCCAGTGACAGCGCGCGGATCTGGGCCTCGATCCGGCTGTGATCGATTGTCATCTGGGTGCTCCGATCGGCTCGCGGCACTGCTTACGGCCAATGGGCGCGGAAGGAAACCGGATTTTCGCCGCAGGTTGTCTGGCCCTGGCCCGGCGAGTAAAGAGAGCCCCGTTCCGTGCGAGCCCACGAGCCAATCCAGGAGCCGACGATGCCCGCCATCCTTCACCACGACGACCCCGCCTTCGAGGACCGTCTGGCGGCGCTGGTGGCCGCCAAGCGCGCGGTCGAGACGGATGTGGATGGGACGGTCGCGGCAATCATCGGCGATGTCCGTGCCCGGGGCGCCGACGCGGTGATCGAGCTGACCGAGAGGTTCGACCGGCTGCGTTTGACCGAGGACCGGCTGGCCTTCAGCGAAGACGAAATCGATGCCGAAATCGCCAAGGTGCCCGAGGCGGAGCGCGCGGCGCTGGAATTGGCGGCCGAGCGCATCCGCGCCTATCACCAGCGCCAACTGCCCGAGGATCGCGAGTGGGAGGACGAGGTCGGCGTGCGGCTGGGCTGGCGCTGGACGCCGGTCGACGCGGCCGGGCTCTACGTGCCGGGCGGGCTGGCGAGCTACCCGTCATCTGTCCTGATGAACGCGGTCCCGGCCCAGGTCGCGGGCGTCCGCCGTCTGGTCATCTGCGCGCCGACGCCGGATGGCGCGGTCAACCCGCTGGTGCTGCTGGCGGCGCGGCTGGCAGGGGTCGACACGGTCTACCGGATCGGCGGGGCCCAGGCGATCGCGGCCATGGCCTATGGCGCCGGCCCGATCGCGCCGGTCGACAAGATCACCGGACCCGGCAACGCCTATGTGGCCGCCGCCAAACGCCAGGTCTTCGGCCAGGTGGGGATCGACATGATCGCCGGCCCATCCGAGGTGCTAGTGATCGCGGACAGGGACAACGACCCGGACTGGCTGGCCGCCGACCTGATGAGCCAGGCCGAGCATGATGAATGCGCGCAAGCGGTGCTGATCACCGACGACCGGGCCTTCGGCCAGGCGGTCGCGGGCGCGGTCGAACGCCTGCTGCAGCGGCTGAGCCGGGCCGAGATCGCGGGCGCCAGTTGGCGCGATTTCGGCGCCGTGATCACCGTGCGCGATCTGGGCCAAGCGGCCGGGATCGCGAACCGCTTCGCACCCGAGCATCTGCAGCTTTGCACCGCCGACCCGGAGGCGCTGCTGGCCCAGATCCGCCACGCGGGCGCGGTCTTCCTGGGCGCCCATACGCCCGAAGTGATCGGCGACTATGTGGGCGGGCCGAACCATGTGCTGCCGACAGCCGGATCGGCGCGGTTCTCGTCCGGCCTGTCGGTGCTCGACTTCATGAAACGCACCACTATCGCCCGGGTCTCGCCACGCGCGATGGCGGCGATCGGCCCGGCTGCCGAGACCCTGGCGCAATCGGAGGGATTGGAGGCGCATGGGCTCGCCGTGCGCTGCCGGCTCGACGCGCCGGAGCGCCAGCCATGAGCACCTTCGCCGCGACCGATCGGCTGAAGGGGGTCCATCTGCAGGAGGAGCGCCCGCGTGCCCGCACGCCCGAGATCCAGCAGGAGCTGGACGTGGCGATTTTCGACCTGGTGGAGGAGAACCAATTCCGTATTTGCCCGCGCGAGGGCCACGAAACCCCGCCCGGGCCTTACGAATTGGGCATCGGCATGGCCGAGCGGATGCTGGTCATGGAGCTCGCGACCGAGGCGGGCGAGGCGGCCTCCAGCCTGCACCTGTCGCTGTCGCCGCTGCGCGCCGTGATCAAGGACTACTTTGCCATTTGCGAGAGCTATTTCGACGCCGTGAAGCGGCTGCCGCCATCCCAGATCGAAGCCATCGATATGGGCAGGCGCGGCATCCACAATGACGGCGCGCGGATCCTGGAGGAACGGCTCGAGGGCAAGATCGACCTCGACCACGACACGGCCAGGCGGCTTTTCACGGTGATCTGCGCGCTGCAGTTCAGGGGCTGACTGGCGGCATGGCCCAGCCCCTCCCCCAATCGGTGCCGGGATCGGTGCTGTTCTGCTGCGACCACAATGCCGTGCGCTCGCCAGTTGCCGAGGGGCTGATGAAGAAGCTGCATGGGAGCCGGGTCTTCGTGCAGTCGGCAGGCGTGCATCACGATCTGGACGTCGATCCCTTCATGGTCTCGGTGGCGGGCGAGCTGGACGTGGACATCTCGCAGCACCGTTGCAAGAGCTTCGACGAGATGGAGGAATGGGGCGACGATATGGGCTCATTCGATATCGTCGTCGCGCTTTCGCCCGCCGCCCAGCGCCGGGCGCTGGAATACACGCGGCACTTCTCGATCGAGGTGGTCTACTGGCCGACGCTGGACCCGACCGGGATCGGCGAGACGCGCCAGCAAAAGCTCGATGCCTACCGCCAGACCCGCGACCAGATCCTGAATTCCATCGTCGCCGCCTTCGGCCCGGGCGAGGCGGCGAACGGGCTTGACGCTTGAATTTAGGGGCGTCCCGGGCCATGTTCCGCCGCGGAGCGCCGCCCAGATGGGATGGCGACGAAGAACGGAGATGGCATGGCCAAGGAAGAGATGCTTGAATTCCCCGGGGTCGTGACCGAGCTGCTGCCCAACGCGACATTCCGGGTCAAGCTCGAGAACGGCCATGAAATCATCGCCCATACCGCCGGCAAGATGCGCAAGAACCGCATCCGGGTGCTGGCCGGCGACAAGGTGCAGGTCGAGATGACGCCTTACGACCTGACCAAGGGGCGCATCACCTACCGCTTCAAATAAGTGCGACTTATTCTCGGCAGCGCCTCGCCCAGACGGCTGGAGCTGCTGGCCCAGATCGGCGTGGTGCCGGACGAAGTGCGGGCGGTCGAGATCGACGAGACGTCCGGCAGGGACGAAGCGCCGCGCGCCTATGTGGCCCGCATGGCGCGCGAGAAGGCCCTGGCGGTCGCAAGCGCGCCCGACGATCTGATCCTGACGGCAGACACCACGGTCGCCGTTGGCCACCGTATTCTGGGCAAGCCCGGTGACGCCGCCGAGGCCGAGGCCTTTTTGCGCCTGCTCTCGGGCCGGCGGCATCGGGTCACGACGGCGATCTGCGTCCGGCTGGGCGAGCGGGTCCAGCAACGCCAGGTCGAGACCCGGGTCCGGTTCAAACGGCTCTCGGAAGACGAGATCGCCGCCTATCTCGCCTCCGGCGAGTGGCAGGGAAAGGCAGGGGGCTACGCGATCCAGGGCCTCGCCGGGGCGTTCATCCCCCAGATCAATGGCAGCTATTCGAATGTGGTCGGCCTGCCGCTGACCGAGACCGTGGGGTTGCTGCGGGCGGCGGGGTATGCGGTGAGCTTTCGGAGCGCGGAGTGAAAGGCCGCGTGATACTGATCGATATGCCCGAGGACCGGGCCAGCCAGGCTGCACTCGTCATCGACGGTAAGCTTGAGGACCTGCTCCTAGACTCGCCGAGAGACACGCGCATCCAAGCCCCTGCACCCGGTGAGATTTATTGGGCCAAGGTCGAGCGTCTGGTGCCGAAGATGGGGGGCGCTTTTCTGACGCTCGCCCCTGGCTTGGACGGATTTCTCCGCGATGCGAAGAGTATCAAGGAAGCCTCCGGAGTGCTTGTCCAGGTCGTCGCCTACGCCGAGCCTGATAAAGCCACGCCCGTGACCAGCCGTCTTCTCTACAAAGGACGGCGCATCATCCACACACCCGACGCGCCGGGCATCAACGTCTCGCGCCAGATCAAGGACGAAGCAGAGCGTAAACGCTTGGTCGAGGCAGTTGAATCTTGGACGCCCTCGCCAGCAAACCGGGAGCCGGCGCTCAGCCAATACGCTGCCATGCATCGTGACGGAGGATTCATCCTGAGAACCGCGGCGCAGGGTGCTCCCGCGCGGGAACTCCAGGTCGAACTTTCGTGGGTGCTGGCGAAGCGTTCGTCGCGCGAGGGGCTCACTCGAGGTCGCGATCCCGGGACAACTGCGGGCGCGTCACTCGCAATCGACCAGGCCATGCGCGAATGGACATCGGAGCTTCCGGACGAAATCCTGCTGACCGAGAGCGCGACCCGACTTGTTCTGCATCCGTCAGAAATCGAGCGGCGCGCAAGTGCCGATCTGGACCGTGTGATGCGAGTCGATCCGGACCCCGACCCCTTTGACCACTACGGCGTCTGGGACGAAATCGATCGCCTGAAATCCTCTCGCGCCGACCTGCCCTCGGGCGCCTGGATGGCCATCGAGGCGACCCGGGCCATGGTGACGGTCGATGTGAACACGGCGGGCGAGTTCTCCGGCGGCGCGGCGCTGACCGCCAATCTGGAAGCCGCCAAGGAACTACCCCGTCAATTGCGGCTGCGCGGGTTGGGCGGGCAGATCATCATCGATTTCGCGCCGCTTCCGAAGAAGGACCGGCGGCGGATCGAGGAGGCGCTGAAATCCGCCTTTCGGCGTGACGCAATCGAGACCACGCTGGCAGGCTGGACCCCCCTCGGTCATTTCGAACTGTTGCGCAAGCGCGAGCGCCGGCCGCTGTCCGAGCTTCTGTCTTAAGCCGCGGCGCGGCGCCGGGGCGGTGGCCAGAGGCGGGCGGGTGGGCTGGGCGCCGGTCCGGCGTCGTGCCGCGGCAAAAAAAAGCCCTGTCCCGGCAATTGCCGGGACAGGGCGCGCCGGAGAACCCCACCTCAGACGGAAACAGCAGATCGCCTGACCAAAATCACATCTGTTGATAAATTAGTTTATGTTTTAAACGGAAGCCACTGTTTTATATAGAAATAGATAGAGACACGTATAGGGTGCATCGCTTGCGCGAACGTGACCCTGGGTTGTGCGCCTATTCCGCGGGGATCGGGTGAACCGCAGTCTGCCCACCCTCGGGTGCCTCGGGCTCGTCGGGTGCGATTCCTGCCAACCTCCGCAGGTCCTCGAGGATCATGTAGAGGCAGGGGATCAAGAATAGCACCACCAGGGTCGCGAAGACGATTCCATAGCCCAGCGACACCGCCATCGGGATCAGGAACTTCGCCTGGCGCGTGGTCTCGAAGATCATCGGCGCCAGACCGCCGAAGGTGGTCATGGTAGTCAGCAGGATCGGCCGGAACCGGCGCATGCCCGCGCGCCAGATCGCCTCGAAGGCACCGGCCCCAGCCGCGCGCGCCTTGTTCGCGTAGTCGATCATCACCAAGGCCGCGTTGATCACCACGCCTGACAGCGCGATGATCCCGAAGACCGAGATGATCGACAGCGACATTCCCATGATCAGGTGGCCGATCACCGCACCGGCGAACCCGAACGGGATCGCCGTCATCACGATCGCGGGCTGGACGTAGGACCGGAACGGGATCGCCAACAATCCGTAGATGATGATCAGCGCCAGCGGGATCGAGAACGTCATGAACGAGTTCATCGTGTCACGCTGGGTTGCCTGGCGGCCCTGTAAGGAATAGCCGAGGCCCGGATAGTCCTCCTGCAGCCGTGGCAACGTGTTCGCGGTCACGGCGGCCAGCACCTGGTTGGTCTCGCGCGCCGGCTCGACATTCGCGCTAACGGTCACGATGCGCAGCCCGTCCTCGCGTCCGATCCTGGCGTCGGCCCGCCCGCGTTCGACATTGGCCACCTCGAACAAAGGCACCTCGCCGCCATCGGGGGTACGGATCAGAAGGCTCTCGATCGCAGCCTCGGAGCGGCGCTCGGCCTCGGGCCGCCGCACCCGGACTGTCACTTCGTTGCGCCCGTCCTGCTGCGCCAGCGCCTCGACGCCGAAGAAGGCGGCGCGGACCTGACGCGCGACGTCCTCCGATGTGAGCCCGAGGCTGCGGCCCGCCTCGGTCAGCCGGAACTCTAGCTGTGCCTTGCCCGGGGTGAACCCGTCATCGGGGTCGCGCACCGGGCCGAATTCACCCAGGCGCTCGGCCAGGACGCTGGCTGTCGTGGCCAGCACGTCCACATCCGGATGCGAGAGCCGGATCGAAATGCCCGTGCCCCCGCCCGGCCCGCCGAAGGAGGATTCGTAGCGGATCGAGCGGGCCGCGCTGATCGGCCCTGCCTCGCGGCGCCATTTGTTTGTGAATTCGCTGGTCGGAATCGGTCGCACATCGGGCGGCTGCAGGAAAATCCGCATCGTGACCGTGGTGTCCTCGATGATCGTGTAGATCCCTTGGCGCAATTGATCGCCGCCGTTGGCGGCGAGAACGCGCTCGGCCGCCGCGACCATGTGGTCGCGGGCTGCAACGGTGACCTCCAGCGGCGTGCCCACGGGCATGGTGACCGTCGCCTTGGCATAGTCGCGCGGGATTGCCGGGAACAGGCCCCAGCCCATCCGTCCGGTCAGCGGCCAGGCGAGCGTGATGATCAGCGCAGCAGCCATAAGCGCGACCGTGGCATACCGCCAATGCATCGCGACCCTGAGAAGCGGCCCGTAAACCCCGCGCACGAACCGCGCCAGCCCGGCGCTGAAGCCCTGCTGGATCCGGATCGCCAGGTTGGGCCGCTCGCCTTCCGCACGCCGGCGCACATTCGCCAGGTGCGCGGGCAGCACGAACAAGGCCTCGATCCAGCTCAAGAGGAACGCGGTCACCACCACCATCGGGATCACCACCCAGAATTTGCCGTGCGTCCCCGGCACCAGCGCCAAGGGGATGAAGGCGACGATATTGGTCAGGATCGAGAAGCTGAGCGGCACCGCGATGTCGCGCGCGCCCTGGATCGCCGCGTCGATCCGGCTCATGCCCCGTTCAAGGTACTCGTAGATGTTCTCGCCCGCGACGATCGCGTCGTCGACCACGATGCCAAGCGCCAGGATGAAGGCGAACATCGAGACCAGGTTGATCGAGGCGCCATAGACCGGCAGCACCAGGAGCGTGCCCAAGAAGGCCGTCGGAATGCCCACCGCCACCCAGAAGGCCAGTTTGTATTCCAAGAAAAAGCTGAGGACGCAGAGGACCAGAATCAGCCCGATGAACCCGTTCTTCAAGAGCAGGTTCATCCGGTCGCGGTAATAGATCGATCGGTCGTTGAGCGTAATCGCTTGCAGCGCCTCGGGCAGGGTCGCCATCGCCGACGGCACTGTCCGCTTGACCGCGTCTGCCACGGTGATCGGCGTCTCGGAGCCGACGCGGAACACCTCCAGCCGGATCGACGGTTTGCCGTCGAAGGTCGCGAAAAGGTTGTTGTCCTCGAATGCGGGCGTGACATCCGCGATGTCGCCCAACCGCAAGACCGTGCCCCGCCGGTCGGCGATCAGCGGGATCATGGCAAAATCCTGCGCTGCGTCGCGCCGGTCGGCCAGCCGCAGCAAAAGGTCGCCCCCGCGGGTCTCGAGCGTGCCGCCCGAGCGGTCGAGCGCCGCTTCGCGGATCGTTGCGGCGACACCCGAAAGCGTCAGGCCGTAGGCGCGCAGCGCCGCCTGGGGGATCTCCACTTGGATCTCCAGATCGCCGCTGCCCTTGAGATCGACCTGGCTGATATCGGGCTGCTGCAGAAGGGCATTGCGCACATGCTCGCCCGCCATGCGGAGCGAACGCGGGTCAACCTCGCCATAGATATGCAGATCGATCACCGCCCGGCGGTGCGCAGCGAGCTTGACACGTGGCTCCTCGGCGTCGTCCGGAAAGGTGGTGACCCGATCGATTGCCTGCTGGATATCGTTATAGACCAGTTGCCGGTCCCGGTCGGTCGAGAGCTCGGCGACGAGCTTGGCCGAGCCTTCGGTAGCGGTGGCGGTCAATTTGGCAATGCCCTGGACACCGCGCATCTCCTCCTCGGCCGCGAGCACAATCGATTGCTCGACCTCCTCGGGCGTGGCACCTGGTAGGGCGATGTTGACGGTGACCGTATCCGGTTCGGTCGCGGGCAGGTATTCCTGCTTGATCTTCGTGGACATGAAGATGCCGCCCAGGATCAAGACCAGCATCAGCAGATTGGGCGCCACCGAATGGCGGGCCATCCAGGCGATCGGGCCTTGCGATCTCAAGCGCGGGCTCATCCCCCTGAACCGCCTGCGGAAGTGGCCTCGGCCCCGGTGGCGTCGATGGCGGCCGCCTCACCCAGACGCAGCTTCATGCCAGGCGCCACGATCGCCAAGGACGTGGTGACAATCCGCTCTCCCGGCGCCAGGCCGCCGCTGATCAGCACCTCGCTGGCGCCACGCCAGGCGACCTCGACCTTGCGGATCTCAAGCTCGTCCTGCTTGGCCATCACCCAGACCTTGTCGTGGTCGCGCAGATAAGCCCGATCCAACACAACCGCATTCTCGACCTGCCGCCCCTCGCCGACCGCCTTCAGGAAACTGCCGAGCAGAAGCCGCGGCTTGCCCCGGTTCTGGGGCAGCCGGGACAACGGGTCGTCGACCGCCACGACCAATTCGGCCATCCGGCCCGCCTCGCTGAGGCCCGCGGTCAGGCGCTCGACCCGGCCCTCGCGGAAAGCGCCGTCTGGCCAAACGCCGGGTTGGGTCAGGCGCAGAACCTGACCGGCGGAAGTGTCGATCCAGTCGAGCGCCGAGACCGGCACCGCGACCTGAACATGAAACCGGTCAGCGGCGACTAGGGTAGCCGGGGCCGACCCGGCGGTCAGCATGGTGCCGAGCGCAACCTCCTCGTCCAGGACCAGCGCGTCGAAGGGGGCCCGGATCACCATGTGAGAAAGATCGACCAGGGCCCGTTCGCGGGCAGCCTCAGCGGCCGCAAGTTCCGCCCTCAATTCGGCCATTTGCGGCGCGCGAAGCACCAGCAACCGCTGAGCGTCGGTCAACTGCCGCGGCAGCCTTTCGATGTCGCGCTTTGCGCGCTCCTGCTGGCCTTGCTCGATCGAGATCCGGGCGTCGATCTGCCGGATCTCGGCTTCGGCCTGGGCGACCAGAAGCCGCTGCTCGCGATCATCGAGCCTGACCAGCTCCTCGCCTTCGCGCACCAGCCCGCCGGGGGTCAGGTTGTCGCTGAGCGCCATGATGGTGCCGCCAGCCTCGGGCCGTAAGACTAGGGTGCGCGCGGCGGCGACCTCGCCCCAAGCCTCGATGCGGGGACCTTGGGTGGCGGGCCGGGCCTCGACCACCTCGACGAGCCGCGGCACACGCGGCCGGGCCTCGCGCTCGGCAATCGGCGCGGTCATGAACAGCTCGCGCGCCAACAGGCCCGCGCCAACCAGCAGTGCCAGGGGAACCGCGGCCTTCAGGATCAACACGACGACACGGCGCAACAGGCCAGGCGGCGGTGCCTCCTGCACCTCCTCCACGCGGTCGCGCCCGCGATCCTCGACCGGAATGACCTTTGCGGTCATGAGCGGTTCTGCCTCTCTTCAACCCCGGGCGCACCGACGTTTCCAACCCCGCTGGGGCACCGGAAATGCCAGGCCTTTCGCGCCTTTGACACAATTAGTATAACGCATTATCGCCGATTTCCCGTTTCTCATACCGGAAAACGCAAGCCAGGAGGCCCCGCCGATGCCTGATGACGCAAGCGTGAAAGGCTCCGTGAACGATCCTGGGAAAGGTTCGGGGAGAGGTTCCGCGCGGGGCTGCCCGATTTGCGGAAAGCCAGCAGAGCGGGCCTCGCGGCCATTCTGTTCGAAACGTTGCGCGGATGTGGATTTGGGCCGCTGGCTGGGCGGCGGCTACGCCATTCCAGGAGACCCGGCGCCCGAATCGGCAGAGCTGCCAGAGGGTGACGAGCGCGAGTGACCCCGCCCGCGGGCCGGGATCGATTGGCCTTCGGCACGGCGCTCGGCCAATCGCAGCGCTTCTGCGCGCGCATCAGCGGCAAGCCCCAGCGCGGCGCGCTCGCGGCCAAAGGCGTGCGCCAGGTTCTGGCGCGAAACCGCTATTCGGGCCTCGGTCCCGGCCAGCGCCTGGGTTTCGCGCCTGAGCAAGGCGTCCAGATGCGCCCGCCAGGCGGCCTCGGCGATCAGGCCGCCACGCGCCAAGTCCCGCGCGTTCTCCAACGGCGCGACAATCGCCGCCTTGAGCTCGGCGATGCGTGCGCGCTGCCGCGTGGCCTCGGCCCGTTCTGCGCTCAAGCGCATCTCGGCGGCCCGGCGCGCCAGGCCCAAGAGCCGCGCGAGGCGGGCCAGTTGGTCCGGGCCGCTCATGCCTCGCGCGCCCGGACCTTGCGCCGGACCTCCTCGGCGAACGGGATCGCGGCGGCGACGGCCTGGTAGTGCTCGGGGCGGATCTCGTGGCCGACCTCGACCAGGGCATGGAGCGAGCGAGCGGTCGGCGGATCCTGACGCACCGGCACGGCGGCTTCGACGGCCCGGGCGCGAATCGCGAGCGCGATCTCGTCGGCTCCCTTTGCCAGGCAGACCGGTGCCGTTCCTTGGTCGCGGTCCCATTTCAGCGCCACCGCATAGTGCGAGGGATTGGTGACCACCACATCCGCCTCGGGCACGGCCAGCAGCATCCGGTTGGTGGCGATCTGGCGTCCGCGTTCGCGCCGTTGCGCGCGCAGGAAGGGATCGCCCTCGGCCTGTTTCTCCTCGTCCTTCAGGTCCTGATGGGTCATGCGCATGCGCCGGAGATGATCGGCCCGCTGCCAGATCAGGTCGAAGAAGGCGAGCGCCGCCGCGACCACCAGGACGCCGGTGATGATCAGCCGGAACTGGCGGTCCAGCAGCAGCCCGATCTGATGCGCCTCGACCCAAACGAATTGCGCCAGGCGCGCCCGCTCGCCCCAGACGACCAGCGCGAGCACCGTGACCAGCGCCGTCAATTTGACCGTGCTCTTGACGAATTCGACCAGGCCGCGCGGGCCATACTTGTTGCGCGCGTTCTCGACCGGCGAGAGGCGCGACAGCTTCGGCAGGATCCGCGTCGGCACGAAGACGATGCCGCGCTGCGCCCCCAGCAAGACGAGGATGAGCACGGCGGGCGCGGCGAGGATTGCGAAGATCGGCAGGGCGAGACGCGCCAGAACCTCGCCCGCTAAGGGATTCGCGTCCAGCGCCATCAGAAGCGGCGCGATCTCGGCCGGGCGGTCAAGGAACGGGGTCAGGGTGGCCCCCAGATGCCGGGTGGCCCAGCCACCGGCAATCAACACGACCAAAGTGAAACCGAGATAGGCGGCAAAGCTTTGCGCATCCTGCGAGCGCGGCAGCTCGCCCTGCTCGCGGGCCTTCTCCAGCCGCCGCGGGGTTGCCTCGTGGGTCTTCTCGCCCGAGCTTTCCTGGCCGCTCATCGGGCAGGCCCCGCAGGCGCGAGCCCGCCCAGCGGATCGGTCAGCACCAGGCCCAGCGCCACCGACCAGCGGGCGAAAAGCTCGGGCAGGACCAGGTAAAGGCCGACCAGGCCCAGCCCGATCAACAAGGGCAAGCCGACCAGGGCGACCAGAAGCTGCGGCATGGCACGGCTGATCGCGCCGAGTGCCAGGTTGTAGAGAAAGGCGAGGCCGACAAAGGGCAGCGCCAGCGACAGGCCGAGCGCGAAGCCGCCCGCCACCTGGGCGGTGCTCCACTGCGCCAGCTCGGCGCCGCCGGGCATCCGGCCAAACGGCAGAACCCCATAGAGGCCGGTCAGCGCCGCGACCAGGTGCACATGGAGCCCCGCGATCATGGCCAGCACGATCCCGCCCATGCCCAGCATGGTGGCGATGGTCGGCTCGGGCTCGGGCGCGACACCGGCGCCGAACATATGGGCGACCGACAGGTTCTGCGCCGCGATCGCGCCGCAGACCTGCAGCGCCATGACCAGAAGCCGGAAGGCGAGCCCGATGATCAGACCGGCCGCCGCCTCGGCCAGCACCAGCCAGCCCAGCGCCGCGGGCGTCGGCGGCGATTGCCCGGCCAGGGGCGCGATGATCGGCGCGAGCAGCAGGGTCAGGGCCAGCGCCGCGCCCAGGCGCACGCGCACCGGGACCGCCCGCTCGCCGAAGCCCGGCACCAGGAACAGCGCCGCGCCGATCCGGGCGAAGACACCGATCGCGACGAAGGCCAGCAGGCCGGCCATCTCGAAGAGCGGCGTCAGTTCGCTCACGCGGTCCCGACCAGGGTTAGGGCGCCGCCATTGCCGATCTCCTCGAAGCTGAGGACCGGGTTGCGGATGCCCTTGGCCTCGAGGACATGGCGCAGGAAGCGACGGCGCTTGGCCGAGGTGGCGATCGCCGGATAGATCCCCTGTGGCGCGGCCGAGCGCACCACGTCGCCAACCGCATGTGCCAGCCGGTTGAACGCTTCGGGCGGCAGGGCTACGTCAGCGCGCCCGTCCTCCTCGCGCTCGTGCTCGGCGAAAAGCGTCTCCCAATCAGGGCCCAACTGGACCAGCGCCAGCGTGCCTTCGCGGTCGCGCAGCCGGCTGATGATGTGGATGGCGACACGGCGGCGCACGTGCTCGACGATTTCCTCGGCGGGCAGACCGGCGCTGCGCCCCTCGGCCGCCGCCTCCAGAACCAGCGGCAAGTTGCGGACCGGCACTTGCTCGTCCAACAGCAGCCGCAACACGGTCTGCAGCACGTCGTGGGGCAGCTTGTCGGGCACGAACTCGTCCAACAGCTTGCGGTTCGCCTCAGCCCGGCCCTGGTCGCTCGGCCGGGTGAATTCATCCAGCAGGGCGCGCAGCGCGCGGCGGGTGAAGAGATTGGCGAAATTGGCCTTCACCGTCTCGAGCAAGTGGGTGGCGATCACCTCGCCGGGCGCGATCACCGGCAGGCCCAGCGCCGCCGCGCCTTCCTGGTGACCGCGCGGCACCCAGCGCGCCGCGGCACCGTAGACCGGCTCGGCCACATCCTCGCCGGGGATATCGGCCAAGGTCGTATCTGCGGGCTGGTCGCCGGTCAGCACCAGGACGGCGCCGGGGCGCAGGATCGCGCTCGCGGCCTCGACGCCCTGGATGAAGATGGCGTAGTGGCCCGCCGCGATCAGCGGATCGTCGGTCAGGCGCACCTCGGGCATGACCATCCCGAACTCGGTGGCGATATGGCGGCGCATGTTGACGATCCGCTTCTCGAGCCCGACGGAGGGGTCGAGCACCGAGGCGATGAGATCTGGCGCGAAGCGCACATGAACCTCGTCCACATCGAGCAGATCGCCAAGGCTGCGGTCCACTTGGCTTTGCGCCGCCGCGTCCTCGGTTTCGGGCAATGCCTCCTCGCGGGCCCGGCTCAGCCGATCCGAGACCAAGGCGGCGATACCCAGAGCCGCGGCGCCCAGGATGAACGGCAGGAAGGGCAGGCCCGGGAACAGCGCGAAGACCGCCATCAGACCGGCAACCGTGGCCAGAGCGCCCGGATAGGCGCCCAGCTGGTGCATCATAGCCTGATCCGCCGAGCCCGACGCGCCCCCTTTCGACAACAGCAGCGCCGCCGCGATCGAGGTGATGACGCTGGGGATCTGGCTGACCAGGCCGTCGCCCACGGTCAAGATCGAATAGGTCTCGATCGCCACCTGGAAGCTCATGCCATGAACGCCCAAGCCCATCGCCAGGCCCACCACCAGGTTCAGGAGCGTGATCAGAAGGCCCGCGATCGCGTCGCCCTTGACGAATTTCGAGGCGCCGTCGAGCGAGCCGAAGAACGTGGTCTCCTCCTGCTCGATCCGGCGGCGCTCCTTTGCCTCCAGATGGGTGATCGCGCCTGCGGCCACGTCCGAATCGATGGCGAGCTGCTTGCCCGGCATTCCGTCGAGCGCGAACCGTGCGCCGACCTCGGCCATGCGGCCCGCGCCCTTGGTGATGACGATGAAGTTGACGATCAGCAGGACCGAGAAGACGACCAGCCCCAGGAAAACGCTGCCGCCCATGATGAACATGGCGAAGCCCTCGATCACGCCGCCCGCCGCCGCCGGGCCGGTATGGCCCTGACCGATGATCAGCTTGGTCGACGAGACGTTGAGCGAGAGCCGCAGCATCAGCGAGGCCAGCAGCACGGTCGGGAAGGCGGAGAAATCCAGCGGCCGCTCGATGAAGAGGGTCACGGTGAAGATCAGGATCGCCAGCGCGAACGAGACCGAGAGACCGATATCCGAAATTCAACGCCAGACGGTGCGCCAGGCGGGCGCGATTCGCCGAATCAGCGTCGCTGTCCTGGTCGATGGCATCACCACCACGTCGGCCGATGGCGGCGAGGTTTGGGAGCCGCGCCCGCCCGAGGAAATCGAGGCCCTGCGCGAACTGGTGACCGCTGCGATCGGCTTCGACGAGGCCCGTGGCGATATCGTGACCGTCGAGAGCATGGCATTCCAGGCCGACGCGACAAAAGGCGCGCTGGTCGAGGAAAGCCGGTGGATGCGCCTTCTGGAACGCAACGCCATGACGCTGATCCAGATCGGCATCCTCAGCATCGTCGTGCTGGTCCTGGCGCTCACCGTGATCCGGCCCCTTTTGACCCGCCCGCCAGCGCGGCTGACCGGCCCGGGCGGAGCGTTGCCGGCGCAACTTGCGCCCGGTGCGCCCGAGGCTGCTTCGGCAGCGCCCGGTGCGCAGGCGCTAGCGGACGGCCGACCGGACGGCGCGGGCATTACGCTACCGCCGCCCGGCGCCAATCCAAACGCGCCGCAACTGCCCGGTGCGCCGCGCGAACCCAACGGAGACGTCTTGCGCTCGGCCGTGGCCGAGCATCCCGAAGACAGCGCCACGACGCTGCGCGCCTGGCTCGCCCCTGACGGCGCTAGCGGGCAGGAGGCAGCCTGATGGCGCTTGCATTCGAGCAATTCGCCCCGCCGGGCAGCGGCGCCATCGACGGCGCCGACCCAGCGCCGGAGCCGCCAAAACTCACTGCCGAGCCCGCATTGTCCGAAGAAACCTCCCTGGCGGAGACGGAAGACGTGAGCGGCCGGATTGCTTCGACGCTCGAGGCAATCGCGTCGGACGCCGAACGGCTGCGGTTCCAAGCGATCGTGGCCGCCGCCCATGCATTGGGCGAGGCGGCAGAAACCCTGATGCCGGCGCTCGCACGGGCGGGCTTCGCGCCCTGCCTGGCCGAGATCGCCAGCCAAATCGCCGGGCGCGTCGGCACGCCGCCGGGCCTGCGCCTGGCACACGCCCCGGAGGACCGCGACGCAATCCAGACTGCGCTTGCCGCCCTGCCGGATCAGGCAAGCGTGATCCTCGACGAGGATCTGGCGCGCGCGCCGGGCAGCGCCGATCTCACCTGGGCCGATGGCGGCGCGCGGATCGATGTCGAGGCAATGGCCGCAGCCGCGCTGGACGAAGCCCGCCGGCGATTCGAAGGCACCACTCTTTGAAAGGGATCCGCCCATGTCAGACACGCAAGCCCCCGAACCTGCGGCCGCCCCCGTTCCCGACACGGCCCCCGCTCCCGAAGCGGCTCCCACTCCCGAGGCAGGCGCGGCCGCGGACGAGCCGCCGATCCTCGAGCAGCGCGACACCAGCACCGACGGGAAATATCGCCGCGCCATCTTCTCGGTCCCGGTCGATGTCGTGGTCTCGGTTGGCCACGCCCAACCGGCCATTGGCGAGCTTCTCAGCATGCGCCGCGACATGGTGCTGCCGTTGAGCAGCCGGATGGACGACCCGGTCGAGATCCTGGTCGGCGACCGGGTGATCGCCCGCGGCGAGCTCGAGGAGATGGGCGACGATTCGGGGCGGATAGGCGTGCGCCTGACCGAGGTCGTGGATGTCAGCGACCTGGTCTGACGCCCATCGCCGGCTCGCCTCTGGCGCGGCGCTGATGCTGCTGATCCTGCTGGCACTGCCGGGCATGGCGGGCGCGCAGTCAGTCACGGTGGATCTGGGCGACGGCACGTCGGTGACGGGCCGCGCGGTCCAGCTTTTCCTGCTGATCACCGTGCTCAGCCTGGCGCCCGGCATCGCTGTCATGGCCACCTGCTTTCCCTTCATGGTGACCGTGCTGTCGCTGGTTCGCCAGGGGATCGGGCTGCAACAGACGCCCCCCAACATGCTGATCGTCACCCTGGCACTGTTCCTGACCTGGTTCGTGATGGAACCGGTCTTCTCGGAGGCTTGGGCCGCCGGGCTGGGGCCGCTGCTCGACGGCACGGTCGAGGCCGAGGAGGCCTGGACCCGCGGCATGGCCCCGTTCCGAACCTTCATGGAGGGGCGCACGGCGCCCTCGGTCATCGGTGAGTTGGCCGCCGCCGCGCCCGGCCGCGATGCCCCGGCGCCGGGCAGCGCGGCACCGCTGTCGTTGCTGGTGCCCTCGTTCCTGCTGTCCGAATTGCAGCGCGGCTTCGAGATCGGTTTCATGATCTTTCTGCCGTTCTTGATCATCGACCTGGTGGTCGCTTCGATCCTGATGTCGATGGGCATGATGATGGTGCCGCCGGTCGTGGTCTCACTTCCACTGAAGCTCGCCTTTTTCGTCATCGCCGATGGTTGGAGCCTTCTGGCCGGCGCCCTGGTCAGGGGCTATGCGGCGTGACCGGCGCGGCCACGGCTCGTGAGCTGACCCGTCCGCAAAAAGCGGCGGTGGTCATTGGCGTCCTGGGTCCGGACGCCGCGGGCCCGGTGCTAGAGCAATTCGACGAGGCCTGCTTGCGCAGCTTCACCCAGGCGATGACCAGCCTTGGCCGGATCGATCCTGTGCGGATCCGCGCGGTCATCGCCGAGTTCCTGGGCGCCCTGCAAGCCCAGAGCAATGGCCTCAGCGGCGGCCTGGCCCAGGCGCGCGGCTTGCTCGAAAGCCATGTCGCCGAAGGCGTCTTGGCACAGATCCTCGAAGACGCGGCGCCCACCAGCCCGGGCAATGTCTGGACACGCCTGGCCGAGGTCGATGACGAGGCGCTGGCAGGGTTCCTGGGCGGCGAGCACCCGCAGACCGCCGCCGTGGTGCTGGCCCGGTTCGACCCGGAGCAAGCGGCGCGGATCGTAAATGCGCTCCCCGCGGACGCGGCGCGTGATATCGTTTCCGGCCTGGCCCGCGCGGGTAACCTGGACGGCCGGGTCGTCGACGCGATCGCCGAGGCGATGGGCCGCGACGTGCTGGCCAAGCTTTCGCGCAGCGGCCAGGCATCCGACCCGGCCGACCGGGCCGGCGCGATCATGAACTTCGCCAGCCCGGCGATCCGCGACCGCATCCTGGGCGAGATCGAGGGCGCCGCACCCGACTTGGCGGCACAGATCCGGCGCAAGATGTTCACGGTCGAAGACGTGCCTGCCCGGGTGCCGAAGAACGGCGTCGCCGCAGTGGTGCGCTCGCTCGACCAGCAGATCTTACTGCCGCTGATCGCCAGCCTGCGCGAGGCGGCACCCGAGACCGCCGATTTCCTGCTCTCGAACATCTCGAGCCGGATCGCCAGCCAAATGGAGGAGGATCTGGCCGAACTGAAATCGGTGAAGCCGAAGGATGCCGAGGCGGCCCAGACCGCGTTGATCCGTGTGATCCGCGACCTGGCCGCAAAGGGCGAGATCGAGTTGGCCGAGCCGGAAGAACCGGGAGACAGCGCCAGCTAGCGTCGCCGATGCTTTGTGTCATCCTCCGCACCGGCGGAGGATCCCGATAGATCTAGAAGATTTCCGCCTTCGCGGGAATGAAGCGGGAAGGCCGGACCGCCGCCACGCCTAGCCTTCCAGCACCACCATGGCCGAGCCGTCCCAACTGAGCCGCACCGGATCCTCCCAGGTGATGGTCTCTTCCAGGGCACGCAGCCGGTTGGTCTGGGCGATCCGGATCAGCGACCCGCTCTCCAGCCGCACATGGTAGATCGACATGTCGCCCAGATAGGCGATGTCCTCGACAGTGCCGAAAAGCGTGTTGGCGCTGGGCGCGGAGCTCTCTCCACGCTGCTCGATCGCGATCTTTTCCGGCCTCAGGGCCAGCGCCGCCGGTCCATCGGGCAGCGTGCGCCCGCCACCGGGTTCCGCACGCCCGCCATCCGTCAGCTCCACCGCCTGGCCGCCCGGGGCGACCGTGCCCTCGAGGATGTTCACATCGCCGATGAACTCAGCCACATAGCGCGAGGTCGGCGCCTCGTAGACCTCGTGCGGCTCGCCCAATTGCGCGATCTGGCCCTCGCGCATCACTGCCAACCGGGTCGAGACGGTCATCGCCTCCTCCTGGTCATGGGTGACGATGACGAAGGTGACGCCTAGCGTCTCCTGGATATTCACCAACTCGAACTGCGTCGCCTCGCGCAGCTTGCGGTCCAAGGCCCCCAGCGGTTCGTCCAGCAGCAAAAGCTTGGGATTCTTGGCCAGCGACCGCGCCAGCGCGACCCTTTGGCGCTGGCCGCCGGAAAGCTGATCCGGCTTACGCTTCGCCAGATGTTCGAGATGCACGAGGGCCAGCATCTCCTCGACCCGGGCCTTGACCCGGGTCTTCGGCATCCCCTCCATCTGCAGCCCGAAACCAATATTGCTGGCGACATCCATATGCGGGAACAGCGCGTATGACTGGAACATCATGTTCACGGGCCGCTCGTGCGGCGGTATCTGGGTCAGATCCTCGCCGTCCAGCAGGATCTGCCCGTTGTCCGGCGTCTCGAAACCCGCCAGCATCCGCAGCAGCGTGGTCTTCCCGCAGCCCGAGGGACCGAGCAGCGCGAAGAATTCGCCCGGAAAGATGTCGATTGAAACGTCATCCACCGCACGGGTTGGGCCGAAACGCTTCTCCAGCCCGACCAGCCGAAGATAGGGGTTGGCCGAGGAATCGAGCCACGGGCGCGCGGCGCTGGCGGTTCCGGTCTTGGTCGTCATGGGATCGCGGTGGGGGCCGTCACTGCGCGGCCCCCAGCCATTCTCACGAGCCGGTCTTGATCTTGGTCCAGAGCCGGGTCACCACCCGCTGCTCGCGCGGACCGTAGGGCCTGGTCACGTAGAGGTGCTCAACCGCTTCGGCTGTCGGATAGATCGCCGGATCGCCGATCACGTCTTCCTCGAGCATCGGCTGCGACGCTTCATTGCCATTGGCGTAGTAGACATAGTTCGACGCCTTGGCAGCCACCTCGGCCCGCATGATGTAGTCGATGAAGATATGGGCCGCCTCGGGATGCGGCGCATCCGATGGTATCGCCATTTGGTCGAACCACATCAGCGCGCCCTCTGTCGGGATCGAGTATTCCACATTGACATTGTTTTCGGCCTCGGCCGCCCGATCGCGCGCCTGCAGCACGTCGCCGGACCAGCCGGTTGCGAGGCACGCATCCCCGTCCGCCAGAGCGTTGATGTAAGCGGACGAGTTGAAGCTGGTGATATGAGGCCGGATCTTCTCGATCAGCGCCCCGGCCTCGTTGATCTGATCGAGATCGTGGCTATCGCCTTCATAACCCAGATAGTTCAGGGCTGCCGGGATCATCTCGTCGGCCGCGTCCAGCATATGCACGCCGCAATCGGTGAATTTCGAGACCTTGTCCGGATCGAAGATGATCGACCAGCTGTCCACCGTCTCGGTGCCCAGCCGCTCCTTCACCGCGTCCACGTTGTAGCCGATGCCGGTGGTGCCCCACATGTAGTTGACCGAGTATTCGTTGTCATCGTAGCGCGCTGTGCGCTCCTCGATTGCTCCCCACATATTGCCCAGATTGCTGAGCTTCGACTTGTCCAGCTTCTGGAACACACCCGCCTGGACCTGGCGTTGCAGGAAGCTGCCCGAGGGCACCACCACGTCATAGCCTGACGAACCCGCCAGCAGCTTGGTCTCGAGGATGTCGTTCGAGTCGAAGACGTCGTAGACAACCTTGATCCCGGTTTCGGCCTCGAACTCGGCAAGAATCTCTTCGTCGATATAGTCCGACCAGTTGTAGACATTGACGACCTTGTCCTGGGCCATCGCGGCGCCGGTGCTCAATGCCAGGGCCGCCGCACCGATAAGCAGTTTTTTCATCGTAGATACCTCTCCCTTATGTCATCGGCCGCAGCATCGCTCTGAGGCGCCTATAAACAGCCGATTCGCCAGCACAGTAGCGCCCCGCGCGGGCACGGAAAAGGGCCCCCAGGGCGCACTCCCGACAGGTTGAAAGAACTTGCTCGGGGCCGGTAGCGCCGCCTAGGCTCGGGCGCAGGGCGAAATAGCCGGAGTTCCGATCCATGGCAGCGAAGAGCGGCATGACCTGGGGGCGGCGCTTGGCCGTGGCGATCCCCTATCTCTGGCTGCTGGCCTTCTTCCTGGCGCCATTCCTGATCGTTCTGAAGATCTCGTTCTCCGAGCCCGCCATCGCTCAACCACCCTACGTGCCGACCTGGGAAAATTGGGCGGCAATCAAGGCGCACCTCGCGAACCTGAATTTCGGGAACTACGCGTTTCTGTTCTCAGATTCGCTCTACGTGAATTCCTATCTCAACAGCATTCGAATCGCGTCCATCTCGACATTGATCGCACTGCTGATCGGCTACCCGATGGCCTACGGCATCGCGCGGTCGTCGCCCAATTGGCGCGCGACGCTGCTGATGCTGGTGATCCTGCCGTTCTGGACCTCGTTCCTGATCCGGGTCTATTCCTGGATTGGTATCCTGAAGACCGAAGGGGTGCTGAACACGTTCCTTCTTTGGACCGGGGTGATTTCCGAGCCGCTGGTGATCCATTTCACGCCAACCGCGGTCTATATCGGGATCGTTTATTCCTATCTGCCGTTCATGATCCTGCCGCTCTATGCGAGCTTGGAGAAGCTGGACCTCAGCCTGCTCGAGGCCGCCGCTGATCTGGGCGCGAAGCCACTGACCGCGTTCTGGCGGATCACCTTGCCTATGTCGCTGCCCGGCGTGGCGGCGGGGTGTTTCCTGGTCTTCATCCCGGCGGTCGGTGAGTTCGTGATCCCCGAATTGCTGGGGGGCTCCTCGACCCAGATGATCGGCCGCACCCTCTGGTCCGAGTTCTTCCAGAACCGTGATTGGCCGATTGCCTCTTCCGTGGCGGTGCTGCTGCTGATGATGCTGGTCGTGCCAATCCTGATCTTCCAATGGGCCGCGAAGCGCGAGGGGACGGGCTGATGCAGAAAGGTCCGGGCCTGTTCCTAAAAGTCGCGATGGTGCTGGGCTTCGCGTTCCTCTATGCGCCGATCGTCATCCTGATCATCTACAGCTTCAATGCGTCCAAGCTGGTGACGGTCTGGGGCGGGTTCTCGACCCAATGGTACGTGTCACTCTGGCAGAACCAGGGTTTGATGGACGCGGCCAAGGTCTCGATCGTGGTGGCCCTTTGCGTCTCGACGCTTGCCGCTCTCCTCGGCGTCTTGGCCGGGTTCTCGCTGGCGCGGATGCCGCGCTTTTTCGGCCGGACGCTCTTCTCCGGCATGGTGCTGGCGCCGCTGGTCATGCCCGATGTGATCATCGGGCTGTCGCTGCTGCTCACCTTCATCTCGATGTCGCTCGACCGGGGAATGCTGACCATCGTCATCGCCCATGCGACCTTTTCGATGTGCTATGTGGCCGTCGTTGTGCAGTCGCGGCTGGTGGGCTTCGACACCTCGGTCGAGGAGGCGGCTCAGGATTTGGGCGCGAAGCCGCTAACCGTTTTCCTGAGGATCACGCTGCCGCTGATCGCCCCGGCCGTCGCGGCCGGGTGGCTGCTGAGCTTTACCCTGTCGCTCGACGACCTGGTGATCGCCAGTTTCGCCTCGGGTCCTGGCTCGACGACGCTGCCGATGAAGATCTTCTCGTCGGTGCGCCTGGGCGTGACGCCCGAGATCAATGCGATCGCCACAATCCTGATCGGCTTGGTGGCCACCGGCACGGTGATTTATTCGCTGATGCTGAAGCGCGCAGCGGCTCAGCGGATACAAGCGGAACAGGCGATGAAGCAGGCGGCCTGACGGCTTCTCCGATCAGGCCTTCGCGTCTCCGACGAAGCGCCAGGCCAATGGCAGGATCAGCGCCGCGAGCGCCAGCTTGAGCGCGTCGCCCGCCAGGAACGGCCACAGCCCCCAATCGAGCACGGTCGCCCAACCCTTCGCCTCGGCATAGATATAGCCAAGCCACAGAAGCCCCGGCACATAGATGACCGCGTTGCCGATCACCATCGCCGCGGCCATGGTGCCCATGTTGCGGTCCCAGCCCCGGCGCGCCAGCCAACCGAGTACACCCGCGGCCAGGAGGAAGCCCACCAGGTAGCCGCCAGTGCCGCCCATCATATAGGCTAGCCCGTTGGTCTCAGCGCTGGACGACGTGAACACGTCGAAGCCAAGCGCGCCGATCAGCAGATAGCCGAGCACGGTCGCAACTCCGAGGCGCATCCCATAAGCGGCGCCCAGTGCCAGGATCACGAAGGTCTGCATGGTCACCGGAACCGGCCAGAACGGCACCCGGATCTTCGCGGCAATCGCCAGGGCGACGATCCCCAGCGCGACCAGCGCCGCGCGCTTGATCATCAGACCAGTCCCGGAGGCCGGATAGATAACCTCGCTGAGTACCCTATTCGATACGGCATTGGATACGGGCGTCGCCATCTCCACTCTCCTTCGTCCGGTCAGCTTCGCGCGTTTATGCAAAAGCCACCGCGCGCGCGCAAGCACCAGATGCGGCGATCTGGCAGTTGGCGCCCATTGGGTCCAGTCATAGATGATGAAAGAAACAATCACCTTGCCGCCGGAGACCACCATGCGCATCCTTCCCGCCCTCATAGCTCTTATGCTCAGCAGCGCGCTCGCCGTGCCGGCTTTGGCGGCGGAAATGGTCGAGGTCGTTCACCCCTGGGCGCGACCCACGATCCCGAATCGGCCGGGCGTTGCCTATCTGGGAATCCACAACCATGCCGGTCATGCAGAGCGGCTATTGAGCGCGCACGCAGAAGGCATTGAAAAAATTGAACTTCACCTAGCCGAGCAGGTGAACGGCGTGATGAAGATGGCCCCAGTCGATACAATCGAGATCCCGGCCAATGGCATGGTGGATCTTGGCCCCGGCGGTTATCATCTAATGTTATTTGGGCTGTATAAGCCACTGAAAATAAGCGATGAAATTACACTGACTCTCGTCTTCAAAACCGCTGGCGAAATTGCCGTGACCGTGCCGGTCGCCAAGAAAGCGGACGACGCGCACGGGCATGGATCACATCAGCATGAGACTGGCGACCACGGGCAAGGATCGCACAATCACGGCCAGAATAACTAGGCCACGGACGCACCGATCTCCATGAAACTCTTATGAATCCTTGTTCTGCGACCGGCCTCTAGGGTAGGTTATCCACAGGGAAAGAACGGATATCGGAGCCTTATATGGCGTCCTTGATCCGCAGGAAACGCACCAAGAAGACCGAGATCGAGTTCGCACTCGACCTCGGAGAGCGTGCTGTCGTGCTCTACGAGCGCGGGCCGTTCAGCGGATGGAAGAAGTTCGCCTCCGCCGAGTTGGACGATCCTGAATTCTCGGTCGTGATCGGTCTGTTGCGCAACGAGGCCGAGGCCTATTCCGGCTTGCGCGAGCCGGTACGGCTTTGGCTGCCGCCCAGCCAGGTGCTGAAACGGCGCGCCGAAATCACCGGCAAGACGCCGGCGGACCGCCTGCTGTCGGCCTTCGACTATCTCAGATTGCAGACGTCGTACAGACCCGAGGATGTGGCGATCGCGGTCGCCCCTGAACCTCGGGACGGCAAGACGACGGTGCTGATCACATTCGCCGAGACCTGGCGCGAGGCTCGATCCTACGCCAAGCGCTGGGGCTTCGTTCCGGGCGATGTGTCGACACGGAGCTTCGCGGCCGACTTTGGCACCGAGGGTCCGACCTTCCTGCCCGAGGGTTATCAGGAAGAGAAGCCAGTCCCCCTCTCGCGCGGGCGCCTGCACCTCGCCGCGGCGGCGGTGGCCGTGGCGGTCACTGGGGCATCTGCCTGGACGCTGCACCCGCAATTGACTGACTTGGTCGGCGGCCTGACCGGCAAGGATGGCGTTCTCACATGGGTTACGCAGGAGGTTGGCGACGAGCCCGCCTCAACCGATTCCGCCGAAATCGCGCCGAGCACGCCTGCATCTCAAGACGAGGCGGATCGGACGACTTTCTCGGTCACCGCGAACGACGTGACGGACGAACCGGGCGATCCCAAACCGGCGGACGCCGCGGCGCCGTCGCAGCAACCGGCTGAAGATACCGCTAAGGTTCAAGCACAAGATCCAACCCTGTCGCTCTCAGCCACGGATGGTGGCGAGCCCCAACAGGCGTCTCCATTTGATTTGGCGGCGCCGGCGCATGTGCCGACGGTCCCGACGCTGGACCCGAATACTGCCTCCACTTCGGCACCCGAGATTGGCCGCGGGCCTGCCAAGCTTGCGGCGCTGGCCGCGCCGGCGGACCTCGGAAGCCTGAGCAATCCCGGATCCCTGCCGGCCAGGCCGCCCAGCCCGGTCGCGCCAAACAGGGCACCGGCGCGCGGCAGTTCCTGGACCGATCTTCCGGGTCTGAAAAGCCCGGACGAAGCCCTGCCACAGCTTGCCTCGCTGGACCTGGCCAAGAGCGGTTCGGGCGAGATCCTGCACAGCACCGATCTCGATCTGCTCGGCTCGGCGGGCGCCATCGGCAAACCACCGCTGGCGGTGCCACTTTCCCTGCCAAGGGATGTCAAAACCGCGGCTCCGCCCGCTATGGCCGCGGCGAGCGACGATCTCGCGCCGCGGATCGCGCCCGAGGTCCGGACCAAACTCGATGATGTGCTGACAGTGACCGAGCCGCCTCTGCAATTGGCCTCGGTTGCGCCACTGGCCGGCGAGCCGGTCAACCACCCGGACATCACCCCATCCGCCGCATCCGCCGCGCCCCTGCCGATGCCGAAGCCCACGGCCGACTTGGTCGAGCCGTCGCTGGCCCCTGCCCCGGCAACGCCAGTGGCCCGCCTTCCCCCAGCGGATGCCGATCTGATCCTGGCGCAAGCGCCCGATACGGTTCCCGTCCTGCCGGCGCCGAAACCGCCGATCCCGCCTGGTCCCGAGGCGCCCCTGTCGCAGTTGCCGGAACAGCAGCCCGATCCGAACGACATGACGCCGACCGCGCTCGCGGTTCAGGAAGCGCCGCCTCCCCCGCTCAAACCACGATCGGAGGAGCCCGCGGCAACCGAGAACGTGCCGCCCGAAGACGCACTGACCGACACTGCGGCAAGCGCTACGGAGACGACGGGCGAGGCGGCCGAAGGTGCGGCGACAAGCGACGCGGACGCGTTGGCGGGCGTTACGTCGGACGGTGACGAGTTGGCCGGTGAGGAATCACTCGAACCGACGGATCTGGCCGTCGAGGCCGCGCCATTGCCGCCGCTGAAGCCCTGGAATGCCAAGTCCAACGAACCGGTGATCGCGGCGGCGCCCCAAGCGATCGCGGATCTCCCCGCGCCGAGCGGCCCCAGCCCAGCCCTGACGGTGATCGCGGACGCGGTGCCGTCGGCCAGTGCGCCGGGAGAGCCCGATGCTCCGGCGGCCGGGACCGCTGGTGCACTGGCGCTAGCCGACCTGCCCGAGATCGATCATCCTACCGCGGATATGGAGCCGACGGCGCTGGCCATCGAGACCGGCCCGCTGCCACCTAGAAAACCAGTCACCGGAACGACGGGCACATCTGCCGCGGCTCGGGCCGAAACTCCTGAGACCGCCGCGGGCGAAGGTCTAGCGGAAGTTCAGGCCACAACACCTGCCGATGCGCCAACCGACGCGACCGTCACCACGCCGGAGGCCGGTGCGACCGGCGAGACTGCAATCGACACTGCCGAGGCACCGGATGCCGAGACCGCGGACGATTTCCCGGTGACCGTGATTCCGGACCTGGCGACGGCGATGGCGGAATTGCGCGTGCCCGCGCCCAGGCCCGATGGCGTTTTCCGGTCCGCCGACGGATCCCTCCGGTCGCTGTCACAGATTCCGCCGCGGCCGCGCCCGGCCCGGCTTGACCGCCAAAGCGAAAATGCCGATCCCGAACCGGCGCCCGCCGTAGCGACCGCAGCGCCAGAGGCTGACGCCGTGGGACAAACGCCGGGCGCCCGCACGGCGGAGGCGCGCTCGTCCGTACCCGTCACGGTGACCGGCACCGACCCGCTCCGGGGCCTGGTGCCCGACCAGGCCGCCCCGCAAGCCGAAGAAGACCCGGACGCGCCGACGCAGTACGCCTCGCTCAGCGCGCCATTGCCGAAGACCCGGCCAGCGCAACGCGCCCTGCCGAAGACATTGCCGTCGATCGCTCTGCCGAAGATTTCGCCGCAATCGGTTCAGGAAGCGGCGACCGATCAGGGCCTGCCGCTCGACAAAGTGACCCTCATTGGAATCTTGGATCTTGAGAGCGGTCGCCGCGCGCTCCTGCGCCTGCCGAATGGCCGCTACCGTTCGGTGGTGCTCGGCGATGTGCTGGATGGCTGGCGGGTCAGCCTGATCGGGCGCGACGCCATGCGCGTGACCCGCAGCGGCGAAGACCGCACGTTGCTGCTGGTCAGCCGCTAGACGAAAATCGTTTCAGACTGATTCAGTCTGATTCGGTTCTGCTCTAGAGGCCCGCCAGGCGGCCCAATCTTCCGGCGTATCCAGATCGACCGATGCCGCGTCTCCCGTCACCGGCACGTCGGTCAAATATTCCCGGTGATCCTCGACCACGCCCCTTGCACCATGGTCTCCTTCGAGGCCGGAGAGCAGCTCGAAGAAGCGCCGGGCAAAGAGGACAGGATGGCCTGGCTTGCCGGCTGCGGTTACCGCACGGACAATCGCCCTGCCTTCCTCCTGGTCGAACGCAGCGATCAGGCGGTCAAAGTCTGCTGGGCCGAGGTCCGGCATGTCCGCCAGCACGACCATCACCGCATCCGTCTCGGGCCCAAGCGCAGCCATGCCAGCCGCGATCGATCTGCCCATCCCCTCCTCGGCACGGGGGTTCAGGACAATCCGTGCGCCCGAACCTTCCAGCGCGGCGCCGCGGTCCGCCGCATCCGGTGGCAGGACGACGGCCACATCCTCCACTGCGCTGGCCAAGACGGCCTCGACCACATGGCGCAGCAACGGGCGGCCCGCGACCGGCTCCATCAGCTTGTCGCGCCCACCCATGCGCCGCGATTGGCCCGCGGCCAGCACCAGGGCCGAGACCTTCGGACGCTTCGGCACCAATGGCCCACCCGAGCGCGGCTGGGGCCTGGACGGGATCTCCTTCAACAATCCGCCCACCGCCATGGCGGCGATCTGGTCCGACGTCACCTCGATCGCGCAGGCGATGCGTTCAAGTACCCAATCGGCACCGTTGAGCTTGGGCGAGCGGGCGCAGCCCGGCAAGCCGATCACCGGACGCCCAGCCAGATCGCCCAGGAACAGCAGGTTCCCCGGGTCAACCGGCATCCCGAAACGCTCCAAGGTCCCGCCCGCCGCGATCAGTGCTGCCGGACCGACATCCTCGCGGTCCGAGGTGGCCGACGCGGTCAGGATCAGTACCATCTCGCCTTCCGTAAGAACCACCGCTTCGGCCAAGGCACGGGTTTCGTGAGCCACCTCGTGCCGCGCGGCCAAATCGATCCCCAATGCGGTCAGGCGCCGGACCACCGCGTCGGCGCCTTTGTTCACCAGCTTATCCGGCATGCCAGGCGTGCGGGTCAGGATCAGGCTGGCGGAGGGACGCACCACCGGGCGGACATCGATCGCGGTCGTGCCCGTTAGCGCCATCTCGACGGCGGCGACCGCACGCTCGTTGACCGCGTAGGGGATGATCTTCACGGTCGCCAAGAGCTGGCGCGGGCTGACACGGGAGAAATCCGGCAGGGTCGCGACCGTGATCGCCTCGTCGATCTCGTTGGCATGGGCGATGGTCGCGGCGTCGAGCACCACGACGCCTAGCCGCGTCGCGTGCAGATTGACCCGGCCCGTGAACGGCGCGGTCACGCTAAGCCCCTGCGCCTCGGCCCCCTGAGTCCCGACCCGGGGCGCAAGCGCGGCGGCAATGCGCGCGGCGGCTTCGTCCTCGCCAAGATCGCCTGGCTCGAGCTGGGCGACGGTGACCTCGGTGACGTCCTCGTCGGTGAGTGCGGCAATGTCATTGGCCGTCAGCACCTTGCCCTTCTTCAGCACCCGGCCTGTCAGCCGCACCGAATGGGCCAAAAGCGATCCTTCGGCATGCGCGACGGGAACGGGTCCAAACTTCATTGCGCCACCGTCATGAGGCCGGCTGGGGGGCGGGCGCAGGCCGGGTCTCGGGCCGGCGCAGGCGCTCGGTCACCTGGGCCAGAATCGCCACGGCGATCTCGGCCGGGGTCCGGCTGCCAATGTCCAGGCCCACCGGCGCGTCGATGCGCGCGATCAGCGCATCGCTCAGGCCGGCCTCCTTCAGCCGCGCCACCCGCTTGCCATGGGTCCGGGTCGAGCCCAGCGCACCGATATAGAAAACCGAGCTCGGCAGGGCCGCGATCAGGGCCGGATCGTCCAGCTTCGGATCGTGGGTCAGGGTCACGACGCCGGTGCGGGCATCCAGTCCATGGGTGGCCAACGCCGCGTCGGGCCAGTCGTGGACGATGCGGGCGCCCGGAAAGCGGGCCTCGTTGGCGAAGGCTTCGCGCGGGTCGATCAAGGTCACGTCATAGCCGGCCGCCGAGGCCATCACCAGCAAGGGCTGGGCCACATGCACCGCGCCGACGACCGCCAGTCGCAGCGGCGGATTGTGAACGGCCGTGAATTCCCGCGGGTTTGCCTCGTCAAAGCCAGACCGGTCGGCATCGAATCGCATCTTGGCCCGGTTGTAGCCGGCCAGATGCCGGGTCCAGCTTTCCGTATCCGTCACGATTGCAACCGCTTCGCGGGCCGCGCGCGCCTTGGTCAGATCGTCCAACAGCTCGGGCGCGATCCCCTGGCCCACGCCCACCGGCTCGACCATCACCCGGATGCGCCCGCCGCAGGCGAGACCCACGGCAAAGGCCTCGTCGTCCGAGACCCCAAATTCCATGATCCGGCACCTGCCGTCGTCCAGCGCCTCGATCGCCTCAACGACGACCGCGCCTTCGACGCAGCCGCCCGAGACCGAACCGGCGATCTCGCCATCGCCCGAGACGGCAAGCTGCGCGCCCACCGGCCGGGGCGCCGAGCCCCAGGTCTCGACCACGGTCGCCAGCGCGGCGCGGCGCCCGGCCCGGTGCCAGCCGAGCGCGATTTCGGGGATCCGGTCGTGGTCTTCCAGGGTCATGCCGCCTCTTTGCCGGCCGCCAAAAGGCGCGCTTTTTCGCCGCCGTCATCGGGGCGGCCCAGCGCCTCGGCCAAGGCCTCTAGCGAGTCTATATTGTGCACCGGCCGGAAGCTGTCCACATGGGGCAGCAGCGCCTTGACCCCTTGGGCGCGTGCTTCGAACCCGTCCCAACGCAGAAGCGGGTTCAGCCAGATCACCTGACGCGCCGACAGATGCAGCCGCTCCGCTTCGCGTGCCAGCCGTTTCGGATCGTCCCGGTCGAGCCCGTCGGTGATCATCAGGACCACCGCCCCCTGGCCCAGCACGCGGCGCGACCAATCCTTGTTGAAGGCTTCCAGACAGGCGCCAATCCGCGTCCCCCCTTCCCAATCCTGCGCCTCGGCGCCCGCCCGAGACAACGCCTCGTCGGCATCGCGGGCGCGCAGGTGCCGGGTCACGTTGGTCAGCCGCGTGCCGAAGGTGAAGGCATGGACCGCCGACCAGCCATGGCCCGGCTGGTTTGCCACTGCGTGCAGGAATTGCAGCAGCACCCGGCTATAGGCGGCCATCGAGCCAGAGATGTCGACCAGCGCCACGAGCGCCGGCCACCGCTGGCGCCGCCGCCGGCGCGCCAGCACCCGGATATCGCCGCCATTGCGCATCGCGGCGCGCATGGTGCGGCGCCAGTCCGCGATCTGGCCACGCAGATCCGCGATCTTGCGGCGCGATGGGATGGGCCGCGCGGGCAGGCGCAGCCCGGCGATGGCGCGCTTTGCTTCGGCTGCCTCGGCCGCGGTCATCTGTTCGAAGTCGCGCGAATTCAGCGTCTCCTGCGACGAGAACGTCAGCGCCGCATCGTAGACGACCTCCTCGCGCTCGGCTTCGGCGCGCGGCGGCGGCGGAATGTCTAGCCCGTGAGTCAGACCCGCAGCTGCGCGGTCCTCACCGGCCTGCTTCTCGCGCTCGGTGGGCGGGGTGCGAAGCTCCGGCAGGACCAGGCTCATCATCTTTTCCAGGATTTGCGGATCGCGCCAGAACATGTGGAAGCACTGGTCGAAGACCGCCCGCTGCTCGGGCCGGCTGACAAAACAGGCGGCCAGCGTGTGATAGAAATCCTGGCGCCGCTCGAACCCGCCGACGCCGACCGCGCGCACCGCCAAGACCACGCGGCCCGAGCCGACCGGCAGGCCCGCCGCCCTCAGCGCCCGCGCGAAATGCAGGATGTTGGCGGCCAGACGCCCGTCGTCCGGGATCGCAATCTTCGGGCGCATTAGGCCGCCCCGGCCGCAGTCCCGGCCGCGGCCCCGGTCATCGCCTGTTTGACCTCGTCCAGCACCTTATTGGCCTGAGAATCCCGGAACCGGGCGATGTCGTCCTGGTATTTCAGCAACGCGCCGAGGGTGCTGGATACCAGGTCCTGATCCAGCTCCAGAGCGTCCAGCGCCACCAGGCATTTGGCCCAATCGATGGTCTCGGCGACGCCCGGTCGCTTGAACAGATCCTCGGTTCTGAGCCGCTGCACGAATCCGACGACCTCCTCCGAGAGCTTGCGGCTGACCTCCGGCGCGCGGGCGGCCAGGATCGCCAGCTCTCGCTCCGCATCCGGGTAATCGACCCAATGGTAGAGGCAGCGCCGCTTCAGTGCATCGTGGATCTCGCGGGTGCGGTTCGAGGTGATGATGACGATGGGAGGTTCTTCCGCCTTGATCGTGCCGAGTTCGGGCACGGTTACCTGGAAATCGCTGAGGGCTTCCAGCAGGAACGCCTCGAAGGGCTCGTCGGTGCGGTCGAGCTCGTCGATCAACAGAACCGGCGGCCCGCCCGGTTGCGGCTCCATTGCCTCCAAAAGCGGACGCCGGGTCAGGAACCGCTCGGAGAAGAGCTCGTCGGCCAAGTAGTCCCGGTCCGCCGTCCCGCCTGCCTCGGCGAGCCTGATTTCGATCATCTGGGCGGGGTAGTTCCAGTCGTAGACGGCCTGGGCCGCGTCCAGCCCCTCGTAGCATTGCAATCGGATCAAGCGGCGCCCCAATGCCTCGGCCAAAGCCTTGGCGACCTCGGTCTTGCCGACCCCGGCCTCGCCTTCCAGGAACAGAGGCCGCCCGAGCTTGAGACTGAGATAGGCGACGGTGGCCAGCGCCCGGCCGCAGACATATCCGGTGCCTTCGAACAACGCCTGGGTTTCATCAATCGAGGTCGGCAGATTCGGCATCAGGTTCCTCCGCGCACGCGGTTACAACAATACTGCCGCCGCCAGCCCCAGGAAGGCGAGAAATCCCACCACATCCGTGACCGTAGTCACGAACGCGCCCGAAGCAAGGGCGGGGTCGGCGCCAAGTTTGTCGAGGCCGATGGGGATCAGGATGCCGGCCATCCCCGCCACCAGCAGATTCACCACCATCGCGACCGCAATCACCGCGCCCAAAACGGGGTCCGCGAACCAAATCCAGGCGACGATCCCCATCACCACGGCGAAGGCGATTCCATTGGCCAGGCCCACCAGCGTCTCGCGCGCCACCACGCGCATGGCGTTGGTCGATGTCAGGTCACGGGTCGCCAGGGCGCGGACCGCGACTGTCAGCGTCTGGGTGCCCGCATTGCCGCCCATCGAGGCAACGATCGGCATCAGGACGGCCAGGGCCACCAATTCGCTGATCGCATCCTCGTAGAGCGCGATCACCAGCGAGGCCAGGATTGCGGTTACCAGGTTCACCGCCAGCCAGGGGAAGCGCCGCTTGGAGATCTCCCAGACCCGGTCCGAAATCTCCTCGTCGCCGACACCGCCGAGGCGCTTGATGTCTTCCTCGGCAGCGTCCTCCAGCACCTCCATGGCGTCGTCAATGGTGATGACGCCGACAGCGCGGCCTGAGTCATCCACCACCGGGGCCGAGACGATGTGGTACTGGTTGAAGGCGTAGGCGACGTCCTCCTCGGGTTCCTCGACATGGAGGGTGCGGAAATCGTCCGCCATCAGCGATTCCAGGGTAACCGGGCGGCGCGCGCCCAGAAGCGTGCCCAAGGCCACCTTGCCAACCGGCTTGGCCGCGGGATCGACGATGATCACGTCGTAGAACTCTTCCGGCAGATCGTCCGAGGCGCGCAGGAAGTCGATCATCTGGCCCACGGTCCAGAAGGGCGGCGCCTTGACGAAGTCGCTCTGCATCAGGCGCCCAGCGGTGCCCTCCGGGTAACTGAGCGACTTGGCGACCGCCGCCCTGTCGGCGGGCTCGAGCGCGGCCAGAACCTCGCGCTGGGTCGATTCCTCCAGATCCTCGAGCAGGTAGACGGCGTCGTCGGTCTCCAAATCCCTGACCGCCTCGGCCAGCATCTCGGGCGCGAGATAGGAGACGATCTCGTCGCGCACGCCCTCCTCGACCTCGACCAGGAATTCCTGGTCCACATCGGCCCAGACCAGTTCGATGAAACGGCGCCGGTGCTCGGGGTCGATCTGTTCGGTCAGATCCGCGAGGTCGGCGACGTGCAGGTCGCCGATCTGCGACAGCACGCCCACCCGGTCGCCCGCATCGACCGATTCCATGATCGCGGCGACAAGATCGGGGTCGAGCGCGTATTCGTCGTCGCGCTCGTCCTCCTGCCGATCGATCGGCAACGGCTCGGTCATCGCGGCCTCCATCGACCTTGGCCCACCCTGCTCTTATCGTTCTTTACCGGCGGCGAAAACAGGGATTGCGCGTCGGGCCCCGCCGAGCGAAATCTCAACGCCGGCCGACGGAAAGGAAAGGCAACCAAAGATGAGCCCGGCCGTTTTGCGCCCCGGTCAGACCGCCGATGCCGATCCACGCTTGATCGGTCGGTTCCTCGATGTGATCGAGGGCGAGATTATCCCGTTGACCCGCGAGGGTGTCCGCCAGGGCAATAAGATTTTCGGCGCGGCGCTGATCCGGAAAACGGATCTCTCGACCATCCTGGCGGCGACCAATCGCGAGACGGAAAACCCGCTCTGGCATGGGGAGATCGCCACGATCAATGCCTACTACGCGATGGTCAATGCGGACGAGGGCACGCGGATCGACCCGAAGAACACAATCTTTCTGGCGACGCATGAGCCCTGCACGCTTTGCGCCTCGGCCATTGCCTGGGGCGGTTATGAAAATGTCTATTACCTCTTCAGCCACGAGGATTCGCGGGACGCCTTCCAGATCGGGCACGATCTGAAAATCCTGAAGGAGGTCTTCGGCCACGAGCCGGGCGGCTATGCGCGGGCGAACGCCTATTGGTCGGCCTTTAGCCTAGTGGACCTGGTCGAGCGGTGCGGGTCGGAGGACAGGGAGAGGTTCCGGGCCCAGGTGGCGCGGATCGGCGCCGCCTATGCCGAGGTGTCGAAGGTCTACCAGGCCCGCAAGGGCGAAGCCCGGAATATCCCGCTTAAGTAGGGTGGGGTTCCACCCCACCATTCCGCTGCTCCCGCTCCCGTCGATCGGTGGGTTGAAAACCCACCCTACGCCCGGATCGCTTGACCGATCGCTGCTTCGATCTCGTCGGCCAGGGCTACGCGTTCGTCGGGGCTGAGGAAGGCGCCGAGTTCAATCTCGCGGGCCGCGCGGCCGCCCGCGCCGCGCAGGGTCAGATACTGTTCGACCTTTCCCTCCCGGTGGAGTGTCAGCCGCACGTGATAAGGCTCGGCCCGCCAGCGGCGCACCGGGCCCCTCGGCTCGCGGCGCTCGACCCGCATCTCGTCGGGCCAGATGGTCACCTGCTCGGCCAGCCGGCCGTCGAAGATGTTCCGTTTGAGACCGAACCAAAGCATTGCCAGCGCGCCGACGAGGAACGGCAGCAGCCCCCAAAAGACCGGGGTACCGTGGGCGGGGATCAGCGGAATCGCCAGACCCGTGGCGGCGATGCCCAGCGTGAGCTTCCGCCCCCGCTCGGTCAATGGCCGGTTGGGCCAGAGTCGGGCGCTGTAAACCGGTCGGTCCCGCCGCTCGCGCCACTCGACCCAGTCGCCCGAACGGCGCGCGGCCGGAGGACGCCCCCCGGCCGCCAGTTTCGGATCGCCGATCATCGGCCCATCACGCAGGCTAGTGCGAGGACTGCTTGTCCCACATGTCCCGCGTGGGCAGCGTCTCGAACGTGTGGGCCGGCGGCGGGTTCGGCAGGGTCCACTCCAGGGTGCCGATCTCATCGTCCCAGTAATTCCCCTGCTCGATCTTTTTCCCGGCCCGCAGCGTATAGACCACGATGCCGATGAACAGCACGAAGCTGGCGCCCGAGAGGAAGGCCCCGTAGGACGAGACCTCGTTCCAAAGCGAGAACGCCTCCGGATAGTCGATGTAGCGCCGCGGCATGCCCTGGCGCCCCAGGAAGTGCTGCGGGAAGAAAGTGATGTTTGCGCCAATGAACATCGTCCAGAAATGGACCTTCCCCCAGAACTCAGGATACTGGCGCCCGGACATCTTGCCGATCCAGTAATAGACCGCCGCGAAGATGCCGAAGACGGCGCCAAGGCTCATCACGTAGTGGAAGTGCGCCACCACGTAATAGGTGTCGTGATAGGCCCGGTCGACGCCTGCCTGGCTGAGCACGATGCCGGTCACGCCGCCGACGGTAAACAGGAACAGGAAGCCCATCGCGAACAGCATCGGCGTCTTGAAGTCGATCGAGCCACCCCACATGGTAGCGATCCACGAGAAGATTTTGATGCCCGTCGGCACCGCGATGACCATGGTCGCCAGCATGAAATAGGTCTGGCTGAAGGTCGACATGCCGACGGTGTACATGTGGTGCGCCCAGACCACGAAGCCGAGCGCCCCGATGCCCACCATGGCGAAGACCATGCCGGTATAGCCGAAGATCGGCTTCTTCGAGAAGGTCGAGATCACGTGGCTGATCACCCCAAAGGCGGGAACCACGATTATGTAGACCTCCGGATGGCCGAAGAACCACAGGATATGCTGGTAGAGGATCGGATCGCCGCCGCCCGCAGGGTCGAAAAAGGCGGTGCCGAAGTTGCGGTCGGTCAGCAGCATGGTGATGGCGCCTGCCAGAACCGGCAGCGACAACAGAATCAGCCAGGCGGTGACGAAGATCGACCATGGGAACAGAGGCACTTTCAGCAGCGTCATGCCCGGCGCCCGCATGTTCAGGAAGGTCGTGATCATATTGATCGCGCCCAGGATCGACGAGGCGCCCGACATGTGCACCGCGAAGATCGCGAAGTCCATCGACATACCCTGCTCGTTGACCGAGAGGGGCGCATACAAGACCCAGCCGACTCCGGATCCTAGCTGCCCGTTGCCGCCGGGCGAGACCACCGAGAGGATCGCCAGCGACGAGCCCGCCACATAGAGCCAATAGCTAAGATTGTTCAGCCGCGGGAACGCCATATCCGGCGCGCCGATCTGCAAGGGCATGAAAAAGTTGCCGAATCCGCCGAACAAGGCCGGGATCACCACGAAGAACATCATGGTGATACCGTGGGCGGTGACCAGTACGTTCCACAAATGCCCATTTGGCGTGCCGTCGGCGAGGGTCATGTATTGGACGCCCGGCTCCATCAGCTCGAGCCGCATATACATGGTGAAGGCAATCGAGATCACGCCAACCACGAAGGCGGTCACGATGTAGAGGATGCCGATGTCCTTGTGATTGGTCGAGCAGAACCAGCGGGTGAAGAACCCGAGCTTCTCGTGGTCGTGGTCATGCACCGCAGCGTCGGCCATTCGCTCACTCCTGTCTGTTCGGATCGGGCACCAGGGGCGCGCCAAACTCGGGGAAGAGATTTATCCCGCCCGGAAAGGCGCGGCAAGCCGAAGGGTTGGTGAATCGGGGGGCTTTCTGTCGCATGAGATGATTGCCCACCCTCGGACACGCCGATCGAGCCGCGCCCGGCACTTGTTTCGCCGCCTCAGCTTTCAAGCCGCCCCAGTGTTCCGTCAAAGTGCCGCCTGAGCGCGTTGTCCAGATCCGCGATCGTCACGGGAAGGCCCAGATCGACCAAGCTGGTCACCCCATGCTCTGCGATGCCGCAGGGCACGATGCCCCGATAATGGTCGAGGTCCGGCTCGACATTGATCGAGATGCCGTGGTAGCTGACCCAGCGCCTGAGCCTCACGCCGACCGCCGCGATCTTGTCCTCGGCGGGCCGGCCATCGGACAGAGGCGGCATCTCGGGCCGCTCGACCCAGACGCCGACCCGGCCCGGGCGGCGCTCGCCCCTAACCCGGAACTCGGCAAGCGTCTGGATCACCCAATCCTCAAGCGCGGCAACGTATGCGCGCACATCGCGCCGCCGCCGATTGAGGTCCAGGATCACATAGGCCACGCGCTGGCCGGGCCCGTGATAGGTGTATTCGCCGCCCCGCCGTGCCTGGTAGACCGGGAACCTGTCCGGTTCGATCAGGTCCTGCGCCCTTGCGCTGGTGCCGGCGGTATAAAGCGGCGGGTGCTCCAACAGCCAGACGCATTCCCCGCCCGCGCCCGCGATCACCGCGTCCACGCGCGCTTCCATCCAGGCCAGTGCGTCCTCGTAGGGGACAAGCCCCTCGGTGACCCGCCATTCCACCATGGCAGCGATCCTCCGCAAACCCAACCGGTCCCTCAATATTTGCTCGGCAATTGCGCGTCCAGGGCTTCACAAGCGCCATCGGCTTTGCTACATCGCGCGGCACCTGCCCACACACATGCGGTCGTGGCGGAATTGGTAGACGCGCAACGTTGAGGTCGTTGTGGGCGAAAGCCCGTGGAAGTTCGAGTCTTCTCGACCGCACCAATGGGAAAACTGCAATACGAAACGGCGGGCGCCGCAAGGGCGCCGGCCGTCGTGTCTTCGGAGGTCGGTCGCTCAGACGCCGGCCTGCGGCAGCATGTCCGCCAGGTCGATCCCGGAGACACTGACCGGTTTCTTCATGGCGTCGCGGCGGAACGGCTCTCCCAGTTCCTGGTTCAGGATCGCCTCGATGAAGGTGGTCTCGCCACCCTTCATCTGCGCCTTGACCGCGGCATCCAGGGTCTCGCTGAGCTCGTCCATGGTGCGCACCTGGACGCCCTTGACGCCGCAGGCCTCGGCGATCTTGGCGTAGCTGACCTGTAGGTCGAGCTCGGTGCCGACGAAGTTGTCATCATACCAAAGCGTGGTGTTCCGCTTCTCGGCGCCCCACTGGTAGTTGCGGAAGATCACCATGGTGATCGGCGGCCACTCGTCGCGGCCGACCGCGGTCATCTCGTTCATCGAGATGCCGAAGGCGCCGTCTCCGGCGAAGCCCACCACCGGCACATCCGGATTGCCGATCTTGGCGCCGCAGATCGCCGGGAAGCCATAGCCACAGGGGCCGAAGAGGCCGGGGGCGAGGTATTTTCGGCCGTCCTCGAAGGTCGGGTAGGCATTGCCGATGGCGCAGTTGTTGCCGATGTCGGACGAGATGATCGCCTCCTTCGGCAGCGAACGCTGGATCGCGCGCCAGGCCATGCGCGGGCTCATGTGCTCGGGCTGGCGGGTACGGGCGCGTTCGTTCCAGGTCGTGCCCGGGTCGTCTTCCTCGTGGTCCATCGACGAGAGCATCTGCAGCCAGCGGGACTTGGTCTCGGAAATCATATCCCGGCGCGCCTGACGGCCCTCGTCGCCGGCGGTGCCCGAGAGCTGGTTCAGGAGCTGCGTCGCCACCTTGCCCGCATCGCCGACGATGCCGACGCTCACCGGCTTGGTCAGGCCGATCCGGTCCGGGTTGATGTCGACCTGGATCAGCTTCGCGTCCTTCGGCCAGTAGTCGACCCCGTAGCCCGGCAGGGTCGAGAACGGGTTGAGGCGGGTGCCCAGCGCCAGCACCACATCGGCCTTCGAGATCAGCTCCATGCCCGCGCGTGAGCCATTGTAGCCGAGCGGACCGGCGAAAAGCGGATGCGAGCCCGGGAATGCGTCGTTGTGCTGGTAGTTGCAGCAGACCGGGGCATCGAGCCGCTCGGCCAGTGTCTTCGAGGCTTCGATGGCACCGCCCAGAACCACACCGGCGCCATTCAGGATCACCGGGAAGTCGGCATCGGAGAGAAGCTGCGCCGCCTCGGCGACCGCCGCCTCGCCACCCGCCGGAAGTTCGAAATCAACAATGGCGGGCAGGTTGATGTCGACCTGCTGGGTCCAGTAATCGCGCGGGATGTTGATCTGCGCGGGCGCCGTGCGGCGCTTGGCGTTCTGGATCACCCGGTTCAGCACCTCGGCGATGCGGGTCGGATCGCGCACCTCCTCCTGATAGCACACCATGTCCTCGAACAGCTTCATCTGCTCGATTTCCTGGAAACCGCCCTGGCCGATGGTCTTGTTGGCCGCCTGGGGCGTCACCAGCAGCATCGGCGTGTGGTTCCAGTAGGCGGTCTTCACGCAGGTGACGAAGTTGGTGATGCCCGGCCCGTTCTGGGCGATGATCATCGCCATTTTGCCGGTGGTCCGGGTGTAGCCGTCGGCCATGTAGCCGCCATTGCACTCGTGCGCCACGTCCCAGAAGGTGATCCCGGCTTTTGGGAAATAGTCCGAGATCGGCATGAAGGCCGAGCCGATGATGCCGAAGGCATGTTCGATCCCGTGCATTTGCAGGACTTTGACGAAAGCCTCTTCGGTGGTCATTTTCATCGTGGCGTTCCCTTCGTTCCAAATGCGCGTTGGCTCGCGCAAAATCCGAGTAAATCGGTTTCAGTATTTACTGACCGGGCCGCGCGTCCATTAGGTCCAGTTGCCGTGGAACGTGGGGCCAGCCGTCACGAGACTGGGCCAATCGCCCGGCTGAGGCGCCGGATGCCTTCGCCGATCCGCTCGCTGGGGATCGAGGAAAAGCCCAGGCGGAACCGCCTGCGGCCATCTTCGGGGTCTAGGTAAAACGGTGTCCCGGGCTCGATGATCACGCCCTCGGCCAGGGCGCGCTGCGCCAGCGCCTCGGAATCCAGCCCCTCCGGCCCGGTCAGCCAGTAACTCGACCCGCCGAAGCCGGGCGAGCGGGACCAGCCCGGCAAACGCTCGTTGAGCGCGCTCGTCATCGCGTCCCAGCGCTCGCGATAGACCCGGTGAATGCGCCGGACCAGGACGTCGTAATGGCCGTTCGCCATGAAAAGCGCCGCGGCGCGTTGGTTGTTGCCGGGCGGATGGCGCAGCATCAGGCGGCGGAGCGCGCGGAGCTCGGCGATCAGGCGCTCGTCGGCCACGACATAGCCAAGCCTGAGCCCCGGCATCAGCGATTTCGACAGCGAGCCCACGTGGACCACCCGCCCCTCCTCGTCGAGCGACTTCAGCGCGGGCAGTGGTGTGCCCATATAGTTGGTTTCGAACTCGTAGTCGTCCTCGACGATCACGAAATCCTGGTCCCGCGCAGCCGCCAGCAGCGTCTTGCGCCGCTCCAGCGACATCGTCACTGTGGTCGGGAAGTGATGACTGGGGGTGCAGAAGACCAGGTCGCAATCGGCAATCCGGCCGTCCGCCGCCATCCCCTCACCGTCGATCGGCATGGGCACGGTGTGCCCGGTCCTCAGCGCCAGCATGTTGCGTAGATCCGGATAGCCCGGATTCTCGATCGCGACCCGGGTCTCGTGATCCACCAGCAGCGCCGCGATCAGGTAAAGCGCGTTCTGCGCCCCGAGCGTCACCAGGATCTGATCCGAACTGGCGGCAATGCCGCGGCGAGGCAGGATCCTCCGTGCGATCTCCTCCAAGAGCAGCGGATCGTCCTCGGTATACTGATCGACGGTCCAGGCATCGAGCCAGCGCTTGCCCATCGCCTGGCGCACGCAGTCGCGCCACTCGGCGATCGGGAAGATCGCGTGATCGACCTGGCCGTAGATGAAGGGATAGGGGTATTTCTGCCAGTCCTGCGGCCGGGTGATGAAGCGCTGGGCGCCCATCTGCTTGGCCAGGCGCGGCTGCCATTCCACCGCACCCGCAGCGGCGCATTTCTGTTGCTTCGGATTGCGGCTCAACCCGTCGACCGCCTGGGCGTCCACATAGAACCCGCTGCGCTCGCGCGCGACCAGGAAGCCTTCCGAGACCAGCGCCTGATAGGCCAGCGTCACGGTGTTGCGTGATACACCAAGCCTCAGCGCCATCGCGCGGGTCGATGGCACCGGCTCGCCCGGAACCAGTTGACCCTCGGCGATCGCCGCCATAAGGATTTCGCGTATCTGGGCCTGCAGGGTCGCCGGCTTCGATCGTTCCAGATGGTAGAGCGCGTCTCGCATTTGGCCTGACCCTTCCCGCCCTTCTGGCTCTACTATGGAGCCAGACTATGCCCCTAGGCTGGCCTCAATCAACCTCAGGCTCTGAAGGAGTCGTCCGATGCATGATTTGAACGTAAGCGACGCCGCCCGCGCGAACTCGCTGGAGGAGCACTGGATGCCGTTCACCGGCAACCGGGATTTCAAGGAGAACCCGCGCCTGATCGTCGAGGGCGAAGGCATCTATTACACCGACCACAAGGGCGGAAAGGTGATCGACGGCTCGTCGGCGCTGTTCTGCTCGCCGGCCGGCCATGGGCGCCAGGAGATCGCCGACGCGGTCCACAAGCAGTTGCTCACCAACTCCTACTCGGCGCCGTTCCAGCTGGGCCATCCGGGGGCGTTCGAGTTGGCGCGCAAGGTGACCAAACTGCTGCCCGAGCCGATGAACCACGTGTTCTTCGTGAATTCCGGCTCCGAATCGATCGACACGGCGCTGAAGATGGTGATGGCCTACCACCGGGCGAACGGCCAGTCGCAGCGCCTGCGTTTCGTCAGCCGCGAGCGCGCCTATCACGGAGTCAACATGGGTGGGGTGTCGCTGGCCGGCATGGTCAAGAACCGCGAGACCTTCCCGGTCACCATGCCGAACATCGTGACCATCCGGCACACCTGGACCGGCAAGGACCTGTTCCATGACGGGCTGCCCGAGCATGACGGGGTGGAATTGGCCAACGACCTGGAGCGGCACTGCCAGACCTATGGCGGGACCACCATCGCGGCGGTCTTCGTCGAGCCGGTGGCGGGATCGACCGGGACGCTGGTGCCGCCGGTCGGCTATCTGGAGCGGCTGCGCGAGATCTGCGACCAACACGGGATCCTTTTGGTCTTTGACGAGGTGATCACCGGGTTCGGCCGCCTGGGCTCGCCCTTCGCCTCGCAGCATTTCGGGGTGGTCCCGGACATCTGCACCATGGCCAAGGCGCTGACCAATGGCTGCATCCCGATGGGGGCGGTGGCGTGCCGCGACGAGATCTACGAGACGGTGACCGATGCCGCCCCGGAGAACGCGATCGAGTTCTTCCACGGCTACACCTACTCGGCCCACCCGGCGGCCTGCGCGGCGGGGATCGCGGCGCTCGACATCTACGAGCGCGAGGGCCTGTTCGAGCGGGCGGCGGAGATGGCGCCCTACTTCGCCGAGGCGGTGATGAGCCTGCGCGACCACGAGTTGGTCAAGGACATCCGTACCATCGGCATGATGTCGGGCGTCGAGGTCCACCCCCAGGCCGGCGCGCCGGGCATCCGCGGCCAGGAGATGCAGAAGGCGCTCTTCTGGAACGGCTGCCACATCAAGTTCACCGGCGACACGGGCATCGTGGCGCCGCCCTTCGTGGCCGAGCGGGCCCATATCGACGAGATCGTCGAGAAGGTCCGGACGACGCTGGATCAATTCGCCTGAGGGGGCGGGGCAGGCCGGTTGGCCGGCCCGACCTGTGAGAATGCGGCGGGCTCTCACATGTGAGAGCCCGCTTAAATTATTGATGATAAGGTGGAATTCTTCGGCGTTTACCCGTCGGTAACGGTTAGCGCGCGGTGGTGCGGTGTTGCGCGCAACGGCCAATTTTGATGGTGGAACGAGTTCCACCCTACAAGTTCCGCGCGGTCTCGTAGGGCGGGATTTATCCCGCCGCTTTTGGGAATATCGGCGGGGTGAAACCCCGCCCTACCTGCTTATGTGTTATTCTTCCGCTGATGCGGTCGGACAACTCTTTTAGAAACCAATTGGCGCGAACAAGCTTTATGAGAGTTCTATCCAAGCTCCTTTCCGGACGCCTCGCGATTGATCCGATACTGGTCTTGGATCGGGACGATTTCATCGAACACCTTGAAAGGAATGCTACTCGAATTGATCATGCCTGGAAGCTCCAGGTCCCGATGATTTCACTGAAGAAAGGCTACGTGTTTTTTGATGACGGCGATCACATCTTGATCCGCTACAACTCGGAAAAAGGATTCTTCAATTTTACGAGTGAACGTTACACAAGCGCGTGTTTCTTCTCCGGAAAGATTGAAACTAGCGAGAGTGGGAGTGACCTGCGGGGCGTCTATCGCTTTCCCGCGTTTATGGAGTTTCCGAAATACATCGTTCTGGCATTTGCTACCTATTTGATACTTTACTTCATTTATTTAGTTCTCTCAGGCTCGGTTACGTTGATCGACAGCATCGTTTTTGCGCTAAGTCTTCCTGTGCTTGGCGCCGCAGCGACATGGTATGGCAATGTGTCGGCATTCACATCGATATTTGCCCGCAGCACGATGAAAAAAGTTGATGCTCTATTCGCCAAATACGTGGAAGGGCGGCAGCCGTAGCGATTGCAAAAAGCGTAGGGTGGGCTCGACCGAGCCCACCGTTTGAGCGAACATGATCGGTGGGCTCGTGCGAGCCCACCCTACACCAACCCCCTGCCCTTCCAGCGAGCGTAGGGTGCGCATTCATGCGCACCTTTTCCCGCGCCCTCATGGTGCGCATGAATGCGCACCCTACGTGAGCCCCCTCCCCTCCAGCAGCGCCTCGACGCCCGGCAACCTGCCGCGGAACGCCACGTAGGCCTCGGCCGGGTCCTGGCGGCCACCGGCCGAATAGATGTTTGCCGCCAGGCTCTCCGCCATCCCCTTGTCGAACACGTCGCCGGTTTCCTCGAAGGCTTTGAAGGCGTCGGCGTCCATGACCTCGGACCACATGTAGCTGTAATAGCCCGCCGAATAGCCGTCGCCCGAGAACACGTGCTGAAAATGCGGCGTGGCGTGACGCATGACGATTTCCGATGGCATCTCCAGACCCTTCAGGACCTGATCCTGGAACGCCTTGGCGTCGAAATTCTCGCCGTCCACCAGATGCATCTCGAGGTCCACCAAGGCGGACGCGCAGTATTCGACCGTGGCGAAGCCCTGGTTGAACTTCTCCGCCGCTTTCAGGCGCGTGACCAGATCTTCGGGCATCGCCTCGCCGGTCCGGTAGTGGCGGGCGTATTTGCCGAGCACCTCCGGCACGCTCAGCCAATGCTCGTAGAGCTGGCTCGGCAGTTCGACGAAGTCGCGGGCAACGGAGGTGCCCGAGATCATCGGGTAGGTCACGTCCGACATCAGCCCATGCAGCGCATGGCCAAACTCGTGGAACAGCGTCCGCGCGTCGTCATAGGTCAGCAGCGCCGGCTGCCCATCCGCGGGGGGCGCGAAGTTGCAGGTGTTCTGGATGATCGGGCGGCCAGGCTCCCACAGTTTCTGCTGGCTGCGATAGCCGCTGGCCCAGGCGCCGGAGCGTTTCGAGGGCCGGGCGAAATAATCGCCGATGAAAAGGCCCAGATGGCCGCCGTCAAGGCGCGTGACCTCCCAGGCGCGGGCATCCGGGTGGTGGAGCGTCAGGTCCTTAGCCTCGCGGAATTCAAGGCCGAAGAGGCGCCCGGCCACGTCGAAGGCAGCCTCGATCATGGCGTCGAGCTGCAAGTAGGGTTTGGTCTCGGCCTCGTCCAAATCGTGTTCGCGCTTGCGCTGTTTTTCCGAATAGAAGCGCCAGTCCCAGGGGGCGATCTGGATGTTGGCGCCTTCCTCTGCGGCGAGAGCGGCCAATGCCCCGGCCTCCTCCCGCGCCCGGGCGCGGGCCGGGCCCCAGACCGCCATCAGCAGGTCGCGGACCGCGTCCGGCGTCTTGGCCATTTCGTGCTCGACCTTGAAGGCGGCGAAGTTCTCGAAGCCCAAGAGCTTCGCCCGCTCGGCCCTCAGCCGCACGGTTTCCTCAACCAGGGGCCAGTTGGTGGACTTGCCCCGCCCGGTCCAGGCGCGCCAGGCGGCCTCGCGCAGGTCGCGCCGGGTCGAGAATGTGAGGAACGGCTCGATCGACGAGCGCGAGAGAGTGATGGCGTATTTGCCTGGGCTTCCCCGATCCTTGGCCTCGCGGGCGGCGGCGGCGGTCAGGAAGTCCGGCAGGCCGTCGAGGTCGCCCTCATCCAGGAACAGCGCCCAATCCTTCTCATCCGCCAGCACGTTCAGCCCGAACTCGGTGCCAAGCTCGGATAGCCGGGTCTGGATTTCCGTCATCCGGTCCTTGTCCGGGCCAGCCAGTCTTGCCCCGGCCCGCACGAACATGCGGTGGTAGAGTTCGAGCACCCGCGCCTGTTCCCGGGTCAGGCCATCCGTGCCCACGTCCACAACCACCTGGACCCGCTGGAAGAGGGGCGCGTTCATCAGGATCGCGCTTTGGTGCCGGGCGAGCCTGGGCGCCATCTCGCGCTGCGCGGCCTGGAGCGCATCGTTGGTATGCGAGGCGCAGAGGTTGAAGAAAACGCCTGCCACTTGGTCGAGGCGCCGCCCGGTGCGCTCCATCGCCTCGACGGTGTTCTGGAATGTCGGCGCCTCGGGGTCACTGGCGACCGCCTCGATTTCGGCGATCTGCTCGGACATTGTGTCCGCGAAGGCCGGGGCGAAATGCGCGACCTCGATCTGGCCGAAGGGCGGCAGGCCGAAGGGGGTGTCCCAGTCTTGCAGCAGCGGGTTCGTCATGGGTGTCCTCAAAGGGCCGTCGAGGGGCGGGCGCGCATGCGCTGGTGCCAGGCGATCAGGTTCGTCAGGTCTTCCGGCACCGCATACTTGATGACCTTCAGGAAATCGACCGCAACGACGGCGGTGATGTCGGCCATGGTCAGCCGGTCGGCGGCGATCCAGTCGCGGCCTTCGAGGCGGCGGTCGAGCTCGGCCAGGCGGCCGGCGAGGCGGTTCCGGTTGACCTCGCCCCAATCCGGGCACTGGTCCTCGAGCACGGCCAGATGCGGGTTGGTGTGCCGGAAGCATTGGGCGACGGTCAGGAACAGCCGGAACTCGACCCGGCGCTGCCATTGCTCGATCTCGACCTGCTCCATCGGCTCGCGGCCCAGCATGTTGGGCTCGGGATACAGGGCTTCCAAATAGCGGGCGATCGCGAGCGTCTCCGTCAAAACCTGGCCGTCGTCGAGCTCCAATGCGGGGACCTGGGGGACGCCGACCTTGGCGAGATAATCGGCGGTCTTGTGCTCGCCCGCGAGGAGGTCGACCTGGACACGGGGGATCTCGATCTCGTTTCCGGCCCCCTTCTCGGCAATGAAAATGTTGAGCCGGCGCGGGTTGGGCGCGCGCGGCTGGTCGTAGAGGCGGACGGGTTGGGGGAGGGGCATGGGTGATTCCTGTGGTTCGTGCGCAATGGAACGTAGCGCGGAAACGCGCGCACCCAAACCGTTTGGACACAAAGGATGTAGGGTCGCGACCGACCCGAGGGTGGGCGCGTTTGCGCCCGCCCTTGGGGGCGGGTCGGGCGCGATTCGGGGCTGACGCCCCGGAGACCCCGTTGAGCTGCCGCTGCATGTGAGATCTCCAAGAATCGAGGTCTGCAAAGCCATGCCATCCCCGCTTGCCCGGCTGCCCGTTCGTTCCTATAAGGCGCGAGGTCAGACACCGGGGGTCTCATGTTCGCCCATCGCCACCTGCTCGGCATCGAACAGCTTTCCCCCTCCGACATTTCCCAAATTCTCGATCTCGCCGACGGCTATGTCGAGCTGAACCGCCAGCCCGAGAAGCGCGTAGCCAAGCTCAGGGGCCGCACCCAGATCAACCTCTTCTACGAGGCCTCGACCCGGACCCAGGCGAGCTTCGAGCTGGCGGGCAAGCGGCTGGGCGCGGATGTGATGAACATGGCGGTGCAGGTCTCGTCCGTGCGCAAGGGCGAGACGCTGATCGACACGGCGCTGACCCTGAACGCGATGCACCCGGACCTGCTGGTGGTGCGCCATCAGAATTCGGGCGCGGTGGCGCTGCTGTCCGAGAAGGTCAATTGCGCGGTGCTGAACGCGGGCGACGGGCGCCACGAACATCCGACCCAGGCGCTGCTCGATGCCCTGACGATCCGGCGGCGCAAGGGACGGCTGCAGCGGCTGACCATCGCGATCTGCGGGGATATCGCCAATAGCCGGGTGGCGCGGTCCAACATCCTGTGCCTCAACAAGATGGAGAACCGGGTCCGCGTGATCGCGCCGCCGACGCTGCTGCCCTCGGGCGTCGAGCGCTTCGGGGTCGAGGTCTTCACCGACATGGAGGAAGGGCTGAAAGGCTGCGACGTGGTGATGATGCTGCGGATCCAGAACGAACGCCTGACAGGGGCGGCGGTGCCCTCGACCCGCGAGTACTTCCACCGCTGGGGGCTGACGGCCGAGAAGCTGGCCCTGGCCCGCGAGGATGCGATCGTCATGCACCCCGGCCCGATGAACCGGGGCGTAGAGATCGATGCCGAGGTGGCAGACGACCTCAACCGCTCGGTGATCCGCGAACAGGTCGAGATGGGGGTCGCGGTGCGGATGGCAGTGCTGGAGCTTCTGGCCGCGAACCTGGAAGACGCCGCGTGACCTCCCCGCCAATCATCTTCACCAACGCCCGGCTCATCGATCCCGGCACGGGCTATGACGGGCCGGGCGGGCTGAGGGTTGCCGGTGGAGTGATCGAGGATGTGGTGCGCGGCGGCGCGGAGGCGGCGGACGGTGCCGACGTAGTCGATTGCGGCGGCCATGTCTTGGCGCCGGGGATCGTGGATATGCGGGTCTTCGTGGGCGAGCCGGGCGCGCGGCATCGTGAAAGCTTCCGGTCCGCGGGCGAGGCGGCCGCTGCCGGGGGCGTCACCAGCTTCGTGGCTCAACCCGAGACCGATCCGCCGCTCGATGACCCGGCACTGGTGCAGTTCGTGCTGGCCCGTGCCCGCGAGGCGGCACACGTGCGCGTCCACACCATGGCGGCGCTGACCAGGGGCTTGGGCGGCGCCGACATGACCGAGCAGCAGTTCCTGCTGGACGCGGGCGCCGTGGCCCTGACCGACGGGGACCACGCCGTGGCGGACGCCAAGGTGATGCGCGCCTGCATGGCCTATTCCCGGGCGACCGGCGCGCTGATCGTGCATCACCCGCAGGAGCCCAGCTTGAGCCGGGGCGCCTGCGCGACCTCCGGCGAATTCGCCTCGCGGCTGGGGCTGACCTCGGTGCCCGCCATCGCCGAGCGGATGATGCTGGAGCGCGACCTGACCCTGGCCGAGAGCACTGGTGCCCGCTACCACGCGGACATGATCTCGACCGAGGCGGCGCTGTCCCCGCTCGCGCGCGCCAAGGAGGCCGGGCTGAGCGTGACGGCTGGGGTCTCGATCCATCACCTGACGCTGAATGAATTCGACATCGCCGACTACCGCAGCTTCTTCAAGCTGGCCCCGCCGCTCCGCGCCGAGGCGGACCGCGAGGCGGTGGCCGAGGCCATGGCCGGGGGGCTGATCGACGTCATCGTATCGTCGCACCTTCCTCAGGACGAGGAGGCCAAGCGCCTGCCATTCGAGGAGGCGGCGGTGGGCGCGGTGGGGCTCGAGACCTTCCTGCCCGCCTGCCTCCGGCTGGTCCATGACGGGCGGCTGAGCCTGACACGGCTTTTCGAATGCGCGGCGCTGACGCCGGCAAAGATCCTGGGCTTGCCCGGCGGGCGGCTGGAGAAGGGAGCACCGGCGGATCTGGTGCTGTTCGACCCGGACGCGCCCTTCGTGCTGGACCGCTGGCAGCTCAGGGCGCGCTCGAAGAACACGCCGTTTGACCGGCAACGGATGCAGGGCCGCGTCCTGGGCACCTGGGTCGGCGGCCACCGGGTTTTCGAAGGATAAGGGGCGATGCTCCATGACATCATGGCCATCGAGCGCGCCCTGCCCTGGCTCCTGGGCGCGCTCGCGGCCGGGTATCTGATCGGCTCGGTGCCGTCTGGAATCCTGGTGGCCCGGCTCTTCGGCCTGGGCGATCTGCGCCAGATCGGCTCGGGCAATATCGGCGCGACCAACGTGCTTCGGACCGGCAACAAGCTGGCGGCCTTCCTGACCCTGCTCTTCGACTTCCTCAAGGGTGCGATCCCGGTCTGGCTGTTTCTGAACTGGGGCGACCTGGCGGGACAGGCGGGCGGATTGGGCGCGTTTCTTGGCCATTGCTTCCCGGTCTGGCTCAAGTTCAAGGGCGGCAAAGGGGTGGCGACTTACCTGGGCGTGATGCTGGGGGTCCATCCGCTAAGCTGGGCGCTGATCTGCCTGACCTGGCTGGCTGCCGCGGTACTGACCCGCATGTCGTCTGCCGGGGCGCTCGCGGCATCGCTTTCGGGCCCGGTCTGGCTGATTCTTTTCGACCGGTGGGAGGCGGTGCTGCTGGCGATCATCCTCGCTGCCCTGGTCTGGCTGCGCCACCAAGCCAATATCCGGCGCATTCTCACGGGCGAGGAGCCGAAGATCGGCCAGACGCGCCAGCCGTAAGCAAGTTTAACCCGCAATTAACATTAACTGCCGTTCTCTTTTGAGGCTTCAGGCCGAAGGAGAGCGCCGATGACCATCGCCCCCGACCTGCCCATGCCGCCCTCGGACCAGGCCGCGGCACCTTCCGCATTTTCCGAAGGCGAGCGCCTGGACCGCCTGCGGTTGGCGCGCAGTACCAATGTGGGCCCGCGCACCTTTGCCCAGTTGCTGCGTCGGTTCGGCTCGGCCGCCGCGGCGCTCGAAGCACTGCCCACGATGGCAGGGCGCGGCGGCAAGGGAAACTACGAGGCCTGCGGCAAGGCCGAGGCCAATGCCGAGCTGACGGACGGCGCGCGGTCAGGTGCGCGGCTCGTGCTGCAGGGCGAGGCGGATTACCCGCATCTGCTCGCGCAAATCGAGACCCCGCCCCCGGCGCTTTGGGTCAAGGGGACTGGGTTGGCGACTGCCGGCCGGCCGGGTGTCGCCATCGTGGGCGCGCGCAACGCCTCTGCCTTGGGCCAGCGTGCGGCCCGCAACCTAGCGCGCGATCTGGGCCAGCTGGGCTATGTGATCGTCTCGGGGCTGGCGCGCGGGATCGACGCCGCGTCACATGAAGCATCGCTCGAAAGCGGCACCATCGCGGTCATGGCGGGCGGAGTCGACCACATCTACCCGCCGGAGAATCGCAGGCTGGCCGAGCGGATCCTGGAAACCGGCAACCTGATCTCGGAATGTCCGCCGGGGACCGAGCCCACCAGCCGGCACTTTCCGCGCCGCAATCGTCTGATTTCCGGCCTGTCGCTTGGTGTCGTGCTCATCGAGGCGGCGGCGCGTTCGGGCAGCCTGATCACTGCGCGCTACGCCCTGGAACAAGGGCGCGAGGCGATGGCGTGCCCGGGCGCGCCCGAGGATCCGCGCGCCGGCGGCTGCAATCAGCTGATCCGGGACGGCGCCGCATTGATTCGCCGGGCCGAGGACGTGGTGGAAGCATTGGCGGGGCCGCGGACCCTGGGGCTGGCCGAGCCCGGGCGTGGATTCTCGTATTCCGACGACGATCTGGACGACCCGGCGGATTCGTTCGATTTCGGCGCACTCGACGATTTCGACGGCGCCCATCGCAGCGACGGCGAGTTGATCGACCAGGTCCTTCAGCTTCTGGGGCCGACGCCGGTCGAGATCGACGAGATCGCGCGCCAGTGCGGGGCGACAACGGCCGATTTGTCGCTGGTGCTGCTCGAGCTTGACCTGGCCGGGCAGATCGAGATCCATCCAGGCGGCCGAATTTCGAGCGCAGCCCTCCCGGACTGACGCCCGGCGAGCACAACCCGCGGCCCTTCGAGGCACCGCCTCCGGTCATGTCGTTGACAGGTGCGGCGCGCTGAACCATGTTCTCGCACCGCGCCGGTGGGGGCGCGTCTAAGGAGAATCTGCTCGCATGGCCGTCGTTGTCGTCGAATCCCCTGCGAAAGCGAAGACGATCAACAACTATCTAGGCAAGGACTTCACGGTCCTCGCCTCGTATGGGCATGTGCGCGATCTGCCGCCCAAGGATGGCTCGGTCGATCCGGAAAACGGGTTCGACATGAAGTGGGAGGTCGATTCCAAGTCCCAGCGTCATGTGCGCGCCATAGCCGAGGCACTGGAGGACGACGACCAGCTGATCCTGGCGACCGACCCGGACCGCGAGGGCGAGGCGATCTCGTGGCACCTGCTGGAGGCATTGCGCAAGCGCCGGGCGGTCAAGAAGTCGACCGATGTGCAGCGGGTCGTGTTCAACGCCATCACCCGCGATGCGGTGACCCAGGCGATGGATCAACCGCGCGACATCGACATGGAGCTTGTCGACGCATATCTGGCGCGCCGGGCACTGGACTACCTGGTGGGCTTTACGCTGTCGCCGGTCCTGTGGCGCAAGTTGCCGGGCGCGCGATCGGCGGGCCGGGTGCAATCGGTGGCCTTGCGCCTGATCGTCGAGCGCGAGATGGAGATCGAGGCGTTCAAGCCGCGCGAATACTGGTCGGTCACCGCGGTCCTGACCACGCCCCAGGGTGAGAAATTCGAAGCGCGGCTGACCGAGCTCGACGGAACCAAACTCGACCGGTTCGACTTGGCCGACGAGGAGGGCGCCAAGAGGGCGGTGGCGGCGATCGGGGCGGTAGCCTTGAATGCGCTGTCCGTCGAAGCCAAACCCGCGACCCGCAATCCCTACCCGCCCTTCATGACCTCGACCCTGCAGCAGGAGGCCTCGCGCAAGCTGGGCTTCGGGGCGGAGCAGACCATGCGCACGGCGCAGCGCCTCTACGAGGCGGGGCACATCACCTATATGCGCACGGACGGTGTCGACATGGCGCCCGAGGCGGTGCACGCGGCGCGCGACGCGATCAGGGCGCGCTACGGCGACAATTACCTGCCCGGCAGCCCGCGGATGTACAAGACCAAGGCCAAGAACGCGCAGGAGGCGCATGAATGCATCCGGCCCACGATGATGGCCAAGGCGCCGGGCGAACTGAGCCTGGAGCAGGATCAGGCGCGGCTTTACGAGTTGATCTGGAAACGGGCGCTGGCCAGCCAGATGGAGGCCGCCCGGTTCCAGCGCACCACCGTCGAGATCGGCGATGGCGCCAAAGGGGGCGCCAACGCGGTCGGGCTGCGCGCCAACGGCCAGGTGGTGACCTTCGACGGGTTCCTGCGGGTCTATGAGGAGGGCCGCGACGACACGAATGGCGACGACGGTAACGGCGACGACCGGCGCCTGCCCGAGATCACGCAAGGCGCCGCGCTGGGCCAGGACCAGGTCACGCCCGAGCAGCACTTCACCCAGCCGCCGCCGCGCTATACCGAGGCTACCCTGGTCAAGCGGATGGAAGAATTGGGGATCGGGCGGCCCTCGACCTATGCCTCGATCATCACCACGATCCAGAACCGCGAATATGTGCGGAAGGAGAAGAACCGCCTGCACCCGGAGGACAAGGGCCGGCTGGTGATCGCCTTCCTCGAGAACTACTTCAACCGCTATGTCTCCTACGACTTCACCGCCCGGCTGGAGGAGGAATTGGACGACATCTCGGGCGGGCGGATCGTCTGGAAGGACGTGCTCGACCGGTTCTGGTCCGATTTTACCAAGGCGGTCGAGGGCACGTCGGATCTGCGCATCTCGGAGGTGCTGGAGAAGATCAACGAGGTGCTTGCCCCGCATCTTTTCCCGGATCCGGGCGATGGGACCGACCCTCGCGTCTGCCCCTCGTGCAAGATGGGCCGCCTGGCGCTGAAGACCGCGCGCTCGGGCGGCGCCTTCATCGGCTGCTCAAGCTATCCGGAATGCCGCTATACGCGGCCGCTGGGAGCCGATGCCGAGGGCGACAACGGCGAGGGGCGGCTATTGGGCCAGCACGAGGGCCAGCCGGTGACCATGCGCACCGGGCGGTTCGGACCTTACGTGCAATTGGGCGAGCAGGCGGAAGGCTCGGACGAGAAGCCCAAACGCTCGTCGATCCCGAAAGGCACGGATATCGACCTGGAAACCGCGATTGGCCTTTTGTCTCTGCCGCGCGAGATCGGGCCGCACCCGGAAGACGGGGTCATGGTCGAGGCCGGGATCGGTCGCTATGGGCCTTATGTGAAGCACGGGCGGACCTTCGCCAGCCTGACGAAGGACGAGGATGTGCTGACCGTGGGCATGAACCGGGCGGTCGAGCTGTTGGCCCAGAAGGCGCGCCGCGGCGGCGGACGGGGAGCGGCACAAAAGCCGTTGCGCGAGATGGGCGAGCACCCGGACGGGGGTGCGGTGAACCTGATGGACGGGCGCTATGGGCCTTACGTCAAATGGGAAAAGGTCAATGCGACCGTGCCGAAGGGCACCGATCTGGAGGCCCTGACCCTGGAAGCGGCGCTGGAAATGGTCGAGGCCAAACGTAAGAGCAAGGGCAAGTCCAGGAAGAAATGATTCGGAGACGCGCGATGCGCTTTCTAATCGCCGCGCTGATCGCCATGCTCGCCTGGCCGGCGGCGGCCCAGATGCGCCAGATCAACCATGACGGCGAGACCCGGCGCTTTTTTGTCGAGGCGCCCCTGGGCAGCCGTCCGGCGCCCGCGGTGATCGTGCTCCATGGCGGGGCGGGCAACGCGCATCGGATGCGGCGGATCACCAATCTGGAGCTTGCGAAGCGCGGCTTTGTCGAGATTTACCCCGAGGGGATCGGCAACCGCTGGAACGATGGGCGCGTGCTGTCGGACGGCTCGCAACTTCACGACGCCGACGATCCGGGCTTCCTGCGCGCGATGATCGACGAGCTCGCGGCTGAGGGGCTGGTCGATCGGCGCCGCGTCTACTTTACCGGTGCCTCGAATGGCGGCGCGATGACGCTGCGGATGGTTTGCCAGGCGCCGGACCTGGTGGCGGGCGCGGTGGTCGTGATCATGAACCAGCCCGTGGGGCTCGACTGCCCCAAGGGCGCGCCAGTGCCGATGATCTTCATCCAGGGCACGGCTGACCCGCTGGTGCCGTTTGATGGCGGTCCGGTCACGGTCGGGCGGCGAAACCGGGGCCGCGTGCTGTCTGCGGCGGAAACCCTGGCGCAATACGCGTTGCGCAACCGCTGCGGCGCCTGGGAAGAGATCGCGATCACGGATCATGACCCGGGCGACAGCACGACCGTGCGCCACCGGGTCTGGCGCGGCTGCCAGGCGCCGCTGTCGCAATACATCATCGATGGTGGTGGCCACACCTGGGCCGGCAATCGCAGCCGGTTCCTCGTCGAGAAGCTTCTTGGCCGCACCAGCCGTGATATCTCGGCGACCTTCGAGATCGAGACCTTCTTCGGCGATCTGGCGGGGCGGTAGAGGGTAGTGTCCCGGTTTGAAGTTGTCCGCTTCGAGCCCAAACTTGACCTTGCGCAGCGGTGCCGCGAGTTTTCGTGGATGTAAATGAAAACCGGAAAATTTGGCGGTCGAAATTCAAATGCAACAACGTGGAATTCTGTTCGAGCCGCTAGAACTGCCCTGTGGAACAACCCTGAAAAACCGGATTGCGAAATCGGCGATGTCGGATTCGCTGGGCGATGGAACCGGCCATCCGACGGCTGAACAGATCAGGCTGTATCAGCGGTGGGCCGAAGGTGGGTTGGCCGTATCTATTATCGGCGAGGTCCAGGGCAACGCCGATTACGCCGAGAAGCCCGGCAATCTGGTGCTCAACGAGGCTTCCGGCCTTGACCGTTTCCGCGAACTTGCCGAGCGGGGCGGCGCAAACGGCACTCAGCTCTGGCTGCAACTCGGTCATGCCGGGGCAATTGCCTACCCGCCGACCAGTGACCCCAAAGGCCCGAGCGCTCTCGATCTGCCGGGTCTGCGCTGCGCGGAATTGACAATAGACGAGATTCATCAATTGCCCTCGGAGTTTGCGGGGACAGCCCGGTTGGCGCGGCGGGCAGGTTTCGGCGGTGTGCAAATTCACGCGGCGCACGGATTTCTGCTCAGTCAGTTCCTTTCGCCACTGTTCAACAAGCGCAGCGACGAATACGGAGGGGCAATCGCCAATCGTATGCGGCTTCTGCTGGAGGCCATCGAGGCAACCCGCGCCGCTGTAGGGCCGGATTTCCCAATCGCTGTGAAGCTCAATTCCTCAGACCAGCTTGAGGGCGGGTTCGCCGAGGAAGACGCGCTCGAAGTGGTGACCGCGCTGAACCGGACTTCGGTCGACCTGATCGACATCAGCGGCGGGACTTACTTCCCCGGAGCAAAGTCCGCCTCCGACGGGGCTGGACGAGGACCTTATTTCCTCAAATTTGCAATGCGCGCCCGCGCGGTGACGACCAAGCCCCTGATGCTGACGGGCGGTTTCAAGACGCGCACGCAGGCCGAGGACGCTGTGGCCAGCGGCGCGGCCGATATCGTCGGTCTTGCCCGCGCGCTTGTCCTTGAGCCTTCACTTCCCGACCTCTGGAAAGCGGATCAGAAACCTGAGCCGGTCTTTCCCAGATTCGCGCAAGCCCCGGAGGGCGGGATAACCGCGTGGTATACGATGCGGTTGACCGAGATCGGCGCTGACAAAGAAACGCCAGTTTTCGGCGACCTCGGGCAGGCGATCCGAGACTATGAAGCGCGCGACAAATCCCGAGCGGAAGTTTGGTTGCGTCATTTTGCCAATGATGTTGTGGGACAAACTTAAATGGTGATCCGCAGCTATGTCCGCTTCGTCCCGCAATGCCGAAATTCGAGCTGAGACACGACCCGGTAGATTTCCCCCATGACCCCACCTGCGCCCCGTGATATGGCGGCGCGATGAGGCATTTTCCGAGCAAGAACGAGATCCTGGACTGGATCCGCGACAACCCGCAGGCCGCCGGCAAGCGCGAGATCGCTCGGGCCTTCGGGCTGAAAGGCGCGGACCGGGTCGAGCTCAAGCGTGTGTTGCGCGAGCTTGAGGACGAGGGGCATTTGTCGCGGCGCAAGCGCCGGATGAGGCCGTCGGGCCATTTGCCGCCGGTCACCGTGCTGACCGCGCTGGCGCCGGACCGGGACGGGGACATTTTCGCGCGCCCCCAGGACTGGGACGAGGGCGGGCCGCCGCCGCCCATCCTCTACATGCCGCGCAAGGGCGATCCAGCGCTTGGGGCCGGCGACCGGTTTCTGGCAAAGCTGCACCCGGTGCATACCGAAGAGGCGCTGACCTACGAGGCGCGGCTGATCAAGCGGCTGGCGGCGGGACCAAGGTCGCTGCTCGGCATATTCCGCGAGGCGGCGCAGGGCGGGCGCGTCGTGCCGGTCGACAAGAAAGCGAGCCAGGAATGGGAGATCGCTTCGGACAAAACGGCGGGCGCGAAGGACGGGGAATTGGTCGAGGCCGAAAGCCTGCCCCGGACGCAGTTGGGCCCGCGCCTGGGCCTGCGCAGGGGCGTCGTGGTGGCGCGCCTCGGCGATCCGGGCGCCCCGCGGCAGGTCTCGCTGATCGCGATCCACGAGCATGGCATCCCCTATACCTTCCCCGAGGAGGTGCTGGAGGAGGCTGGCCAGGCCGCGCTGCCGGCCGAGGGTCATGGCGAGGACCTGCGGAAGGTCCCGCTGGTCACCATCGATCCTGTGGATGCGCGCGATCACGACGATGCAGTCGCCGCAATGCCGGACGACGACCCGAAGAACAAGGGGGGCTGGGTCGTCTGGGTCGCGATCGCCGATGTGGCTTGCTGCGTGCGGCCCGGCTCGGAGCTCGACCGCGAGGCGCGCAGGCGGGGCAATTCCACCTATTTTCCCGACCGGGTGGCACCGATGCTGCCCGAGGCGCTGTCGGCGGATCTCTGCTCGCTGCACGAGGGCGTCGAGCGGCCCTGCCTGGCGGTGCGCATGGTTCTGAACGCCGAGGGCGAGAAGATCTCCCACCGGTTCACGCGCGGGACCATGCGCTCGCGCGCTTCGCTGAACTACGCGCAGGTGCAGACAGCGGCTGACGGAAGCCCCGACGAAATCGCTGCGCCGTTGGTCGAGCCGGTCATCGAACCCCTGTTTGCCGCTTACCGGGCCACGGCCCGCGCCCGCGACCGGCGCCAGCCGCTGGACCTGGACCTGCCCGAGCGCAAGGTGGAGATAGGCGAAGATGGCCAAGTGACAGCGGTTGCGATCCGCGAGCGGCTGGAAGCGCATCGCCTGATCGAGGAATTCATGATCCTCGCCAACGTCGCCGCCGCCGAGACCTTGGAAGAGCGGCGCCGGCCCCTGCTCTACCGGGTCCACGAGGAGCCGAACCCGGAGAAGCTGGATGCCTTGCGTGAGATTGTCGACTCGGTCGGGCTGACGCTGGCCAAGGGTCAGGTGCTGAAGACCCGGCATTTGAACGACCTGCTGGTCAAGGCGCGCGAGACGGAAATGGCCGAGATGGTCAATATCGCGGTGCTGCGCGCCCAGACCCAAGCCTATTACGCGGCGCAGAATTTTGGGCATTTCGGGCTGCATCTGAGGCGCTATGCCCATTTCACCTCGCCGATCCGGCGCTATGCGGACCTGGTCGTGCACCGGGCGTTGATTGCGACCCTTAAGCTGGGCGAAGGCGGACAGACGCCCGAGGAAGCCGAGCGGCTGGACGAGACGGCCGAGCATATCTCGATGACAGAACGCCGCTCGATGGAGGCGGAGCGGGACACGGTAGACCGCTATCTGGCCGCCTTCCTGAAGGATCGGATCGGTGGTGAGTTCGCGGGCCGTGTTTCCGGTGTCGCGCGCTTCGGGATCTTCGTGAAGCTGGACGAGACCGGGGCGGACGGCCTGGTGCCGGTGTCGACGCTGGGGCGCGAGTATTTCCGCTATGACGCCGAGACGCAGACGCTGTCGGGCGACGAGACCGGTTTGGTGCTGGGCCTAGGACAGAAGGTCAGCGTGCGTTTGGTCGAAGCGGCACCGGTGACGGGCGGGCTGATCCTGGAGCTATTGTCGGTCGAGGGTCAGGTACGCCGGCCTCCGCGTGGGGGGCGTGGGGCGCGAGGAGGCCGGAAGCTGACCCGCGCCCGGATAGCGAAGGCCAAGGCGGCGCGGAAGGAACGGCGGAAGCGGTAGGGTGGGGTTTCACCCCACCATAGAAAAGACGGCCAAAACAAGAAGGTGGGGTGAAACCCCACCCTACCCTTGATTGGGAGATGGGCGAGCCTCGCCCTAATCGACCAATCGGATGATCAGGCGTTCGAGCACGCGCAGAACCTGGCGCAATTCGCGACCCCGCTGCAGGACACGCCCGTCCATCCCAACGACGGAGTAGGCGGCATGGCGGCCGTCGCGCTTTTTCTCGACCCGGTAAAGCGGGTTCTCGGTCGCGCCGCGGAATATCGAAAAGATCGCCCGGTCGCGATGATGGTCGATCGCGTAGTCGCGCCATTTCCCGGCGGCGACCATATGGCCGTAGACATTCAGGATCAGCGACAATTCGCGGCGATCGAAGGTCACGTCGGCGGGGCGAGCAACAGCCAGGCTGGTGTGGATCCGCTCGAAGCTCATGACCGAAGGATGACACCGGTTTCGCCGTGATTGCAAGCGCCTATTGGGCGCGTGCTGAGGCGCGCAGCCATCAGTGATGCTGCTCCGGCGGGACACGATAGCTATCTCCCTCGAGACCGGCGAAATAGTCCAGAATATCCGGATGCTCGACCGGATCACCGGAACTGTCGGGCAAAAGGTTTTGCTCGGACACGTAGGCCACGTAGTAGCTGGTCTCGTTCTCGGCAAACAGGTGATAGAAGGGCTGATCCTTGCGGGGACGCAGTTCCTCGGGGATCGACAACCACCATTCCTCGGTATTTGCAAACACCGGATCGACATCGAAGATCACGCCGCGGAACGGGTGAACGCGATGCTTGACTACCTGGCCGATGCGAAATTTTGCCTTTGCACGAAGCACGGTCGCGAATCCCTTAAGCCACCAAACCCGGCGAGCCTCCTAACTTGAACCTAACATAGTGTCCAGATTGAGATGCATGGGTAAATTTCATGCATTGTTTCATCCGGCCGTCATTGAGCAAAATCAGTTCCCGGAAAGCGCGAGTTTCTGCTATTCTTGCAACCAATGATAAAAATCGAGCAGTGGATCCCGATCCTCCGGCCCTTGGCTGGCGTCTTCGCACTGGCGCTGGTCGTGGGGTCGTGCTCGTCCTCGCCCTCCGGCCCGCCGCGGGCACAGAACAACATCTGCGCGATCTTTGACGAGCGTCCCGGATGGCGCGATGCGGTCTTCGATTCCGCCCGGCGCTGGGGAGCGCCGGTCGAGGTCCAGATGGCGATCATGTGGAAGGAGTCGAATTTCCGCGGCAAGGTGCGGCCACCCAAGAAATTCGCCTTGGGCGTCATTCCCTGGGGCCGGGCGTCGTCGGCTTACGGCTATGCCCAAGCACTGGACGGAACCTGGAACTGGTATCGCCGCGACAGCGGCAATCGCGGCGCCGACCGGGACGATTTCGACGACGCCGCGGATTTCGTCGGCTGGTACATGGCCAAGACCACGGTGAACAACGGGGTCCTAATGCACGACGCCTTCAACCAGTATCTGGCCTATCACGAGGGCCATACCGGGTTCCAACGGGGTGACTGGCGCAACAAGGGCTGGCTGAGAAACGCCGCCACCCGGGTCGCGGACCAGGCGGTACGCTACCGGGGTCAGTTGCGGCAGTGCTCGTGATGGGTGGGGTTCAGGCGTAATTCGCCAGGGCGGCGATGATCACAATCACGATGATCGGCGCGGCGAAGATGCCGAGCAGCGCCTTGCGCTGCCAGGACCGGCTGTAGACCGCGATCCCCTTCGCCACATAGTCCTCGCGGCTGAGTGATGTGCCCTCGCCGCTGGCATGTTCGGCCTCGAGCTCGCGGATCCGCTGGCCGCGCATATACCAGTCGAGCGCCAGGTAAATCGCGGTCAAGACCGCGAAGAAGATCACGATGCGCAAAACGACCAGGAACATGGTTTCGCCCCTCCTCGGACCCTATTTAGGTTCGCGCACGGGTCCGTGCAAACCGCTCACGGCGCCTGAAGCACCAGGATGTTCGACAGTTTCGCGGTATCGTCCGCGCCGAGAAGACCGCAGCTCTTGGCCGTGCCAGAGGCCTGCCGTTGGCAGTAATCGTAGGAACCCATGTCCAGGTTCAGCGCCATTTCGGGCGCGTGGGCATCTGCAAGCGCACGCGCCGCGTCGTAAAGCGTCGCGGGCGCAGCGGTCTGATAGATGCCAAAGCCTTGGGCGCCACTGAAGAGTATGCGCCGCAGGAACACCGGTGCATCGTCTTGCGGCCTGACATCGACGCGGCCGTCAACGATTAGCAGATGGCTTTGCAGCACTGAGATATCCGCATCGCGCGCCGCGTCGACAAACGCGTGCCGCTGATCCAGCTTGCGCAAATCGTAGCTGTTTCCATCGTAGCGCATCACGGCGCGGCTCTGCAGATCGGGTTTCCCGGACTTCGGATCGACCAACAGAATGCCGTCCATGCGGCCCAAATTCGGGTTCACTACCTTGCCGCGGTGCACGAACAGGCCCACTGGCTTGCTCAGGTCGCCATTCCGGCTCTCGGTCGATGTGTAGGCCCCAGTGACGATCAGCCGGGTTCCGCTATCCGGCGCCGGAAGCGGCAGGTCTTCGGGCAAGAGGCGAATCTCGACGTTTCCCCCGGCCCAGCAGGAATGGAACAGCAGAGTCGCGCTCGGGTCCGGACACGCGGCCGCGGCGGAGGCCAGGGCGGAGGCGAGGGCACCAAGCGCCGCTGCCGCCAGGGGGCGGATCATTGCGGGGTCATCCCCCTCAGCCGTTCCGAGCGCCGGCGCAGATACTCGAGCGTGGTCAAGAGCAGGATCGAGATCGTAACCAGTATCGTCGCAACCGCCAGGATCGTGGGTGAGATCTGCTCGCGCAGGCCGGTGAACATCTGCCAAGGAAGGGTCTTCTGCGAGGCAGACCCGAGGAACAGGACAACCACCACCTCGTCAAAAGACGTGATGAAAGCAAAAAGTGCACCCGATATCACGCCAGGCACGATGAGCGGCATCTGGACCTTGAAAAAGGTTCTGACGGGGTCGGCGCCCAAATTTGCCGCGGCGCGCACGAGTGACTTGTCGAAGCCGACAAGCGTCGCCGTCACGGTGATGATCACGAACGGCGTGCCAAGTGCGGCGTGGGCGAGAACGACGCCCCAATAAGTGCCCTGCAGGCCAATCCGCGAATAGAAGAAGTACATGCCCGCCGCCGAGATGATCAGCGGGACGATCATGGGCGAGATCAGGATTGCCATGATCACGCCGCGGAATGGCACATGCGACTGCGACAGGCCGATCGCCGCCAGGGTACCGAAGCTGACCGAGAGAAGCGTCGCCATCGGCGCGATCCTGACCGAGTTATAGAGCGCGTTCTGCCAGTCCGTATTGGTCAAGAAATCCCGGTAATGCTTGAGCGAATAGCCCTCTGGGTCCAGCGCCAGCATCTTCTTGGTGAAGGTGAAGAAGTCCTCGGCATTGAAGCTGAGCGGAATGATCACCAGGATCGGGATGATCAGAAACAGGAACAGCAGCGCACAGATGAACCGGAAGGTGTAGTACCAGACCCGTTGCCCAGTGCTCGCATAGGGAGGAAGCCCTGCCATCTCTTACCCCAGCTTCACGTTGTCGATGCCGACGATCTTGTCATAGGTCCAGTAGAAGATCAGCACGACCCCCAGCAGGATGACACCGAGCGCGGCCCCAAGGCCCCAGTTCAGCGATGACGAGATGTGATAGGCAATCCGGTTCGAGATGAAGATGCCGTCGGTGCCCCCGACCAGTTCCGGGGTGATGTAGTATCCGATGGCGACGATGAAGACGAGGATCGCGCCGGCACCGATGCCCGGCACGCTCTGCGGAAAATAAACCCGCCAGAAGGCTGTCCAGTCGGTCGCGCCTAGCGATTTCGCGGCGCGCACGTATGAGGGCGGAATGGTCTTCATCACCGAATAGAGCGGCAGAATCATGAACGGCAGCAGGATATGGGTCATCGCGATGATCGTGCCGGTCTGATTGAACATCATCTGCAACCGGTTATTGTCGTCTAGGATCCCTATGGTCACCAAGGTATCGTTGATCACGCCTTCCTGTTGCAGCAGTACGATCCAGGCGGATGTGCGCACCAAGAGCGAGGTCCAGAACGGCAGCAGCACCAGGATCATCAAGAGGTTCGAGGTCCTGACCGGCAGCGTCGCCAGGAGCCATGCAAGCGGATAGCCCAGCAGCAAGCAGGTGAAGGTGATAGTCACCGACAAAAGGAAGGTGCGGCCGAACAGGAACAGATAGATTTGCTGGTCTTCCGACTTGAACTGAGCGCCGTCCCCGGTGTTCTCCATATCCACGGCATTCAGGAAGTAGCCGGCAGTGTAGTCGCCCGAAAAGCGCTTGATCGTCGACCAGACCGCGATGCTGCCCCACCCGTCATGCATATCGAGGAACTGCTCGCGGTAGTTGCCCTCCTCCAGCCGTTTGACCTTGCGGCCTGACTGACGGAATAGGCTGGCGATGCCTGGCTGCTCGTAGTTCAGTCGCGACGCGACGCGGGTGTGGGTTTTGGCCTTGACCGCAATCTGGAGGTCGGCCGCCAGCGCCGCGAAAACCGCCTCGCCCGGCACCTCGCCCGATTTCGGGTTCCAGTCTTTCAGCGCCTCGACGGTCCGAGGCAGGGTCTCCGGCACGAGCTGGTTCTCGATCGAGCGCCAGAGCATATCGACGATCGGCGCAATGAAGGTCAGGACAACGAACAACAGCAAGGGCGCGATCAACATCAGCGCGCGCAGTTTTTGACGGCGCAGCGCCCGAGCCAAAGAAGCCTTCAGCGGCGTGCCATCGGCTGCCAGCATTGGCCCGCTTTGTGCTGTCGCGTCGGTCATTGCCTCACCGCATGTAAGAAATACTAACTAACGAGCCGGGGGCGGGGCCGCCGCCCCCGGCAGATTCAAGTGTTTACTTGGCCAGCCACGCCTGGAACTTCGCGTCGATGTCGTCGCGATAATCCGCCCAGAACTCGTAGTTGTAGAGCAGGGTGTTCTTGGCGTTGTCCGGATCGGTCGGCATGTGCGGTGCCATGTCGATGCCGAGATCGGCGTGCTTGCCGACCAGCGGAGCAGACGAGGCACGGGCCGGGCCATACGAGATGTATTTGGCCTGATCCGCCAAACGCTGGGTGTCGGTGGCGAAGTAGATGTAGTCCAGCGCGCGCGCCTTGCGCTCGTCGCTCAGACCGGCCGGGATAATCCAGCCGTCCAGATCGAAGACCTGCCAGTCCCACAGCATCTTGACCGGCTGCTTCTGCTCCTCGATCACCGAGAACAGACGACCATTGTAGGTCGAGCCCATGACGATCTCGCCGTCCGCCAGACGCTGAGGTGTCTCGGCACCGGCCGACCACCAGATCACGCTGTCGCGAATGGTGCCGAGCTTGGCCAGCGCCCGGTCGACACCTTCAGGTGTCTCGAGCACGCTGTAGACATCGTCTGGCGCAACGCCGTCGCAGAGCAATGCCCACTCGACGTTGTTGATCGGGCGCTTCTCCAGCGAGCGCTTGCCCGGGAAGGCTTCCAGATCGAAGACATCGCAAATGTCGTCCGGCTCTTTGCCACCCCATTCGGCCACATCGCTCCGATAACCGAAGGTAGTCGAGTAGACGATCTGCGGAATGAAGCACTCCGAGACCATCAAGTCGCCGAAGTCGTCCGCCGCCGAAGTGCCATCGGGCGCCGGTGCCAGTTGGGTCTCCGGGTCGATTTCCATCGCCAGGCCTTCGTCGCACAGACGGATGGCATCCGAGGCAACCACGTCGACAACGTCCCAAGTGGTGTTGCCGGCTTCGGCCATGGCGCGCAGCTTGGCGACCGCCTCGGCAGCGCTTTCGTCGTTGATGATGCTGACGCCGGCGTTCTTCGCCATATAAGGCTCGTGATAGGCGCGCAGCTGCGACTTCGAATACGCACCGCCCCACGAGACGATGGTCATCTCCTGGGCCTGGACCGCCGACACGCAGAGCGCGGCGGTGGCAGCGCCAAGGAATAGTTTGGTGAGTTTCATCTCATACTCCCTAGACTTTCACCCGATGTTGTTGTTTTGGCCGTGCCGTCTCGGGTTTCCCCGGCGCGGCGCATTCATACCGCATCAAGCGCGCGGCAATCCTCGGTTACCCATCCGAGAGGCGTTCTCTCGCCAACCTTCAGGGCTGCATGCTCGTGGCTGTTCGCGACCTTGACGATGAAATCGTCATTCCCGGCGACCTCCATCCGGCACCGGATATGGTCGCCCAGATAGATCAGCTCGACCACATGGCCTTCCATCGCGTTCGATGTTGCGTCTGGTCCCAGCAGCACGCGCTCGGGCCGGATCGACAGCATGGTATTCTGGCCTGCGCCGCCGCAATTCACCGCATGGGCATTGACCTTGATGTCACCCGGCAACTCGACCGTCGCGGTGCCGCCATCGACTGCAATGACCTTGCCGTTAAGCTTGTTGTTCTCGCCGATGAACTGCGCCACGAAGGCGTTATCAGGACGTTCGTAGAGATCGGGGGGCGGCGCCAATTGCTGGATGACGCCGTCATTGAAGACCGCGATCCGGTCCGACATGGTCAGCGCCTCGGATTGGTCGTGGGTCACATAGACGACTGTGATCCCTAGGTTTTCGTGGATGTGCTTGATCTCGTATTGCATGTGCTCGCGGAGCTGCTTGTCGAGCGCGCCCAAGGGCTCGTCCATCAGCACCAGTTCGGCGTCGAAGACCAAAGCGCGGGCCAACGCGATGCGCTGTTGCTGACCGCCGGAAAGCTGGGCCGGGCGGCGGCCCGAGAAAGCGCCCATTTGCACCATATCCAGCGCGCGCTGCACCTTTTGTTCGGTCTCGACCTTGCTCATCTTTCGGACTTCCAATGGGAAGGCCAAATTCTCGCCGACCGTCATATGGGGGAAAAGGGCATAGTTCTGAAAGACCATGCCGATGCCACGCTTGTGGGGCGGGATGTTGTTGATCGCTATGCCGTCCAACTTGATATCGCCATGGGTCGCGGTTTCGAACCCGGCGAGCATCATCAGACAGGTCGTCTTGCCCGAACCCGAAGGCCCCAGCATTGTCAGGAACTCGCCCTTGCCAATGGACAGATTCAGATCCTTCACGACCAGCGTTTCGCCGTCGTAACTCTTCTGCACACGATCGAATTCCACGAAGGCGCGGTTGCCGGTGCCGTCGGCCATGCCATCTCCCTGTTCGCGGCCTCGTCTCGGGCCACTTTGCGCCGAGGTAAACACGGATTCTTCAGCCAAGACAACCATTCTTTGAGCAAATCTGCACAGGCCAAGGGCGGATTCCGTCGGGATTTGATGCATTTGGTCGACAAACCGATCCGTCACGGAACTGCCGCATCGGAAATCGCGTGATCATGAAAAAGGCGAACCGGTTTCCCGGTTCGCCAAGGTCGGCGGGATGGGCCCGACGCTTAGCCGGGCGTGACCCGGAACTGCTGCCATGGCACGGTTTCCACCTGTCGGTGGGTTCCGCAGTCGAGAGCGATCTGGACCAGCAGATTGGCGCGCCCCGCGCTAGCCGCGGCGGGCACCAGGACACTGAATGCCAGATCGGTCTCGTCGCGCAGCAGCGGCATCGACCGCATCGCGGTCTCGACCGAGAACCACCGTCCTTGGTGGTCCACCATCCAAGCCTCGATCCCAAGCGGCACGCAATCGTCGCGCAAGCGGCGGACCGGGCGCAAGGACAGGGTCGTCCACGTGCCTGGCGCCCCGTCCGCGACACCGTGCCGGGTTCCGGGAAACTCCAGAACCGGTGTCCGATCTCCCAGAAGCCGGCGCTTCACCTCGCCTTCGAGGCGGGTCACCGTCTCCTGCAATTCGGCGAGCCCGGCCATCTGCTGTCGCACCAGCGGCGGCAGTTTCGCGAACTCGTCATAGGTGTCGCGCACCCACAGGATCGCTCCCGAAAGGAACAGTACCAGAAGCCACTGCTCCTTGAGCCTGCGCAGAGTGCCCCACACGCCTTCGATCGCGGCGCGTCCCGCTAAGTCGGCTGTCATTTTTGCCCCCTTTCGCGCCACCCCGGGCCGCGAGACCCAGTCGCGACGCATTGCAACTGTTTCGTTGTCGTTGGTGTTGCTCGTGGACGCAGCCTCGCCCCAGCCTGAGCGGGCGGCGTCTCCCGCGCGGTTCCTTAGCCGCGGTAAGTTCCTAACCGTTAACCCGAAAGAAACGGTGAACGCCGCCAGCCCAGGATCACGTTGACGCAATCGCCGGTGCCGAACCTTGACCTGCGGTTGCCAAGCCATTGCTTTTGCGACAAAAGGAAGCCCTAAAGGGAATGCGCATGCCGAACCTCGAAGACTGGCTGCAAAGCATTGGCTGTGGCGATTACATCGACGCGTTTCGCGACGCCGATGTGAGCTTCGACTTGGTGCGCGAACTTAATTCGGAAGATCTGCGCGAACTGGGACTGTCCTTGGGCGACCGCAAGCGCTTCTTGCGCGCGGTGGCGGAGCTGACGGCCGGCGATGGTGCGGCGGCGGTCCAAAACGCGGAGGAGGCCGCGCCCGAACCCGAACCTTATCATGTTGCGCAGGCGGAGCGCCGCCGGCTGACGGTGATGTTCGTCGATCTGGTCGGGTCGACCGCGCAGTCCAGCGCCTTGGACCCCGAGGAATGGAGCGAGGTGATCCAGGCCTATCAGGACGCGGTGGCAGGCGTTGTAACCCGGTATGACGGCCACATCGCTCAATATTTGGGCGACGGGGTGCTCTGCTATTTCGGTTGGCCCCGGGCGCTGGAGGCCGCGGCCGAGCGCGCGGTGAACGCGGGCCTGGCAATCATGACGGCGATCGAGAAGGTCAAAATTGGTGGCGAGCCGCTCTCATGCCGGATCGGGATCGCGACGGGCCTCGTGGTTGTCGGCGACATCGGCGTCGACCACGAATCGACCGCGATCGGCGAGACGCCTAATTTCGCCGCGCGCCTGCAAGGGTTCGCGAAGCCAGGCCAAGTCGTGATCTCAGAGAGCACACACCGCCTGCTGGGCACTGCCTTTAAGGTCGAGTCGCTAGGCAAGCACGGCTTAAAAGGTATCCCCGGCGAGCAAGAAATCTTCGCCGTAATCGGCGCCGCCTCCTCGCATGACCGTTTCGCCGCGCGCGCCGCCCAATCGGTGGGCGAGATGGTCGGCCGCGGCAACGAACTTGCTTTGCTGACCGACCGGTGGAACACCAGCGTCGCCGGCGAGGGGCAGATCGTGCTGCTGACCGGCGAAGCCGGCATCGGCAAATCGCGTGTCTGCCGGGCGCTCTTCGACTCGATCTCGCGCGACGACTATGTGCGCGTGCGGTTCCAGTGCTCGCCATATCAGCGCGACACCGCGCTCTGGCCGGTGATCAATCAGATGACGTCGGCGGCGGGGATCGAGCCGAGCCAAACCAATGACGAGAAGCTGGACCGCCTGGAGCAATTGCTTCGCTCGGCGGGAGAGGTCAGCGAGCAAGACATCGCGCTCATCGCCGATCTGCTGGGCCTTCCAGCGGACATGCGCTACGGGCCAATGGATTTGCCGCCGCCCGCGCGCCGTGCAGCCACCTTCTCGGCGCTCGCCGATCACGCGGTTAATCTATCGCGGAATGAGCCGTTGCTGTTGCTGGTCGAGGATTCCCATTGGATCGATCCAACGACGCTGGAGTTGATCGGTATCCTGGGCGACAGGACCGAGCGCGAGCGGGTGATGCTGTTGGTCACCTCCCGCCCCGAGAACCAGCCGGATCTGCCGCCACTGCCGCATGTCACCAGCCTGGCGCTGAACCGACTGGGCCGAGCCGGTGTCGAGGAGATCGTCAACCGGCTGGGTGGCGGGAAACTGCCACCCGAGGCGATCACCGCCATCATCGAGCGCACGGACGGCGTGCCGCTGTTCGTCGAGGAGCTGACCAAGGCACTGATCGAGAGCGGTGAGGACAAGGTGCCGGCCAGCCTGCACGACACGCTGATGGCGCGGCTCGACCGGCTGCCCGAAGTCAAGGAAGTGGCACAGATCGCCAGTGTCATCGGCAGGGAATTTGACGCCGATCCTTTGGCCCAGATCGCGGCACTGTCGCAGCAAAAGGTCATAACGGCGCTCGAGAACCTGCGCCGGGTAGAGCTGGTCTTCCCGCGCGGTGGGCGGAGCGGCCATTATATCTTCAAGCATGCATTGGTCCGCGATGCCGCCTATGAAAGCCTGCTGAACCGCCGCCGGCAGGAAATCCACAGCCGCATCTTCGACGTCCTGCGCGAGAACGAGCTGACCATGCCCGGTGTGCTCGCCAATCACGCCGCCGAGGCCGGGCGCTTCAAGGAAGCTGTGCAATACGGGCGCTTTGCCGCCGAGGAAGCCCTGCGCCGCCCGGCCTATGCCGAGGCGATCACCCATCTCGAGACCGCGCTCGGCGTCCTGGCCCTGCGTGATCCAAGCGAGGCGGTGCAGCGCGAGCGTATCCGGCTGTTGCTGCTCGCGGGTCAGGCGCGGATTGCCCATAACGGCTATGCCGCCGAGGCAACCGTCGCGACCTTTGGCGAGATCGAGCGCATCGCCACCGAGATCGACGACAAGGAACTGCTGGTCGAAGGGCTCTACGGCCGTTGGGCCGCGCATTACGTGCCTGGCCGACTGCGCCCGGCGCTGGATATTGCGGACAGCATCCTCGCGGTCAACGAAGAGGTCGAGGACCGGTTGGCGCGGGCGCTTGGCCACCGGCTGCGCGGCACCGTTCTGACCATGATGGGCCGGATCGCTGAAGCGACGCCCGAACTCGGCGCCGTCGACGAATTCTACGACCGGCAAGCGCATGTCGGTCAGGCGTCCCGCTTTGGTCAGGATGTGGGCATCGCGCGCGATTGCTACCGGCTGGGCACGCTGACCCTGCAAGGGCGCTACGACAGCGCCTCGGCCTTGGCCCGCCAGGTGATTGTCGACCTCGACACGGTGAACCACGCACATACTTCAGGATATGCGTTGGGGCATCTGGCACTTTTCCTGTGCGCCACCGAGATCGAACCTCTGGGTACCGAGGTCGCCGAGACGTGCATCGAGCTCTCCGAGCGCAACCGGATGCCGCTCTGGGCGGCGCTGGGACATGCCGCCCGCGCGATGGCCCAGGTGAACCGGGGCGCGGATGCCGAGGCGCTGCCGGAATTCACCGACGCGCTGGCGATGCTGAGCGATCTCAGCTTCGATCTGTTCCGTCCGATGCTGTTGCCGGCCCACAGCTTGGCCCTGGCACGGACCGGCGATTTCGAGACCGCCGGTGCGGAACTGGCCGAGGCGCGCGGCTGTGTGACAAGCGACGAGGCCCGGTTCGCCGAGCCCGAGATATACCGCGTCGAGGGTCAGCTTGCGCTTTTGCAGGGCGACCGCGCCGCCGCGAAGGCCTCGCTGATCGAAGCGCTGGAAAAAGCCGTGGCGCTGGGTCACTTGTCCTGGCAGCTCCGCGCCGCCGAGGACCTGGCGGGTATCCTAAGCGAGGATGGCGATGACGGTTCGGCGCGCGAGATCCTGGGCGATACGCTAAGCGGGTTCAGCGAGGGAAGCGACATGCCGCCGCTGATCCGGGCGAGCAAGCTGATCGAGGCCGGCTAACCGACCCCATGGCCATGCAGGAGCGCGGTTGCGTCGCGGTGGGTAACCGCATCCGGGGCCGGGGCGGCAAGGCTGGTGACGTAGTCTCCGTCCACGGTCGAGCGCACCTGCCATGCGCCACCCGGGGCCGTTGCCTGGCGCCAGCACCCAGTTTCGGGCGGAACTGTGATCCGGGGAAGCATTTCCAGGCAAAGACCGGTACCCATCGCTTTCAAAATTGCCTCCTTCGCGGTCCAAAGCGTCAGCAACCTGTTCAGGCGATCGGGTTCCGGTTGCTCTTGCAACATTTGGCGCTCGTCGGGCGAAAGAATGCGCTGCTCGAAAAGCAACGTGTCGACCGGACGAATGCGCTCGATATCGGCTCCCACCACGTCGCCCCGCGTGACTGCGAGGCAGGCCATCGCGCCTGAATGGCTGGCACTGAATCTAAGGCCGTCGGTTTGGGGTCTGCCATGCCGGTTTTCTTGAAAGGCAATTCTCTCGGGCAGCACATTCAGATAGCGCGCAAGGATTGCCCGGCGGGCCGCCCGGCGCAGGACAAAGGCATTGGCGAGCGAGCGCTTCTCGAAGCGTCGGCTCGCGGATCTCTCGTCGGCGTCAAGCAAGGCGCGCGCCGCGGCCAGACCCGTTCGGCTTGCTTCAAGGGGGATCGACCAGAGATCGATCATCGGGCCGACCGTTCGAGCAGACGCGACAGCAGGTCGAGCACGCTGCCGTTCGCTTCACGGAAGACGAAGAAATGACCGCCGGGCAAGGCCTGTCGATCGATCGGCTGCGTGAAATGTCCGGCCCAATCGGCGGCGGCGGAAGCCGGCACCACATGATCGTTTCCGCCCGTGAGGATCACCGCCGGCGCCTCGAGCGGCGGAGCATCGATCCGGTGGAGCCGCAGCATGGCGATATCCGCGGCCAGAACCGGCGCGAGGGCCCGGTAGAGTTCATCATCGCCAGTGATGCGCGCATTCGCCGGATCGTAGGCCAGCAGCAGCGCGCGCAGATCGTCCTCTTCGATAGGCGCGCCGTCCCCTCTCGGCGGTGCC
>JAOTXT010000070.1 GCA_029862205.1 Paracoccaceae bacterium
AGCTCAGCGATGCTCTCCTCGCCACGCAGCCCTTCGAGAACGATCCTGATCTTCTCCTCGGCCGAATGGTGCTTGCGCGTCCTGCGGCGGATGTCCTTCACGACCTGTTCGGTCGTGGCTCTTTGCTTCCCGGATTTCTGTCTCATCTCCACTCCATGATGGTTACGATGAGCCAGAAATCCTCCGTTAGCCAATCACCTCAATGCGGCCCATAGGCGCTGACGTGGGACAGCGCTGATCGTGTTGGTGATGCCGCTTGGCGTCGACATCTCTGCCGACGGCGTTGTGTCATTCGGCGCGTCTGCTTCCCGTGCTGCAAATGGTGGTGACGGCGGCGGCGGTGGCGGTGGCTCCGGTGGTAGCGGCTCCGGCGGCATTGGCTCCGTTGGCAAAAGTAGCTCCGGCAATCCGGCTGCCGGCACCGAGAACGCCACCAATGCGCCGGGATCATCAACCTCGGCTCCAAAGGGGGAATTCAGCGGAAGCCCGGAACCAGCCAGTCCCGGCCTAACCGAACAGCGAGAACAGGATCTCATTTCGCGCGGTTGGCAGTAAAGCCGGGCCGGCTCTTAACTGTCGAAACTACCGCCAGATTGTTGAGCACGAACCCCGTCGTCCCTGCTTCAATCTAGAGTCGAACGAGACGTCGGCATTGGGTTATGGGACGGACGCTTAACTCGCTCCGGTAGGGCGTCTGCTCTGTGCCAAGGGCGGTCATTGGTGGATTGCGCAGCGAAGAGCCACTCAGAGCCCAAACTACCCGGTGCTGCACCGCGTTCGAACGGCAGCAATATGGGGCAGTCCGGACCTTCGATGAGTTCGCGCTATTTGTATTTCTGACCCAAAGCGGAAGCCAAATCCACCGCTGCAACGCGATGCACCTCTCGCTGACGCGGCGAATTGAGACGGATTGGCTCCGCACCGAAGATCCAGCCTTTAGGGCTCAAAGCTCCGGCTCGGTTCTGACGGCAGCGCGCTGTAGCGGCGTGCCGTCGCTCGAACCGACAATCCTAGCTAGATGAGAAAGCTGAGATCGTCGGCGATCATGCCGCCATCGGCGCGCAGGATCACCTGATCGACATTGTCGAACATAACGTCATCAATTTCGACTAAGGTTTCACGGCGATCTGAGATCCTGAAGGTTTCACTCCCCAGAAGCTCGCCATTGTTCCAGGCTTCGATTGCCAGATCGACCTTGCGTCCGTCAACAGCGGTGAACCAGCCACCATCGAAATCGAAAATACTCGCGTCGGTGCGCTGGATGATGATGTCATCCACGCTACTCTGAGCCGCAAAGGTGCCCGATGTGACACCTTTGCTGCGCGACGTCATCGTCGCCTCCAGGAACTCAAACCCTGCCGAAGAAAGCGAATTCGCGAATTCCGGCGCGCCGTTCTCGGGTGCAGTGGCCGTGGCGTCTTCGAAATCGATGACGATTGTTTCATCGCTGGGAACAGGTGCCGGATCCGGCGGCTCTCCGACCCAGTAGGTCGTGATGTCGATATCATCCACAAGGATTTCCCGATCCGACGTAACGACAACGCGGTCGATCCCCTCGAAGCCTGTTCCGAAGGTCTCGAGCGTGGCCGATCGGGCGCCGGCCTGGAAGGTCTCGGTGGATATCAAAACACCATCGTCCCAAGCGTCGACTGTGATCGTGGCCATCCCCCGATCGGACTTGAACAACGCCGCGCTCAGGTCGAAGTCCTCGCCCGTCGCGATCATCTCGAACATGCGATCGGTGCCGCTCTCGCCCGAAAAGGCGCCGTTCATCTTGGATGTCGCCGCCACATCCAGACTGACGAACGAGACCGCCCCGCCTGCATCTTGGGCGCTCCCCTGTTCGAACGTCACGAGATCATCGAAGGGCGTGAGCGTGGTGCCCGAAGCCTCGACCGAGACTGTCACAATCGCCGTGTCCGCGGCGCCCGTCTCGTCGGTGACCGTGTAGGCGAAACTGTCAACGCCCTCGAAGCCAGAATTAGGGACGTAGATCAAAGTGTCACCGGACCGGGTCACCGTGCCATTGGTGCCCTGCTGGAATCCTTCGATCGTGAGCGCGTCGCCGTCCGGGTCCGTATCATTTTCAAGCACGGCGATCGAGACGTCGGCACCCGAGCCCGTGGTCACCGCATCGTCTTCGGCGTTCGGTGCGGCATTGGCGGGCTCGCCGCTGCCGTCGATCCAGAGGTAGAGATTGGACCAGCTCCAGATTTCGTCCGAGAAGACGATCTGCTCGACCGTATCGGCGATGCGGTCCATGAATCCGTTGGTCGCTTCGATGAAGCTGCCTGCGATTTCAAAGCTGTAACTGGCAAAGGCTTCTGCGAGTTCCAAAGTATCGAACCCCGCATCACCGTGATAGGTGTCCGATCCGGCGCTGTCGTAAAACGTGTCATTGCCACCGGCACCCCAGAAGGTATTGTCAGCGTCGTTCCCGCGGAACCAATCGTCGCCGGAACCACCCTTCGCATTCTCGATGAGTGAGCGCGAGTCCCCCTCATACTGCAGCGCGTTGGCGATGTGCCCGCGGGCGAAGTTGCCGCTACCCAGGTAAGCCCGTTGGAAGATGCCATCGGTGTCCAGATCGACCCATTCGCCAGGTCGAAGATCGACACCAAGCGAGGTCGCGTAGTTCGAGAAATCATAGGTGTCGACGCCGTCTCCGTCCCAGATCGTACGGAAGACCGTGTCGCTGCCGGACAGTTTCGTGAGGCCGGCAGATGCGATGACGTCGACACCGTTTACGTACATACGACCAGTCAACAGGTCGAATGTGTAAGTTGTATCGTCCGAATTCTCCTCGAAGTTTGCGCCGTACATCCTCTGAATCGCCGCGATGTCGAGCATCATCAGGGACTGCGCAAAATCCCCGTCGGCATTCGTGTATGCGCCTCCAAGTGAACCGACGTAGGAGTGGTAGGTCATCACCGAGAATTCCATCGAGTTTAACTCGTATGGAAGAGCACCTCCGTAGCTGCTTTCGTGGCCGTGCTTAAGACCGAGCGTGTGTCCCACCTCATGCAGCACGGTGTGGTAATCGTAACTTCCGACCACCGGCGTAACAGGATCGGTCAGAAACTGACCGTACCAACTGTCGCCGCCCTGCGTGCTGGAGCTTGGCAGCCACGCATAGGCGCTGGCCGCGTTTCCATCCAGGGCGAACGCCAGGTCCGCATCCCGGTCCTCGGCACCTGTAAGCTCGGTAAAGGTGAAAGGCGCGACCGCCGAGAATTGCGCGTGCGCGCTCTCAGCCATCGCCTGCATCTCGGCGGGGAGCATGCCGAAAGCCGACGACGTCGAGTAGGTAAAGTCGTCGGGCGAGTCCGGGAAACTGTACGTGAGAATTGTCGTATCCCACGTATAGGGGTAAATCAGAGCATCGATGCCCTGATCAAGATCGCCAGTATCCGTATCATAAGACGTGTAGATCGTGCCGGCGTTCTGCTCCATCATCACGTCGGGGATAGTCTGGGCATCTTCAGCGAACTGACCCAGTCCGAAGCGCTCGGCGAAGCTGATAGCCTTCTCGGGAAAGCGAATTTCCAGCGCCTCGGAGGCCTTCTCGAGCCCGGGCTTCTGATTTGCGGTATCTGCAGCAGCCGCGTAGCAGTCGAAGCACACGCAGCAGCCGTTAAGCCCGTGATCAAAGCTCACGGCGATGTCTGCAGCCATATTGCTCCCCGCCGGCGCCGATGGCGACGGCCCCCAATCGCACTCGCAGAGCAGGAAAACGCTAAGCGAATTCTCTCGGAAAAAACGCAGCCCAAGTTATCAGGATTGCTTGGTCACCCCTTACCCACAAAGAATCATGCCGCAGGCGGGCATGTCAGACAAGGAAAACGTGACCAAAATCTGTTTACATATGATTAATTGCAACCGCATGTTTTCATAAATATTAAACAAAGCACCAATAACGGAAGAAATTGAGTGTCCACTATACTGTGGGTTGCAATTCGGCAATAGAAACGGCGGCCCCGGAGGGCCGCCGCGTGGGTGTCGAGAGCAAGGCGCAAAGAAAGCGCCCCGCCTGATGGCTCAGGCCATATCGAGTTCGTTGACCAGGGACGTCGTGCCGTCATAGGTAATGTTGCCATCCGCGTTCACGCCAACGACGAAATCGAAGTCATCGGCGAGGTCGGCTGGATCACCGTCTTTGTCGAACGGCTGGGCCGAGAACAAGAACTCGAAGTCGTCAACCGCACCGCGCTCCAGGATCGACAGCGTCGGAATGTTGAAGGCAGCGTTTGGTCCACCTCCCGAGATGTCGGGATTGAGATAGTAGAAGGAAGCCTCCACGCCGGCGGGGAGCTCGATTCTCACCTCGTTCGAATTGCCGCCCGAAGGCACCGCGACAGCCGTGGTCGTCCCTTCGGCGACGAGGTCACCGTTCACATCATAGGCTTCCCAATTGAAGGAGACCGAGTCGATGCCACCGGTGCCCTTACCGACAGTGAAGACGACACCACCCGTGGGCACCGACGTGTCGATGACATAGGCTTCGTCGTCTTCCGTATTCTGGTTTTCGGTGCCGAGGCCATTGCTGCTGGCATTCAGTAACGCTGTCGCGTCGCCAGCATCGATCGCATCCTTGACGTCCCCGTCCGACGGGTTGGGAAGGGGACCATCGTCATCGTTGCCAACATCCGCGACGCCTTCGATGGCATTGATGCCCACGACCGTCGCGGTTGCGGTTGTGAACTCGACACGCCCCGTCGGCGCGCCCGCCTTCACACCGCCCAGATTGACCTGGTTTTCGACCAGGGGCGCATCTTCGAAGATCTCGAACTCGAAGTTGCCAGTGGCGCTGTCGAGCCGGAGCTCGAAGAAATCAACGCCCATGGCGTCCTCGTAGAGCACGGTGTTGTCTGGAGATTCTGTGCCCGTAACGGTGGTAATCAGCACGCCATCGGTATCGAAGATTTGGACCGAGGCACTGAACGATGTCAGGTCGACAAATCCTGCGCCGTCGAAGCCGAAATCGAGCCCGGTGGCGGCACCCTCGTAGGTGTCGACCACCCAGTCGACGAAGCCTTCCTCGATGCTGGTCAACAACGGCTTGTCGTCGCGGAACGTGGCCACAAGGGCGTTGTTGCCGGTTGCCTTGACCTCGTCGGTAGCACCGACATCACCATCGTTCACGGTGACGGTAATGAAGATGAGCGCGCTACCATCGGCAGCCGTCAGGGTCACAGTGTCGTCCGGATTGGTGGCGTCTGCGTGGAAGACAGCGCGATCCTGCGTCAGCCTGGCATCGACCTCGTTTTCGAGCGCGATGGTGAACGCGATGTCTCCGCCCGCATTGGCATCGCCCGTGCCCGTGCCGGTCCCTACGCGCCCGACCACACCATTGCCGCCGTTATCGTAGAGGAAGATCCGGTTGCCGGTGGCGGTGTCGAACAGGTTGGTCGCGGTGCCATTGAAGTTGGCACCAGTGCTGTCCGTGAGCTCGGTCGTCGGACCCGATTCCAAGCCGTCAGCACCTTCGCTGGTGACCGTGTCGGCCAGAGTGATGATCCCGGATGCAAGGGCCTCGCGCTGGCCAGCGCCAGGATCGGCGACATCATTGGTTCCGGCCTGGATGCCCGTCGTTTCGTCGATGAGGATCGTGCCCACTGTGAATGTGGGGTCAAGAACCGGAATGTCGTCGATCTTCACAACCTCCGCACTGGTGATGTTGAAATTGGACCCGAACTGGACCTGATAGTTGGAGCCACCGCTGACGAGGGTGCCGTCGGTGAGGCCAAGTTGCAATGTCTCGATCAGCCCCTCGTTTAACCCACTGTCCTGGCCATCATCGCTGTGGCCGGTGTTGTTGTTGGTAAACGTGAACTTGACCGCGTCGATCAGGCCGTCCTCAAAAGCTGCCCCCTCTTGACCGGTCGCGTTGTCACCTGTGTCGAGCAGGGTCCAGAAACCGTCTACGCCAGCAATGGTGTCGCCGGGCATCGCCGTCGCATCGGCTTCCAGCGGAGTCGTGCCGGTGACCGTCGGGGCCAGGAAGATGGTATCACCGTCAGGGTTGGCCACGGCGTCGGTTTTGAGCGCGGCAAGCCCCGCAAGGTAACTGAAGGTCTGCATCGTGGTCGTCAGACCAATGCCGCTGCCGGCGTTCGTCTGACCGACCATCGGATCGACTACCAGACCAGCTTCGTAAACATTCGCCATTTGACCCGGAAGGTTCGCCAGGATCGGGTCATTCGCGCCCTGGATCTCGATGATCACCTTGGCGCGCGACGGTGTCCCCTCGGCATCGAAGGCGTCGTATTCGAAAGCCACATAGGCGGATTCACCGGCGGCCAGGTTTTCGAACTGGCCATTCGGATTGTAGGTGAAGGTGCCGTCGACGTTGAAATCGACCAGGATGCCCGGATCGCCGCCGATTGTATTCATATCAGTCGGGTTGTCGATCCGCGTCAGGACAAGGCCGCCGAGCTGCGCACCTAGATCGTCGCCGCCATCCGGATCGGAATCATTGCCGAGAACGGTGGCGAACGCCGTCGCGCCATCATCCTCGCCGATCATATAGCTGTCGTCGACTGCGGTCGGGTCTTGGTTCGCCGGCGTCACGGTGACCCGCAGCTCGCCGGTGTCGGTGCCGCCATTGCCGTCGCTCACCGTGTATTGGATCGTGTCGATCCCGAAGAAACCGGTTGCCGCAGTGTATTTGATGTTGCCGGAGGCATCGATGAAGACGGAGCCACCGGCGTCCGTCATGAGCGGGTCAATCTCTGTTCCTGATCCCGACACAGATTCGCCCGTGTCTGGACCTGGATCATTGACATCGCTTATGGACGCAACCGTCAAAACGTCGGGGGTCGGCCAAACGTCAACGTCCGTATCGTTGAGGATGACGTCGATCGTGTCCATGAGGCCCGCGCCGACGATAAGCTCGTCATCGACGGCAACCGGATCGTCGTTCACTCCGGTGACCTCGATCGTGGCCGTTGCGGTGACAAAAGCCTGACCGTCAAAGAGCGTGTAGGTGAACGTGTCCGTGATTACGGCACCGTCGGCGAGAGAGTTGAACCCGTTGTCGAGTAAAACCGCGTTCACGTCGCCGGAAACAACCAACGGTGCCGGGTCTCCCGGCGTTCCGAGATGTGTTCCATCGACCCAGAGATCACCGTGATAGCGCGTGTCGTAGGTGAACGCGCCGTTCGTGTTGATGTCGAAGAGCGGGTTGAGCGGACGGTTTGCAGAGGAGACCGAGACCGCGAGTTTGTCGCCGTCGGGGTCGCTATCATTGTTGAGTACCCCTTGGGCAGGTGAGAATGCGTTCCTTTCATCTTCGAAGACTTGATACAGATCGTTTTGAGCAATGGGTGCTTGGTTAGCCATCGTAAACTCCCCCTTCTTTGTCCGCCCTCGAACATCGACTGGACTAGGCGAACATCTTCGTAATAGCGTTTGAATTTCAAACGCTTCCTAGACCCGGAGCTGCCCGGGCGCTTCAACTGGCGCGGTTCGCGCCGACTTTCTTGGCAGTCACCGCCGCCGGCCGCTGGCCAGCCGCGTTTGCACCCTCATTCGCTAAGGGGCCTCAAGAAATGCTCGATCGTTGAATGATGTCCTAAGCGCATTACGCGCTTTCGGGAGCAAGAGAGCCAAGCCATTTTCACCTCCACATACGCATCGCTAAGCCAGCGACGAGATACATTTCGGTGGCGCTCATTGGCGCCGCGCCCGACCGTTTACGGTCTAGGCGTCAATGTCCGACGTGGGAGGCAATTAGGAGGCCAACATCAACGCTGTCGAAGCGTCAGGTCTCAAGTTGGTGCTTGTCACTCAGGTCGGGTCCAATTGCTTTCTCTTGGCATAGCCAAGCCCACAGTCGTACCCCAACCTATAATCTCTCCTTGAAATAGCTTAGGGTTATGGCTGGAAGAATGCAAGGCTCATCGCATGTTAAGACCAACCTGAGATCTTGAGTGTCGTCGATTGGTTATCGCCGTTGTTTAGAGCATGCAGCGATTCTTCTTTTTGGCAAACCAGCATGACTTGAGCGGCATTGCTCAGAGTGCGAGCGGATCTTAGGCGTTCCTGTTCGGCGCGGAATAGAAGAGCGTGGCGAGCGAAGCTTTCCGGACCATGGATCTGATCTTGTTTAGCCGGCACGATGCCGATGGACACTTGCGCATACGCCTCGCGCGAGCCCGCATGGGACGGGCTAATGGTTCAGATCGTATTGACCTCGGGACTGTTTGCCCTGTCGGCTATTGGCACATTCGGGAATCAGCCCTACGGCAGCAATCGGGATCGAAACGAACTTTCGAGATTTTGCTCGAACGGCGGGTTGTCCGCTCTCCGGACATTGGTGCGAGGTGCAGCGAAGGGCGACATAGAGCCCAAACTACCGGATGCTGCGCGACGTTCGAACGGCAGCAATGCGAGGGAAATCGGACGCTCAGTAATAGTGCGCTACGCGTATTCGTGACCCGAAGCCGACATCGATCAGCAGAGCAGCAAGCCGTTGACACATGATGAGTCTTCTGGAGGTGCGATGCCTCTTTGTGCGGCCAGAGGCTTTCAAGCGTTGCCAGAGGGGCAAATCGATTCTGTCAAGATGGGAGGGACCGATGGCCACCAAGTCAGCGAATGGCCCGCGGCAACATCCAGCCAGTCCGCGTGGACGAGAGTCAGGAGCCCGAGAAAGGCTCGTAGGTCAGGTTTCCAGCTTTGGGGCGTTCTATGGCACACGATGGGGAGCGGCCTCATTGCGTCACGGTCGGAAACGACGTTCGAGTTCCTCGGCGCCATTGCCGAATTCGGTAGGCTGTTCCTCCGCGGCGCGGTAGCTGGAAGAGTGCGTCCCGAGAAAAATGCGGCCCATAGGCGCTGACGTGGGACAATCCCACGGCTTGAACATGTGGTGCGCAGCATGACGGTATCGTGGGACGAAACCACCGGCGGACGCTCGGGGTTACCCGATCAGTCTGCTGACAAATCGCGGCTTACGAATTCGGCGCAAGGAAAGCCTTTGCAACTTGTTCCGTTCAAGGAGGCAAGTGAAGCGTTCCTGTCAGATTCGTGGATGGTTGAGGACGTGCTACCGAAGCAAGGTTTGGCCGTGATGTTCGGGGCGCCCGGCAGCGGCAAGACCTACACGGCAATAGACCTGGCCTGCCATGTCGCCAGCGGACAGCCCGAATGGCGCGGGAAGTATGTAGAGCACAAGGCAGTGCTTTATCTCAGCCTGGAGGGCGGCAAGCCTTTCCGCAATCGCTTGCATGCCTGGCGCATGCACTACGGCGTCGAGGATGCTGTATTCCATCGCTGTTCCGAGAAACTAGATCTCCGGTCTACCGAGACGGACTGCAACCGCGTCATCGCGGCTGGCCGAGACGTTTCAGAGACGACTAGGCACAAGATTGGCCTTGTGGTCGTGGACACGCTCAACCGGGCTATGCCTGGCGGCAATGAGAACGGAGTGGAGGACATGGGTGCCTTTATTACGCATTGCGATGCGATTGCGCGCGCCTTGGACTGCCTGGTCTTGATTGTGCACCACAGCGGCAAGGACGTAGCCAAAGGCTCGCGCGGCCACAGCAGCTTGCTAGGCGCAATCGACACCGAACTGAGCGTCTCCAATGGTGCAATCACCATAACCAAGCAGCGCGATGGCGAAGGTGGACAGAAATTCGGGTTCACGCTCACGCCGATTGAAATCGGGGAAACGGAAGAACGCGGCAAGCAGGTTTTCGCCTGTGTTGTGGAAGCTGCCGAGGTGCCAGAGAAATCTGTGACACTCAGCAAGCCCCAGCAGGCCGTGATGGAGGCCCTCTACGAGTTCACCATTGATCACGGTGAGCCGAATCCGGGGGGCACTGGCTGGCCGGAGCGTGGGAAGGTCCGCGTGGTGGATGCCGATGCGTTCCGCAAATTCGCGGCAGGCCGAATGCACCAATCCGAGCCGAAGCGGCGAAGCGAGGCGGTGAAGCGGGCCTGTGAAACACTCGTGACAAAGGGCCTGATCGGAGCAAACCAGAACAAGATATGGGCGACAAAGCTGAATGGTCGCGGGGTCGCAAAGGGTCGCAATTCGGCGAATGCGACGAGCGGTCAACTCGGTTCCGGTGAGGTCGCAAGGTCGCAGCAGCCCTATAGGGCTGCGACCTGTGCGACCGACCCGGAGACACAAGACCCGGAAATGTGGCAATGACCGAGCAACCCGTAAACAACGGTCGATCTACGGAAGGCCGTGATCCTGGGACTGGTCGCTTCTCAACAGGCAATCCTGGCAGGCCGCCTGGTGCTCGAAACAAGCGCGGACGCTCAACGCTTATGCGATTGGAGGATGCTGGAGAGGACATCGCAGATAAGTGCGTGGAACTGGCGCTTGCAGGTGAGACGACCGCAATCCGGCTGGTTCTGGAGCGCATTCTCCCAGCAAGGAAAGATGCTGCCGTTGACCTCGACCTGCCAAGGATGACCAGCGCTGCGGATGCGGCCAATGCTATGGCAGCGCTGGTCTCTGCGGTCGCCGCAGGTGATCTGGCGCCAAGCGAAGGCGAGGCTGTCTCCCGGCTTATCTCAACTTATCGACGGACGCTCGAAGTCGAGGACCTGGAGCGCCGCATCACTGCGCTGGAAGGGAGGAACAGTTCTTGAGGGGACTCAGACGACGCCTGGACAAACTCGAAGGCAGAACCGGTTCGCGCCTCATTTGCTTGTCTGTGCCGAAAGGGTTCGACAAGACCCAAGCACCGGGCGTCGGACAAGACCTGGCAATCGCGGAAGGCTATCGGGGCGAGCTCAAAATCTTTCCATTCGACCATCTCGGTGACCGTCAGCCACGCATCGTCGGTGAGGGGCTCGATGTTTTGATCAGGCTTCTAAATGATCTCGCAGAGGATGGACGAAGGCGCCGCATCTCGCGGCAGACTGAACGGGCCTCAAGGTTCTGTTAGCGGATTTCTTAAGTCACCTGTGCGCCGGCAGGACAACACAAACAGCCGGCAGATCATCTCGCTCAGGGTCGGCTTACCGCCGATTCCCCAACATAGTGCGATGGGGCAGTGAAGGTCCTTTCGACCCGAAGTGTGCATTCTCGTCGCCCAGGCACAATGTCTGCTATGCTCAGACAAACCTGCCGTTTGAGAAAAATTCCTGAGGTCCGGTTTGATCTCGATTGCTGCCGTAGAGGCTATTTCTCGAATGTGCCAAAGAGAGACATGAGTCCGATTTTCTTATGTTGCGGCGGCTCCGATTAGTCTGAAGACCTCCATGGGCTCGCGAATTCCCTTCAGACTTACCGCTCCTCTGGTTTCAACTTTAAAGTCATCTTCCACCGCGACACCGGCGCGCGGACTGAGAACGATTTCGCCATCTTCGGCCTCATCGCAAAGGCGGGAGGCAAGATTAATCGCAGTGCCCGACGCGGTGTAGTCAAACCGGCCTTCGAAACCGACCATACCGACAGTGGCGTAGCCGAGCGAGACACCGACGCCAAATCCGAGGCGGTGGCCCAGACGTTTCCATTGCGCGCATAACTCGGCCATCCGCGCTCGCATGGCGACTGCCAAGCGGACAGCGTCACCCGCCGGGTCGTCACAGGGCAACGGATCATTGAAAAGCACCATGACGCCATCACCCATGCGGTGATCGACCCCTGCGCCATGGGCATTGATGAGTTTGCCCATCTCCTCGTGGTAGGTCTGCAGGACGTCGATTGTCTCCTCTGGCTCCGCAGTCTCGCAGAATGCCGTGAACCCTCGGATGTCACAGAACAAAACCCCCAGCAGCGCGCGATGGCTGGACAGCATCTTATCCGCGCCCTGGCTGACGACTGTATCTGCAACTGCCGCAGGCAGGAAGCGCTTCAACCGGCCCATGCGCTCGATCTCACCAACTTGCTCTTCAACACGGTCGCTCAGCTCTGCATTCAGGCTTTCAAGGGCTTTAAATTGACGAACATTTTCGATGGCGATTACGGCCTGGTCGGCAAAGAGCTTCAGCAGCTCGATGTCGTGATCGGAGAACTCCGACACCTCAAGCCTGTAAAGGCCAAGGACGCCAATCGCCCGATCTCCCTTCATCAGGGGAACGTAGAGAAGGGTGCGCATCCTCTCCAACTGCCACGTCGCTTTTAATTGATCGGATGGGCTTTGGTAGTCCCGAAGCTCTTCGATATCGCGATACTGCCGTACTTGCATGGACTTAACGGCTTCAACTGTCAGCGATTTGTCATCCGACAGCGAATGGGGATTCTTCCGCAGCATTTTGACATAGCCGGAATTCTCAGTGTTCGCGGCCGCGATCACGAGATGCGTGTCCTCTGAGTTTCTGAGTATTAAGGCCCCATGAGGCGCCTCGCATAGCGTGCAAGCGTTCTCGAGGATCGCTTGGAAGACTGGCGCCTCGTCGTCGCGAGATCGCGAGATGACCTCGAGGATTTCCCGCGTCGCCGCTTCACGCTCCAGCCGGGCCTGGAGTTCCTGGAACTGGTGGACGTTCTCGATGGCGATCACGGCCTGCGCGGCAAAGGTTTCTACCAGTTCTATGTCCTGCTTCGCGAAGGGGCTCCGCTCCCGACAGCTAAGCGCGATGCACCCAAAGGCCTGTCCACCCTGCAGCAATGGGACTGTGAGCAAGGTCCGTATTCCCTCTTCGTCCACAAGCCGGCGAAACAGCGGGTCGTGACCCTTGTAAAGATCAGTCTCAGAGATGTCCTCGATGTGAATGACGCGCGCTTCCAGAATTGAAACCGAGATTGGGTGCCCCTTGTTCATCGGTATCTTCTCGCCGATCGCCAATGCGCGCAGGTCCTCGCCCCAATGCGCCGCAATTCGGCGGTGTTTCCGATCACTTTCTACCAGATGGAGCCGCGCCATGGTCGATCGGCACAACCGTGCCGCGTTCTCTAGGATCACATCGAAGACAGGCTGCTCATCGTCGCGGCTCTGGCTTATGACCTGCAATACCTCCCGCGCCGCCGCTTCGCGCTGCAGCTGGGTTTCCAGCTCGGTATTCGCCGTCTGGACGGCCTGGAACTGGCGGACGTTCTCGATGGCGATAACGGCCTGGTCGGCGAAGGTCTGTACGAGGGCGATCTCGTCGTCGGTGAAGGGGCGAACCTCGCGCCGGCTAAGCGCGATGCAGCCGAAGGCCCGATCGCCCTGTATCAGCGGCACCCTGAGGCCGGTCCGCAGGCCCTCTTCGTCCACCATGCGGACGGTCACCGGATCGCCCGAGCGATAGAGCTCGGTCTCGGCCATGTCCTCGACCTGGATTGTCCGTGCCTCGCGAATTGACCGCGGAATCGGGAGCGGATCGTCCATCGACCAGGCTTCGCCGATCTCAAGCGTGTGCATGACCTCGCCCCAATGGGCCGCCAGCAGATGGTGTGTGCCCGCCTCGTTCAGCAGGTGTAGCCGGGCCATGGTCGACTTGCATAGGCGTGCAGCATTCTCGAGGATCGCGTCGAAGACCGGCTTCTCGTCGTCGCGCGAGCGCGAAATTACCTGCAGGATCTGCCGCGTTGCCGCCTCGCGCTCCAACGCATCGTTGAGCGCAATCTGATCACTGTTCCGTGGCTCTGAAACAGTCGTCAACGTGCCGCTCCTAGAGGCATCAAGATTCATGAACTTCATTCAGTCTAGGATTCCCGATTGGATTAATCCACCTTGGCCAGCGATCTTTCCAGCCAGCTGGGACGCGTGTTCGATCGCGTGTCCTCTGAGGCCGCGAAAGAGTCAAGAATACGCATAGCGCACACTGACTGAGCGTCCGGTTTGCCGCGCATTGCTGCCGTTTGGATGCGACGCAGCATCGTGCAGAAAGGGCTCTATGTCGCCCTTCGCTGCACCTCGCACAAATGTCCGGAGAGCGCGACAAACCTGCCGTTAGCGAAATGTTTCGACGGTCCGGTTAGATCCCGTCTTCTGCCGTTGGGGCTACGTCGGGAGAGTGCGAAAAGTCGACATTGGTGGATGCCGCAGCGAACTTCCACTTGGAGCCCAATCTACCGGATGCTGTGGCGCGCTCGAACGGCAGGTATGCAGAGAAACCCGGGCGTGAAGGGCAGGTTCATGCAGACGAAGGCAAGGTCGATATTCTTCAAGGCCCGCATCTCGGGAATGTCCTCGGTATCGCCCGAGATGTAGATTCGGAAGTTCGCCATCGTCAGCACGTAGCCGTTGTCGCCGCGCGCCCTAGGATGGAACTTCGTCGCGGGATCCTTGTTGTAAGCGGGGATCGCCTCGACCGTCGTGCCGTTCCAGTCAGTGCCGGCGTCATGGCCCATGATGGTAGTGCGGCCCTTGAGCGCGTCATCCATCATGCCATGCACGTCCGCATTGGTGATAATCGGTGCGTTACCCAACGCGTTCAGCGTGTCGGCGTTGAAGTGGTCGCCATGGCGGTGCGTGATCAGGATTAGGTCGGGCGCGGGCATGTCGGCGTAGGCTGCCGCCTCGCCGACCGTGTCGACATAGATCGTGCCCATTGGCGCCTCCATCACGAACGAGGCATGGCTGACGGGATGGACCTTGATCTCGCCGCCCGCCCCATTTAAGGCGTGCATCGCGTGCCCGTCGGCCCGGGCCGTGAAGGGTAGCAGAGTGATCGTACCGGCCGCGGCAGCGGTAACGAGGAGTTCTCGGCGTGTGCTGGTCATTGCGCATCTCCTTTCTACGGATGTCTTTCTCGTCACGTTACCGCGTGGCGCCCGCGGAGGCGAGCACCGGGAGGCGTCGGGGTTCTCCGTCTGGATATCCTCTACCGACTGTGTCGCCAGTCTTCGGCCGACTGGGTGATGACATATTGGGCGTGTCGAGCGAGCCGGCCGCCGGCTTTGAAGGGCCGCTCCCGCATCGACGTCAGCGATCATGTCTCGATCTCACGTTCGTGCCAGTGAGCACAGTAAGTTGGTGACGATATGTGCCGATTCTGACATTCGGCCAAGTGCCAGCCTATGACATTTGATGGCACTCTCCCGACGTAGCCCCAACGGCAGAAGACGGGATCTAACCGGACCTTCGAAACATTTCGCTAACGGCAGGTTTGTCCCGCTCTGCCGTCATTGGTGCCAGACGCAGCGAATTCACACTTTGAGCCCAAACTACCGGATGCTGCACCGCGTTCGAATGGCAGCAATGTGGGGCAATCCGGGCCTTGAGTGAGTGCGCGCTATGCGTATTTCTGACCCCTTCCGGAATTCGGACGATAGACCAATCTGCTATCGGTTGAGCGAAGCTTGGTATAAAGAGCTTACCTCCTGAGAAACGGACTGGGTGGGTGGCATGGCAATCAGATGGAGGGTGTTGGCGCTCCTGTTTCTCGTGCGCACGTCAATGGCCTTCCAGTTCCAGGCAGTTGGCGCATTGTCGCCAGTTTATCAGGAGGCGTTCGCAGTCGGTATCGCCGATATTGGCCTGCTGATCGGCCTGTATCTTTCACCGGGCTTGTTCCTGGCTGCACCCGGCGGGGCGCTTGGGCGGAGGTTTGGCGACAAGCGGGTTGTCCTGGCCGGTCTGGCAATGATGGCAGTTGGCGGCACGCTGATGGCGACCTCCGACCTTTGGACTGGGCAACTGGCTGGGCGGCTGGTAGCGGGTATCGGCGGTGTGCTGCTGAACGTGCTTATGGCCAAGATGGTGACTGACTGGTTCGCCGGTAAAGAGATCAGCTTTTCCCTTGCGATCTATGTCAACTCATGGCCGGTTGGCATCGCAATTGCGCTGATCTTCTTGCCCCTGTTGGCTGAGACCAGTGGACTGACCGCTGCGCTGGCCTTGGTTGCAGCTTTGACCGCTTTGGGCTTCGCCGGACTTGCCATGTTTTATCGCTCGCCGTCGGGTGCCGGAAATGAGCCGATTGCGGCCGGTGATCGGGTTCGGGGCGCTGTCCTTGGCGCGGTGGTGGCTGCGGGCGCGATTTGGGGCTTCTACAACACGGCGCTGGCCATCGTGTTCAGCTTCGGGCCGGAGCTGTTCATTGGCAGAGGCATGGGGCTGGTCGAGGCCGGGTCGGTCACATCCATCATTCTATGGATGCTGGCGATCTTCGGCTCACTTGCCGGCTTCTTGATCGACTGGACTGGCCGGCGCTACCTGATCCTTGTCATCGGGAACCTGGGTTTTGCGCTCTTTGTGCTAATCGGGTCCTGGACCAATCAGGTGCTCGCGAACGTCATCGCCATGGGTTTGTTTTCCGGCGTGGCCGTCGGCGCAATGATGAGTTTGCCGGCGCTGGTGCTGACGCCGGCGACACGGGCTGTCGGGATGGGGGTCTTTTTTACCGTTTTCTACTTCTGCACGGCCACTGGCCCGATGATCGCGGGCTGGACGGCGGATCTAACGGGAGACGTCGCAGCGACGTTCCATCTTGCCGTGGCACTGCTGATCGTTTCGGTTTTGGTCCTGCCAATTTATCATAGGCTGGCCCTGCGAACGCAGGCCGAGAAGCGTTGACGCGGGAAGTTATCGAGAGCCTCCTCGCGAACCGCGATCTATGTCTCGAACTGGCACGAGGCCGACATAGCCTCAAAGTCAGGAACCGCGATCAAACCGGACATTTGGAATTCTGCGCGAACGGCAGCTTCGTCCCGCTTAGCTGACGCTCGCCCGTTTCAAGCCGACGATGATACCCGGGCGAAAGCGTCAGATGACGGCTTTGAGCCCAAACTACCGGATACTGCGCATCGTTCGAACGGAAGAAATGCGCGGCAAACCGGACGTTTGGAGAGCGCCATGCGAGGCGGGGTCGTATGTCAACGGCGCATGCGCTGTTTTGCGCGTTGATAGAGACGCCTATTTGCATCGACAAACTGCCTGACGAACGGCGCAAATAGATGTCTCTCGCGACCCTTGAGATAAAAAAAGCCGCTGCCGGCTCCGATAAGCCCGCCAAGGGCATTCACGATCATGTCTTCCATTGTATCATCGAGGCCGTTCTTTTGCATATTCAGACCAAAGCCACGATCCATCGAATACTCAAAAACCTCCCAGATGCTGCCGACCGTTATCGCAAGGCAGAAGGAGAGGAACGCAATGGCAGCGGGCGGTCCGGCGAACTTATCACCCTCGAAGAGCATGAAAATGAACAGAAATCCAATAATGCCGAACCCGACTGCTGAAGCGCCATGCAGAGCAAGATCCCACCACCAAACTCGTTCGTAAAACCCGAGGGCCTCTCCCATCAAGACTGAGCCAATCGCGAACAGCGTTATCGCGACCAGAAACGGAATGGGCATAGTGACAGAAAAGCGCGAGGCAAGGATTGCCGGCGCCATGGACAGAGCCAAGGTTGCGGCCGACACGAAGGCTAAGGCCCAAAGGCCCAGAAAGAGCGCGAAAATGCCCGCGGAGAGAAGTGCGCCCCAGAGGACAAGGACAACACGACTTTGAGCTTTGAGAGTTTGCATTGTCAGCCTGTGTTTGTCTTTTTTCTGCGTACTTTCACCCTATCTATGCACCATGGGAGTTCTTTGCGACCCACACACGCTCCGCTTTGCGAGCTACAACATCCGGAAGGCCAAGGGGCTCGATCAAAAACGTGACCCGCGGCGCACTCTCCAAGTAATCAATCGGCTTGAGGCCGACGTGGTGGCATTGCAGGAAGCAGATAAGCGACTTGGTGCCAGACATTCCGCCCTCCCAAGAAATCTAATCGAAGCGGAGACGGGGTTTGACGTTCTGCCCGTCGCGAACAACGATGTCAGCCTTGGCTGGCACGGCAACGCAGTGCTGCTGCGCAAGGGAATCACGGTCAAGAACGTGGAGCGGATTGACCTTCCCGGGATGGAGCCACGGGGCGCGGTGCGCTTCGAACTTGATCTGGCCAAACCAGTGGTGGTTATTGGCACACATCTCGGCCTTTTGAGGAAGCACAGGCGCCGCCAGCTTGAATTGCTCGCGAAAAGCATCTCCACCGCAAGCGACGCGATCATTCTGGGCGATTTGAACGAATGGTCACATGATCGAGGTCAGGAGCCGCTTGCTGGGGCGTTTACTGTGCTGAGCCCTGGCCGAACCTACCACGCAGCGCGCCCTATAGCGGCGCTGGACAGGATAGCGCACACTGTTGATATCACCGTGACGAGCGCCGGCGTCGAGCAGGGGAAATTGGCGCGCCGGGCGTCGGATCATTTGCCCGTTTGGGCCGACATGCGTCTGCCAATAGCGGCGTGAACTGATAGAGTTCAGGGTTCGGCGCCTACAAATTCGCATTACCGAAACGTGTCCGTTTTCGGCTCATTCCTTCCGTTCACCGTCTGCGCCGGAATGACCGCCTTGGGCCAGATCTTGTCCTTAGCGAAGAGGCTAGACTATGCCGCGTGCCGACAGCATCACAGCGGCTGGCCGTGTCTCATCCACTTCGGCAAAGACGATTACGAGGCTCGCGGTCAATGGTACCGCGAGTATGGCGCCGGGGATGCCCCAGAGTGTGCCCCAGAACGCCAAGGCAAGTAGCACGACAACAGGGCTGAGATTGAAGGCTCGACCCATCAACCGCGGCTCCAGCACGCCAGCCACGAAGATCTGCGCCACAGACAGGGTGGTGAGAGACAGGAGGGAAAAGCCGATCGAACCAGACTGTGCGAGACTGGTGAGAACCGGGAACATGACGCCGACCAACGACCCGAAGTAAGGCACGTAGTTGAGAAAGGCGATGAGCACCGCCCAAAAAACTGCAAATTCAATTCCAATCGCCCACATGATTGCGAGTGAGATGACGCCAAGTATCAGGTTTACGATCGTCTTGACCAAGAGGTATTTGCCAACGCGTTCATTGATCCGATTAAGCAGGGCCATGGCGCGGTCCCCCGGCTCTGTTCCTCCCAACGCGATCGCGACCTTGCTTGCGAAGTGCAGACGCTCGGCGAAGAAAAACGATGCGTAGAGAACGATCAGGAAAAGAGCTACACCGAAAGCCTCGATCGAATTCACAAGCGGCGTGATAAGGCGGGTTGCATCGAAACGGCCCAGCGTGGAATCCCGTAGAATTCTCCAATTCGGCTCCTCTTCGATGCCGAGGAAACTCGCGGCGCGGGCGACCAGTAGGTCGAGGTTATTCTCGTAACCCGGCAATGCTGCTGCGACCCGGGCGAAGCTGGTGATAAATAGGAAAAAGAGCAGCATGATCGCTGCTGTGAAACCGACTAGCACCAGAAGGCGTAGCACCCATGACGGCGCGTGCCGGAATACCAGGACTCCTCCCAACCATTTGGCAGCCTCAGAAAGGACATAGAGTGCGATGATCGCCGCGATGACGGGCAACAGGACTGGTTTTCCGATCCAAATAAGCCAGCCAAGCATGATTGCCAAGGCTGTCGCGTAGGTGATGGTGGCGAGTTGCATGAGACCTAGTCTAGGCAATTCTTATGCCCGATTGCGAGGGGTCTATCTCCACTCAGAAAAAAGGGGGCGCCACGAAGGACTGCGACCCATCGCACATGAATGGGATCGATGACCGAAAAAGGTCACGAATACGTACTCCTGACCCAAACCCGCCATTGGAATCATGCTCTTGAGAGCGCCGGAAACCCACCATACCAACTTGAGTGATCGCCAACGAAATTGGGCAAACCCGGCTTGGTTAGGAAGCCCCGGGGCGCAATGAAGCTTTTGATTCCGTCGCAGCCATCCTCGCGCCACAAAATGTTGAATGCACAAAGCTTTGGAAAGAACTGCATGTGTGCATATTGCAGATGGTCGTGAATCCACCACGCCAGCGCGCGCCAATCGGCGCCATCCGCATATGTGCCTCAAGCCCGTTTGGTCAGCACGATTGTAAAACTCGGTTCGGACACGAAAGCCTTCGTTGGTCAGGCCAGGGCAGAGGGCGAAGCGCGCGACGCGTTGACGGGTGAATTGCTAGCGGCCGGAATTGATCAGCGCGCGGGAACGAAAGCAATAGGCGGCAACACGCTCGACTCCTGGGGCGATGTCCGTAAGGCATTCGAGATTTGGGCGGTCCGTTTCCGCGACAATCTCCGCGCACGCAGAACACAATAGCAAGAGGTTCAGATCGCGCCTGCGCTACATTCCGCGGGGACCCGCACGGTGTCATCATCTGGGCGCACGTCGTGTTCAGTCGCTCTGATCCTGTATTTCATTCGTCGGCCCTCCCCAATGGCCTTCGCAAGGGGCGTAGCCGAGCTTGGTTGTTCGTCGCGGGACTGGCTAAAGCAAGGAACTCATCGCAGGAAAAAGGCTTGGCGGCGGACCGTTCAGCCCTTAACTTTTCGATCAGGGGTTCACGTGCGCTTGACTAAATCGATAGGTTTCAAACGGAAGACCCGGGCGACTCTGACGAAGGGCTATTGGAGAGAACATGGCTGAAACCGTCCATAGTCAGGCGCCGCATCATTTGCCGGGATTCCCCCTGGACCTGACGGCTCTGATCCGCTGTTCACGTTTGTCGTGATCTTCATGATCGTCATTATCTTGCTCATAGGTAATCTCTATTTCACATTGCATGCACTTCCGGAAAAAATTGCCCACAAAACGAATAGTACACAGTTTCAATTAATTGCAGTGCTCGCTCTCTTGGCGATGTTCACACATAATAACCTGTTCTGGATCGCCGCATTGCTGCTTGCCACAGTCAAGCTCCCCGATCTATCCACGCCGCTAAATTCGATCTCGAGCACGCTTGAAGAATTGAGAGAGCGCGGATGGCCCGCGGAGCACTCGACTGAAATCTCGCAAGACATCGAAGCGGATCCGGATGTCCCGGATGTCGGTGAGTACAGTTTGGAGATCGGGGACGAGCACGCGGCCGCGCCGCCGGAGCCGGACGCGACGCGGGGGTGACAATCGATGCTTGAGTTTCTTCTGTGTTCGCTGGTTACCATCCTGCCGGACTTTCTGGTGCGCCGATACGTTCAGGGAAAACGCTGGGGCCAGGAGATCAATCTCTTTTCGATGTGGTATGAGCTCCGCTGGGGGATTACGAGCTGTGCCATCCTGACAGTGTCGCTCATCACTGTGATCTTCTACTACCACCCCTCGACAACGAACGTCAGTTCGTTCTTCCGCACCGTAACGATCCTCTCGGAAGGCGGCGGGCGGGTCGCCGAAGTTTACGTTATCAACAATCAGCGCGTCGCAGCGGGAGACCCTCTGTTTAGGCTCGACGGCGCGACTCAGGAGGCATCGGCCGATACTGCCCGTCGTCAGATTGCAGAAGTCGACGCCGCACTGCTCGTTGCCAAGTCCGAACTCGATGCCGCCATTGGCACCCTCGATCAGGCTGAGGCGGCGTATCAGCAAGCCCTTGATGAGTTGGCGCGAAAACAGATTCTTTTTGATCAAGGCTCATCGGCAGTGACCGAGCGCGAAATCGAGATTCTTGAGAACCAGCGGGATGCACGCAAAGGCGTCGTCGACGCGGCCATCGCCGGAAAGCAAGCAGTCGAGACAAAGATCCAGAGCCTGTTACCGGCGAAGAAGGCAAGCGCTGAGGCCGCGCTTAACCAGGCGACAACCGAGATTGAGAAGCTGACGATCTACGCGGGCACCTCAGGCACAATCCAGCAATTCGCCTTGCAACCTGGCGACTACGTCAACCCGATCCTGCGGCCTGCGGGAATCCTGGTGCCAAAGGGGTCCGGTCAGGGCCGATTTCAGGCTGGTTTTGGGCAGATCACCTCGCAGGTGATCCATCCCGGCATGCTCGCCGAGATCACCTGCGTGTCGAAACCTTTCACGATCATTCCGATGGTGATCACCGAGGTGCAGGACGTTATCGCAGCGGGTCAGGTGCGCCCGACGGACCAGCTCATCGACCCGCAGGATCGGGCACGGCCGGGGACATTGACGGTTTTCATGGAGCCGCTCTATGCAGGTCAGACTGACGACATCCCACCTGGCAGCAAGTGCATCGCAAACGCTTACACGAACAATCATGACAAGTTCGAGAATGCAAACCTAAGCGCATCTCGATGGTTGTTCTTGCATATGGTCGATACTGTCGGCTTGGTTCATGCGTTCATCCTTCGGATCCAGGCGGTTGCGCTGCCAGTCCAAAGCTTGGTCTTTACCGGGCATTGATAAGGTCGACTGACCTCAATGTGGAGCGGAGACCTTCACGGCCAAGGCGCAAAGTCCGGCGGGTTGGGTGACCAACGGTCGCCAGCCAGTCCGATTTCGTAACCGAGATCGTAAAGCGCCTTCATGTAAATCGGATCGAAGGGCTCCGAGGCCTCCTCGTCGAAGTCCTTTGGAATAGACATCACATTGAGATCAATATTGTCGCGCTCCGCCACGGCGAAAATTTTGTAGATGTCACCGACGCCCGAGCCGCCTAGCAGGCTGCTGGCGGCTTGCCCCGCGATGGCAATCACGCGTGGTCGCACGGGCGTGTAGGGCTTTTTCAGCTTGTTGTTGATGACAACGTAGAGCGTGCGGTCGAAAGTGGCGCCGACCGCACGATCGAGGGCGAGCATGGGAAAGTCGGGGGTGAAAAACATGACCTGCTGGGTCGCGCCGCCATCGACATGCATCTCGTCATAGTGCCGGCCGTCCGTTGTTTCGACCGGGATCAGCACGGGCGGGAAGGCCGCCGGAATGGCTGAAGACGCCTCTACGACATCTTGGATAAGAGTTCGAGCATCCGGGTGGCCGCTAGCCGCGATTTCTCCGATATTCCAAACCACTGGGCGGGAGGCATCGAGATTGGTTGTCCCAATGAGCAATGTGCGTCCGCGCAAGTAATTCTTGGCTATTTCGGCAACGACAGTGTCATCGATGTACTGCTCGATCAAGCGACGGTAGCCTCGCGTACCGGTAATGGCACTGCCGCCGGTTAGCGCCGCGAAGAAGGTCTTCGTCAGGAGCTGGTCAGTTGTATAGGTCGTGTAGACACTTGTCAGCTCATCATCATAGTCCGGACCCAGGAAAGCAAACACCGCAATGATTGCGCCAGTTGAAATTCCGGTGACCGACGTAAATTCTGGCCGGTCTCCGCGCGCAGTCCAGCCATTCAGAAGACCTGCTCCGAAGGCACCGTCCGGTCCTCCGCCCGAGAGTGCCAGTACGGTCTGCACAATTGGTTTGCCAGTGCGGACGTTCTCGGCGTGGGCCTGTCGTAGAAGATCTGCCCGACTTTGAATGATTGCATCCCGCGCTTCTATGTCGAGTGCGTCGCCCCACTCGCGGATTGGCCCGAGCTCCGACTTGATGCCGTAGGGCGCAGCGCCGGCGATCTGGTCCTCGGGGATCGGCGATCTGGCGATTATCGTTGTGCACCCGGCAGCCGAATGAACGAGGAGCAAAGCCAGCGCCACTGCCCGTATCGGACGCCGAGCGTAGACAGGTGGTTCGCTGATACCGTGGTAGGTCACCAAACTTGTTCCTTCATTTCGCCAATCCGTGGCGCCAAATCGCGCTAAGTCTGCCATGGAACCGCATTCTCATCTACCAATCGGTGCTCTTGCCAAATAAACGGGAATGTCGGCCGTGGGTCTGGAACAGCCCCATGGAAGTGGTCCGACTTGATGTATGGGTTTTGACCCGAACAAGGAGGACCAGAGGATGGCGAGGAAGCGTTTCAAGCCCGAGGAGATTGTCGCGAAG